>OMXS01000046.1 GCA_900315095.1 uncultured Prevotellaceae bacterium | reverse complement strand
GGTATGATTCCGCTCATCATCGAGGGTGGTGCCGGTGCTAACGGTAACCGTGCCCTCGCCCTTGGCGTTGTGGGTGGTATGTCCGTGGGTACCATTGCCCTGCTCTTCGTGGTTCCCGCCTTCTTCATCGTGTTCCAGAAGCTTCACGAGAAGTATCAGGGCGGCGGCGTAGAAGAAGCAGCGGTAGTTACTGAAGAAATCACAAAAGAAGACAATAATAATATATCTGATAACAAATGAAAAAAACTATTTATTTAAAATCTGTCCTGCTGCTATGCCTGCTATTAGTAGGAGCAGTTAGCACCCATGCAGAAGACTATGATTATGAATGGGTGAAGGTTACTGACCTTAACGAGGTAAATACCGGCGACATTGTTGTTTTGGCAGATGGAAATCTCGCTCTGAAAAATGACCAACTGAACGGTGTATTTGCAGTCTCCGTCATCATCAGCGACGGTAAAATCCTCGACGAGAATGTGGGTGATAACATTAAGTGGACATTGACAAAGAACGAAACCGATGGCACGTTTAAATTTGCAAACGAGACCGGTGCATATCTTTCTGTCGAGAATGGAAATGATATTTTAATTGGGTCTACTGAAGCTGATCCTATTACTGAATTTAGTTTTAAAGATTATAGCGACAATGGCGGTAAGTTATATTTTGGCGATGATTCTTATATCAAATTGGAGAATAATAAAGCCGTTGTTGGTTCACCTGGTAGCACCTTCATCCTTTACAAAAGGACTAAAAAGAACTATGTAAAATGGAAAAGGATTGGTTCGGAAAACGTCAATCTAGAAGAGGACGCTGTTATCGTGGTTGTTGATCTGAAATCAGGAAGAGCGCTGTCAAACGACAAGGCTGACAACGATCCTGATGCCGTTGCCGTGACTCTGAATGACGACAAGGATCGAATTTTAGGTGAAGTGCCTGAGAAAGTTCAATGGATATACAATAGAACTCAAGGAAAGGGAGCCACGTTTAAAACAAATGATGATAAATATCTCTATGCCGACACCGAAAACAAGGGACTGAAGGTTGGTGAACCCACTGGCGATAACCAGTATTTTAATTATGGGTGCGAAAATGATATATTTTTCTCACTGTGGACCAACATCGGAAGTGATGCCTATCTATTAGGTGTTGAAGAAAGCATGTTCAGTAACACTTGGAAACTGATAAAACCAGAATCAGGAGAAGACATCGACTTAGCATTCTTCAAGAAGATAGAGGATCCCCAGAAAATTGTTACTATAGAGTTAGCCGAATACTACACAATCTACAGTGACGTTATTAATTATACGGATCTAAACGCTTCAATCACTGGAGCAGAATTTTCGAAAATTAATTGGGCGAGCAGCAAACCGGGTGTAGCAACTGCCGCAACAGTCACTGATGAAGAGACCAATCGTACATATGGCAAAGTGACAGGTTATCAACGTGGCTCTACGGTTATTACTGCTTCCGTAATAGAGACAAATTATCACGACAAGGCTTCTGCCAAATCTACGGTGATAGTCGATGAAACGCAATCGACCGTACCAGGCAGTTTACAGAATCCTTTAACTGTAGCCCAAGCTAAGCAATTAATAGAGAGTGAAAATAAAACCATCACAATTGATGGTCAGACCGTAACCTGGGCAGAAGGTGTCAGATACTACATCAAGGGCAAGGTGAGCAAGGTGAACTCTGGTATGATGGCCATGTTTGGTGACATGGATTTTGGTGAGATGATGGGCGACAGCGGAAGCGGCATGAATTTTGAAGATTCAATGGATGATATGGACTTCGATCCAGAAGATATGGAAGAATCCGGCTTCGACATGTCTTCCATGGGCTTCGATATGTCTTCCATGGGCTTCGACATGTCTGCCATGTTCGGCACCTCCGACAAAGTGACCTATTATATCTCTGATGATGGCACGAAAGACGGTCAGATGAAGGTGATCAATGGTTGTGGCACATTAAATTCTGGGGGTTCCACCGCAATGGAATTTGATTCAATTCCCAAACTGAGTCCTGGCGACTGCGTGGTAGTTTGCGGACCACTGGTTTATACCGAGGATACAAATATGTTCTCCAGTATGATGGGTGGTAATAAAGATGAACAACCGAAGATGTCGGGAAAGGTTGATGAGATGAATTACCTGGCAGTATATGACCCGACTTTGCTTGTTACGGAGCCAGAGCCAAAGGAAATATTTGTCAACAAGACATTGGATGGCAGTAAAGAAGCCGAAACTCCTCTCTATACAATAGATGAACTATTTAATAGATTCAATGAGGATAAGTTTCCTGAAGGAGCTGAGATACAGCCAGCAACTTACAAGTCATCCGATGAGGATATTGCCAAGTGGGATGAAGAGACGAACATAATCACCGGTGTTAACGAAGGTAAAGCCAAGATTACCGTTAAGGTAAAGGTGGTTCTGCCTAAGCGTGAAGGCGATGATGACTCTAAGGAGAGGTCCTACACCATGAAGCGCAAGTTCAAGCTTATCGTGAAGACGAGAGACCTTGATCCCGCTGGTTATTACGATGGTGAATGGAAACTGACAACGAGCACCGACGACCTTGAAGACGGTACCCGCCTGGTACTTGTTGGTACGAGAGAGAAGGTAGACAAGGAGAATAACAACAACAAGGAGTATACCGACTACATGATGGTTGAAAACAACGCCATGATGGGTGGCGGTAAGAATGGCAGCAAGATTGAATTCGACGAGCCAACAATTCCGAGTTCAACTGTTACTTCTAAAAAAGGCCTGGAGGTTGTTCTTGAAAAGGATGGCGATTTATGGAAGCTCAATGTTGGTAAGGATGAGAATGACACACCACTGTATCTCTATGCAACTGCCAAAAAGTCTGATGAAGAATCCAACGACATGATGGAAATGTTCATGTCTAGTACCGGTCTGAAGGTAGGTACAGAGGCAGATGCCTTAGCAGAAGCAGAACCAAAAGAAGATGAGGAAGATACAGATATTATTGTCAGCCTTAAGGCATCCATCAGTTTCACAGGCAACAATGCCACCATTAAATTCGAGGGTATTTCTGATGACAATGACGAAAATGACAAAAAGAACAATACCATCATGCTTTCAAGCTCGTTCGACATGGAAGAGATGATGGGAATGTTCGGAGGTATGGGTGGAAATAATGAAGAAGAGCAGGATCCCGATGACCCTACCGAAGATGACACCAATAATGAAAAGAGTACCTTCGACATGGGCTCCTTCGATATGTTCATGGCTTCGTTCAACACGAAGAAACCTGGCGATGAACAACCGACAGTAGATGAAGAAACTGGCGAAACGAAAGCTCCCAAGTGCTTCATGCCACGCATCTACCGCTTCGTACCTGATCCTACGTTCAATGTAAACATTGGAGACGCAAAATGGAAGACCATTGTCACATACAAAGATGTGGAGATTCCTGAAAATGTCAAAGCATTCATCGTAACAGATGTAATGCCTGAAAACACTCAGAGTCTAGCAAAACTCCAATATATTGGGAAAAAGCTCAAGGCTGGTGATCCATATCTGCTCCACATCACATCTGGAGAATCTGGAGACTACGAGATGACCTTGATTGATGAAGTTGTTCCTGATTATTCTGATGATAACTTGCTGCAAGTGAGCGATAGGAAAACTACTGGTTCTAAAGGCAACTCCACCATCTATGTGCTTGCAAATAAGAGCAAAGGCGTTGGTTTCTACAGATGGACTGGTGACGAACTCGGTGCTGGACGTGTTTATCTTAACGTCATAGGCCAAGGAGGTTCTAATGCCCATGAGTTCGTTGGTTTCCCAGAAGAGGATGAAAACGAGACTACGGCAATCCAAGACATAGAAAGTACGGAAACTATCACAGGTCCTTTCTACGACTTGCAAGGACGCCGAGTAGATAATCCAACAAAGGGTATTTATATCGTCAACGGCAAGAAAATCGTGATTAAGTGAGCGTCAATTAAGCTCGCTTGAAATTGACCGAATGTGAACGATTTATTTAAAGTCATTATAAAATAAATAAACGTCTGTGAGGGGCATCCCCTGCGGTATGCCTCTCACATAACAATATAGAACGAAGATGAAAAAAACATATTTGAAACCAGAAGCGGCATGTATTGAAATAAAAGACGGTCTGCTTTTCTCTGAAGAATCGTACTTGCCTATCAATAATGGTGGCACATCAGGACAGACCGATGACGACGATGAGGTAGACAACCCTGACGACCTCCTCTCTAAACCCACTACAATATATGTAGCATGGGACGATGACGACTTCGACATATAACGAATCACTCCCCCAAGGGAAAGACAAAGGGACGCTATAACGCATAAACCATAAATCCCATGAGAAAAAGATTACAGTTTCTTCCCAAAAGGGAAGGCTGGAAAGGAGTGTTATCACACCTCCTTACCGCAACGGCAGTTGCACTTGCACTTACAAGCTGCGGTCTATATGACAAGTACGAACAAAAGACAGAGGTGCCAGCCAACACCTTTGGCATGTCGATGATAAGCAATGCCTCATCCGACAGTACATCACTCGCTCAGTTGTCGTGGCGTGAGTTCTTCACAGACCCCCTGCTGCAGCAACTCATTGAGCAGGTACTGGCTAACAACACCGACCTCAACTCAGCACGCATAGCAGTAGAGAAGAGCGAGGCATCGTTACGGATGGCGAAGATGGCATACCTGCCGTCGCTCTACTTTGCGCCCCAAGGGACGCTTGCCAGCTTCGACAAAAGTGCGTTCTCAAAGACATACTCCCTGCCGCTGCAACTTTCTTTAGATGTCGACGTGTTCGGCTCCATCACCAACAAGAAGCGAGCCGCCAAGGCCGTGCTTCTGCAGGCACAACTGGGCGAGGAGGCCGTACGCTCAAACCTCGTAAGCGCAGTAGCACAGCAATACTACTATCTATTGCTGCTCGACCGACAACTCGATATCCTCACACAGACCGACAGCCTCTGGAACGCCTCGCTCGAGACTGAGAAGGCTCTCTACGACAACGGCAAGGCATACTCCACGGCAGTCAACCAAATGGAGTCGTCATACCTTACTGTCAAGACACAAATT
The DNA here is from genome assembly GCA_900315095.1 of uncultured Prevotellaceae bacterium. Classification (GTDB taxonomy): domain Bacteria; phylum Bacteroidota; class Bacteroidia; order Bacteroidales; family Bacteroidaceae; genus Prevotella. The sequence continues at coordinate 1,551 of OMXS01000046.1, read as the reverse complement.
GTAGATATCCGACGCAACATACGGGCCGTAGAGAACGCACTCTGCAAACTGCTCGCCATACCGCCACAGCACATAGAACGCAGCCATTGGCTCGCAGCAGCAGGTCACCACTCTTCATCGGACAACCAACACATGTTCGACAACAACTTCCTGCGCATAGGAGTCCCCGCACAGATGCTCGAGTATCGTCCTGACATACGTATGGCAAATGCCGCAATGGAAGAAGCCTTCTACAACACACAGGCCGCACGAGCTGCTTTCTTCCCCAGCATCACACTATCCGCAACAGGAGGATGGACGAATTCAGCCGGTACAATCGTTAATCCCGCAAAACTTTTCCTCAACCTCGTAGGTTCACTCACACAGCCAATCTTTGCACAAGGCAAGATAAAGGCCAACTACAAAATAAGCAAACTCACCGAGGAAGACCTGCAGCGCAAATACGTGCAAACAGTTATCGATGCCGGCAACCAGGTCAACGAGGCAATGGCCGACTGTGATGCTGCACGCGAGAAGCACGCATACTACCACCGCCAGGTGGAGGTGTTGAGTGAGGCGTATAAAGGCACACACGAGCTCATGGACAACGGAAAGTCTAGCTATCTCGAAGTGCTTACCGCACAGGAGAGCCTCCTCAGCGCACAACTCAACGAGGCCGTCAACATGTACAGCGGAGCACAAGCCGTCATCGCTCTGTACATCGCTCTTGGTGGAGCAACAAAATAAAAGGGATAAGAATATAACAATTACATAACTTTTAACCCCCACCCCTAACAACTCCTCGCTTACCAAGGGAGAGAGTTCAGGGGTGGGGATTTTTGTGTTATGACAGCAGGAAATACTAAAAAATTACATTATAGAAACCATTTTACTAAAAAAAGCGACATTTAAAAGAGGGAATAACGCTATATGTCGCAAAAATAGATAGTTGTCGCAACAACAAATAAAAAAAATCCCCATATTATTTCCAACGACACAAAAACAATTGTAGTTTTGCGCCAGAAACCTAAATCATAAAAGTATAACAAATAAAAAAAATAAGACTATGAAAACCACGAAAACCTTGGCAAGTTTGATGCTCATGAGCATTGTTGCCGCAATGATGACAATGGTATTGTAGAGCATGGCCAACCCCATCGTGATGAGTCGCGTGTACCTGCCGGAATTCGAGTGGGTCGATGTAAATACACCATCTAACATGGCCTCTCTCTACAACAGAATCAAGAACGGCAAGAAGTCGAACAGCACCGAACTCTACGACTATCAGGTGAAGCGCATCGGCGAAATCCTCAAGTGGATAAACCCGAAGTTCAATTACTAATCACCGGAACATGGCAGATTCACCTGCCTGGCATCTAAAATAAACCATATATATATATCGCATTATCCCCACAAGTCATCATCAGATGCTTGTGGGGATTACTATTTATGTAAACCCACGGCCTCGCAGAGAGATAATCAGGTGCCATCGGCATCACCAAACGCGTCAATAAGAAAGGGCTCCTGACCACCCCACCCGTGCCTCCTGAGGCAGTCAGGAACGACTCCTAA
>OMXS01000029.1 GCA_900315095.1 uncultured Prevotellaceae bacterium | reverse complement strand
CAGGCTGCAGTTGAGGAGTAAAAACATTCCGCAATATCATTCTAATGGCAAAGTCTCGCAAATGGGACTTTGCCATTTTTTATGCTATTTTGTTGCTTATAAATGGAAAATGTTGTACTTTTGCATTTAGCAATAATAATGATTAAACCGTTTGGAATGAAGTATTTATTTATAATAGCAACTCTGCTTGCAACTCCGTTGATTACTATTAACGCCCAGTCCTTGCGCGACTTGTGGATTCAGATGCCTGACAGCATCGTTGCCTATTTAGACATGAACATGCGAACGGAGATGGCTGACTTTTACCAGATGAAGATGAAGTCAAGTTCAAAGAACATGCTCGAAGGGAGTTCCGCAATAGATTCATTAACAAGCGATTACGCCCATGTGCAGTTGAATAGCAACACGACATTACAAATAAAGAAGTTACCCACAGAGTCTTCTTTTGTTATTTGTCTGATTAAGACTTTTACCGCTCCAGAACCTGAGAGCGAAATAAGTTTTTTTAATTCCTCATGGAAGCCTATTAAGGACACATTTGGCTTGCCCGTAACAGATGATGCAAAATTGCTCACCAGTCAATTCACAATTCGCCCAGACACAATATCTCAAGAACGTTACAACGAACTGGTTTCTATGATTGACCCTGTAATGATTTCTGCGGAAGTGTCTGCTAATGAGCCAGTACTGACTTTATCATTAAGTCATCCACTTATACCAAAAGCAGAATTACTAAATATTAATGCAATATTTAAGCAAAGGAAGTTTAAATGGAACGGACAAACATTTATAGAATGTTAAATCCGACGCTGTTGAAATCCTAAATGCTTGCATATTAATTTTTTATGAGTAATTTTGCAACGTGTTTTTCATGGTATTAGATTATTAAGGTTATTAAAGGATTGATTGTCGTGAGACAATCAATTTTTTTTTGTTTAGTAACAATCAAGATGAAAAAAAATGGCTTCTGCTGATACAACCTATGAATATTTTTTGTATCTTTACGACCGAAAACTATTAATTAACCACATAAATTTAAATATTATGAGAATAGGCATACCAAAAGAGATTAAGAACAACGAAAACCGTGTGGGCATGACTCCTGCGGGCGTTGGCGAACTGGTAAGGCATGGGCATAAGGTGTTTGTGCAAAGTACTGCTGGAATGGGCAGCGGTTTCTGTGACGAAGACTACACAAAAGTGGGAGCCGAAATTCTCCCTGCCATCGAGGATGTCTATCGCGAGGCAGAGATGATAGTGAAAGTGAAGGAACCAATAGAACCAGAATATCCATTGGTGAGAAAAGGGCAACTTGTGTTCACCTATTTCCACTTCGCATGCGAGAAGGAACTAACCGATGCCATGCTGAAGAGCGGCGCCGTTTGTCTAGCATACGAGACCGTGCAACTGGACAATGGTGCTTTGCCACTTCTAATACCGATGAGTGAGGTTGCAGGCAGAATGGCCACACTAAATGGTGCTTATTATCTGCAAAAGACAAAGGGTGGCAAAGGCAAGCTGATAAGTGGTGTTCCTGGTGTACGCCCTGCTAATGTGCTGGTGCTAGGCGGCGGTATCGTTGGAGAGGCTGCTGCTCGCATGGCTGCAGGTCTTGGCGCTCAGGTAACCATTACCGACATCTCGCTTCCTCGACTTCGTCAGTTGGGCAACGAGCTGCCGCCTAACGTGCGCACTCTATATTCAAATGAACACAACATCCGCAAGGAACTGCCATCTGTTGACATAATAATCGGTTCTGTGCTTGTACCTGGTGACAAGACTCCTCATCTAATAACACGCGACATGTTGAAACTAATGGAGCCAGGAACAGTTCTTGTTGATGTAGCTATAGATCAAGGTGGGTGTTTCGAGACCTCCCACCCCACTACTCATAGTGAGCCTGTATATGAGGTTGATGGCATCGTTCACTATTGTGTTGCAAACATACCTGGCGCTGTGCCCAACACATCAACCATCGCCCTCACAAACGCCACGTTGAAATATGCCATTGCGCTGGCAGATAAGGGTTGGCAAAAGGCATGCCGTGATGATGCAGCCTTGATGAAAGGTCTGAACATAGTTGAAGGAAAAGTGGTATATAAGGCCGTTGCCGACGTCTTCGGACTCCCTTACGAGCACATTGATTTGAATTAAAGCAATTAACCATAATACTAACGTATCTTTCACTTCTGGGGCGAGGAACTGTCAACATGACATTTGTTGGGCATTTCAAAGCATACGGTTTAATGATTCTAAAAACACTCCTTAGTTTTCTCACTTGTATCTCCTGATTTCCTCAGGAAATACAAGTGAGAATGATATTAATGCAAATGATACTAGGATACCTGATTTGAATTTGAATCAAAGGTATGATTATCACTATTGCCCAACAGATTGTTTGTATTCCAAGAGTTTGTTTTGCAGGTCAGCATAGGCATCGGTACGTTTGTCGCATGCCTGCTGATAGAACAGTTGCGCTTCAAGCAGGTCAGCCATCTTGCATGTGCCAGCACGGTAGTAGTCGCGATGTATGCGCAAATTCTCATCGGCTTGTTCAATGCTGCGTTGAGCTATATCAAGTTGCTGACGGGCTTCCACTACGTTGTTCCAAGCATTCTGCATGCGAATAGTAAGCAGTTGGGCATTATCGGCAAGTTGCTCCTGTGCCTGTTGGCACGCTATCTTCTTGCGCTTGATGGCATGGGAACCACCCCACCAGTCGGATATAGGAACGCTGACGGTTGCAAATATCATTCCAAAGGTACGGTTGTTGTCTAGCATGTTATGATAGTTGTAACCAGCACCGACTGCAACTGTTGGCAGATTTTGACCAACTGCAATATGCTTTTGTAATTTTGCAACTTCAACTTGTTTGTCCAATAGCTGATATTCGGGAGTGCTGAGCAATGCTTGTCCGTAATTTTGCCTGACAGGAAGGTCGGGAACAGCATCATGATCTACTGACAGTACGAAGGTGGTGTCGCGAAGTCCGCAATATTGAGCCAACAGTTGTTTGACGATGCTGATGCCGTTATGTAGTTTCAGCTTCTGACTCTCCACTTCGTTCTGACGCAGTTGCACTTGTAGGAGGTCATTGCGAAGAATCAAGCCTGCACGTACCGCCACATCAACATCCCTATGAATATCTGACAGCATGGTTTCAACTGCAGCAACAGTCTTTATCTTTTCTTGAAGAGAGACGATTTGCCAGAAATATTGTTCGGCAGTCCTCTCCACTTCGTTTTCAGAGAGTTGCAGTTGTAAACGGGCAACATCCTCACCAACCTTAGCCAAACGGTTGCCATTTACAATTTGCCCACCTGAATATACTGGCTGTATGGCTGTAATACCTGCGATGGCACCGTTCTTCATCATCGAGACGCTGATGGGACTGGCCAATGCAGCCAAGGCCTCGGCGGGCAAATGAGCAGTAATCGTGGATGCCAACGACGAAGGTATTACTTCTGAGGGGTTGATTGTAATCTCTGCCATACCTTTATTGGCATTGAACCACAATCCTGTACCGCTGACATTCGGAAAATACTTTGTAAATGCTTCCTTGCGCTGCTCCACAGCAGCATCTATACTCTGTTGCGCATGGCGAATAGCAATATTATTCTTACGTGCGGAGTCGAGAATCTGCTGAAGTGACAATATCTCCCCCTGTTCATCCCTTTGATGGAGTGGACTTGCCACCTGTGCTGACAAAGGGAGGCAAACCGCTGCAATTACTATAATAATACTTTTTTTCATACTTTATTTTGTAGATACTTTCCAATAAACAACTGGGAGCATGGTAACAACCATGACAAGTGAACCGATTCCACCTGCAAAAATGGTAACTCCCACAGGCATCCAGAATGACGACTGGGCAATAATCATAGGCACTACGCCAACAGCAGTCGTGGCGGTGGTGAGGAAGATAGGTACCATGCGGCGTTTGCCAGCATCATAGGCAGCTTGTCGAACTGCTCTATTATATGCATTGCGATCAACGTTCCAATCTCCATTTTCGGCCACATACTTTTTTATGAGGTCAATGGCATGCTCAAAGATAAGAATCTCATTACGCATTATCATACCCATCAGCGTAATAAGTCCGAATATGGATGTCAATCCAAGTGCACGGTTCATCATGCCCAATCCGATGAGCGCACCAGGAATCATCAGAGCAAGGGCTGCCATGCACACGGTTGTGATGCCATATTTCTTAAAGTTGAAAAGTAAGAAGAAGAACACTATGAGCATAGCGATGCTGATGCCTCCAAAGATTTGAGGTAATGCTTCGTCGCCATATTCTATCTCGCCACCTACCTCACAACGCACACCTTGTGGCAACTCGATTTCTTGCATCATCTTTACAATACGTTTTTCAATAGGACTTGTATAAACTCCTTGGGCGAATTGTGCAGTAACTGTGATGCAACGTTCGCCTGAACGATGGATGATACGACTCTCAGACCATTTTGGACAGACATGTGCAACTTGTCGCAATGGTACAGTATTGTTGGTGGAGTTAAGACCACCAGATAACATACTGACAGGGGTAGCAATACCAAGATTCTGGATATCAGAGTAGGTCATATCGCTATTGTCCTTTACCACAATGGGCAGTTCATAGTCACCTTCCCACATTTGCCCTATGCGCAGGTCACTCGTTGTGGAACTGATTGCCAAAGCAGCTGTAGAGCGAGTGATGCCCAACTGTGACGAGGCTACAGGATCAAGTTCTACATTAATAATAGGATAAGGTTGCATAAAGTCGGTATGCACCCACTCTAGTTCAGGCATTTTACGCATGAGGTCCATAAGACGTTCAGCCACCACATGCAACGAGTCAAGATTTTCACCATAGAAACGGTATTCCAATTCGGGAACGGACAAATAGTCAAGTCTCTTGAACTTTACATAGGCATTAGGAAAAGCCTCGCTCAAACGAGGTTGGTATTCGGCAAGCAAATCCAATGTGGCCTTATCCGACGTAGTGTTAACGATAAACTGTGCGAAATTATTGCCTGCCATCTGTGGTGCATAAGCATCCATGAAACGGGGAGACGAACAACCAATGAAACTCGTTACACCTGTGATTCGCTCATCAAGACGAAGCACTCTATACACGGAGTCAGACACGGCCTCAGTCTCAGAGAGTCCCTTGCCGTCAGGCAAGAAAATCTCTACGGCAAACTGGTTGCGGTCGGCATAAGGAAATAGGCGAATCTTCAGCGAGGGCATTATGAGTGTTGACAGCACTATGACACCCATACCGCCACCGATAGTCATCCACGGATGACCGAATGTCCAATCGAGCACTTTGTTATATGTGCGCTGTACGAACTGAGTGATTTTATTTCCGCCCGTAGTCACTTTGTTAGGCTTAATGATGCGAACCTCTAAGAAAGGGATTACGGTTACTGCCAGAAAGAGCGACACCATGAGGTTTATGGTAATGGTCAACGGGAAGTCCTTCATGGCATCATAAAACATGCCCTTAAAAGTAAGCAGGAATGGATAGAAAATGGCACAGATACAAATTGTTGCCAGCATCATTGGCATGAAGTACTGGCGTGCACTCTCTATGGCAGCCTTATTTGGTTCATAGCCCTTGCCTAGATATTCCAAATATCCATCGATGACCACGATGCTATTATCGACTATCATACCCAGCACAACGATTAGTGCTGCTAGTGTGACGATGTTGAGTTCGATGCCTATCATATACATGATTGCAACTGATACAAACGTGCTCAACGGTATAGTGATGGCAGCTACAATAGCCGAGCGAATGGGGAATAACACCATCATGACCAAGATGATAATGGCCATCGATATGAGAAGGTCGCGCAAGAACGAACTTACACTCATGGCAACCACTTTGGGTTTGTCAGCGATGCGGGTAATGTTGACATCGTCGGGCAGTTCGTCTTCGCGAAATTTCTGCAACACATTGTCCACCTCCTCGCCATAAATCACCACATTGTTGCCTGCCGTCATCTCCATCGAAAGCAATATGCAAGGGTGTCCGTCTTGCTCTATACGACTGGCATTGCTGTCGTATTCACGAACCACACGAGCCACATCGCGCACACGTGCCACCTTGCCAGTAGCAGGGTCGCTGAAGATAATCTGATTTCCTATTTCCTCAAGACTGTTCTCCGTAGGTTCAATATGTATGGGCACCTGCTGGTCTTTGTCGCTGATGCTACCACTCATGGTAGTAATGCCCTGAGCCTGTAAGTGAGAGAAAAGGACCTGTTGACCAATGCCGTAGGCCTGTAACCGCTGACGGTCAACATAGAGCGTTATCTGCTCCTTCTGTTCACCGAATATCTTCACATTGGCCACCGACGGAATATGACGTAAGCGATCAGATAGGTCGTCGCTGTACTTCTTCAGTTCACGGTAGCTGCGCTGGCTGCTCTCGATAGCAATCAGCAATGCGGACGTGTTGCCGAAATCATCGTTGACCATGATGGCAATTACACCTGCCGGCAACTGCGACTTAAAACTGTTCAGACCATGCTTTATCTTAGACCATACTTCGTCCTTATTATTCACGTTGTCGTTCAGTTCAACCATGGCGACACACAAGCCATTTTGAGACGTCGTTGTAGTCTTGGAACGCTTCACTTCACCGTATGTAAATAGGTAACGTTCCAATGGAAGAGCCACCTGCTGTTCTATCTCTTCGCTAGTGGCTCCGGGATAGACAGCCACCACCACACCCTGACGGATGGTGGCATGGGGGAATTCATCCTTCGGCATGATATACATGCCATAAATGCCCAGCACAAACAATATTCCTATGATGAGCAATGATATTGAGTAATGCTCTAATGGCCATTTGAGCCATGACATCTTTCGCTTCATATTGTCAATTCTCAATTATACAACTGTCTATTAAAACACCACTTTCGTTCCCTCGCTTAGCTTATGGTAACCCTCGGTGATGACACGTTGATTTTCGCTGACGCCACTCTTCAATATCACACGGTTGCCTTTTGTATCACCGATGCTCACATCGGTACGATGAGCAGTACTGTCTTTAGCTATTGTCCATACGAACAAACCGCCATTGGCATTGCGTTGGACAGATGCAACTGGCACGGTATAAATACTTCCCTCGTCTTTTAAAGATGGGGGGATGGCATGACTTTCAAAACGCACGCTGGCTACCATTCCCGGTAACAGGTTACGCTCGCTATTTACAACATTGATGCGAACATCGTAGGTATGTGTCAAGGCATCGGCCACTACACCTTTTTCTATCTTACCTCCTGCAAAACTCCTGTCAATGGCTTCAACCTTTATATATGAAGGCGTATTAGCACTAATACCGCTCACTTCAGACTCGGGAACAGCCACCTTCACCTTAACAATACTAATGTCAAGGATACTCACCACGGCCTGAGATGGCAAAGCAGTCTCACCAGCTCCAATCATCTTCTTGCCGACAATGCCGTTAACAGGAGCCACCAACCTGCAATCTGCAAGATTCTTTTTGGCCACCTCCAGTTGCGATTTAGCTTGGGCCACCTTACTTTGAATCTCAACCCATTGCACTTCAGGCAGCGAACCATTATCGTGGAGCATCTGGTAACGATGTAAGGCATCATTGGCTTGAGTCATCTGTGCCTCAGCACCGCTGAGTATGTTACGGGCCTGGGTGTCATCCATTTCTGCAATGAGTTGTCCGCGTCTGACGACCTGGCCCTCCCTTACATACAAACGCTTCACTACACCCATTCCAGTAAAGCTTACTGCAGTAGCCTCACGCTCTTCTACAATACCCACATAGGTTTGCCCATTTTCTCCATTAGTGGCATGAACCACTTCTGTAACCACTCGTATTGGCGCCTTGACTTTACTCGTATTCTTCTCGCTACAACTATACAGAGCAATGATGACCAATAGTCCTAAAACACTTCTTTTCATTATTACTTATGATTTTTAGTGCAAAAATAGTGGAATAAATGCGAATTTTAATGTTCTATTTGTACTATTATACTGCTATTTCTACCATAAAGAGTGATATGTAACATAAAATATCCTAAATAGAACATCGTATTTAATCAAAAACACTTACCTTTGCATCCAAAATCAAACATTCACATGCAGCAAGAAGAAATTACGCTACAGACCCTCACTAATAATGAAGCTATCAATGTGGGATACTCCGACGACGACATTGTCATTGTTGATAGTATTCAACAATTTGCTGTAGTCAGCGAGGCTCATGTGTCAATGACGGCAATAGCGATTTGCACTAGCGGACGTGTGCAGGGGCAGTTGAACGGGCAGATTATTGAGGTAAAGCAAAACCAAGTGGCGGTTATTCCTGCAAACACAGTTATAACCGACCTTATGGTCAGTCCCGATTTCAATATCAAGGCAATGTTTTTCACCCATCAGATACTTCAGAGTTTCCTACATGAAAAGATGAACATATGGAATGAGGTGATGTACATTCAACGGCTGCATGTTATCAGTTTAAACGATGAAGACATCCGTTTCTATACCCATTTCTACGATATGCTGGGGCTATGCTATGAGAAAGCCCCCGACATGCCTTTCCGTACTGATGTCATCCAGTCACTTGTTCGTTGTGCCATGCTTGGACTCTGCGGAGCAATGCAACAACAACTGAATAATGATGTACGGCAGCCGTCTGATACGAAAGCAGCGAGCGGACATTTTCAAAGATTCCTAGACTTGCTTCACACCACGAAAGTAAAGCACCGCACGGTAGAATCATACGCCTGCGAACTTTGCATCTCGCCGAAATACCTTTCTGTCATCTGCAAGAAATACTCAGGCAAGACGGCCAACGAGTGGATTACGGAACACGTGATGGAGGATATCCGCTATTATCTGCGCCAAACCGACCTCAGCATTAAGCAAGTAAGCGATCAACTCGGATTCCCCAACTCATCATTTTTCAGCAAGTACGTTAGAGAGCACTTTGGCGTTACTCCCTTACAACTAAGGCAAGGTTGATAATAACATTTTTCTTGTAATTCGTAGTCGGTACACGTAATACCAAGTGTATTGTCACTCGAACTCTATTATTGCACTTACCTCGTTTTCAACCATAAGAGCGACAATAATCTTGTCGTCGACACGATATACTATAGGATTAAGCACATCTCCCAATTTTGCAGCCACACGATACTCCACCCTCATGCCCTTAACTTCGAAGTCTTCAGGAAGCAGTTCCATTGCTATGCGTACATAGTTGGCATTATTCATGTGTTTATTATAGTCGATGTCTGCACGAAGCACCTTGTATGGTTCTTGTGTTTCCCCACCCTCTCGTGGAAGAATGATTCGACGGTCGCCATAGTTCATTTCCAACTGAGGCTCTAATGTCATCGATGCAATAGTAGCATCATCCACACGCTTTAGTTTTCCGTTGGCTTTATCAACAAAGGCTCCCATGCTCCATGTCTTATAGCAAGGCTTGCCCTCCGCGTCATAGATGTATGTGTTACGGAATCCGAACATGGGTTTCATTCCATATACCGAAGTGGTGACCGTAAGTTCCTCCTTATATTCAGGTACACGAACAATCTCCACTTGACGCGATGCAAGCAATTGGGCCATGTTCTGTGCGGCAAAATACTCTTTTACGCCAGGTTCACTATCTATCCACATCTCCGAGCAGTCCTGCATCATCTGGAGCGCGGAATATAGTTTCAGTCGCCCCTCGCTATCACAGGTACTTGTAGTTACTTTATACTTTAAACTATACATGGTTGGATTTTACTATTTTTCAATTTCACGATTTATATTTAAGGTTTCCATAAAAACAATCCTTCTGAAGATGCCAAAGCGCCAACTAACTCAAGGAGGTTTTCATTTGGGTTATAAATAGTCATGGTTGTGTCATCGCCGTCAAGGCCGAGCAACGCATCAGAAGAATCGAGTAAGACAAACAGAGGACGGCTAGAGCTAAAACAACGTGATACACATTCTGCAAGAAAATGAGGAGTGGGATTATTTTGCCACTTTTCATCAAATAGAATATCAAAATCGTAGTAGCAGTTCAACTTTATCAAAATGTTAGTGTATTTCTCGCATATGATTTCTTTTCTTGGAGACTCAAGATAATACTGCTCAATCTTGAAGTACTGCCCTTCACTATCAGCAGGAACCTGCTTTGGAAGCATGTCAACTACCCAATATTGTCTCTCAAGAAGACTCTCCAGCCTGTCGCCTATATTCATATTTGAGGTGTTATTACATTATTTACTATATGCCTATAAAATCATGTTAAGGGCATAGATAACTATGCCCCTACATGAAAATTCTAGTTGTTCAAAGCTCACAATTACTTAAAGAAACGCTTATAGAGGCCTTGGAAGCCTGCACAATGGCGAGCCTCATCCTTTGCCATTTCATGAACGGTATCGTGAGTGGCATCCATGCCTGCAGCCTTAGCGTTGCGTGCAATACGGAACTTGTCCTCACAAGCACCACGTTCTGCTGCTATGCGAGCCTCGAGGTTGCTCTTAGTATCTTTCAGCACATCGCCAAGGAGTTCTGCGAACTTGCTTGCATGCTCAGCCTCCTCAAAAGCATAGCGCTTGAAAGCCTCAGCAATCTCTGGGTAGCCTTCGCGATCAGCCTGACGGCTCATAGCAAGATACATACCCACTTCACCACACTCTCCATCGAAATGGTTCTTCAAGTCCTTTATCATTTCCTCGTCAGCACCTTCCTTGCGGGCAGCTCCGAGTTCATGAACGGTTGCGAAAGACTCTTCGTCGTCTTCTACGAGTTCCTTAAACCTGCTGGCTGGCACTTTACATACAGGGCACTTCTCTGGTGGTTCCGGACCTTCGTGAACATATCCACAAACGGTGCAAATAAACTTTTTCTTCATAATGATTTTGTTTAAGATTAATAATTAGTTGCAAATCCAAATATGTTTCTGCAAATATAAATATTAAAAGTTATTCCACCAAATGATTTACATTTTTTATGAAGTAGTAACGAAATGATTAGGCAATTATATTAGATTTAACATGCTGTTCTGCCACTTGTATCTTTTGAAGGAGTTATTAACGGCTAATCACTCTCTCACTTGTGTCTTCTGACCACCTCATTTATATATAACTGAGCATGTCAGAAGTGCTTCCTGACATGCTCAGATGTATATCCTTACAAAGGCAATAATATGACAAATAAAAACAGGCAAAGAAAAGTATCACTCCCAACGAGCACCCTTGCGCCTCACGAACTTTATTTTCTTGCCTTTGGGCACAGACGGCTTCTTCCATGTACCTTCGTTAATGAGTATTGTTGTTTTCTTGTGAAGAGGAGCCTTGTCTACTGCCTCTTGTGGAGAGAAATACAATCCCATACCGTTAGACGCCACACTACTGTCATAATGACGTACATACTTTTTCAGAGCTGGCACTTGTCGGGCAATTTCATCAACAAGAAGTGAAGCAACAAGATTGGCACCATATATGTTATAGTGCGTGTTGTCTTGTCTTCCTTCAGGCACGCTCGGCTCTTCGCCAGGACGGAACCACATGTGCAGTTTTCTCGACTCTATAGGTCCCATGCTTTGTTCAAGTTCACGAGTAATCTTATTGGCATCAACAAAAGAAACGTTCAGTTCTTTGGCCACGTTAAGCGGAGAGAGCAGGTAAAGTCCGTGAGTATCAATCAAGGTGTCACTATTTATCTTCTCGTCAGCATACTTCGTGTCTCTGAGCGATTCATCATCCACGCTATCGTCACCTTCACGATAGAACTTCCTTCTTGCCACAGCATTAAAGAGCACGGGGATTCCACCTTTTTCCCTAGTCTCTATGACATATTTACGCAAGTTAGCGTCAAAGGTGGTACCAGGTTCTGTATGACGCGCAGGAGCATCCTTTTCATCGTTATGCCCGAACTGGATGAAAACATAGTCGCCAGGAGTGATTTTCTCGAGTACCTTGTCCCAACGGCCTTCATCAATGAAACTCTTGCTCGACCTGCCGTTCTTGGCATGATTGTCCACAACAACATCGTCAGAAAAGTAGTTGCAGAGCATCATGCCCCACCCTCTTTCAACCTTTCCTCCAGAGATGTCTTTGTTGGCCATTGTGCTATCGCCAACCATGAATATAGTTATCCGCTTGTCCTTGTTGAATGCGGATAGTACGAACAATGCCGCCAATAGCAGCACGGCAGATTTAAAGTATTTCATAAGTAGCAGAATTAGTTTTTTAAGTAGTTTGTTTTGTTCTTAGGCAAGAGCCTCTATGAGTTCATCGGCACTTACAAGCCTCTGCTCGCCCTTCACCATATCCTTGAGCATCACCTTACCCTCGGCAATCTCGTTCTCGCCAGCGATGGCAACAAACGGAATGTTCTTGGCATTGGCATAGCTCATCTGTTTCTTCATCTTCACAGCATCAGGATATATCTCGGTTGCGATGCCCGCCTTGCGAGCCTTTGACGCTATTGGAAGACAATACTCCATCTCCTTCTCGCCGAAGTTGATGAAGAGAAGCCGTGTAGCATCAACTGCCTCCTTGGGATAAAGGTCAAGCTGGTTAAGCACGTCAAAAATGCGGTCGGCGCCAAACGAGATACCCACGCCGCTAAGTCCTGGCATGCCGAAGATACCTGTAAGGTTATCATAACGCCCTCCGCCTGTAATGCTTCCTATCTGCACATCAAGAGCCTTAACCTCGAAAATGGCACCCGTGTAATAGTTAAGGCCACGGGCAAGAGTAAGGTCAAGTTGCATCTCGTTGTTCAATCCACACTTGGTCAAAGTGTCGAGAATAAATCGAGTCTCCTCAACACCCTTCATGCCCACTTCCGAGGCAGCAAGCACCTCGCTGATGACCTTTAGCTTGTCATCATTAGAGCCGCTAAGCGTTATTATCGGTTGCAGTTTCTCTATTGCCTCAGGACTTATGCCATCGTTGGCAAGTTCCTCGTTTACAGCCTCAAGGCCTATCTTGTCAAGTTTGTCAATCGCAACAGTAATGTCGACTATTTTATCTGCCTCGCCAATCACCTCAGCAATACCAGAGAGTATCTTGCGATTGTTTATCTTTATCTGAACGCGAACTCCAAAGCGAGTGAATACAGTATCAACTATCTGCATCAGTTCCACCTCGTTGAGTAAGGAGTCGGAACCCACGATATCGGCATCACATTGGTAGAACTCACGATAGCGTCCCTTCTGAGGACGATCGGCACGCCATACCGGCTGTATCTGATAGCGTTTGAAAGGCATCTGGAGCTCCTCGCGATGCATCACCACATAGCGCGCAAAAGGAACGGTAAGGTCGTAGCGCAATCCCTTTTCACAAATACGTGATGCAAGATGAAGCGCATTCTTCTCACGCAATTCGTCATCAGAAACCTTATTGAGGAAATCGCCGCTATTAAGCACCTTGAAGAGCAGTTTGTCGCCCTCCTCTCCATACTTGCCCATTAGCGTCTGCAATGTCTCCATAGCCGGAGTCTCTATCTGCTGGAAGCCATAGAGTGCATATACCTCTTTAATGGTGTTGAATATATAGTTACGCTTCGACATCTCTGTTGGAGAGAAGTCGCGCGTGCCTTTTGGAATGTTAGGTTTGTTTGCCATTATTTTCTAACTATTGTTTGGTCACGGTCAGGACCAATTGAAATAATCTTTATCGGAGTCTCAAGTTCTGCCTCGAGGAAATCGATATAATTCTTGAACTCTACAGGGAACTCATCCTCTGATGTGAACTTAGTCATATCGGTCTTCCATCCTGGCAGTTCCTTATAAACAGGTTCGATGCCCTCTTCGATGCTATATGGGAAATGGTCAATCTCAACACCATTCTGCTTGTATGCCACGCATGCCTTGATTGTGTCGAAACCATCGAGCACATCACTCTTCATCATGATAAGCTGAGTGACGCCATTTACAGCAATAGCATATCTCAACGCCACGAGGTCAATCCATCCACAACGGCGCTCACGTCCCGTTACAGCACCATACTCATGACCGAGGTCGCGAATCTTAGCACCTGTCTCGTCAAAGAGTTCTGTAGGGAACGGACCAGCACCCACGCGAGTGCAATATGCCTTCATTATACCGAACACCTCGCCAATCTTGTTAGGACCTATGCCCAAACCAGTACAAGCGCCAGCACAAACTGTATTCGATGATGTCACGAATGGATAACTTCCGAAGTCAATATCGAGCATAGTGCCTTGAGCGCCCTCGCATAGGATGCTCTTGCCGCTTCTGAGAATCTGGTCTATTTCATACTCAGAGTCAACGATATTGAACTGCTTCATATATTCGATGCCTTCCATCCAAGTCTTCTCCACCTCGGTAATGTCATAGTCGGTAAAGTTGAGTGACTTGAGTATCTCCTCATGGCGAGCCTTATGTGCGGCATATTTCTCCTCGAAGTGGTCAAAGATATCACCAACGCGAAGGCCGTTACGGCTTACCTTATCGGTATATGTAGGGCCGATGCCCTTACCGGTTGTTCCCACCTTGCTTTTTCCTTTCTGCTTCTCGTAAGCAGCATCGAGCAGGCGGTGAGTAGGCATAATGAGATGAGCCTTCTTTGAGATATGCAGACGGTTTCTGAGATCATGTCCGCTCTTCTCCAAATCCTTTGCCTCTTGCATGAAAAGGTCTGGTGCAAGCACAACGCCGTTACCGATAATATTCACCTTGCCACCCTGGAAGATGCCAGAAGGGATGCTTCTAAGCACATATTTCTCACCCTTAAACTCAAGAGTATGACCGGCATTAGGGCCACCTTGGAAACGTGCTATCACGTCGTAATTAGGCGTAAGAACATCAACAACCTTTCCTTTTCCCTCATCGCCCCACTGGAGACCCAGCAAGACATCTACTTTTCCTGATTTCATTTTCTACTTTTTATTATGTTTGTTTTTTTTGTTCGCTACTTTCTCTTTCGACTTGCGGTTACGCTCACGAGTCATCTTTGCCTGGCACGAACTGCAAATGCCATAAACATAAAGTGAAAAGCTCTCGCGCCTGAAGCGCTTGAACCTCGTATTCTCGACGGTTTCTGCAATCTTGCGCGAATCCACATCCGACACCTTCCCGCACATGGTGCAAATCTGATGGCAGTTGCTGTGACGGATGTATGTGGCTTCATACTTTGTTCCATCGTTAAGCCTATGGCACACCACAAGTTGAAGCATCTGGAAGAGCTTCAGCGAATTGTACAAGGTAGCACGGCTTACGGGGAAACTTTTACGCTCAAGAATGTCATTAAGTTCCTCTATTGTGAAGAATGTGCCGAAACTATATGCCGCTTCAAGCACGGCAAATCGCTCGACAGTCTTGCGCATGTTGTTCTGTTCAAGATATTGGGTAAGAATCTGTTTTACCTCAACTTTTACATCGTCCATTTTACACAGAGAAACTTTGTATGTGCAAAAATACAACAATTATTATGAACAGCAAAACATTTAATAATATTTTATATTTTCAATAGAGTTCCACACCAACTGCTTTCATCGCCTTGACAGCCTTCTCCAGATGTTCATCCCCAAGTTCAGCATATCGTTGAATGCACGTCATAGCAGCATGGCGAACGGCTATGCTCTCGTCTTGTACAGATGCTTGAACCTGGTCTAGCAACTCATTGACAGAACGTTCGTTAGGTTCTTTGCCTTGATACATTAATCGAGCAAGAATCTGATAGCCGCACACCTGATATAAAGGCATGCCAGAAGAAACCCATTGGAATGCTTTTTCAGATGCAAACGGAGCATACTGATAGAGATTGAACGCCGCCTGTTCGGCTATCTCTTGCGAAGGCGTCTGCTCCATCCAGATGTCTGCCACTTCGGGCAAAATCTGCTCGGCTGGCATTATCATCGTGGCAAGAATCTTGCACTCCCTGATGTCCTCTTTCCAGAGAGCGATGGCAAGGTCATAATCCTTTCCGTATTCCTTTGCCATTAGCTTTAAGTCGGGCAAGGAAACGCCCCAGTTGATGTGATAATCCACGCCTTTCTCCCTCATCGAGCGCGAGGTGCTTCCGTTCATTCTCAACCTGAACGACTGCTTAATCTGTCTCAGTTTTTCTGCTGTATCCATATTCTGAAGACATTAAACCAATGTACCATATTGTTTGCTATATCTAAGCATCTGCTCAGAATACCCCTCTGTGTAGTCGACGTTGATGTCTGTTATCTCGCCGTTGCTGTCAGTAACAGGTGTCATTACAGGATTTATGAAGCCCTTGTATGGAGCAAGATGCAGCCGTTCATATCTCTCGAGCACCTCTTTGTGAAGGTCGGCGTCAACCTTGAC
Source organism: uncultured Prevotellaceae bacterium (assembly GCA_900315095.1). Classification (GTDB taxonomy): domain Bacteria; phylum Bacteroidota; class Bacteroidia; order Bacteroidales; family Bacteroidaceae; genus Prevotella. The sequence continues at coordinate 16,104 of OMXS01000029.1, read as the reverse complement.
GGCATAGTTCTCCACGAGTGTTTTTGCAGCCTCGAAGTCGCCCTCGCTCTTAATGCGTTGTATCTCAGCAAGCAACCGAGCGATAAGGACCCTCAGTTCTTTATAGTCGCTGATGTTAACGAATGTCTTTCCGTCTCTCTTCTCCATCTGTATCGCGTTGCCGTTCTCAAAACACCAATGTGCTATGAGAGCGCGGTTGCGCATGTGAGCCTCCTCGATATCGTTGCCTGGCTTAATTCTTGTAAGTTGAGTCATCAAGCCATTCATCATATAAGTATAATACTGGCTCTTGTATGCTTCTTCGTTTGGCGTGAGACCCAGTTCCACAAGTTTCTCATCAGCAATGTAATAGAGTGCAAAAAGGTCTGCCCTCGCCTCCTCTATCGTGTTTCCGTATGCCTTAAGAGCGTCGGGGTCAACACCAGGCAGCAACTGTCCACTACCATGACCAAGGCATTCATGAAGGTCTGTATGAAGGTCATCGCATACATCTCCATATTTCTCTATCATGGCTATAGTATCGGCATCGACCACGAACTCCTCCTTGAATCCGCTGCCACGAGCCGCCTTGTTATATGCATCGGTAAGGTTGCCAATAGTGACGCTCTTGCTTCCATGTTCTGCCCTTATCCAGTCGGCATTAGGCAGATTGATGCCTATTGCTGTAGATGGATACTCGTCGCCTCCTAGCATGGCTGCACAAATTACATTCGCCGTTACGCCCTTCACTTTCTGTTTGCGGAAACGCGGGTCAACAGGACTATGGTCTTCAAACCATTGTGCATTCTGGCTGATTGTCTGGGTGCGCCTCGTGGCCTCTAAATCCTTATACTCAACAATTCCCTCCCACGAACCTTTAAGGCCGAGAGGGTCGCCATAAACCTCGATGAAGCCGTTTACGAAGTCCACCTGCGCCTCGTGCTCGCCAACCCATTGTATGCAATAGTCGTTGAAGAGGCGCAAGTCGCCCGTTCGGTAATACTTTACAAGCGTCTCTATATACTGCCGCTGCTTGTCATTCTCAGCCACGCCGGCTGCTTTTTCCAGCCAGTAGGTGATGTGCTTTATGGCATCGGCATACATGCCGTTCTCGCTCCACACGAGTTCCACGAGTTTTCCGTCACGCTTTACCAGTTTCGAGTTAAGTCCATAAGATACCGGCTCCTTGTCATCAGCATTCTCGTTCTTCATGCCATTATAGAAATCTTCCACTTCCTTCTGACTTACGCCCTCATAGAAATTGCATGCTGAAGAAGCCACCACATCGGCACCCTCGGCCTTGTTCACTCTCTTTGGGAGCACATCAGGTTCGAATATAACACGGCAGAGCGTCTGGCACAACTCCTCTGTCGTACCGAAACGGTCAAGAGGAAGCAGAGCCTTGTCCGCCCCCTTTAATGCCTCGATGAAGAAACTCTTGGAAAACTCTGGCACGAACTTCTCGCACCCGTAGTGATGATAGACGCCGTTAGAGAACCACACCCTCTTGAGATACACCTCAAGGGCCTTGAATTGCTCACATTCCCTGTCGTCTTTATACGATAGGAGAATCGCCTCGAGCGTCTTTCTTATTATAAGGTTGTACTTTCCGAACTGGTCGAAAGTGATGTCTCGACCATAAAGTGTTGCTTCAGAAAGATAATAAATTAACTTCTTTTGTTGTAGCGAAAGGTCCTCGAAACCCTTCAACTGGTAACGGAGCATCTGTATGTCCGCGAAGGATTCATCAGAATAACTGAATTTGTCAACCGTCATTTATGCTTTGTTTTTTTAGCCTTCTTCTTTGTCTTGGCATATGACGTTTCCTCGCCCGCACTTTCCTTTGCAAGTTTATAATCGCGCGGAGTGATGCCTGTAACCCTGTAGAAGGATGCATAGAACGACTGTCTGTTAGAGAAACCAACCATTGCGCTTACGTCCTCCATATTGGTCTTGCGGTATTCAGGATCAGCGAGAATTACCATTGCCTCTTCAATTCTATATTTATTAATAAGCGATGTGTAATTCATTCCGAATCTCACATTTACCACCGCAGAGATATATCTTGTGTTTGTTTTAAGTTCCTCTGCGAGTTTCTTAGCAGAATAGTTGGGGTCTCTGTACTTTTTTTGAGCGAAGATGATGTCTAAAATTCTTTGCTCTAACTTGTCCATGAGACTTGGGTTTATTAGGGTTCTATACGCCGCTGTCTTTTCTTTCTTCTCGGTAATGTTATACTTTGCCATACTAATTGTCCAGATTATTTGTACGCAAATTTAATAATATTATTAATAAAAGTCAAGAATCGTGTTTAAAATTTAATATTATTTATACATAGACACATTAAATCATTTAAATTTTATGCAAAATTAAACGAATAATGTTGGTTTATATACAAAAAAGAACTCTTTTGCAGTCATTTTATTCACTTACGACCCCCACCGACAGCCATTGTTTTGCGAGGGCTTCAGAGTCGGCCATTGCCGTTTTCATGTCAACCTCATACTCGTCTGTCAGGAAACGGGCAAGGTCTTCTACAGTAAAGGAGTCCATCTTCTCTACCTTCTTCCATAAGTAGGCCGATGACTCGTTAAGGCTTATTATGTTGCTGAAGTCGATGTTTTCCAATCCTTCTGCAACAATAATATACTCGCCGCAAATGTCACGAAGCGTGAAACCTGGTTTTGTCTTCATATATATTTATGTTTTAATGAAACAGTCATTATGCATGTTTGCTAGGGAACAATCGAAGCCATATACGGCGATGGAACGCAAGCAGATAACGTCTTATAGGCGAGAGATGCATCCACACGAACGAGTATACGCGCCATTTCTTCCCATCGGTACGGTCGAGAGTGGTTCTGCCCTTGCGGTAGAATCCTATGACAGCTGCTTTCACATCGCTCATCTTGCAGTATTCGTTGCCCAGATTGCCGTCACCACGAAGCACCACATCGTCGCCGTCAATCTTTATGATTCTGTGAAGGACGAAGTGCAACGGATAGGTCTCGGCAAGCACAGGGTCGCCCACCTTGGGGTTCACGGGCTTTGTAAGCAACGCCTTGTCGCGCCCGTCCTCGAGGAACGGCCTCATGCTGAAGCCCTTCAGCGGCAACGTAACCGTGTGTCCCTCGTTAATCATCTTTATGATTTCGGGAATCAGTATAGCGTTGCTGAATTGCTTTTCTGTTACTTTGATATCTCCCTGTGGCATACTATTGCTGACTCTTTGTCAGGTAGGCAATGCAGGATGAAAATCCCTGTTGTCTCTACTATCCTTGTTACCGTGTTACACACGTTGTTGAATATCTCCTTGTCCCACTTCATCGAAGAGCATGACGGCAGCACGGAAGCGAAAGCCTCAACCGGCCTTAGCCTGTCAACGCTGTTCTGCTGAGCCCTGTCTATTCGTGTTATCGCGCCAAGTGGTGCCTTCACGTTGCGGTAGCATGGTGTCTTGCCGCTCCACGGACCTCCGTAGATGTATGGCTTGCCGTCTTCGAGCACCCTTATTATAGGATTGTCGTCGTTCATGAGGTCGCTGCCTGGTATGTATCTCAGCCAGTTGCTCACCTGTGTGCTCTTTCCCGTTCCGCTCTTTGCTATGAATGCATATCCCCATCCGTTGTTCCTCACGAGCGAAGCATGAATGAGCAGGGTCTGCCGATGGCTGCCAGCGAAAGCGAATATGAGCATCAGGGCGTTGTTAAGCCCGAAGCACCTCATGTTGTAGTTGCCGTTGAGGGCGCATCGGCAGTCGTCGAAGTCCTTGTTGGTCTGCAGCATGCAGCAATCGGCATCGTTGATGTCTTTTATTATATATTGGTAGCCTCCGTCCTGCAATTTGTCCACGATGGTGTGTCCGTTGCCGGTATCGAAGTTGTCAATCCTTGTCTTCCCCTCCCTGACCGGCGGCAGTTCGTCGTCGATGGTCAGATGGAAAAAAAGATCTTTGCCTTCCTCTGCCGTTTTGAATGGAGCGAAGGAAGGCAATAAGCGCATGCTGTTGTATCTCGATTCCTTGAAGGTTATCTTGACGTTCAGCTCTGCAATATTGAAGAAGTATGACTTGTAGTTATCTGCTGTTGACATAAGTTCTATTTACCTGCTGGAGCCTTGTTTTGTTTCTCGCGTTTCTTCTTGCCCTTTGACTTAGGCATCTCTGCTTGTGTCTCCTGACTGGTGCCCTGAATTGCAGCTATGGGTTTGAACGTAAACTCCGACTTGTCTATGAGCAGGATGTCCGAGCCGCCCTTTTTCACGTAGCGCGACTTCAGCTTGTCGTATTTCTTCGTCACGTCCTTCAGGTTCTTGCCAGAAATGAAGATGCATGTGCGCTTGGGGTATCCCTTGCTTTCCAGATGGTCACGCAACTGATAACTGTAGTTGTCGCGGCCCACGATGAAGCCTGTCTTCGACTCTACCCACGCGCCCTCTAGCTCCATGATTTCCGTGAAGAACACCGTGCTGTCGTTGAAAGAGGTGGACACGCCGAAGACATACATCTTCTGTGCCAGCTCTTCGCCGCCCTTTGCCATGATGCTCACCGTACTTGCCATACTCAAGACGGCAATGATGATATATAATGCTTTCTTCATATCCTTGTTTTATCCTGACTATTCTATCATTTTTCAGCTGCCGAGATACGATCTGAGCAACTTGTTCTTGGTGTTGTTGCGGAGACGCCTGATGGCCTTCTCCTTAATCTGCCTCACGCGCTCACGGGTAAGGCCGTACTTGTCGCCAATCTCCTCGAGAGTCATCTCAGGCTGGTCTATGCCGAAGAACGCCTCCACTATCTTCCGCTCGCGGTCGTTCAAGGTCTGCAAGGCGCGCTTTATCTCGTCTCTCAGCGATTCAATCACGAGCGAGTTGTCTGCCATCGGAGCGTCGTCGTTAGGCAGTATGTCGAGCAGGCTGTTGTCCTCGCCGTCGATGAACGGGGCGTCCACCGATACATGTCTCGACTGCACCTTCATGGCGTCTTCTATCTTCTCGGCAGGCAGGTCAACGCTCTCGGCAATCTCCACGAGACTCGGGCGTCTCTCGTTCTCCTGCTCAAACTTGCTTTGCATGCGGCTCACCTTGTTCATCGCGCCAACCTGGTTCAGAGGCAGTCTCACGATACGGCTCTGTTCTGCTATTGCCTGCAGTATGCTCTGGCGTATCCACCACACGGCATACGAGATGAACTTGAAGCCTCGCGTCTCGTCGAACTTCTCTGCCGCCTTGATAAGTCCCAGGTTGCCCTCGTTGATAAGGTCTGGGAGCGACAGTCCCTGGTTCTGGTACTGCTTAGCCACCGACACCACAAACCTGAGGTTTGCCTTTGTCAGTTTTTCGAGAGCCTTGCGGTCGCCCTTCCTAATGCGCTGGGCCAGTTCCACTTCTTCCTCCACAGAAATCAGTTCTTCATGACCTATTTCCTGCAGATATTTGTCCAACGCTGCGCTTTCACGGTTTGTGATAGATTTAGAGATTTTCAGTTGTCTCATTCGGTATCAATTTTTTTAGCAGTTGCAAAAATACATACTTTCCGACAAAAAACAAAAGATTATTATATATTTTTGTAATTTTTCTCGCAAGCACGCCTTTTCTACGCCCTTGCTGCAGCGAAACCGTCGCCACGCCGAGCATCAACGGCTCTTGTTGTTCATGAACCACGTGTGAGTGAAGAAGTGGTACAAGAGCAAGGCAACCACGACAAAGGCAAGGGCAACAACATATCCAGCACCCGACTGGCCCGCCACGATGCCGAGAGCGGCGCCCAAAGCAAGGCCCGACTGCCATGTAAGGAAGAACGTGGATTGCGAAGTGCCTCGCTTGCAATGAGGGCTCAGTTTGATGAAGAACAGCAGGAAACGGGTGGCCGAAACGCCCACGCCGACACCTGTAAGCAATGCGGCGGCAAGCGACGCCACATCAGAGTCCCTGAAAATCATAAGCAGAAGTGCGCCTATGATGAGCACAAGGGCTGAGAGTATCTCGCTCTTCAACTCAGCATTGGCAAAGACAAATTTCTGCGAGAGCAACGAAATGAGAAAACCGCCAAGCATCAGCACGAAGAAGCGCACGTCCTGATGATTGACAACGACGATGCCCACAGCAATCATTATCATCATGAAATTCACGAAGAGCCAGATGCCGCGAGTGAGGAAGAAGCGGTCGGTACTGAACGCCTTAAGATTGTCCTCGGGAGCGCGGAAAGGGAAATCGGTAAACAGCACGAGCAGCATTGCAAGCAAACCGCAAACCGATGATGCAAGGAGTACTGTCTCGCACCCAAAACGGGGCGCTGTAAGTATGGCGGCAATAGGTCCCAGGGCGAGTCCTAAACGCCCGAACCACGCGGCAGAATGATTCGCCTCGGTGCGCTGGAACGACTCGCAGACGTCTATGATGAGAGTGCCCGAAAGGACCATCTGCGAAAGGCCATAGAACACAGAGCCAACCAACTGAATAACAGCGAATAGTATAGCACGAAACTCGACAGAGAGGTCAGTAAAATGGATATGGCGCACACCACGTTCCGACGATAGCGCTGGACGAGCATCGAGCATCGGGGACCGAGCAGATAGATGCCTACGGCATGTATGACAAAGAGCAGCGCCACCTTTGATGCACTAAGCCCAAAATGCTGTCCCAGCCAATACGGCAATATTGGCAGGAACATAAACACGGACATCGACAACAGCAGGTTGGCAAATGCCAATGCCCAGAAGCCTCTGTGCCACAGATGCACATGCACAGGAGTGTTTTGGGTGTACATTTTTAAAGGTCAAAATAGTGAGAACGTCTGCTCTCGTTGATTAATAACTCTCTTGTTCGTTAGGGAAGTCAAGACTCTTCACGTCAGAAACATACTGGCCGATAGCATCAGTAATGATTCCGTTGAGGTCGGCATAACGACGGAGGAAACGTGGGCTGAAGCCGCGAGTCATTCCGAGCATGTCTGCCACAACAAGTATCTGGCCGTCAGTCTTGCCTCCGGCGCCGATGCCTATGGTTGGTATGGTAAGGTTCTTTGTCACCTCCTCAGCCAGCACGGCGGGCACTTTCTCAAGCACTACGGCGAAGCATCCCACCTCTTGAAGTAAGGCGGCGTCGCGGCGCAGTTTCTCAGCCTCTTCTTCATCCTTAGCGCGCACGGCATAGGTGCCGAACTTATTGATGCTCTGAGGTGTGAGTCCCAGGTGTCCCATGACAGGAATACCGGCATCGAGAATGCCCTTCACGGTATCTATAATCTCCTCGCCACCCTCGAGTTTCAAGGCATCGCAACCGCTCTCCTTCATTATCCTGACTGCGTTCTTAACGCCTTCGTGACGGTCCACCTGATAAGAGCCGAAAGGCATGTCACACACCACCAGCGCGCGCTTGGCTCCGCGCACCACCGAACGTGCATGATAAATCATCTGGTCAACGGTCATAGGCAGCGTTGTGGCGTTGCCCGCCATTACGTTTGAGGCAGAGTCGCCGATGAGAATGCCGTCAATTCCGGCGTTGTCAACGATTCCCGCCATAGTATAGTCATAAGATGTGAGCATAGAGATTTTCTCACCACGCTGCTTCATTTCGATAAAGCGGTGCGTAGTAACCTTACGCGTATCGCTTACTAAATATCCTGCCATGATTTTATTTGATTATTAAATATTGAAATTCGTGTAATCCTTAATAACGATGTCCGACAAGGGAGCGACGTCATCCTCGCTGTTGGTTGTGGCAAGCCCCACAACGGTCATTCCTGCGGCACGTCCTGAACGAAGTCCGTTGAAACTGTCCTCAAAGACGACACAATCGGCGGGCTGAAGTCCGAAACGGCGGGCTGCCGTGAGATAGCAGTCGGGCGAGGGCTTGCTCTCCTTGAAATCCTCAGATGTGAGAATGGCATCGAAGAGCAGTTTGAACTCTGGGCGTTTCCTGTAAACAGCCTCCATCTTGGCGTTGTTCGAGCTTGTGACAACGGCAGTCTTGATGCCTCTCTCGCGTAGCGACGCTATGAGTTTCTCGAAGCCGGCGATATAATCGTAGTTCATATTGGCCTCATAGTCATAGAGACGCTCCGTTATTGCCTCGCGCTCCTTTTCCAGTTCTCCGGAGAAGTGCTTGTCGAAAATCTGCACAAGCGTCTGCCCCTTAATCTTATGCTCAAGACCTGGCTCTTCAGGATGATACCTGCGGCACTCGCCACCCCAGAACACCGAGTATTGTGGTTCGGTGTCGAACACCACTCCATCCAAATCGAATAACGCTGCCTTGTATGCTTTGTCCATGCTAATTATTTCAGTTTCGGGGTGCAAAATTAATCATTTCCTCGGTTATGGCGAAATATAAATACAAAAAAGTGGAATTTTAGGCGCTTAATATGCTCATTTCATGAAAAATTCGTAACTTTGCACCCTGAGTGCAGCCATATCGCATGATGTCTCTGCACGAAAGCAACAACTATGGTTATATAAGGAAAATGATGCGCAAGATATTCCGTCCGTTAATAGCGGCTACATTATTGGTTCTGACGGCAGGCGCCCTTTCGTCGTGCGAGTACTTTGGAAGCAGCGCGGAAGGCAACGATTTGGCAAGGTTCGACGCCGACTCGGCGAAGAAGGACATCACGGTGAACCTCACCGCCGACTCCGTTTCGCCCACATGCACCCTGCACATGAACATCATCTACTCTAAGTCAGACAGTCTTAAGGAGGCTAACTCAAGACTGATAAGCTCTGGCATCATCACTCCCGACTATTTCTCCATCGGCGGCGGCATGCAAGACATTCCGCTGGCCGTCGACTCGTTTGTGCGCAGATATGCCGACGAGTACAAGCGCGACTACAGGAGCCTCTATGAGGTGGACCGCAACAACTTCGACAGTTACAACATCGCGTATGATGTCAACACCTCTATAAAGCAGGGGCGCAAAGGCATCGTGGTTTATATGGCGGAGGCGACATACAGCAGCGGCGCGCTTCACGAGACGCAGACGCTGGTGGCACGCAACATCGATATGGACAAGAAGAAGGTGCTCACACTTGACGATGTGCTGGTGGGCGGTTCCGAGAAGTTCGTTGCCGAACTGATAGTGAAAGAGTTGTGCAGCCAGCGTGACGTAGACGACATCAAGCAACTGAACGAACTGTCGATATTCAAGGGCATCGACCCCTACCCTTCCAAGAACTTCATGCTTGAGGCTGACGGCGTGACATTCATTTATAATGCCGACGAGATAGCCACTCACGACATCGGCAGAATTCTCGTGAAGATAGATTATTCGGACATCAACCCTTATCTGAAGGAAAGGATTTAAGAAGAATGGAACTCATAAAGAAATATTTCGGAAGCCAGTTCGACGAGCAGCAGATGGAGCAGTTCGCCGCTTTAGACGCGCTCTACAGAGACTGGAACTCAAAGATAAACGTCATCTCGAGAAAAGACATCGACATGCTCTACGAGCATCATGTGCTACACTCGCTTGCCATCGCCCGTGCCATTAACTTCAGGGAAGGCACAAGCATTCTCGACTTCGGCACAGGTGGCGGGTTCCCCGGCATACCGCTTGCAATAGCCTTCCCGAAGTGCCACTTCACCATGATTGACGGCACAGGCAAGAAGATACGGGTGGCGCAGGAGATTGCAAACGCCATAGGACTGAAGAATGTCGAGATAGTGCAGCGAAGAGGTGAAGAGGAGAAAGGCCATTATCAGTTCGTGGTGAGCCGCGCCGTGATGCCCCTGCCCGACCTCATGAAGATAGTGAGGAAGAACATCGGAGGCAAACAGATAAACCCTTTGCCCAACGGAGTGATAGTGCTGAAAGGCGGTAACATCGAGGGCGAGATACAACCGTTCAGGAAACTGATTGATACATGGGAGATAAGCAACTTCTTCACGGAAGAGTGGTTCAAGGAGAAATACGTTATCTACCTGCCGGTGTGAGGGATGTTGGGTTATAGTGATGTCCTTCTACCTCTACCTTCTAATTAAAGAAATAAACAAAACTATATACAATTATGCTGAACATTCAGAAATATGTTTGCAACCCGTTTCAAGAGAACACTTATATCGTAAGTGACGAGACGGGCGAATGTGTTATAATCGATTGTGGCGCATACTACGACCAAGAACGCCTGGAAGTGGCCGAGTATATCATGACCAACGGACTGACGCCCGTGAAACTCATCTGCACCCACGGACATTTCGACCATTGCATGGGCAACGATTTCGCATACGAGCAGTACGGGCTTAAGGCGGAGGTGAGCGGCAAGGACGAGTTCCTGATGAGCGCTTTGTCACAGCAGTCAATGGCTTTCCTCGGCATCGAGTACGAGCGCGAGGTGCCTCCCGTGGGGAAATATCTCACCAAGGACGATGTTATAGCATTCGGCAGCCACGAGTTCACCATTCTTGAGACACCAGGACACACCCCGGGAAGCGTGACATTCTATTGCGAACAGGAGAAGGTGGCATTCACAGGCGACACCCTCTTCCAGATGAGCATAGGAAGAACCGACTTCGAAGGCGGCTCGTTCACAGATATGAGGAACAGCCTGATGAACGTGATTGCCAAGTTGCCTGCCGATACCGTTATTTACAGCGGACACGGCGGAAAGACCACCATCGGCAACGAACTGGCCATGAATCCTTATCTGAAATAAATGGAGAAGGTGATTCTTGGCATCGACCCGGGAACGAACGTAATGGGTTATGGCATCATCAAGGTGGAGAACAGAACCGCCCAGATGGTTGCTATGGGAGTCATAGACATGCGCAAGGAGAGTGACCCGTATCTCCGACTGGGAAAGATTTTCGAGCGCGTCACAGGCATCATAGACGAGTTCCTGCCCGACGAGATGGCCATCGAGGCTCCCTTCTTCGGAAAGAACGTGCAGTCGATGCTGAAACTTGGACGTGCGCAGGGAGTGGCCATCGCCGCCGCGATACATCATAGCGTGCCAATCCATGAATACGCCCCGATGAAGATAAAACTGGCGCTGACAGGAAACGGAAACGCCTCGAAGGAACAGGTGGCGGGAATGCTTCAGAAACTGCTGAAACTCGACAAGGAGGAGATGCCGAAATTCATGGACGCTACCGACGCCCTCGCCGCCGCATACTGCCATTTCATGCAGATGTCGCGGCCTGAAACGGATGCCAAGCACTATAGCAGCTGGAAGGATTTCGCAAATAAGAACCAGGGAAGAGTGAAGAGTTAGGAGTTCTTTTAGTCGCTCCGCTTGGTAAAAGCGCCCCTTCGGGTCGAGCGAGGAGTTAATTTGTAGGGGCGTACCTCCGTGTGCGCCCGATATAGAACGATGTAGGGGCGTACCCCCGTGTGCGCCCGCAAAAATAGATGAAGAAGGTAATAAATATTGTAAACGGCATAACGCGCAATCCGGCGTGGAACATGGCGGAACCTGTCAACTTCACCCTCCTCGAGGGCGAGCAGGTGGCTGTCGTGGGACCTAACGGGGCGGGGAAATCGATGTTCATAGACATCGTGACATCGCGCCATCCGCTCATCGGGAACGGCGTGGAATATGACTTCTCGCCAAACCGTCATGAGTTGAATAGCGACAACATAAAATATATCACTTTCCGCGACTCTTACGGCGCCGAGAACGACCGCACGTACTTCCTGCAGCAACGCTGGAACCAGATGGAGATTTCTGATGACGCCCCACGCGTGAGCGACGCCCTCGACGAGGCATACAACCTTTGTGGTGCCGACACTCAGCAGAGGCGCGAGTTCAGGGAGAAGATATACCGGTTGTTTGGCATCGACGCACTTCAGGGCAAGCTGCTGCTGATGCTTTCGAGCGGCGAGATGAGGAAACTGCAACTCGTGAAGACGCTTATGGCAGAGCCCAAAGTGCTGATAATGGACAATCCGTTCATAGGCCTTGACGCAGGCACCCGCGAGCAACTGAGACAACTGCTCGAGACGATAACGAGCGAACTGAGACTGCAGACCATTCTCGTCCTGTCAAAGACAAACGACATCCCCGACTATATCACGCATGTGGTGGAGGTGAACAACATGAAGGTGGGCCGTAAGATGACACTCGACGAATACCGCGCCAAGCGCAGTTCAATGGCCATCGAGGGACTGAGCGACGAGAAGAAGGAACTCATCCTGAACCTTGAATACAACGGCGACTATGCCGAGAAGTGCGATGAGGTGGTAAAGATGAACGAGGTGAGCATAAGATACGGCAGCCACGTCATTCTCGACACACTCAACTGGACCGTCCGCAAGGGCGAGAAATGGGCTCTGAGCGGCGAGAACGGAGCTGGGAAAAGCACCCTGCTGTCGCTCGTCTGCGCCGACAATCCTCAGAGTTACGCGTGCGACATCACGCTCTTCGGCAAGGAAAGAGGCACAGGAGAGAGCATCTGGGATATAAAGAAGCACATAGGATATGTGTCTCCTGAGATGCACAGGGCATACAACAAAGACCTGCCCGCAATAAGGATAGTGGCAAGCGGACTGATGGACTCTATAGGACTCTACGCGAAGCCCGATGAAAAGGACTACGAGAAGTGCCGCTTCTGGATGAACATCTTCGGACTGGAGGATATGGAGGAGCGCACATTCCTGAAACTCTCTTCGGGCGAGCAACGCCTCGTGCTGCTGGCACGCGCCTTCGTGAAAGACCCCGACCTGCTGATTCTCGACGAGCCGCTACACGGACTTGACGACGCCAACCGCAAACTGGTCAAGGACATCATAAACACATTCGTCAAGCGCAAGGACAAGACGATGATAATGGTATCCCACTACCAGGAGGAACTGCCCTCGTGCATCGACAACCACATAATGCTGCAGAAGGCGAGAAGTTAGGTGATGGCTGTTGGCTATTGGCTGTTGGCTGTTAATTTGTAGGGGCGTTCCCCCGTGTGCGCCCGATGTAGAACAATGTAGGGGCAACATCCGTGTGCGCCCGTTCAAAGCAGGCAGTTAAAAAAGATTAATTAAGATAGCGAATATTAAACAATATCGGAAATATAACGTTAAACAAGAAATAAACTTTATTTTTATAACATGAAAAGATTATTTATCGCAATGGCGCTCACATGCGCAGCGTTTATCGGTGCTAACGCACAAGAAGTTTACCAGGCAGCCCTTAACATGGCACGCGAGACAGCAGAGGACGAGACAAAGCCTGTCGACCTCCGCAAGATTGCCACATTCAAGTACGACGAGTTGTGCTATACCGCTCAGCGCACCCTCGAGCAGATGCCCGATAAGAAAGTGGAACTCGACGACCAGGCTCTTGCCCTGTACGAGTTTCTCGACCTGTACCTCTCTAACTACGAGAAGGCAAAGAAGAGTCAGCAGAAAAAGATAATGCAGGACTTCAAGCAGTATTGCATCGACAACCCTCGTTATGATGACAACGACACCACTCTTACCGAGGCATACTATAACGAGAACTACATCACTCAGTTCAACCTCAATACCGACTGGGTGAAGGCTCTCGAGGCAGCTCGCACAAAGTACAAGAAATAAAGTTAATATTTAGGCAAAACCAACTATCCGTCCGCAATACCACAATAGGTGTTGCGGATTTTTTTTGTAGCCTCTCCCCCAGCCCCTCCCCCGTAGGGAGGGGAGTAGAAAAACACGGACTAATATCATCTTAATTGTAGGGGCGCTCCCCCGTGTGCGCCCGAATGGATGCCTCATGTTGGTGTTATTACGGGCGCACACAGGGGTACGCCCCTACACGTTTTTAACCATCACAACGCAAAAACCGTGTTAAATCTGTGTTAAATCCGTGAAATCCGTGCCAAAAATGAGGGTTTCTCATAAAAAAATGGCCACACGCCATAAGACATGCAGCCACTTATTGTGTTACATTTCCGCCCCCTAGTTCTTGCTCTGGCAAGCGGCGAAGCCGAGCGGGGGGAGGTCAGGAGGGGATACAATTCATAATGCATAATTCATAATGCATAATGCGTAATGCGACCCTCTCGAGCGGATAAGGAACAAAAATACCTCTCCCAAAAGGAAGAGGCATTTTTTGTGATTTCCACCTCCCCTCCCTACGGGGGAGGGGTCGGGGGAGAGGCTTTGGGGGAGATGGTGGGGGGGTTACTCGTCTCCCAGAGGAACAGCCACGTAGTCAATCTTTCCTGAAGGCTGGATACCCTTGATATAGAGCACCTGGTCCTTGCTCTGGCTTGCCTCCTTAACAACAGCCTGAAGGTCGCTAACCGACTTCATCGGCTTGTTGTTCACGTTGAGGATGATGAATCCCTTGTTGATGCGTCCCTTCATGGCACCGCCAGTAACGTTGGTCACCTTAAGACCGTAGTTAATCTCCAGCTGGCGCTTCTCCTGATCGTTAACCTCGCGGAAGTTAGCACCCAGAACATCCATGTCGCCCTCCTTCATTATCTTGGTGTTGCCCTGAGTGTTCTTCAGAGTGACCGTAGCAGTCTTCTTGCTCTTCTTGTGCAGATAAGTAATCTGAACCTTGTCGCCCGGGCGTTTGTTAGCGAGATACTCCTGCAGCTCAGCCATCTTGGTAACCTTCTTGCCGTCGATATTGGTAATGACGTCACCCTTCTCGAGACCTGCGGCAGCACCGGCGCCGTCCTCGTCAACCTCAGCGATATAGATACCCTCGTTGGTGCCGAGGTCAACCTCCTTGCCCTGAGCCTTCTGGGCGTCGATATAGTTGTGAGCGTCCTGACCGCGGATGCCGATAACGGCGCGCTGTACAGTACCGTATTTCTTCAGGTCGTCAACCACCTTATTCATAATAGTGGTAGGGATAGCGAAGCCGTAGCCGCTGTAGCTGCCCGTCTGAGAATAGAGCATAGCGTTGATGCCCACCAGCTCGCCACTAGTGTTCACGAGCGCGCCACCAGAGTTTCCTGCGTTGATGGCAGCATCCGTCTGTATGAAGCTCTCCACGCCGTTAGCGCCCAGCGAACGAGCCTTAGCACTCACGATACCAGCCGTAACCGTAGAGTTCAGGTTGAACGGGTTGCCCACAGCGAGCACCCACTCCCCCACTTTCAGCTTGTCAGAATCGCCGATGGGCAGCGTGGGCAGGTTCTTGCCGTCAACCTTAATCAGCGCCAGGTCGGTAGTCTCGTCCGTACCAATGATACGTGCCGAGAACTCGCGGTTGTCATTAAGGGTAACTGTCAATTCGTCAGCACCGTTCACGACGTGATTGTTTGTGACGATATATCCGTCGGCAGAGATGATGACACCTGAGCCGCTCGCCTCCCTCTTAGGTGTCTGCACCTGACGGCGCTGCTTGCCACCCTGACCTGGATTGCCGAAGAATCCGAACGGGTCGAAGAAGTCGCCAAAAGGATTAGAGTCCACTTCCACCTCCTGCACCTTGCTGTTCTGCAGATACTTTATATGCACCACGGCAGGGAGTGCCTTTTCAGCAGCATAAGTGAGGTCAACGGGCTGACCGGCCACCGGTGCCGATTGTGAAGATGTGGAGGCAGCGTTTGCCTTGATAAATGCTCCGGCAGAAAATGCCAAAGCAACTACTACACCTGTGTAGAGAAGGATGTTTTGAAACTTTTTCATTGTCATTTTCATTTTTATATAAATTTAGAAATTACCAATTATGTCGTTGCAAATATATATGCAAAAACCGTGTCATATGCCATTTTGTCTCAACTTTTGTCCTCTTTTAACAATAAAAACTCAGGTTTAACGGCATTTTGCTATCAAAACGTCAATATTGAAAAAATGAAAAAGCAAAAAAGAGTTCAGAATGTTAAAACAAAAAGAGACAAATGTTAAGAAACACCTACCTTGTACCCGCTTGCTTAATGCTTAATGCGTAATGCGTAATGCTTAATGCGTAATGCTTAATGCTTAATTCATCGTGAAATCGTGAAATCGTGAAATCGTGAAATCGTAAAATCGTAAAATCGTGAAATCGTGAAATCGTGAAATTGTAAAATTGTGAAATTGTGAAATCGTGAAATAGTCCAATTAATCCAATCGTAAGGTGTGACAATTGGCCCTTGTTACCCCCACTTTCTGCAACGAGATTAGCCATTTGGCCACACAACTCCTTCCAAGTGAGGTCAGGGTACTGAAATTCAGAACCACTGACATGTGCGCCAAGTATAGGAAAAAGCATTGGA
>OMXS01000025.1 GCA_900315095.1 uncultured Prevotellaceae bacterium | reverse complement strand
GAATAAAATCACGGTTAAAAGGAAAGAGCCCGGTACAATACCGAACTCTTTATTTAAATAAATAATATATAAACCGTCCAACTTTGGGGGGTCACTTCAAGGGGGAGGTCAGGAGGGGATTGTAATGATGGTGTTTCATTATAAAATAGACTTACACAAGACAATCCCCCTCTGACTCCCCCTTTCCAAGAGGGAGAAATGTACTGAGAGCAAAGCGATAAGTCAAATGGATGTATCGCAAATATGTGTGACAGTTGACAGATTACAGTTTTAAAATAACCCCCTCGCAATAAGAGACGAAGAAGATATTCGGCCTCGCGCAAGTTCCCCGCTCCTTAAAGTTCCCCTCGCCCTTTGGAGAGGGGGCAGGGGTGAGGCCTAGGGGAAAGGGGTGGGGTCAGTGTCTTTCTATACATAACTCCTTTTATCTCCTTCCTTTAATCACCGACCCCGCCCCTATCCCCGCCCCTGCATGGGTGGGGAACTCGTGTAAATAGGTTTCTACAGGGGTGCGGGAGTCGTTAGCGAAAGGGGAACTCGAGATGCACCGCAAATATGTGTGACAGTTGACAGATTACAGTTTTAAAATAACCCCCTCGCAAATAGAACGGGGAGGTGTTCGGAAGATGCTGCGCGCAAAAAAATAATAGGCGGCTTTGATTTCAAAACCGCCTATTGTGATATAACAAGGTGTATAGTAGTTACTCTTTAACGGCCATACACTCCATTTCCACGAGCCATTCGGGGCGACACACCTTTGCCTGAACGATGATGTGCGGCTTGTCGGGGAACGCCTGCTGCATGAAGTTTTCTATTGTGGCGTAGTCGCTGATGTCGCGCAGATAGACAATGAAATACTTCACGTCGTTCATCGTGGCATCGCCGTCTTTAAGCAGCGCGCCGATGTTCTCGAGCAGTCGTCCTGCCTGGCGCGTCACATCGCCCACATAAACCACGTTTCCGTGCTTGTCGATGCTCGCTGTTCCCGAGATGAAGTACTGCTGCTTGTTGCTTGTGGTAAGTCGTGTTCCACGCTCAAACGCCACACCGTACTCGTGCGTCGGGTTAAGATAGTCGAGCGCCTTGAGATAGGTCTTGTCTGCCTCGCTGATGTTAGGGTAGGTGAGGAAGTCCATTGCCACGCAAGCCGAGCGTGAGTGGGTGTTTCCGCCGATACCTGTACTTGCGATGAAGTGGGTGTCGATGGTCAGTCCTTGGGTTGCGAAAATCTGGTTGCGCGCCTTCACCACACCCTGATAGTTGTTGTCGATGTCGGCAACATAAAGCCACGTGCGCACACAATGCTCCGCCAAAGACAGTCCCTGTTCCTTGATGAGTCTGAGATATTTCTCGAACAGCATGATGGTCTGTGTGTAAGAGTTCATGCCGTTTGTCTCGTCGTTGGTGAGACGTATGCTGTGGAAGAGGAAGTCGGGCTGTTGGTCGCTGGTCTTCAGCAGCAGCGCTATCTTGCATCCGTCAACGGGAGGTTGCTCCACAACTGTTGTCGCAGCCTTTGACAGCTGTTCCTGATAGAGGTCGGAGTCGATGAGTTGCTGGTACTGGTTCTGTGCATCGCTGAGGAATACTTTTGAGAACTGTATCTTTCTTCCTTCCAGCTTTTCAGAGTCAAGATATTCGCCCACCTTCATGTATAGCTGCATGAGGCGTTCGCTGAAAGAGCCTTTGCACTCGGCTTTAATTATGGTGTATTTATCCATCGTTTTTTAATTTGCCTGCAAAGATAATGCTTTTTCTCGAGATTGAGAAAAAAAAAGGAATTATTATGTGTTCCACACAAGAAGCCTGCCTCTAACTGGCCGCCAATACTGCTGCGGTAGGTTATTGGTGGAATGTATTCCCCATTATGTTTGCTTGCTGCTGTTTCTGACGCGATTACTGACTGACACGTTCCTTCATCAGTTTCTCCAGTTCCGAATCAGATTTCTCTAATAGTTCGTCGGGCTTGTAGAATTTAGTCAGCATAGTGGCAAAGACCTTGTTGTTGTAGATGAAAACAAAATCGTAGTAGCCGGGCTCAACCTCTTCGGGATGCATGTAGAAGGAGCCCCAATGATTGCTTTCTTCCGCTTCGGGGTCTTTGTTCAGGTCGCACTCCTGAATGTAATCAGGTGTCTCGCTGTTCAATGCATTCTTCAGGTAGAAACTCTGATCGGCCTTGTGCTTGAAAACCATCACTTTGATGCCTGTCTTTGCGCTTGCTTCAGGATGAAACTCTATCCATTCGTCAAGTTCGAAAACCGAGCGTATGCCTTCGGTGGCGGCGGGCTTGTGGTTGAAAGCCTCGCTGCCGCAACGGTTGCCAAACAGGCTCAATCCGGTCATTACGGGCTGTTCGCCCTCTTTGATATTCACGAAGTAGAGTTTTCCAAGCTCCGTTGATTCTTCCACAGCATTAGCGGAACAGACATTACTAGTGGTCAAAAAGGCAAGTACTGCGGTTAGTAATAATAATTTCTTCATTTCGTGATTATTTTATTGTGTTTTGTTTATAGCGCTTCCAGCATTCTCTTGATTACCACCGAAGCACTTATCTCGCGGTTGGCAGCCTCGGGGATGACGAGCGAGTTGGCACTCTCGATGACGTCGTCGGTAACGATGAGTCCGCGACGAACGGGCAGACAATGCATGAACTTTCCGTTATTGGTCCACGACATGTGCTCTGCGTCTACGGTCCACGACATATCCTTGCTGGTTATCTTACCGTAGTCGGCAGGATTGGTGACACCGGGGTTGCTCCAGTTCTTGGCGTAGATGAAGTCGGCTCCCTCGAATGCCTCGCGCTGGTTGTAAGTCACCTTAGCGTTGCCTACGTACTTCGGGTCGAGTTCGTAGCCCTCGGGATGGGTGATTACGAGGTCGATGTCCTCGGCGGCGTTCATCCACTGTGCGAACGAGTTAGGCACAGCCTGCGGCAATGCGCGGCAATGAGGTGCCCAGGTGAGCACCACCTTAGCACGTTCGGGTTTATGCTCTTTTATTGTTATCAGGTCGGCGAAGGCCTGAAGAGGGTGTACTGTAGCCGTCTCCATCGCGAAGACGGGCTTGCCGCTATATTTGATGAACTGCTGCAGCACAGTCTCGGCATAGTCGTACTCGCGGTCGCTGAGTCCTGCGAAGGAGCGCACGCCGATGAGGTCGCAATAGCAGCCCATCACGGGGATAGCCTCGAGCAGATGCTCGCTCTTGTCGCCGTCCATTATCACACCGCGCTCTGTCTCCAGTTTCCACGCTCCCGCGTTCACATCGAGCACGATGACGTTCATTCCGAGGTTCATCGCCGCCTTCTGCGTGCTGAGGCGTGTGCGCAAAGAGTTGTTGAAGAATATCATC
Organism: uncultured Prevotellaceae bacterium; assembly: GCA_900315095.1. Taxonomy (GTDB): domain Bacteria; phylum Bacteroidota; class Bacteroidia; order Bacteroidales; family Bacteroidaceae; genus Prevotella. Next base: position 23,803 of record OMXS01000025.1, on the reverse strand, counting down.
ATCAGGGTCTTGTTCTTGCCCAGATGCTGGAACTTGAAGCGGTCGTTCTTTATTTCCTGTGCTTCGGCGAGTGCTTGCTGAAGATCGCCGATATCCTCTACGTTGATAAATGATTTCATGTGAGTATGTGTTTGAATGTTTATAATTATTTATAGTCGAACACCAAACGCTGCGTTCACGAACCAGTCGTTCAGGCGTCCGCGGTTATCTTCATGGGTATATCTGAAATTATTGAACTGTCCGTAGGCATTCACGAAGTAGCGCCCGAAGTTGTATGTCACCGAGATGCGGGCATCGAAATTGACGGCGATACCGCTGTTGTATGACTTTCGAGCCAGCGGCGTTATTACGTATTGTGCTAGGAGTTCTTCGTCAGAGGGGTATTCGTCATCTTCATACTGATTCAGCACATCTTCAACATTGGTCTTGAATGCGTAAACCTTTATTCTGTTTACGAGCGTCAACATAGGCATCGCCATCGCGTTTACGAGCAGCCCTTTGACGGGAACCCAGTTGTAAGCGTAACCCGCGCCGACGCTGCCTTGCCAAAGTTTCACCTTGCCGAGACCTCTCATCAGATAGATCAGTTCTGCATTGTTCTTGGTGGCGTAGTCAATCTTGCCGTAATAGAACATCGCGCCAGCCATTATGGAGCCTGCCGATTTCTTCTGAATCACCGACTGGTCGTAAGCGGCAGCATAGGAGAAGCGCTTGCCGTTAAAGAGGTAATAGGCGTCGGCAATAACAGTATGAACACGAATAGGGTCTTCCAGTTCTACATCTTCTTCCTCGATATCTATGTCTTCATTGATTAAATCGTCGAAATCGGTGCTGAAACTGAATGAAGGCCTGTTGTTCTCGAAACTGTGAACCCGCACGTTCACTCCGTAAGAACCTCCTGTAGCGCCGACAGTGAAGTAACTACCTTTATCGCCTCCTGTGTTTATGGTGTATCCTAAGCCGTATCCCCGATAGCCTGCCCACAAACCAATATATTTTGAAGGTTCTGTTTTCAGTCGCGGCTCTGCTTCGTAAGAGACTATGTCTATGTCGCCGGTGGCTCTCATCTTCAGGTCGCTCTGGTTGATGTTTCCTTTGACAATTATCTGCCAAGGTTCCTTGGGCGCATCAATGTAATTGCGGTCGACACCCTTTACCGACAGCGTGTCAAGGAGTGCTCCTACCTTCTTTAATGTCTTTACAGGGGAGCCAGCATTTGCCGTAATGCTCTGAGTGAGCATAACAGCAATGAATAGTTTGTAGATTAGTTTAGGTTTGATTGTCATATGTTGTTAGAATTATTTATGGTCGCGTTTGCCCTTCGCCCTCGATGAGCCATTTATAGGTTGTTATCTCCTCAAGTCCCATCGGGCCTCGTGCTCCGAGTTTCTGGGTGGAAATGCCTATCTCTGCACCGAGTCCGAACTGTGCTCCGTCGGTGAAGCTAGTGGGGGCGTTCCAATAAACGCACGCAGCATCTACTCGTTGCTGGAACTGATGTGCTGCCTCTTCGTCGCGGGTGATGATGCTCTCGCTGTGGCCGGAACCATATCGGGCAATATGCTCAAGCGCTTCTGTGAGGCTGTCAACAGTCTTTATTGCCATCTTGTAGTCCATAAACTCTGTTCCGAAACTGTCATCGGTGGCGTGTTGCAGCAGTTCTGCCGGGTATTTCCCGTCGAGTGCTTCGTATGAGCGGCTGTCGGCATATATTATGACGTTCTTCTCTGCCATAGGACTGCATACCTTATAGAGGTTTTGCAGTTGTGCTGCGTTCACTATGAGGCAGTCGAGCGCGTTGCACACGCTGACGCGTCGCGTCTTCGCGTTGCATACGATAGATGTTGCCATATCGATGTCTGCGTCGGCATCAAGATAAGTGTTCACAACACCTGCTCCGGTCTCTATCACGGGCACTTTGGCTGTGTCGCGCACGAAGGTTATCAGGCGTTTGCTTCCGCGAGGGATGCAAAGGTCGATATATCCCACAGCCGCCAGCATCTCGCCTGTTGCCTCATGAGTGGCTGGCAGTAGTTGTATTGCTTCTTCCAAACCATATTCGCGCAGCACGTTCTTTATCAACGCTACACCAGCGCGGTTGCTGTCGTCGGCGTCCTTGCCGCCTTTCAGCACGCAGGCGTTGCCGGTCTTGAAGCACAGAGAGAACACATCATAGGTGACATTTGGGCGTGCCTCATACACCACACCGATTACACCGAACGGCACGCTGACGCGGCGCAGGCGCAATCCATTTGGGAGCGTTGACTGCTTAAGTGTCTTTCCGAGCGGACTCTCGAGCGCTGCCACATGTCGCATGTCGGATGCTATGTCGTCGAGACGTTTGTCCGTCAGTTGCAGACGGTCGTAAAGAGGGTTCTCTTTCTCCATTCGGCTCAGGTCTTTCGCGTTCTCTCTCAGCAGCAGTTCCTTATTGCTGCAGATAGCGTCAGCCACCTTCAGCAGTATCTCTTTTTTCTGTTCGTCGCTGACGAGAGCCAGTTCGCGGCTCGCTGCCTTTGCCTTTATAAGTAATCCTTCTATTGTCATTTTGATGTTTGGTGCTTAACTCCTAATTCCTCGCTAAATTAATGCATAATGCATAATGCGTAATGCTTAATTCCTCGCTTCTAACTTCTAACTTCTAACTCCTAACTTCTAACTCATACAGAGATAGTCATAGTGTACCAGCGGTTTCTGGTTGTGCTTGCCTATCAATGCTAGCGCGTTGTCTGCGCTAAAACTACTTCTGCCAACGGCAATCTCGTTGTCGTGACTGTCGCGGATGCTTATGATGTCGCCCTCCTCGAAGTCGCCTTCAATGGAGTCGACGCCAACAAAGAGAAGACTCACAGCCTGTTTCTTCTCGTGCAGAGCCTCTACTGCGCGGTCGTTAATCCTCACCACACCCTTTGCGAAACTGCCGCTATGGGCGAGCCACTTCTTCATCTGCGATGTGCTGCGGTCGCTTGGTATGAACTCTGAGTGAACAACGTTCTCGGGTTCTTCTGCCAACTGTATGAGAATGTTCTCGCGCTTGCCGTTGGCTATTATTACGCGGATGCCTTCCTCTGCCACCTTTCGTGCGATGTTGCACTTCGTGAGCATTCCACCGCGCCCGAATCCGCTCTTCTCCGTCTGGATATAGTCTGCAAGATCACTCTCTGGTTCTACAATCTCGATGACACGTGACTCAGGGTCGTTTGGCGAACCGTTGTAGATTCCGTCGATGTTACTTAGAATCACCAGCGTGTCGGCATCCATCATCGATGCAATAAGTCCTGAGAGTTCATCGTTATCGGTGAACATCAGTTCGGTGATGCTCACCGTATCATTCTCGTTGACTATAGGAATTACGTTGTTTTCGAGCATCACGCTGATGCACGCACGCTGGTTGAGATACTCCTGACGTGAAGAGAAGTTCTCTTTCATCGTGAGCACTTGTCCGATACACATACCGTGCTCGCGGAAAAGGTCGTAATAGAGTCCCATGAGTTTCACCTGACCGATGGCGGAGAACAACTGTCGTTGCTCCACAGAGTCGAGATGCTGTTGAGTGTGCAACTCGCCTCTTCCCGATGCTACGGCACCTGATGACACCAATATCACCTCATAGTCCTGACCGCGCAGCCACGCTACCTGGTCAACCAATGCCGACATTCGCGTCACGTCGAGTTTCCCGTCTTGACGTGTAAGCACATTGGAGCCTATCTTTACTACAATCCTCTTCTTTTCAGCGTTAGTCATAATCTAACTTACTTATTGTTTTTTCCTTCTTTCTCATTGTCCTTCTGCCTTATCTCCACACGGCGTATCTTGCCGCTGATGGTCTTTGGCAGTTCATCCACGAACTCGATGATGCGCGGATACTTGTAAGGCGCTGTCTCACGCTTCACGTGGTTCTGCAGTTCCTTGATGAGGTCGTCGCCTGCTTTGTCTTTCCATTCCTTGCCCAGTACGACAGTTGCCTTTACCACCATTCCGCGAATATCGTCGGGAACACCAGTTATGGCGCACTCCACAACAGCGGGGTGAGTCATCAATGCCGACTCCACCTCAAACGGGCCGATGCGGTATCCGCTCGACTTTATCACGTCGTCGATGCGGCCTTCAAACCAGTAGTAGCCGTCCTCATCGCGCCAGGCAACGTCACCAGTATGATATATGCCGTCGTGCCAAGCCTCGCGGGTCTTCTCCTCATCGCGGTAGTAGCCCTTGAAAAGTCCGATAGGCTTCTTGTCGCCTGCGATAACAACTATCTCGCCTTTCTCTCCATCCTCGCAACTTGTGCCGTCAGGACGCAGCAGGTCGATGTTGTATTGCGCGTTAGGTATTCCCATCGAGCCTGGTTTCGGCGTCATCCAAGGGAATGTTCCCAGCGTCATCGTGGTCTCCGTCTGCCCGAATCCCTCCATCATCTTGATGCCTGTCTTCTCGTAGAACTTGTCGAAGACTGCTGGGTTGAGCGCCTCGCCTGCCGTACAGCAGTACTCAAGACTCGACAGATCGTATCTTGAGAGGTCCTCGCGAATCATGAAACGATAGATGGTCGGCGGTGCGCAGAACGATGTGACGCGGTATTTCTCTATCTGGCGAAGCAGAGTGTCGGCGTTGAACTTCTCGTGGTCGAACACGAAAACGCAGGCACCAGCGAACCATTGACCGTAGAACTTTCCCCAGACAGCCTTGCCCCAGCCGGTATCTGCCACCGTGAGGTGAAGAGAATGAGGCTTCAGGTTGTGCCAGAACACACCCGTAGTAAGGTGTCCCATAGCATAGAGATAGTCGTGAGCCACCATCTTGGGCTCTCCGCTTGTTCCGCTGGTGAAGTACATCAGCATAGTGTCGTCGTTGTTGTTGACATACTCCGGGCGTTGGAATTGCGGCGCCTTCTGCCACTCGTTCTCCCAATCGTGGAATCCTTCCGGCACGGGATTACTCTTGCCCTGTGCCGCTTCGTTGACTGCAACAAGCACCTCCACCGTAGGACTCTCGGGCATTGCCGCCATCACCTGCTTGGTAACGTACTCGTCGTCGACGCATATTATGGCCTTCACCGATGCACGGGTGTTGCGATATACTATATCATGTTTCGTGAGCATGTGTGTGGCGGGAATCACCACAGCGCCCAGTTTGCATAATGCCAGCATGCAGAGCCACCACTCGTAGCGGCGCTTCAGTATGAGCATCACCATATCTCCCTTGCCTATGCCTAGACTTTGCAGGTAGCTTGCTGCCTGGTCGCTCTGTTCCTTCAGCTGTTTGAAGGTGGTGCGTATCTCTGCTCCTTCGTCATTGGTCCACAGCAGAGCCAGTTTCTCTGGGGCTTCCTTTGCCCACTCGTCCATCACATCATAAGCAAAGTTGAAATGCTCTGGAATGATGAACTCAAGATTCTTATTGTAATCCTCCACCGACGTGAAGGTTGTTTGCTTTAAAAAACGCTCTATCATTATTCTAAACTTTTTAACTTCTAAACTCCACAACAGCTATGCTTAATCCATAATCATTGCTAACATCTTTGCCGGTTTGTCGCCGATAGCCATCATGCCGTGCGGCTTGGTGGAGTCAAAGTATATGCTGTCTCCTTCCTCAAGGATTATTGTCTTGTCGCCAACGATCAGTTTCATTGTGCCTTCAAGGATGTAGTTGAACTCCTGCCCGTCGTGGGTGTTCTTGTATATCTTATGTGCATTGGGCTTGGGTTCCACCGTCACAATGAACACATCAGCATTGCGTTTCTGGAAACCGCTGGTAAGACTCTGATACTTGTACGCCTTTGTGCGTTCAACACTCATGCCGTGTCCTTTGCGAACAACATAGTATGAATGCATCTTTGGTTCCTCAGCGAACATCAAGGCATCTGCCGAAACGCCATATTTCTTGGCTATTTTCATAATGTTCGAGATGGTGATGTCAACCTCGCCACGCTCAATCATCTCGTACTTCTCGAGCGTTATGCCGCATGTGTCGGCAACATCCTGCATGCTCAGGTCGAGAGCATCGCGCAGACCTTTCAGCCTTTCGCCTATTTGCTTTATTGCTTCTTCCATATTTTCTAGCCCCCTAAGTTAGGGGGTTGGGGGTCTGAACAAGCGAAAACCAGACCGTATTTAAGATTGTGAATAATTTATAGACAAGGAGCCTGCGCTTGTTCAGACCCCCAACCCCCTGACTCAGGGGGCTATTGGACTCGTGACTATTTTGCACCAGCCTTCAGTCCTCGTATCACAGCCGATGTGAATCCTGCGTGCTCCATCTCGTTAAGTCCCTTGATGGTGACGCCGCCTGGGGTGGCCACAAGGTCAATCGCCTGCTCCGGGTGCATGCCGCTCGACTGTAGGAGTTTCACCGCACCTTTCATAGTTTGCAACACAATGTTCTTCGCGTCGTCAGCCTTGAAGCCTAGTTCCACGCCTCCTTCCGCTGAGGCGCGAACGTAACGCATAGCGTAGGCGATGCCGCAAGAGGCGAGGGTAGTGCCTGCTGCGAGGTGATTTTCATCGGTGATGATTGTCTCGCCCATAAGGTTGAAGAGGTCGGTGATGGTCTTTGTCTGCTCTGCAGTTGCCTTGTCGGGCACCACGAAGGTCATTGAAGCCAGTTCGGCGATAGCGATGTTAGGTATCACGAGGAACAAGGGGAATCCCTCTGGTTGTGAACCAGCAAGAATGGAGCGTATCTTTGCAGTAGACACTCTTGCGGCAATTACAACGAGAAGTTGCTTGCTGAGGTCGAGACTGTCCTTGATACCGTTCAGAACGGTCTCCACCAGCCAAGGTTTCACCACCACCATCACCACGTCGGCACCCTCGGCGGCGATGCTGTTGTCTGTAGTCACGCTTGCACCTTGCTCTGCAAAGCGGTCGAGTGTTTTCTGCACGGGGTCTGCCACAGTAATATCGGCAGGCATTATGACGTTTGTCTTTAGCAATCCCTCAACGGTGGAGCCTCCCATTGCACCAGCTCCGATAACTGATATCTTCATGTTTTAATTTTACAATTTTACGATTTTATGATTTCACCAATAGTCAAATAGTCCATTGGTTCAAATGTCCAATATTTTCAGTTGTCCACTTCAAATGCTTTCTTTAAACGTGTTATAAAGTCGTCGGCCTCGTCCTTGCTCAAGCATAGAGGCGGAAGCAGGCGCAGGATGTTTGTTCCGGCACAGCCTGTGAAGCAATGTTGCTCGTAAACCAGGCGCTGGCGCACTTCTTTATACGGCACAGACAGGTCGACGCCAATCATCATTCCGCGACCGCGAACATCCTGAATCTTAATGCAGTCATCGCTCATCGTGCTGCGCTCTACACTCAGTTCCTTCAACTTCTCTATGAGGTACTCGCCCACGAGATGTGCATTCTCAACGAGTCCTTCCTCCTCGAACACGTCGAGAACGGCGAGGGCGGCAGCACAGGCGAGATGATTGCCTCCGAAGGTGGTGCCCAGTTGCCCATAGACAGGCTTGAACTCTGGCGAAATGAGCACGCCGCCCATCGGGAAACCGTTGGCGATTCCCTTTGCAACGGTGATGATGTCTGGGCGGATGTCAAGCCACTGGTGAGCGAAGAACTTACCGCTACGGCCGTAACCGCATTGTATTTCGTCGCAGATAAGCACCGTGCCGTATTGCTTGCACAGGCGTTGCAGTCCTTGCGCGAACTCTTTTGTGGCCATCTTTATGCCGCCAACGCCCTGAATGCACTCCAGTATCACGGCGCATACGTCGCCTTTCTGCAGTTCAGCCTCCCATGAAGCGAGGTCGTTCAAAGGCAAGTAGGTAACGTGACCGTTGTCGTTTATCGGCGCGATGATTTTCGGGTTGTTGGTCACTTCCACAGCCAATGAGGTGCGACCGTGAAACGCTTTCTCCGCTGAAAGCACACGAGTGCGGCCGTTGGTGAACGAAGCGAGTTTCAGAGCGTTCTCGTTAGCCTCGGCGCCAGAGTTGATGAGGAACAGCTGATAGTCGTCATATCCGCTGATTCTGCCCAAACGTTCGGCTAGCTGCACTTGCAAGTCGTTCTTCACGGAGTTGCTGTAGAACCCTATCTTGTTCAGCTGCTCGCTTACTTTCTCAACGTAATGAGGATGGCAATGACCAATGCTGATAACTGCATGGCCGCCATAGAGGTCAAGATACTCATTGCCCTTGTCGTCCCATACCTTACAACCTTCTCCCTTAACGATGTTAACATCAAAAAGGGGATAAACATCGAATAACTTCATATCGTATTGTTTTCTTTCTTGGAAATGTGCTTGCAAAATTACGTAATTTTCTTCAAATCAAGTAATAAATAAGGTGTAAATCATCGAATTGTCATATTAAAAAACCTTACTGTGAAAGAATGACGGAAGAATATGCAGTTAATGAAGTGCCAATTGTATACAAAAGGGAAGCCCGTTAATGGCGTTTTAGGTTGCCAAAAGCATCAAAACGGAATGTCAGATGTGCCTAATGGCGAGACTATGTTATTAACTTTGTTGAACAAAGTTATTAAGATTGTTGAACAAAGTTATTAACTTTGTCTCCTCACTTGTATACTCCTGAAAAACAAGAAATTGCAAACCGCAATTCCTGTCATGATTTTTTGGCTTTTACGCAATGCTCGCAGAGGAAATCATAAACGAAATCGAAGTCCTCATCGCATACATATACACGGTTCTTCGACAACGTTTGGTTCACCTTTATCAGGTTCATCCGGCGCGAGGGAATCAGCCGTTGGACATTAGCAAGTGTCGAGGTCATAGAACTGCGTGACTGCGAAAGGATTCCAGCGCCCACCACTCCTGGCCGCCCTGATGCTAAACCGGCAAGTACAGTCAACGCTCCGATGATTTGACCTTTCTTTACCGAACGCGGCATCTGCTGATGTGTCACTTCTTTCTCGTCCATAATGAAAAGCACTACATATTTCCATCCGGATATTGCAGCATAGAACAAATAGCCGATGACGCTGAGTACTGACAGCACACCTGCCGCACAGACTGTTCCCTTGCCCATTCCGATGATGGTGTCTATGGTGAGTTCGCCGGTGAAAAGAAAGATGATGGAGAACAGAATTATAAGGATAACTATGGTGATGCCGAACACTTTCCATACATCGAATAGGATGGAATAGTTGGTAAGCATGTTCACTTCATACACCCAGCGGTATTTCCCGTCTTGACATAGGGTTACCCTATTGCCGATATCTTCGTTCTTTCGTCCCATATGTTATAGTTTGTAATTGTTAGAATTAAGAGTGCAAACGCCGTTCCTTATTTGTTTCAGTTGCAAAGATAAGAAATTAAAATGAAAAAACGCAACAGTTTTCGGGATAATAAATGCTGTCGTTAGAATGATTTATGAAAAACGGCTTAGCAAAGCGTGGCGCCTTGATAAGCCGTTTGATATCGGTATCAAATATAGATGCGATTAGAAGGCGGATGCCTTGAGGCGAAGTCCGCAGTCCTCGGGCAGTCCGAACATGATGTTCATGTTCTGGACAGCCTGGCCGACAGCACCTTTCAGCAGGTTGTCGATGGCACTTGTGACCACTAGTTTGTTGCCGAACTTGTCACAATGTACAAGACACTTGTTGGTGTTCACCACCTGTTTAAGGTCTATTGCCTTGTCAACGTAGTGCGTGAAGGCTGCATCTTTATAGAATTCTTTGTAAAACTTAATGATGTCCTCGCCCTCAACGTCAGTCTTTATCACGTTGGTAACGAAGATTCCACGAGCAAAGTCGCCGCGATAAGGTATGAAGTCGATGCTAACTTTGCCGCCGTCGTCGATGGGAGAGCCGATAACTGGACTTTCCACAGGGCTCACCTCGTTGAGGCTTTGGCAAATTTCATGCAGGTGTTGGTGCGTGAACAACTTGTATGTACTCATGTTGTTGTTGCGCCATGAGAAATGGGTGGTGGCACCAGGTTTCTGACCTGCGCCAGTACTTCCAGTTATTCCGTTCACCGCAACGTCATCATTTATAAGTCCCATCTTTGCTGCAGGCAGAAGTCCGAGCTGTATGCATGTGGCGAAGCAGCCGGGGTTTGCAACGTGCATTGCATTAGCGACCTGCTCTTTGTGTATCTCAGGGAGTCCGTATACATAATCGTGTTCGCCCTTGATGCGGAAATCTTGCGCAAGGTCGATTATCTTCACGTTGGCAGGAACGTCGTGTTCCTTCAGGAACTGCTCGCTTTTGCCGTGCCCGAAGCAGAAGAACACCACATCAACATCATTGAAAGGCATCTCCGAAGTGAACTTCAAGTCGGTGTCGCCAATCAGTCCTTCATGCACATCAGCAACGGGATTGCCTGCATTACTCTCCGAGTTGGCAAACACAATCTTCGCCTCTGGGTGGTTCAGCAGCAGTCTTATGAGTTCGCCACCAGTATAGCCTGCGGCACCTAAGATGCCAACAGAAACGAGACTCTTCCCCTGCCCCTCCCTCAAAGGGAGGGGAGTAGATACTTTCTTCGATATTTTATTCTCCATTATAAGTTATTATTCTATGATATGGTAATTACTCCCTTCCCTTCAGGGAGGGGTAGGGGGAGAGTCGTGTTATCTTTTCTCGTCTTTATGTATGCCGTAATAAACTCTCAACGGAGTGCTTGAGACCTTGATGAAGCCTTTTGCCTCTTCGCTGGTCCATCCGTGTTGCATCTCGCCATACTCTCCGAGTTTCGACTTTGTGAGGTCGTTCTCGCTGTCAACTCCAACAGTTTGGAAACCGTATGGGCGCAACTGGAGAATAGCAGTACCAGTAACGTTGCGCTGGCTGCTAGTGAGCATTGCCTCCATGTCAGGCATTACAGGCTCCAAATACTGGCTCTCGTGCAGGAACATTCCATACCAGTTGGCAATCTGGTCTTTCCAGTATTGCTGCCATTTAGACAGAGTTGACTTCTCCAGCAGACGGTGAGCCTCGATGATAAGCTTTGGAGCGGCAGCCTCGAAAGCCACGCGTCCCTTGATTCCTATGATGGTGTCGCCTACATTACAGTCGCGACCGATGGCGTATGATGCACCAATCTCTTCAATCTTCTGTATTGCCTTGATCTTATCATCGAACTTCTCGTCGTTCACGGCAACAATCTCTCCCTTCTCGAATGTTATCTTCAGTTGCGAAGGTTCCTGACGAGTGACATGCTTCAGGTAGGCTTCCTCGGGCAGTCCCTGTGTCGGGTCAAGAATCTCTCCGCCGCAGATGCTCGTTCCCCAAATACCTACATTATAGCTGTATTTCAGTTTTGTGAAGTCAGCAAAGAAACCATTCTCGTTCAGATAGTCCACCTCTTCCTTGCGGCTCAGCGCATGGTCGCGAGTCAACGTGATAATCTCCACTCCGGGAGCCATCACGAGGAAGGTCATGTCGAAACGTATCTGGTCGTTGCCGGCACCCGTTGAGCCGTGAGCAATGGCGTCTGCGCCAATCTCATTAGCGTAACGTGCTATGGCTATTGCTTGGAAGATGCGCTCTGATGATACCGAGATAGGGTAGCAGTTGTTGCGCATCACGTTGCCGAAAATCATGTATTTCAGCGACTTCTCGTAATATTCGTGTGTCACGTCGAGAGTGACATACTTCGTGGCGCCCAGTTTATAGGCGTTCTCCTCGTTCTTCTTCAGCTGTTCCTCGCTGAATCCGCCAGTATTGGCGCATGCAGCATATACTTCATATCCATCGTTCTTCAGCTTCATCACGGTGTAACTGGTGTCCAGTCCGCCTGAAAAAGCCACTACAACCTTTTTCTTACTCATTGTTTGTTGCTGTTTATTTATTGTTGTTTTCTTCTTCTTGTCCCTCCAAGCGGCGAATGCGCGCAAGCACTTCATTGGGTATTTTTGCAGGCAGATGCTCTTCGGGGTCGAACAGCATGCCTGTGCAGATGCAGTATTTGCGCCCTGTACGCTTCAGCACATCCACGTTGACGCATCCCTCGCAACCGCGCCAGAAAGCCTCGTCGTCGGTGAGGTCGGCAAAGGTTACTGGCTTATAGCCCAGCTGAGTGTTCATCTGCATCACAGCAGCACCGCTGGTGAGCGAGAAAATCTTGGCTTTTGGCCATCTTATTCGCGCCAGGGTGAAGGTCATGTCCTTAATGCGCTTTGCCAGACCCAGCCCACGATAGTCGGGATGTACAATAAGTCCTGACGTGGTGACATACTGTTTGTTACCCCACGTCTCGATGTAACTGAATCCGGCAAATTTGTCTCCGTCGAGCGCAATAACTGCTTTTGCTTCGCGCATCTTTGTCGTCAGATACTCATGTGTGCGCTTTGCTATTCCGGTGCCGCGCACTTTGGCGGCCTCGGTGATGGTTTCAAGAATGGTGTCAACGTACTTCTCGTGTGATGCGTCGGCCACCATTACTTCGATTTCTTTCATTACAAATCCCCCCATTATCCCTTTGATAACGGGAACGCCATGCGGGGGCACGGGCTTTTATCTGATGTTTGGAATCACGGTACTCAATGCTTCGATCACCTCCTCATGCTCAACGCCTTCTTTAATTACAATCAGGATGGTGTCGTCGCCTGCTATAGTACCAAGTATTTGGGGTATATCACTTGCGTCAATATTGTATGCTATGCTTGAAGCGTAGCCCGGGCGGGTCTTTATAACGCCCATGTTCATGGAAAAGTTTATCGAAACAAAGCCGCTCGACTGCAACATTTCCATAGCCGACTGGGGCTTGGTGATGCGCTTATACATAGTGTCGTTGGGCAAGACATATACATACTTGCCGTTCATCGACGCTGCTTTCGCCACTTTCAACTGCTTCAGGTCACGGCTCAGCGTTGCCTGTGTGAGTTTGAAACCTTCTTTCTCGAGTGCCCGAAGCACTTCTTCCTGCGAGCCCAGTTCCATGCTTGAGATAAGCATCTTAAGGGCTTCCATTCTACTGTTTTTGATTTTCATAATTGATATTTGTTACCGATTCGACTGCAAAATTATACATTTATCGGTGTATCTCCAAATATTTTTGCATAAATCTTTCGTTAATTTTGCATAACGCGGTAACTATTGTTACAGACAGAGGCTATAATCTGCCGAACAAAGACAAAAAAGGGCGCAGCCCTCAACAGAGGTGACTGCGCCCAGAATCAGTCTATAGAAATTGTTCTTGTGGTCAATTACGGTTGCCGCCGAAGATGCGTAACAGGTAGAGGAACATGTTGATGAAGTCGAGATAGAGGCTCAGCGCTCCCATCAGGGCTATCTTCTGCGTGACATCCTCAGGATATTCGGCATCCATGAGCATCCTCTTGATGCGCTGGGTGTCGTAGATGGTGAGTCCTGCGAAGATTATCACGCCTAACCAACTAACTATAAGGTCCATCATTCCGCTCTTGATGAAGAACATGTTCACCATCGAGGCGATGATAAGACCAACGACTCCCATTATCAGTACCGTGCCCATTTTGGACAAGTCAACCTTCAGCACAGCGCCGATAATGCCCATCACGGCGAACATTCCTGCTGTGATGAAGAACACGGCGGCGATGCTGCGCACATCATAAACAAGGAATATAGATGCCATAGTTAGGCCGTTCACCACCGAATATATGGCGAAGAGCAGCGTGGCAACAGGCACCGACAACTTGTTTATGCCAGCACTTATGCCGAACACCAGCCCCAGTTCTGCTATGATGATTCCCCAGAACAGCAGTCGGTTGCTAGCAATGGTGTACCATATGCCGGTGTCTGCAACTATCCATGCTGTGAAACCGGTGATGCAGAGTGCAAGTGTCATCCACAGATACACTTTGCGCATCGTCTTTGGCAACGCCAGCGAAGCGCGGCGTTCCTTTTCTTGTATCAGTTCATAAAGTCTTTCTTCTGTCATTTCTTCTTGTTTTTATCTTTTTTAGAGTTGTTGTTTATGTTTATTTCATCATCGGAGAAGTAGATTATCTTGCGACGTTCCAGTTGCTCATAATGCGTTTTCTCGCGAGTGCTCTCGTCGTCGGCAATCATTTCGTAGCCATCGGTGGTGGCGTAACGTTCTGTCCAGTTGCCGTGATCGTCGAATTCTCCGTAATCATATTTTGTGGTGTTCTCGTAATTGTCGGCCTCGGCAGCACCGTTAGTGATGATTTTCACGGGATAAACTTTGTTGCCTTCATACACCAGAGAGTCATAATCGAGAGCCTCCCAGAAGTTTGCCTCCGATGTCAGCAGTCTTCCCTGGGCATCGTATGTGAAAGTGTAGTCCTCGAATTCGCGGTCGTTAAGTCCGTCTCTTTTCAGATATTTCACGACTCTTCCTTTGCTGTCGAGTTTTATTTCATTCACAGGAGTGTCGCCATGAAGCATCATGCTCACGTTGCCTGCTTCGTCATACTTATATGTATTGCCTTTACTGTCTATTGTGATGCGCCCTTGGCGGTCGAACGCCATTTCCAGTTTGTCGCTCTCCACCTCAATGTCTTTCGTGCCGTCTGCGAGGTCGGTCATCTTGCAAATAGAAATTCTCACCTCCTTCACATTGCCGTAGAGACCGTAAGCATGGGCATAACCAGTGTTGTCTTCCGCCTTCTCCTTTTCGCTGTCTTTATTCTCTGCGGCCTTTGTACCGAACGAGCATGCCGTGAGCATGAGCATCGCCACAATTGCAATTTGCCAGAAGTTTTTCATAATCTAATAATGTTTTATGTTAAGATGTGGCAAAGATAAAACATTTTTTTCAAACCTCCAAATATTTATCTTGCCGTAAGTCTTCAACGCCCATCGCTCAATGCTCAGCAAAATACATACTTCCAAAGCGAGCCGGTTGATGGAAGTTGGGCTTCCCTGCCTGTCCTACCTCGTTCCACGAGAGGAAATGACGCTTGGGCAGACGGCTGCCGTACTTGAAGAAATTAGCAGTTGCGGTCATACCGTCGAGACTCTTTATGTTGCTCTGGAACAAGGACGCAGCGGGAATAATCAGCATGAGCCGCCACTCCTGCTTGCCGATGCGCGTCTCAAACGTCTCCTTTCCCAGCGAAGCCCATCGCTTGATGCCCTTCAACACCGCCGCCGATGCGTCCTCGCGCTCGCCTCCCTGTCTGCCTCCTTGCATCAGTATCGCCCCGATGCAGTTGCTCTCTATATTATAATAGGTATCCTCGCCGTCGAGCATCAGGAAGAACTCGCAGCAAGCATCCTGAAACACAGCACTTTGGTCGGTGCCGTTCACGGCCCTCACAGCATCTTCCTTGACGTGATATTCAACGTAGATGTTCTGTCCGTCGTGGGCGATTCGGAACTGTGCCTCTGGTTTGTAGGGATAGTCCTTGCGCCAGTTCAGACAGTTTATTTCGTTCCATTTCACTCCGTGTGAGTCGAATGCAGCGTGTATCTCGGCTGCCTCGTTGATGCTGTGTTGCAACTTCACCACAGTCAGCGATTTCTTCTTGTCGTTCCCGTTGTTCTCGCCTGCTTCGCAAGCGGTGCCTGTAAACATTGCCATCAGCATTATTGCTAGCGTCTTTATAATATTGTTTGCCATGTAATAATAACGTCTTTCCTTTGCATTTATTATGCTCCTTGTTTCTAACATGTATCTAATCGCCGAACAAAGTTAATAACATTGTCTCGCGATTGGGCATCTTTCGCAATGCGATTGATGCCCTTTCAGCATGCAAAAGGTATACCTTTGCAATACGACTGACTGTTAATAATGCTTAAACATGTACTACATTGTTTGGTGATTCCATTCTTTTTGTGTTATCTTTGCAATATCAAAATGATATCACATTTAATTTAATGAACATGGAGAACAAAGAATTTGCATTTAAAGGAATGACTGTTAACGGCATAATGATGATGATTGTCGTCATCCTTGCCTTTCTTCTGTCTGCTTATTTAGGAGTGATGGCAATTGCCAGTTACAATTTCTGGCTGTTTGCAATATCGGTGCCGTTGTTTATACTCGCAGTTATCGGAGCGTGCGGTTTCATTCAGTTGGAACCGGGCGAAGCGCGTGTTATAATGTTCTTTGGCAAGTATCGTGGTACATTCTCTAAGGCTGGTTTCTACTGGATTAACCCTTTCTACAACACGAAGAAACTTTCTTTGCGTGCGCGTAACCTTGATGCTGACCCTATAAAGGTGAATGACAAGTCGGGAAATCCCGTCATGATAGGTCTCGTTCTGGTGTGGAAACTGAAGGACACCTATAAGGCGATGTTCGAAGTGGACACTCAGACGATGGCGGCAGCACGCGCAGGATCCGCCGAGTTAGGAGGAGCCTCTGCGGCTGTGATAATGAATGCGCTTCAGAATTTTGTCCGTATTCAGGCCGATGCAGCACTTCGTCAGGTGGCAGGACAATACGCTTACGACAACGAGGAGGATGAGACAGGCATCACCCTGCGTGATGGTTCCGACGAGATAAACAAGGAACTGGAACTTAAGATTGATGAACGTCTCGCTATGGCGGGCATCGAAGTGGTAGAGGCACGCATCAACTACCTCGCCTATGCACCTGAGATTGCGGCCGTGATGTTGCGCCGTCAGCAGGCGTCTGCTATAATCGCAGCACGCGAGAAAATCGTAGAGGGAGCGGTGTCTATGGTTAAAATGGCTCTCGACAAGCTGAAGGACGAGGGTGTTGTTGAACTCGACGAGGAGCGCAAGGCTGCTATGGTGAGTAACCTGCTCGTGGTTCTCTGTGGAGAAGACAATGCCCAGCCGGTAGTAAACACGGGCAGCCTCTATCAATAAACAACTAAAAAGCAATGACGGTATGCAGATGGGGAGTCCCTCTGTATTCCGTCGTTGCTGCAATAACTATATTTCAATGCCAAAAGAAGGTAAGAAAACAAAGAGTTTCGTGCTTCGCATCGATAGCGATACAATGGATGCAATAGAACGTTGGGCTGCAGATGAATTCCGCTCAACCAACGGTCAGTTGCAATGGATTATCAATGAGGCATTGAAAAAACACAAAAGGAAATAACTGCTAACATCTTTTTTCAACAATCCTGATGCCGATATAACCTCCATCAGCGTAAAAACGAAGAAGTAGAATGGTGGCTTTACCTCACTTCTTTGTAGTTATTCCTTCGCTCTACCTAAGGTGTACTCTCGTTCTTCTCTCGTTCTTCTCTCGCTCTAGGCATACTCAACAGTATGCTTAGGACTTGCTAAGGATATGGGAAGGATATGCCTGAGGCATGGTGTCAAGCGTCAATGAATTAAGTGATAAACACAATTTAGTTTTCCTTCTTTATCATTTGTGTGCGCCAACACACTTCATTTAGTTTTAATGTGTCAGTTTTTCCCATTAAAATTTGCATTTTTCTTTTCTTCTTTGTATATTTGCAGCATCGCTTGTTAGCCCTTAGGGGTGATGCGGGCGGTCTTATTATATAAGAAAGACGTTTTCGCGCTCGAACTGCAAGTTCGCTTGCAAGAGCAAGAGCGTCTGTCGTTGTGACTCGTGAATCTCGCAAATTCCAATCATCACAGCAGACAGATGACAACGAAGCGTCTGCGTGGTGCGTTTCTATATACTTTATTATATAGTCCGTACTGGCGTGGGCTAACTGCGTTGTCTGTCCTGTGTGATGAGGGCAATGCGAGAGCCTACGAGTCCAGGATGGGCAAAGAAACAGACACCTACGCCTTTTTTGTATCATAAGCCTTGCTACTAACAATTATTAATTGCCGAGTTATGGGGTGTTTGTAGGCTTATAACTACTAATGAGGGAGAATAGCTGTTTAAAAAAAATAACTTGCAATATAATGTACTATGCTATAATAGTGTTTTTTGTTGTCATAACTATTATGGCATGCTATTGTTGTTTAAAAATGTTTTGTCCAAAATTAGATTTAGGTAACTATTCCGAATTTTCTACGGCATTAATCGCTCTATTTGCTTTTATAATCACATTACTAGAATATCTCTCATTGAAAGATGCAAAACAAGCTCAGGTTTTATCCGAATACAATAAGCGATATTCAGAAGACCCGAACATTATTAAGGTTGCTAAGTATCTTAATTCTATAGATGAGGGTGGGGACATAAATAATCCTATTAGATCTGTTCCTTCAAATTATGAAGTTGAAATGTTCATGCGTTTTTTCGAAGAAATGGAATTACAAATCAGAAATGGGCGTTTAGACGAGGAAGATGTCAATAACCTATTTGTATATTATGCATATATACTAGGAAAGTCTGATAAGCAAGATCTACGAGACAGTCTTGGTGTTACAGAAAAAGATTATACAGAAAATTGGGATGGATTTAGAAATATCGTAAGAAGGTATCATTCATATAAATCAGTAAAAAAATGAAACGACTACTATCTTTCGCAGCATTGTTCCTATGCTCGCTACTGACGTTTGCTCAGTTTAGTGGATCGGGGTCTGGAACCGAAAGTGACCCTTATCTGATTTTGAATCCGATTCAGTTGAGTCAGATGCGTAATTATCTGAATAAAAGTGGGGTGTACTTTAAGTTGATGACCAACATCGACGTGTCGGCGTTTATCGAAGATGAATGGTCTACACAAGGGTGGATGCCTATTGGTACGTCCTCTACACCTTTTAAAGGAATTTTAGATGGTAATGGAAAAACGATTTCGGGTTTTTGGATCAACAGACCTACTACTGATTATGTGGGGTTGTTTGCAAATACGGTAGGGGCTACCATTAAAAACTTGAATCTGAATAGTAGCTCTATAAAAGGAAAATCCCATGTGGGAATTATTTCTGGATGTTCAAATACTACAACAATTAAAGGATGTATAGTGTCGTCATCAAACGAAGTAACTGGCAGTGGTAATCGCATTGGTGGTATTGTAGGCTTTGTTGAAGGAGTTACTATATCTGAATGCAGAGTTTTCTGCAATAATATTACAGGTGTAAATTATGTGGGAGGTATCTATGGTGAATTCGACACGTCTAGTAGTTATAATAATCCAATTACGGCTTGCTATGTTCAGGGTATTGTAAATGGAGGAGATTATATTGGTGGTATTTGTGGAAAAGGAAGTCGTATTTCAAATACCATCTTCTGTGGCAATGTTGCTGCAAATAGTAACGTCGGTGGTATTTGTGGATATACTATTGGTGGACCCATTAATGGTTGTTATGCTGTTGCACATATTATGGCAAGTGGAAATTATGTAGGTGGTTTGATTGGATATTTATATAATTCTAATCTCACAAATAGTTATCTGAGCGGTTCAGTCACAGGTAATGAACAAGTCGGTGGATTAGTAGGATATGCTACGCCTTATTCAGAATACCATTATATTGAGAAGTGTTATTCTAATACTAATGTAAATGGGAAAAAAACTGTTGGAGGATTAATAGGTAAGCTAGAAGGTCATTACTATAGAAGTTCTTATATGTATATGTCTTTAAACTCAAACGTATCGATTTGTTCTTCCGTAAAAGCGACTATTGGGAATGTTGGCAGAATATATGGCGAAAAGGATAGTCACGTCGCAATTGGCGAGATTGGCACCAACAACGAGAATAAAGCATTGAATAGGGCAATTGTTGTAAGTGCTGGAGTTTCTCAAGATGTAGCGGATAATGAACAGAATGGTACTGGTGTAAGTGCAACGACACTGAAACTGAAGGCGACATACGTCGCTATGGGGTGGGACTTTACCAACACATGGGACATTCAGGAAACGGAAAGTTATCCTTATATGAAGTCTCAGACGGCACCGCCAGTAATTCTGTCGCAAGTAATATCTGGAGCAACAGTTGTGAGCGGAAAGTGTGTTGATGGCGGAACTGTCACGTTGGAGATTGACGGCGTGAAACAACAGAAGGCAATCACGGGTAATGAATTCTCTTTTACCGTGAGTCCTTTACAGGCTGGTCACGAGGTTCGTGTTTCTGCCAAGGCAGAAGGCAAGGAGCAGTCCTATTATACAACGGAGGTCGTTTCTTTCTTAGGCAAGGGAACAGAGGTTGACCCATATCAGATAAGTACGGCTGCAGACCTGACACAGGTTTATCGCAAGGGCTATTATAAACTGATGAACGATATAGACCTGACAGACTATATCAACCAGTTCAGCCCCACAGAAGGCTGGCAGTCAATCGGCCGTGACGGCAGCGAGACCATCTACTTTGACGGTGATGGTCATAAGATTACAGGGTTGTGGAGCAACTCTTCTCGCGAAAATACAGGTCTATTCTCATGCTTTGCCAATGGATATATAAAGAATCTGACGGTTGTGACAGCAAACAACAAACAAGTCAAGGGCGTAAATTGCACTGGTATCCTCATTGGTAAGATGATTAATGGTCAGGTTGAGAACTGCAAAGTCGAGGGAACTGTTGTCGGAACCACACAGACTGGAGGACTTATAGGATTGCTGTCAGACGGAAGTATAAAAAAATGTCAGGCTAACATCAGCGTGTCCTCATCGACGAGCAACGCCTATATTGGCGGTATCGCAGGTGAATTGAACGGCACGATAGACCAGTGTCTTACTAAAGGAACGGTAAGTGGAACGGGCAGTGGCATAAATGTAGGAGGTATAGTCGGTGTTGTTAAAACTAACAGTTCTATAACAAATAGTTATACTTCTTCTTTCGTCAGTTCAGATTATTGTGCGGCTGGAATTGCAGGATATAACTACAGCTTAGTAGAGAAATGCTATGCTTCAGGAAATATCTTCAGCCGCAACTATGGCGCAGGTGTGATAGGCTACAATGATGGAAGCAACGCTATAGTTAGATTCTGTGCTGCCATGAGCAAGAAACTGGAGGTTGTATATGAGTCGCAACAGAGCCAGCAAGGGGGCGGATATGGACAAAGAATCGTTGGCGGTATAAAGAATGGTGCACCTGCTCCCGAGACCGACCAGAACTATGCCCTGAAGACCATGCAGGTTTCGGTGAACGACGTTCCACAGACAGTGTATGACGACATAATGAACGGCACAGCCAAGACGGGTACGGAACTCATGGCTCAGGCGACATACGAAACACTGACATGGGACTTTACTGATATTTGGAAGATAGAAGAAGGTAGTAGTTATCCATATCTTGACATGAAAGAGGGTGGTTCAGATGATCCTTTGGACGATCCAGTTGTGACTACAAGCGATGTGCTCAGCGTTGATGATATTACCCTTGTTGCCGGCACTACCGCAACAATAGCAATAAATCTGAATAATATTACGACAGACTATACAGGCTATCAGTTTGACATTGTTCTACCTGAAGGATTCTCAATAGCCTTGAATCCAAGAGGCAAACTGGACTTTGCCAAGGGTGATCGCTATGAGGATGATTCACAGCAGTTGAGCATGGAATCACTGGGCAACAACACTTATAGAGTGCTTTCATTCTCGATGTCAAATGGACTTATAGAAGGAAATGATGGTGCTATATTGACGTTCAAATTGCAGGCTTCTGAAAACATTGAGGAAGGTGACTATACTGCATCGCTAAAAGATATTGTGTTCACAGAATTAGATGGCACCCAATGTGAGATGGCAGACACAACGTTTAATATCACTATTAATAATGTCATCAAGGGCGATGTCAACGGTGACACGAAAGTGAATGTGTCAGATATCGTTGAGATAGTAAACTACATTCTTGGCAAACCTTCCGAAAGGTTTAATATGATTGCAGCAGACGTGAGTGAGGATAATACCGTAAACGTTACGGATATTGTTCGCATCGTAAATATGATTATGTCAACGAACAACACGTCGAATGTTCCACGTGCTATCGGCCATATTAATAGCGACATAACTATTAACGGAACTGATGTAAGACTTGATAACACCTCAAGTTACACCGCTGCTCAGTTTGATATTCTTCTCAATGAAGGACAAAAGATTGAAGACATTGCTCTTAATATAACGAGTGATCATGTCATGGTATGGCAGATGGTTAATGACAAGGCTTGTCGTGTAATTATCTATTCAATGAGCAATTCACCATTAGAGTCATACGGAAACAATCTGTTGAGCATTTCTATTACAGGAGATTCTACATCGGCTAATATTGGCAATGTAGTTCTGGTTCCTGCAGATAGTCAAACTACAGGAATAGAGATTACTTCTGACGACAATAGAACCGATACATGGTATTCTATTGAAGGAAGACGTGTGAGCCATAAGCCTACTCAAAAGGGTATGTATATACATAATAATAAAAAATACATAGTAAAATGAGAAAAATAATGATTATTAGCATTCTGCTTGCCATTGCAGGCAGAATGCTGGGTGACAACCTACATGTAGCAGACGCGCAGTTGAAGGCAGGTGAGGAAAAGCAAATATCTATTGAGCTTGCGAATCCGGACCGCAATTACGCTGCATTCCAGTTTGACTTAATACTTCCTGAAGGAGTAAAGATTGCTTTAAACAAAAAGGGCAAGTTAAATGCTTCGTTAGTTGAGGACCGTATAGATGACCATACAATGAGCATTGAGGAGTTATCCGAGGGACATTATCGTTTTCTTGCATTCTCAATGAGTAATTCTGAATTTTATGACTCAGACGGTCCATTGGTTAATGTTACTATTAAAGCAGAAGAAGATGTTGCTCCTGGTGCCTTGACTGCGACAATTACTGAACAGGTATTTACGGCTAAAGACGGAATACAGTATGATTTTTCTGACGTAACATTTAATATTATGATAGAACAAGTGTCTGGTATTGATGAAATATTAGTTGATGATACATGTAATGATGTGTATAGTATTGATGGAGTGTTGTATAAGAAAGATGTTGTTTCTCCCAATGAACTACCACAAGGAATATACATAATTAATGGAAGGAAATATGTTGTTAAATAGCTACATGTTAACCATAGAAATCAACAATAACTGAAAATAAAAACACCGATGGTAATAAACATACTATCGGTGTTTTTATTATTTTATGCCTAAGCCTGCTATGTTCTTTGCTGATTAATGTTCGAGTCTAAATCTGTACACCTCACCATTTCGTGAAATCGGCCATTCGTGAAATGAAAAAAACATGTTCTTAGTCCAGGAAGTCCGCAGAGCAAGATAGGAATCCTCTATCACTTAACATTCACCACCCATCACCCGATACCCATCATCCCTATATATTATAATAATGTATAGGAGTGTTTACTTCCTCTCGGTTTTGTCGCCATTTCGGAAAATTTGAGATTTTTTGAAAAAATATCGTGAAAAGTTTTGCCGGTTCGGATAAAAAGCGTACCTTTGCACTCGCTTTTCCGGAAACGGGTGATTCCGCGGTACGGTTTAGCGGATAAGGAAAGAGTTCTTTGACAGATTTCATAAGACAGAGAAGTAGTACAAGAAGCGGGGTGTCGGGCTTTATGCCTGATGTCCCTGGTGTATAGGAAACCGTCGACCCGGCAGCGCCGGGATATTATTGTACAGGTGCCTTTACAGCCTGATAATGTTGATTGTACCGGATAGGCGTTCTGAGAACAGACAGATTGACGGATTTTTCGCAAGGCTCCTTTGGGGGCTCGCGGATTTTCTGTCGAGGACATAAGAATTTTACAATGGAGAGTTTGATCCTGGCTCAGGATGAACGCTAGCTACAGGCTTAACACATGCAAGTCGAGGGGCAGCATGGCGGAAGCTTGCTTCCGCTGATGGCGACCGGCGCACGGGTGAGTAACGCGTATCCAACCTTCCCCCTAGCAGGGCATAGCCCGTAGAAATGCGGATTAACACCCTATGTTGTGTTTTGAGGACATCTGACGAACACTAAAGGTTTCACGCTAGGGGATGGGGATGCGTCCGATTAGCTTGACGGCGGGGTAACGGCCCACCGTGGCCACGATCGGTAGGGGTTCTGAGAGGAAGGTCCCCCACACTGGAA
>OMXS01000044.1 GCA_900315095.1 uncultured Prevotellaceae bacterium | reverse complement strand
ATACAACCGGCGCCGAGGAACAGGCAAGCCTTGAACATGGCGTGGGTGAAGAGATGGAACATACCTGCGAGGTAGCCAACGCTTCCCGGATGCTCGTGACCTGTTATCTGCTCGGTGCAAACGCCGAGGGCAACCATCATGAACGCTATCTGCGAGATGGTAGAGAATGCCAGCACACGCTTGATGTCTGTCTGGGCACATGCCACAGCAGCAGCATAGAAAGCGGTGAAGACACCCACCCAAACAACGATGCTCATGGCCTGGGGAGCATACTCAATCCACAATGGGAACATGCGCGCAATCTGGAACACACCGGCAACCACCATAGTAGCGGCGTGGATGAGCGCGCTGACAGGAGTAGGACCCTCCATGGCATCGGGCAGCCAGATGTGCAACGGGAACATAGCCGACTTACCGGCACCACCGATAAACATCAGCACAAGCGCGGTAGGGATGATGAAACCGCCTGCGTAGGGATGATGAAACCGCCTGCTGCGATTGCCTTAGCCACATCACAAGGGATGAAAGGCTCGGTGCCCTGCCCCATCACGATGTCACCGGCAAACGAGAAGCTGAACGACTGGGTGTAATAGCCGAAGAGCAGGATACCGATGAGGAAGAAGAGGTCGGCAAAACGTGTTACGATGAACGCCTTCTTAGATGCGGCAACAGCAGCATGAGTCGGGTAATAGAAACCGATGAGGAGATAAGAGCTCACACCCACAAGCTCCCAGAAGAGGTACATCTGGAAGATGTTCGTGGCAAGCACGAGTCCGAGCATTGACATGGTGAAGAGAGAAAGGAAGGCGTAGTAGCGCTGGAATCCCTTCTCGCCCTTCATGTAGCCGAACGAGTAGATGTGAACCATGAAGCTGACCGTGGAAATCACTATGAGCATCATCACCGAGATGGGGTCGAGCAAGATGCCCAGGTCGAAGTGAAGATTGCCTAAAGGCAGCCATGTGAAGTTATAGGGGACGATGGTCTGGAAGACTCCGTCCACACGGTCGGCTGTGAAATATTGAAAAGCGGTATAGTATGACAGAGCCGTCACGACGCCCAGCGAGGTGGTGCCGATGAGTCCTGCCAACTTATGTGACATCTTCATGCCCGCAAGTCCAAGTATTATGAACGAAAGCAACGGCAGAAGCAGTATCAAACAAGAATAACTGTAATCCATAATGAAATTCTGAATTCTAAGATTTAATTTCTAAGTTCTTTGATGCTGTCAACCGAGTCGCTATTGAATTTGCGGTAGACATTGATTATTATTGCAATCGCTACTGCCGTCTCCGCCGCACTCATACCAATGGAGAAGAGTGTGAAGAAGAAACCGTCGAGCATGCCCGGATAGAGTATGCGGTTGAAGGCAGCGAAATTGATATCAACAGAGTTAAGTATCAGTTCCACGGAAATGAGCATCGCAATGAGGTTGCGGCGCGAAATGAAGCCGAACACCCCGATGAAGAACAATAGTGCTGAAAGCACGAAGTAACATTCTACTGGTACCATCATAGCTTAATCCTTTCTTGAAATTACGATACCTCCGATGATGCATGCCAGAAGGAACAGCGAGATGAACTCGAAAGGCAGCACATAGCCGAACTTCTCGGCACCCACGAGCTGAGAGCCGATGGTCTCGATGCTTACCTCTGCATCAGGAAGTTTTTCGAAATTGTTAATGAACTGATTCTTAAGGAACACTACCACCACGGTGGCAAGTCCCACGAGAGTGACAAGGGCGCCGAAAGCCACACGGCTTCCCTTCATGCGCTCTACGAGACCTTGAAGGGTGCGCTTGCTTACAAGTTGGATGGCGAAGATGTAAATCATCGTTATGCCGCCAGCATATACAGAAATCTGGGCAGCGCCAAGATAGGTGTAATCGAGCAGGAAATAAAGACCTGCAACACCGAAGAGCACGAACAACAGGAACGTTGCGGCTCTCATTATTCGCTTCGTGGTGACACAAAGCACGGCTGAGCCGAGAATCACCACAGCGAGTATTGCAAATACGATTATATTAGCCATATCTAATTACTTCTTTTTCGTATTAAACTTACCTATTTCCATTGGCGCACCGCCATCGATGAGGTTAGACAGCGAGCCGCCCTGGTACACCTCCTTGTCGAGATGGAGCACGAGGGAGTCGCGGTCGAACACAGCATTCTCGAAATCGTTTGTGAACTCAATGGCGTCAAAATTACATGCGTTGGTGCACAACTGGCAGAACATGCAGTCGCCAAGATCGTACTGATAGTCGCGCAACTCACGCTTTTTCTTGCCTGTCTCCTCGTTGGTCACCATCTCAGAGACAATCTTTATGGTGCCGTTAGGACACGACTTCTCGCAGAGCGTGCAGGCGGTGCACTTGTAGGTGCCGTCCTCGTTACGCTTGAAAACCAAACGGCCACGATGGCGCTGGGCCACATGGAGCGTGGTCTTGCGGTTCTCGGGATATTGCTCGGTGGATTTCGGCGTGAAATATTCCTTCAGCGTGGTCTTAAGTCCCACGCAGAGGGTCTTCATCGCACTACCGACCTCTCCGAAATATGATTTGTTATTTTCCATTATTCTTATGTATTCTCTAATAGTTTCTTATACGACAACCGTTTTAGAAATGTAATCCCATTGCTACTACGACAGTCATCAGTACGATATTGAGCAGAGCGAGAGGCATGAGATACTTCCACTCCAGCTTAAGTATCTGGTCGATGCGGAGACGGGGGAATGTCCAGCGAACCCACATAAGCAGCCATACCACAAGGAATGTCTTTCCAAAGAACCACACGAAGCCCGGGATGTAATTCATCAGGTTGTCGAATCCCTCGATACCGATGTTTATCGGTGCCCAGCCACCGAGGAACACGGTGGTGGCGATTCCTGATATCACAAAGAGATTAAGATACTCTGCCAGATAGTAGAAACCAAAGCCCATACCTGAGTATTCGGTATGATAACCTGCAGTCAGCTCACTCTCAGCCTCAGCAAGGTCGAACGGGCCACGGTTGGCCTCGGCATTACCTGCCACGAGGAACACGAGGAAGGCGATGATAGCGGGGATGTGTCCCTTGAAGACAAGCCAATTCCAAGGACCTGTCTGTGCCTCCACAATACCGCTTATCTGCATCGTGCCGGTAAGGATAACGGCGGCGATGAGACAAAGGCAGAGAGACATCTCGTAGGAAATCATCTGGACGGCGCCACGCATGGCACTTACCACAGAGTACTTGTTATTAGAGCCCCAACCAGCAAGGAATATTCCGAGAACGCCGATAGAAGAAACGGCGGTGAGAAGGAACAGTCCTACGTTGAAGTCGAGTATCACGGCACCCTTGTTCCAGGGAAGGAACGAGAAAGTGCCCACAGATGCTATTATCACAAACAACGGAGCGACAGCATAAAGGAACTTGTCGGCCTTGTCAACGAAGAAAATCTCCTTGATGAGCATCTTCAGCACGTCGGCAATCACCTGCAGCAGTCCCCAGAAACCTACTCGCATAGGGCCGAGACGGCACTGGAAATAGGCACATACCTTACGCTCCATGAATATCAACACCATAGCGATGAGTGAATAGGCGGCAAGAATCAATGCGCCCACCACTACACACTCTATCAGAATGGCCCAGAAGTCGCCCATGCCGCATGTCTGGCGGAGCAGGTCATCGAACCATCGTGTTACTATACTAAAATCGAACATATAATTATCTGTTTTCTTTATTCAATATTCAATTAGCGGTCAATGTCAGGAATAACGAAGTCGAGTGCCGCACCGGTAGTGATGAGGTCGGCAATCTTCTCGCCACGAAGCATCTCGTCCATAGCACCGATGAGGGTGAGTCCCATAGGACGGAGTTTCAGACGGTAAGGACTCTTGTCGCCACGAGAATCGAGATATACTCCTATCTCGCCGCTCGTACCCTCAACAGAGAAGTACCATTGTCCCTCGGGAACCTTGATGATAGGCTTCTGCTTGATGTAGAACTCTCCCTCGGGGATTTTGTCGATGAGCTGCTCGATGATGCGTATGCTCTGCTTTATCTCGTTGATACGTATCATGTAACGGCCCATAGAGTCGCAAGAGTCGGCTGTAACCTGCTCCCACTCCACCTTGTCGTACATGTCGTACGGGTGGTTCTTGCGGACATCGTTCTTCCAGTTGCTTGCACGTCCCGATGCACCAGAGACACCATAGCTGATGATGTTCTCCTTGTCCATCTTGCCGATGTTCTCGAAGCGCTTGTGGGTGATGACGTTGTCGCCGAACACGTCCATATATTCCTGCAGCATGGGCTTCAGGTAAGCGCAGAGTTTCTTGGTGTTCTCCACGAAGTTCGGGTCGATATCGTCCTGAAGGCCGCCGATGCGGTAGTAGTTCTGGATGAGTCGTCCGCCTGTTGTCTCCTCCATGACGTTGAGCACATGCTCGCGGTCGCGCATGCAATAGAGGAATGCTGTGAGCGCTCCAAGGTCCTGGGCGCAGCATCCGAGATAAAGCAGGTGACCGTCGATACGCTGTAGCTCGTCCATGATGGTGCGGATGTACTTGATGCGGTCGCTAAGTTCGATGCCCATAGCCTCCTCTATCACTCCCACCAGCGCGTGGCGGTGCATCATAGCCGAGAGATAGTTGAGACGGTCGGTAAGAGCGAGCGTCTGGGGATAGGTATATTCCTCGCACATCTTCTCTATACCGCGGTGGATATAGCCCAGATGTGGGTAAATCTTCTTTATCACCTCGCCGTCGATAACCGTCTGCAGACGGAGCACGCCGTGGGTTGAAGGGTGCTGAGGACCGATGTTCACCACATAGTCGTCATCGGTGAAGAGCCTGTTCTGCTTGGAAACAAGCTTTCCCTCGTCGGTAAGCGAGTATTCCAAACCATAGTCGGGCTCCACGTCATCCTCGAGCGAATAGCCCTCTTTTGCCTTGAAGTCCTTGCGCAGAGGATAGCCCTGGAAGTCGCTTCTCAGGTAGAGACGGCGCATGTCGGGATGTCCGAGGAACTTGATGCCGAGGAAATCGTACACCTCGCGCTCAAGAAGGTTCGACGCCTTCCATATATAATATGTAGTAGGAATAACATAGTCGTCGCCCACCTGCTTGGCAATCATCTTCACGCTGATGCGCTCGTTGGTGTCGGTGTTCTCAAGGATGTAGATGCATCCTAATCCTTCCTCGCCAAAGTCCTCACCGACGATGGTCACGAGGTAATCAAAGTGCTTCTTCTCCTTCAAGTCGGCCATCTCAGAGGCGAACTTGTCGAAATCGAATATAATGTTCTCTAATTTCATTTCGCTGCCTCCTCTTCTTTGGTGATGGGTGATGGTTGTTGGGTGCTGGCGGCTTCCTTAACGGCTGCAGCCTTCATTTCTTCCTTGAACTCTTCAGGAACCTCGGTAATAACCATTGGTTTCTTGCCGTATGTCAGTTCCTCGTTGCTTATTCCGAGCTCGCGCTCTTCCTTGGTCTGCTTGTGGTTTGCACCGCCGAAGAACTTCTCAATCTTCACCTTGCGCTGAAGCTGCATCATGCCGTACATGATAGCCTCTGGACGCGGAGGACAGCCAGGAATGAACACATCGACAGGGATAATCTCCTCGATGCCCTTCACTACGTGATAGCTCGACTTGAAAGGACCGCCGCTGATGGCGCAACCGCCAACGGCAATAACATACTTCGGCTCTGCCATCTCATCGTAGAGACGCTTCAGAGCGGGAGCCATCTTGTGGGTGATAGTGCCTGCACACATGATAAGGTCGGCCTGTCGGGGAGAGTTACGGGTAACCTCGAAACCGAAACGGGCGAAGTCGTAGCGGGCGCAACCCACGGCCATGAACTCGATACCACAACAACTGGTGGCAAAGGTGAGCGACCACAGAGAGTTGGAACGGCCCCAGTTTACGAGCTGGTCGAGATTGCCTGTAAAGACATTCACGCCGCCCTCATGGAGCTCCTCCACAATTTTCTCCAGGCCTTCGTTGTCCTTAAACTCTGCGTAAGGAATGCTCTTGATTTTCGGTTTTCTTACTTCCATTCCAACGCTCCTTTCCGCCAAGCATAAGCCAAGCCAAACACAAGTACTAAAAGAAAGAACCCGATGCTCACAAGAGCCATCGGTCCATACTGCTTAACAACCACTGCCCAAGGATAGAGGAAAAGAGTTTCCACATCGAACATGAGGAACAGGATTGCAAAAAGGTAGTAACCTACTGACATAGGCAGCCAGGAAGAGCCGTGCGTGGGGACACCACACTCAAAGGGCTCACCTTTCACCTTGTTGTAGGAACGAGGGCCGATGAGTTTTGCTATTACATAGGCTCCTGCTACCAATACGATAGCCGTCAGAAAGACGGTAATCAACAAAGTAAAATACATAAATTTTAAGAATATATTTATTTCTGATTTCTCAATTTGGGTGCAAAGGTACTAATTTATTTGCAAACAAAAGAGAATAAAAAGAGAAAAATCCCCACAACAAACAACCTTTTCATGCAAAAGGCACAAAAAGGTTGCTCTGGGGGTTGGGTTATCGCTTGATTTTAGAGATGTCTGTCTCTATCTGCGCCATGTAGGCGTTCACCTTCTGCTGATTCTTCAGGTCGCGGAACGAGATGGCTCTTCCCATAACCGTCACGGTCGTGTCGAGACACACGAAACTGCCCGAGGGCGACACGGCAGCATGAAGTTGATAGATGTCATGATTCTTATAAGAGAAGTAAATCTGCGCCGAGCCTTGCTTCCACTTGTACGAATTGACATCGGCGCTCAACGCTCCGTCGGCATATAGCGGCAGCCTTCCTTGGGCGTTGAGGGCAAGACTCTCGAAGTCGTCTGTCTTAGCGCTGAACAGCACATCGGTCTTGCCTTTGCACAGAATCAGAACATCCTCATACTCAGGTACATTACGCATGATGATTAAAGAATCGCCGAAAGTACGGAAATCGCCATCGGCGAGCCGTGCCAGCACACTTCCTTTAACGTCGCCCGACGTGATGTCGGTAACTATCACGTTGTCGGGATAATTGCCGAGATTGGAGTAAACGAAGTTCACGGGATAGGTCTTCGTGGTGTCTATCATAGAAAGCAACACGTCACGAGGGTTCCCTTCCGCAACATCATCAACCTTCTTGGCGTCTCCGTTGGCGCATGAAATGCACGCAAAGAGCGCAACTACAAGAAACAATCTATTCATATTATTTTTTCAACTTCCGCAAGTCCCGCTTGCTCCGTAGACAGAGGGAGCTAAAAGCAGATAGAGAGCGAATTAGAAGACTATTGTTGCGTGATAATTGCAGGCAAAGTGATGTCCTCTATCTACTTATATCTACTTATATCTTCCTATATCTCCTCAACATACGAAACTTGAATCATTTATAGTCTCTTACCACTCCATTTTCACGGGCGCGGCCAATCCAGTACTCGCCCTTCTCCTTGTCCTTTGCTACGCCTGTGCCGTAATAGTAGCAACAGCCCGTCATGAACTGCGATTCGGCATGATTCATCTCGGCTGCTTTCAAGAACAGTTCAAACGCCTTTGCGTCATTCTGCTCCTTGCCCGTGCCGTTATAGTATTGCACCGCCAGGCTATAGAGCGATGCGGCATCGCCGTTCTCAGCCGCTATCTGCTGGTATTTCGCGGCCATAGCGCTGTCTGCAGGTCCTCCCGTGCCTGTCCTGAAGAACGAGGCGAGCATCAACGCGGCATCGTTATGCTTGGAGAAATCCGACTTCTGCAACCAATGGCGAGCCTCAACAAAGTCCTGGAACACTCCCTCGGCTTTGTAATAACTCATTCCGAGTTGGTAGCAAGCCTCGGCATTGCCCTGCTCTGCCGCCTTGCGGTACCACTTCACGGCATACGCGTTGCTCTGCTCCACCCCGTCGCCAGCCTTATAGCAATCGCCTATAACACATTGAGCGTCAGCGTCTCCGCGCTCTGCAGCCTTTATATTGTCAAGATAGCGCGACTGGGCAAAACCCATCGTGGGCAGGCAGAACATCATAGCCACGCCCAAAGTCAATTTTCCGAATAAAGAAGAAAAAATAATAAATAATGTGGAACATGCAAAACATTTGAGGCAAAAAGTTGTGTAATTATATTCTGTTTGACCCCACTATGGATGGTATTCCGTAAAATGACCTACCAGCAATTGCTTTTCCCTTCGGCCAGCGCCCGATGGTTCCCCGCCCCTGAAGGGGAGGGGAGTCGTTAGCAATGAGGGCTAATTGTGTATACTTCCCCAATAAATTGTGTTCCCAAAGGCATAAAAGAGCAAGGCGAGTTGTCGTCGGGCGTCATTCGGATTGCAAGAGATGGCTTTTCGCACCCTCAGAAGTGCCTTCTGGCAACCTCAGATGTGCTTGGTGAGAGTGCAAAAGGTATACAAATGGGAGTGCGAGAAGTATATCTCTTATTGCCATATAATAAAAAAGACTGCCTAGAAATCACTTCCAAGCAGCCCTCCGACAATAATATGAAAATCGTCTAAGAAAAACTATGCATTTAAACTATAGTTCCCAACCGATGGCAGAAGCGCCGAGAACGGCTGCAGAAGCGCCGTCGAGACCGCTTACAAGGAACTTTGCC
>OMXS01000042.1 GCA_900315095.1 uncultured Prevotellaceae bacterium | reverse complement strand
ATTCTTCGGCAACTCCTTGACGGTAACGTCCTGCAGCATGGTGATGGTGCGCTTGCCGTTCTTGTCCACGGTCCACTCGTTGAGGAAGTTGAGTCGCATTCCCTTGACGTTCTTGGCTGCCGTGAACTCCTGTGCCGTTGCTGCCGGCGACGTCTTCAGTCCCACCTTGAAGATGCCCAGTCCTGGGATGCGCACGGCGTACGAGCGCTTCAGTAGCGACTTCATCTGCTCCACCATTTCGGTGAGCACGGCCAGCGCGTCCGCCTTCTTTGCTGTGGTGTTGTCCTGAATCAGCTGGGCCAGTTCGTCCAGCTCTATGATGTCGAGCATCTTTGCTCGTGCGTACCACTCGCCCTTGTGCTGCGAGGTGTCGCGATTGTCCTGTTGTAGTTTGTAAAGTACTGCCATAGTTTTTGGTCGTTTAGTGGTTTAGTCGTTTAGTGGTTTAGTAAATTGGTCGTTTGGGGGTTTGGTAAATTAGGGTTTGGTTGTTTTGTGGTTTGTTTTTTTGGTTGTTTAGTAAATTAGAAATTTAGTTGTTTTCGCGCGCCTGACTTCTTCCGGCTCCCGGGAGCGACTGAGCGCCTTCCCCTTAACACCTACAAAGATACAAAATTATCCGCATACCACCAAATATTTACGACATAATTTTAAAGTATTTCTTTAGTTATTTTTGTGTATGGAATAACAGCAAGATAATAGAAGAAAAGATGCTGATAATCTACAGTCATTCGCCTATCACCTAGACCGTTTAAATACCACACCCGTAAGGAATGCTAAGAACAACAATAGAATACCTATTAGATATAAAAGCAGACCAATGACGATCGCGAGAACCACTATTCCTATAATGCTGTATATTCTTAGCCATTTTATCTTTTTTTTGTACTCAGTTACTGTTAAATCTCCATTTTTGCATCGATTGAAAAGTAGATTTTTTTTATCTTTATATATTTCCAACACGATGCTCCCTGATGGAATCAACAAAAACATTAAAAGAAATGCCAATTCAATAACATCGTTCGATGAAGAAATCCTAATCGCTAATAATAACATCATATATGTTTTTTGATTAACTGATGTGTTCCAGCACCATACCCAAATGATATTCTACAATACCTTCATTATAGGTTATGTCTGTTACCTGCACCAAGGCACTCTCCCTGTCTTTATGATAGCCGACAAAAAGACGCAAGGCATCATAACGGCGCAGATAGCGTTTGCCGTCAGACTCGTCTAAATAGGTGTATTTGTTGAGTGTGGTCTGTTTTAGTTCCCGATATTCTATCTTTTTTTCTCCTTTCATAATCTCGTCGAAATACACCTTCTTGATATTGAGCGTCAGCACCTTCATACCAGAGGTGTCGAAAGTAGACTTGGCCTTCACGATTCGTTGCTCCAAACATTCCATCTGTGAGTTGTATGTATAGCCAACGATTGTTCCGTCCATGATTTTCTTGATAATTACATCTACTACTGGTAGCGGTACGATAAACCATTCTTGCGGCTGATGCGCCAAACCATTATCATCATATACCAGCACTTGGAATTGTACAGGCATCAGAAGTTGGTGTATCATGTCTTCAAACTTTTGTGAGTTCATGTTCACCACTTTATATGTAGCTACAATCTTGACAGGGGCCATCAGATAGGTAGGTTCATTCTCCGCATTGGCAACACGTTGTTCCACGTTGTTTGTCGTGAAACCTATCTTATACAGATTTTTTTCTTTTTTGACGGCGGGATTGTCAGAAAGCGAAGAGAGCACGTAAATGTATCCCGTTACTTTATCCTCTGTTGTTATATCTGCATTATTGAAGAACTTAGCGTCTATCTCTTCCTGCAGTTCCGATATGGCATAACCGTCGCCGACCACATTCTTGCGTAGCGTCTGCAAGAGGATGTCCGATTCAGTACCGTTTTCGTAGATGCAGCGTGTTCTGGCATCAGGTAGCGAGTTGCTACTCTTCTTCAATTCGCCTACCCGTTCCAGCAACAGCATCTGTCCGCCTACCAAATAGTATCTTCCTGCGGAAAGAGTAGCAGTCTTGTTGATTTTCACCAGCGAGCGTCTGCCTTCCTTCAGCTCCTGATGAACTTTTACGAACAGAGGCTTATAGTCCTCAAAGTTCTCGCACAACTTGTGCTGAGCCACGTAGTCGGCCTTCTTCTTGGCAATGACTCTTCGCATATCCTGAGGAATGTCGAAAAGACTCTTTTCCTCTTTGCTCATCCTCAGCAGCGGGTCGTCGAAGAGGGCTTCCAGTTCCTTGTCTATATCCATATCTCAAAACCTTTTTCACGCAGTTTTGTCATAGCTGCATACATCAGTTTTTCTTTCAGGTCGCCGTTTTTCTGCGGCTCCCTTCCATTCTTGGCTATCCAGTTGTTCACTTCCGCCAGTTTCTGCTGCATCCTGTCGTTGGCAGTAGGTGCCGCCACCTTAGGACGCACGCCGTCCAACAGAGGGTCTTCAAATAACTCTAATAACTCTTTTGGCCATTCCATACGCTATCCCTCATATTCCAGTCCACTCAATTTCCTTTGTTTCAGATTCTTAATCTTCTGAAAAGCAATAGCCAGTTCCTTCACCTTGGGGTCAGGGTCATCCACAGAAGGCACTTTTCCGTCATGCTCGGCAACCCACTCTTTCAGAGGTCCTTTGAAGAGAGTGATGGCCTGTTCCAGCGTCATGTCATACTTCTGTTCCGCAATGGTGTCTTGGATAATCTTCAGCGTCTTGGCATCCACAGATTTCGAAATAACCTCGTATGCACGCTGGAATGGATTGATGGTATCTATCAGGTTGATGCTCAGTTTGTCTATATTGATAAACCTGTTGGCAATCTTAATCAGTCTGTTGCCCTCGCTGGGTCTGTCATCATCGTCTGCGATGGTTGAGATGGGATTGCCTTTCTCGTCCACGATGTCGTTTCCTTTGACAATCGTATCGAGCAACACACGCTGGCGCACCTCCTCCACCTCACCATCACTAAGTTCCGGATAGCGTTCACGTATCACCTTGGGTATCAGGTGCTGGGTGATGGTCTCAGCCGTTGTCGAGCCGCTGAGTGCTTTCACCACCATATCATCTTGCAGAATGGCAGCTTTCAAGTCGTCGAGCTGGCTTTCCACGATGGTTTTTGTCTTGTCGCTCGACAGCGGTTTCAGGCCTTCCACCACGATGGTGTGCGTAATGTCACCATTCGGTTCGTCCTCATCTTTCAAGGTCTTAAACTTCCAGCTTGGAGCCATTACCTGTTCCATCAGCAACGAGGCGGTAATAGCTTTCAGAAAGTCGTTTACTGCCACCTTCACCTCAGCCTGTTCGGCATCAGGCATAGCAATCATATTTATAAAACGAGCCGTTTCCTTACCCTCGCAGTCGCGCGTACATCTTCCTATAATCTGTATCACCTCTGTCAGCGAGCCACGCACGCCTATAGTCAGGCACATCTCGCACCATTGCCAGTCGAAGCCTTCCTTTGCCGTTCCAAGAGCGATAATGATGTCCATATCGTCACGGCTTTTCATCTTCTGCAGATAATCCTGCACCATGTTGCGCTCTTTCTGCTCATCCTCCACGAGGTCGGCCACTTTCAGCATCCGCCCGTCATCCGTCCTGACATAATAGATGCCTGTGTTGTAGTCTTTATGGTCTATGGTGCCTATCACCTTCATGATTTCAGCCGTTTCCTGATACTTGCCTTTTCCTGTAGAGGCTCTGGCATTCACGCTGGGTATGTGGATGATGGTCTTTTTCCTCGTATCAAGCACTTCGCCTATAT
The DNA here is from genome assembly GCA_900315095.1 of uncultured Prevotellaceae bacterium. Lineage (GTDB taxonomy): Bacteria > Bacteroidota > Bacteroidia > Bacteroidales > Bacteroidaceae > Prevotella. The sequence continues at coordinate 5,663 of OMXS01000042.1, read as the reverse complement.
GGTCCAGATATGAGCCATGATAAAAATGGTAACCCAATACGAGATTCTTCAGATACTTGTAGCCATTCAGCTGCTGGTAATAGTTATAGGTGATAGGATAGAATCTGGCTTCATCCTCTGCCCTGAGCACGGGGATGCCGTCTCCACGGAAGTAACTGCCCGTCATGGCTACGATATGTCCGGTAGAGTTATTCATCACGCGGCGTACCACATCGCCTAAGTTCGAGTTGGCATCGGCACTTGTGTGGTGGAATTCGTCTATGGCCAGAAGCGCATCATTAAAGCTGTCGTCAGGCAGTTCCTTCATGCCATTACGCAAAGTGGCATGGGCGCAAACCAGCACTTTAGCGTTATTCTGCCGAAAGAACTCTATGAATCTTCCTTTCTTGTCCTGCTCGTTCTTCACGTCTGTCAGGTTGAAGTAAGGAGCCACCTTCCAGTCGGCAAAAAAGCCTCCACTCGTCAGATTGGTATTCTTGAACGAACGGCCGATGCTCTTTTCCGGTACAGCCACCACCACCTTCTTCACGCCTTGATGCTCCAACTTGTCAAGGGCAATAAACATCAGGGCACGGCTCTTGCCAGATGCTGGTGGTGCTTTTATCAACAAAAAACGTTTGTCGCGCTTCTCGTAAGCCAGAGCCTGCATCTCGCGCATTCCTAATTCGTTGGTTGCTGTTGCTTGACCTGTTTGCAGGTAGTGGATATCTACGATGTTGTTACTATGTTGTTCCATGATATTATTTTTTTGAGGTCATCTTTTCGTATAACTTAAATAGGCATTCCAGGCGGGCTTCATCGGAGGCAAAGGGATAGCCAGGGTAGCAGCTCTCCACGATGTCGTCCAGTTTTGCATGGGCCTCACGCAAATCCTGCGGCATCTTGTCTGGGTCGTAGAGCTCAGCCAAAGTCTTCTCTGGGTAATACTCTCGGGTTATCAGCACATCCTCTGCTGCGGCCTCTATCTCCTGTTTCTTCTCGTCAGAGATTTTGGGGAAGGGGAAGGTGTTGTAACAGAGCTGAGCGGAATAGCGATAACGAGTTTCAAGTTTGCCGCCAACTGTCTTTACCCAAGCCATGTGCATTTGACTTGTAAGTATGCCAAAAAGCCAGACAGGAGCATCGTAAACCGCAAAAGCAGAATTGGTAATAACTGTTCCCACATCCAAATATCCTATCGGAATGTATTTCCTTTGTTCAGAAGAAACACCTGGTACAATAATACAATTACTATCCTTATACCTTATTTCACCAAATAGATGTGGGGTGTTAGCTAGAACATTCGTACTTGTGCGTTTGCTGGATGCTCTTAACTCTCTGCACTTTTCTATCCTTAATGCAACAGATTTTATAGAAAGTGCTAACGGAAGCAAATCATCAGTTATCCACAAACAATATCGTTTTTCCCCTCTGATAAACTCCAAGGCACCCAATAATGGATGTATCAAAGCATCTGCTCTTGAGTCTTCTGATACTAATTGCTCTTTATCATACTCATCCAAGAGAAGGTAACCTCCGTCATTAGGCATACTACCAAAAGACATGTTGGCAAACCCTGATAATGATGTGTTTCTTTTCTCTACAATATTCGCATTTCCTTCTGTTAGATAGGGATTGATGTTGGTTACTATTTTTTGCTTGTCTTCATCATATAAAATTTTCTTAGAGTGATTTCGTGCTGTCAATCCAATAATTACGCAAGTTACACCTGCATTATATTTCGCATTGTTTGACCATTTGAACGAGTGATAGGCGAATGCTATTTCCACACCCTTTTCTAATATGAATGGCCATAATAATGCAACTTGTTCTCCTTGGCAGATGGAATTTGTCGTAACAAAAGCGAGTTTTGCAGATGAATTTGCTATATATTTTGTGCCACAAATAAACCATGTAGAGATGTAGTCAAGATTGTTGTATGCAATTTGTTCACCCATAGCATATTCCATATCTGCTTTCTGTTCCTCTTCTTGTAACCTTGCTCCCAAATACGGCGGATTGCCAAAGATAAAGACTTCTTCCTCTGGGGTATGCGGACAAACCTCGTTCCAGTCGATACGACAGGCATTGCCACAAACAATCTGGGTGATGTTCTTCAAAGGCAGGGCTTTGGTATTGACACCAAAATTCTCGTTGAGTTTGGTGTTCATCTGGTGCTCTGCCAACCAAAGCGAAAGCATAGCCACTTCGTGAGGGAAGTCGAGCAACTCGATGCCATAGAATTGAGAGAGCGAAATCACACTATTATCCACAAATAGGAGTTCACCCTCTGGCGTGCATTTGCGTTGCAAGGCGAGAATGTCCATTTCGAGGAAACGCAGACACTTATAGGTGATAATAAGGAAGTTGCCGCTACCGCAAGCTGGGTCGAAGAACTTCATTCGGCTCATGCGCTTCAGTAGCGCATCACATTTTTTGATGACAGGCTTCAAATCCTCATAGAACTGTTTCTGAGAGAGTGCGCCGATGTTCTTCATCTGAAGCTTCTGCTCATAAAACTCGTTGAGCTTGTTAAACTCCCCACGCAGTTCATCCATAAACAGCGGATTGATTACCTTCATAATGTTGGGTACGCTAGTATAGTGCATGCCCTGATTGGCGCGTTCCTCTGGATTCACCACCGCTTGAATCATCGAGCCGAAGATGTCGGGATTGATGTCCTTCCAGTCCAGTTCGCCACACTCGATGATGATGCGGCGGGCCTTTGCTCCCATCTTGGGTATTTGGATATGCTTGGAGAATAGACCGCCGTTGACGTATGGGAACTGTTTCACGATGCTGGGAATATCGCTATGACGGAGCGAGAGGTCCATCACGTTGAACGACTCATCGAGATATTGCGAGAGGTCGGAACCATCCTCCTTCGTGTATCGCTGGATGCTGGAGGTAAAGAGGTTTTCCTCAAAGATGCCCGTGTCCTCGGCAAAGAAACAGAACAGCAGGCGACTGATGAAGATGTTCAGGTCGTGCAGGTCGTCATCGCTACGAAACTCGTTGTAACTGCGCAATTCATCGTGAAGCTTTGCCAGTTTCTCGGCGGCTTTGATGTCGGCAGGACTTTCCTCAACATAATGCACACGTTCCACATCCATCAACGGATAGAAGAAAGCAAAGTCGGAGGGAAGTCGCTCCAGCTGGTTTTCGTAGGTGTCCTTCTCGCGCAGGTCGTAGGCAAGTATTGTTTTGCCATCGCTCACGGCGATTATCTTTGGGGCAGCCTTGATAATCTGCGGATTGGTCTTTAGCTGTTCCAGTTGTTCCGTCAAGCCAAACATGCTGACGGGCTGGTAACAAAACAAACCTTTAATAAGCAATCCGTCAAAATTCTTCAAGACACCTTTGCCTTCCTTGTAGCGCTCGATGTCGCGTTCGCTCTTGCCAAAGGAATAGAGCAGCTGATAGCCCACCTCTGCCGGGTTCACTCTGCTACTGAACGAATCGGCCAGCCGTTGCTCTATCTCCCTATAGCCAAGTTGCAGTTTCTTTGCCATAGTTTCATAGTTATTGAGAAAGCGAACGGGATTCGTTCAGAAACGTGAGACACCAGCCAAGCGCATAAAAAGAACGTGGACAATTTATACTTATCCAACGTCTCAGGCGCTTGGCCGGTGCCCATTCCTATAGATAAGATAAACGCCCACGCCTATAGCGTGAGCATCCACTCTTTATCATATAGGAATCGTCTATTTCGCGGCCAAGCTTAAGAGACGTTTTGAATAAAAAGCGTACGCTTCATTTGTTTATACCCATAAAGTCGCACCGCCGTCCTCGCCAGGACATCGTGGCGATGTTCGAGGGCAAAGTTACAAAATAATGTGGAAGAAATCATGAAAAACATCCAATTATTTTCATTTTTAATTTCGTTTCATTCTCTTATATGCTGATTATTAGTTATTTTTGCAGTCATAATATTATTTTTGACATAATGAGTATGGTATACGACCGACATATAGATAAAACAGAAGAAGAACTCTGTAAACTGAGAGAAGTTTACAGCAGAAACGAGGTGGACCGCTTTATCGACGGACTGGAAGCGGGAAGAATTAATAGCGAAGAGGACGTAATAAAATTCACAAATTTCATCCGCATTAGTGACGGTCTCACACAGTTGGAACTTTCCCGGTTGAAACGACTTCAAGATGAAGGTTTCATCGAGAAATTTGCCACTAATTGCAATAATCGATACAGCACATGCAATATGCTTATGAACAAGATGCGCAGCGGCATCAGCAGAGGTATGCAAATGCTGGAGAAACTATGCGACAAGAAGCGTTCGAGCCGTAACACGAAGTCGAAGCGCAAGGTGATTGACAGTTCCAAAATAGGTAATTGTCCATACAACAGTTCGTTTTGGGCATTAGAGTACCACATAGAACCCGTTCGCATATTGTACAACGAAATCATTTCCTACAAGAATCATCTGAACGAGTGCATAGATTTATGCCTGTATATCATAGAGCAAGTGGATTACAACAGGAACCACCCTGAGGCAGCCTACGAAAAGTATCAGAAAAACCGCAAGGAAGTGTTGCTGAACAACCGTTCCGTGATAAAGCGTTTTATTGACATGAAGGCTGACATGAAGAACGACCTTATGGATAAGGTTGAAGAATGGAGGCAACAAAAGAAGAGCATGGAAGAGATCAGCGCCATGCTTTATCATAAGCTGGATGAAAACGAATACAACGACTGGATTATCAGCGAGGAGGTGATGGCCGCACGCAGGCAGGGCATTACCAACCAGGAACGTGCCCTATGGGGGGATAACAAACAGCAGGTGATGCGTTGCAGGGCAGCTTATTCACATATTGACGAATTGAGTCCAGAAGGACAAAAAGACCACATAGGAGGCAAGTTCCTTGCTTTACTACATAATTGGTCTAAGGTGGTGACAACCCGTGGATTGGACTACTGGCTTACATATTTTACCGACTTTTACAAAAATAGCGGCGGCCTGTTGACACCTGTCAAAATAGGTGCGGTAAAAAGAGGTAACACACAGATTCTAAGGGAAGAAATAGAAAAGAAAGAAGTAGATGACTTTAACCGAAAGATGGACACTTTGGTCGAAAAATATATGATAACACCTACAGACCAAGGAATAAGTAAGGATAAAGCGGTTAACTTTTGACTATTTCTCATTTCTACATAAATGATGGGGTTGGCTATTACAATGGCTAACCCTGTTTTTTTGACCGTTATTTCCACACGCATGGTCAAAGTTTTGATGTCTTTTGACCATTCTTACTATGCCCCAGTCAAAAGTTTCATCCACTTTGTTACTTGTCCTTCCGAAGTTGGTCAATCCTTATGCTTGTAATGGTCAAAACTATCTGAAAATCAGTCAATTTACTCCATTTTAGCAAGTCAGGTATTTTTATTGTGGCTTGTAATATTCTCCCTATCTTTGCACTACCAACCAGCGAGGGAAATGGTCAAGCGTAGTCCGAAGGCCTGTCTCACTCCCGAGTTGTGCGGAGGGCCCCTTGTGTGAGACCGAGGGTTTTCCCGGAAAGTAAAAACAGAAATGAAAAAGATTTATTTCGCCGACCATGAAGGTTGGAACCGCAACACAGACTTGGGCTGTGACCTCAAGACTATTCTCAGTAGCGACACGAGCATGCAGACGGGCAAGGAGTACCAGGGCGTGCTGCGCCGCGACA
>OMXS01000034.1 GCA_900315095.1 uncultured Prevotellaceae bacterium | reverse complement strand
GACGTCCAGACTGTTTACACAAACATGAAACCAGAGTAAGAGCCTCTCTTTCAAACAATACTATTAGAGGGAGTGTGTCAAAATCGAGGGAGTGCGCTACGCGCAGAAATCTTTCAAATCTTAACAAAATCGTTCAACCTGTGTTTCAACACTTTATTTGTTTGATTTGTTTTGATTTTTTGAGATTTCTCGCCTAAAGGGCGACTAACAGTTCATTTAGACACACTCTCTTTTTTATGTCTTTTGTTAACTATTTACTTTGAAATCACTTTGTGAACCCCATTAGATAACAAATAATCAGCATTTTATTTGCTTGTTAAGAATAAAGTTTATATATTTGCAGCAGTTCCAATCCATGTCGTGATATGAAGCGGCTGGTGAGGGACACTACATTTTGAAAGCGTCACTAACGCTTTGTCATTGGCTATTTGAAACTACCACATTCAGATTACTTGCCAGAGACAATAGTCAGAAGTGAGTGCTACGGGTATGTAAGTTACTGCATGTCCGGAGTGTGCAGCGAGGGCAGTCTCTGCTCTCCAATGCACACTTTAGGGATGTATGTTGATAATACATACGACGTGGGTAATCATTCTGTTTGTCAGCAAGTAGGGCTGTGGTAGGCCTCAAATAGTGGATAAGCAGAGGTGGGTACTCACGTTTTTTCTTTATGTGTTATTCAATCTATTCATGTAACAAATTCTCATTCTTATATTGATAATAACAATTATGGACAAAAGATCAAAATTCATGACTGACCACTCATTGGGAGATAAAGGAAAAGAAGCGGTACTCAGTTTTGAACTATCGTGGGTCTTGAGAATGGCTGCAGATGATTCATATACTAATGACAAACCGTTATTTCTTCTTTATAGCAAGTTTATGCTTTTCAAATTACTTGGACGTGAGTTTCCAGATAATGCAAGAGTAGTTGAAGTTAAAGTATGGAAAGAATGGAAAAATATTGATTTAATTGCAGAGATAGTTATAGAATGCAATGGATGCAATGAAACACATGTTGTCATGGTTGAAAATAAAGTCTATACAGAAATGAGTGAAAGGCAACGAAATTACTACCCCACCGTTTTAAACAAGTTTTGTGATTTTCGGAATTTGACAAATTGTCCAAAACACATGGTATTGCTTTCTTGTGTGGAAGAAAATGACAAGTTTAATAGTTTAAAAGATAGTTGTGAAGGCACTGGCTGGGAAGTAATGTCAATTTACGATATTATTCTCGACCTTGGAATTGAAACAGAGAGTGAGTTGTTCAATGAATTTTGGATTTATAATTGGGGAAGATTAGATAACTAAACTTTAAACTATGAGATTAAATATGAGAAAAATATTATTAACCATAATAATATCCTTTATCACACTCAATATGTGGGCAGATACGGGTGGACGGTGTGGAGAAAATGTTACTTGGACATATTATGAGACAACTAACACATTGACAATCTCTGGTTATGGAAAAATGTATGATTATTATTTAGGTTCTACTGTAACCAGAGCCCCATGGTGTCTCAATGGTTATACTACTTCGATAAAGAAGATATATATCAAAGATAGTGTGACCTCAATAGGAAGCTGTGCATTCTTTGAATGCTCCGGCCTGACATCGGTGACAATCGGCAACAGCGTAACAGAAATAGGATCTTGGGCTTTCGCTGACTGCTCGGGTCTGAAATCGGTGATAATCCCAAACGGCGTGACATCTATCGGCCAGGCTGCTTTCTCTGGCTGTTCGGGTTTGAAATCGGTGATAATCCCAAACGGCGTGACCTCAATAGGAAGCTGTGCTTTCTCTGGCTGCACCAGCCTTACATCTGTGACAATCCCTAACAGCGTGACATCTATCGGCATAAGTGCTTTCGAAATCTGCTGGGGTCTGACATCGGTGATAATCCCCAACAGCGTGACATCTATTGGCCAGAATGCTTTCCGTGGTTGCACAGGTCTGACATCAGTGACAATCCCTAACAGCGTGACATCTATCGGTGAGAGCGCTTTCCATGGTTGCAGCGGTCTTATATCTGTGACAATTGGAAAAAGTGTAGAATCTATCGGCAGTAAGGCTTTTAATTGCGAAAATCTGTTATCAGTCGTTTCTTTGATAGAAAATCCATTTGCTATAGATGGGAAGAGTTCTTCATATCCAGTCTTTAGTACAAATACCTTTATGAATGCAGACCTGTTTGTGCCAGTTGGAACTATAAATAAATATAAAGCAACTCAAGGCTGGAAGGACTTCGTTTGGATAACAGAAGGTATTCCGACAGGTATAGAAGGCGTTAAGACAGATTTAGAAAGTACAGAAGACTCGCGCTATACTATTGACGGCAAGAAACTCTCTGAGCCTCAACATGGCTTAAACATCATCAAGATGAGTGACGGAACGACAAAGAAAGTGGTTGTGAAATAAAGACGGAGGTATTACATTCTTTATATAGTGGGCATAGAGCATATTGTTCTATGCCCATTTTTATTCATATGATAGGAGAGTCGGAGGCCAGGAGATGCAAGTGAGGAGGTCTGGAGTGTGTCCTGAGATGGTCAGGAGGCACAAGTGAGACTACTTACTCATAATCTTTCGGAGTGACGCGTGTCTCATAGAGCACCAAGCCTTTGCGACGGGCAGAATAATAGGTGTATGAGAATTGGAATTTTGCATCTTTATATACCTTATTGTTGGTGTTTCGCTTAAGTTCATCAACGAGAGCCGAGCGTGCATTGCCATCGTTTAGCACGCCCACGGTGTCGGCCGTGCCCCTAAGAGAATAATATGAGTGAACCGTTTTTGTAGCTCTGTCAAAAGTGATGCTGTCCATGATGGTGAATTGGTCAACCACAGCTGGACATTTCTTCTCCGTAAACTCCTTGGTTTCTCGGGCAGCTCTGTCCTCCAAGTTCTCATGGCAGGAATAGAGCATAAATACTGATGCAATTATTAATAACTTCTTCATAATGGGTACAAAAATAATTATTTTCTCATTAATTCTTTAAAAATAATAAAAATATTAGTAGAAAAAAATCATTTTTTTGTATCTTTGCATATATTTTTTTGATAAAGTACATGCAACATATACGTAATTTCTGCATCATTGCTCACATCGACCATGGTAAGAGCACCATTGCCGACCGTCTTCTGGAACGTACTAACACGATTCAGATAACTGAAGGCCAGATGCTTGACGACATGGACCTCGAGAAGGAGAGAGGCATCACGATAAAAAGTCATGCCATCCAGATGGAGTATCAACTTGATGGCGAGAAGTATGTCCTGAATCTTATTGACACTCCGGGACATGTCGATTTCTCGTATGAGGTGAGCAGAAGTATTGCAGCATGTGAAGGCGCTCTCCTCGTTGTTGATGCCACTCAAGGCGTTCAGGCACAAACGATTAGCAACCTTTACATGGCTATTGACCACAACTTGGAAATCATCCCAGTAATCAATAAGATTGACATGCCGAGTGCGATGCCTGATGAGGTGGAGGATGAGATTGTGGACTTGATAGGATGTGACCATTCAGACATAATCAGGGCAAGCGGCAAGACAGGTGAGGGTATTGACGAAATACTTCGTGCTGTTGTTGAGCGCATCCCTTGTCCCGAGGGCAATCCTGACGCACCTTTACAGGCGTTGATATTCGACTCGGTGTTCAATTCCTTTAGAGGAATCATCGCCTACTTCAAGATTGTAAACGGCTCGATAAAGAAGGGCGACAAGGTGAAGTTCTTCAATACCGGCATGCAATATGAGGCTGACGAGGTTGGAGTTCTGAAGATGGACATGATTCCGCGCAAAGAAATGACTACCGGCGAGGTAGGGTATATCATAAGCGGTATTAAGGACGCGAAAGAGGTGAAGGTGGGTGACACCATCACACATGTTGCCACTCCTTGCGATAAAGCCATCGAGGGATTCCAGGAAGTGAAGCCGATGGTCTTCGCAGGTGTCTATCCTATAGACCCTACGGAATATGAAAACCTGCGTGCATCGCTTGAAAAGCTGCAGTTGAACGATGCCTCGCTTTCATTCTTCCCTGAGTCGTCAGTCGCTTTGGGATTTGGTTTCAGATGTGGTTTCCTTGGACTTCTGCACATGGAGATTGTTCAGGAGAGACTCGACCGCGAGTTCAATATGGACGTGATAACTACCGTTCCAAACGTGTCTTATATGGTTTACACCAAGCAGGGAGAGTCGACTGAGGTGCACAACCCGAGCGGCTTGCCCGACCCGACGATGATAGAGCACATTGAGGAGCCATATATCAGGGCATCGATAATAACCGACAGCAACTATATCGGTCCTATCATGAAGCTGTGTCTTGACAAGCGAGGTGAGCTAATCAACCAAGAGTATGTCAGCGGCAACCGTGTGGAACTGCGATTCATGCTCCCTCTGGGAGAAATAGTAATCGACTTCTACGACAAGTTGAAGAGCATTTCAAAGGGATATGCGTCATTCGACTATCATGTCGACTCGTTCAGGCCTTCAAAGCTTGTGAAACTCGACATTCTGCTAAATGGAGAACCCGTGGACGCTCTTTCCACTTTGACTCATCAAGATAATGCTGTAGGCTTCGGAAGACGCATGTGCGAAAAACTGAAAGAACTAATTCCGAGACAGCAGTTCGACATTGCTATTCAGGCGGCAATAGGTGCAAAGATTATTGCTAGGGAGACTGTTAAGCAGGTGCGCAAGGACGTGACAGCCAAGTGTTATGGAGGTGATGTGAGCCGAAAGCGCAAACTGCTTGAGAAACAGAAGAAGGGAAAGAAGAGGATGAAGCAGATAGGTAATGTGGAGGTGCCTCAGAAGGCATTCCTTGCTGTGCTGAAACTTGACTAAGAATATTCAACTAAAAATCTTAAATAAGGAGGATAGGTAAGAAATGAAAGATTTGTATAACACCGTAAGAGACATTGCTCGAGAACTCGCACGCAAATACAGTACGATGACTCATGAAGAGCTCGACATCCTTCAGAGCGTGCTCGTCCCGATGAAGTTCGCCAAGGGCGAGATGATTCTGAAAGAGGGCGAAGTGTGCAAGAACATCTACTATGTTGAGAAAGGATTAGTAAGGCAGTTCTACTTTAAGAACGGCAAAGAGGTGACCGAGCACATGGCCGTAGAGGGCAATATAATAATGTGTATAGAGAGTTTGTTCAGGGAAGAGCCTACAAGGCTGCAGGTGGAAGCCCTTGAGCCAACTATAATATACGCCTTGCCGAAAGCGAGACTTGAGGAGGTGGCATTGCATAATGTAAACATTCAAATACTTTATCGTAAGATATTGGAAGAGAGCCTGATACTGTCGCAGGTTCATGCAGACCTCGTGAGGTTTGAATCGGCACAAGACAGGTATCGCAAGATGTGCAAGTTGCAACAGCAAGTGACACTCCGCGCACCTCTGGTGTATATAGCAAGTTACCTGCAGATGACGCCCGAGACGTTGAGCAGAGTGCGCGCAAGCACGTTGTTAGATTAAAAGCAAATACCCCAAACACCACTTTGGGGTATTAATGTTTATATTGCTGTCTGTCAGAGGTGCCGTTTGAGGATGCGAAAGGTGCTTAATGAGCATGCGAAAGATGTCCTTTCGTCCTCTAAAAGGTGCCCTTTTATAATCTAAAAGGTATACATTCGCTTTAAAAGATTAAAAGTTTTGGCAGTCTCGATATTAATTCGTATCTTTGCACGTCTTTTAAAAGTAACACCTCAAATTGCCAAAAGATATTCAATATATGGAAAATAAAGATATGGCAAATGCCGCTAAGAAATTCGTTGAACATGCATCGTTAGACTTGCAGCAGACGAATGAAGAGATACTTAAAAGGTGGAACGAGACGGATATGTTCCGCCGTTCAATAGATGAAAAGGAGGGATGCCCGCAGTTCGTATTCTTCGAGGGACCTCCTTCTGCCAACGGACATCCTGGCATTCATCATGTACTTGCCCGTTCTATTAAGGACACCTTCAACCGATATAAGACGATGAAGGGGTACCAGGTGCATCGCAAGGCTGGTTGGGACACCCACGGACTTCCTGTTGAACTTGGTGTGGAGAAGGAACTCGGCATCACAAAGGCAGATATCGATAATCATGAGTCATCCAAATACATCTCTGTGGCCGATTATAACAGAAAGTGCCGTGAGAATGTGATGAAATTCACAGCCGAGTGGCGCGAGTTGACCGAGAAGATGGGTTATTGGGTTGACCTTGACAATCCATATATTACATACGATAACAAATATATTGAGACTCTTTGGTGGTTGCTGAAGCAACTTTACAACAAAGGTTTGCTCTATAAAGGTTACACCATTCAGCCTTATTCGCCTGCTGCAGGTACCGGTCTTTCAAGCCATGAACTTAACCAACCTGGTTGCTATCGTGATGTAAAGGACACAACGGTAACCGCACAGTTCGATATTGTTGACCCGCGTCCTGAGATGAAGGAGTGGGGCAAGCCTGTGTTCCTCGCATGGACAACTACACCTTGGACATTGCCTTCAAACACAGCGCTTTGCGTTGGTCCTAAGATTGATTATGTATGTGTTCAGACATACAACCCATATACAGGTGAGAAGATTTCTGCCATTATGGCAGCCGCAAGGGTAGATGCATATCTCAACCCGGACGGAGAGTATCTTGACCTGAATGCTTATAAGCAAGGCGACAAGGTAGTACCTTATCGTATCGTTGGCAACTACAAGGGTTCAGACCTCGTTGGCATGAAGTTCAAGCAACTGATGCCGTGGGTTAAACCGTCAGAGAAACTTGACGACAACTCTCCTGAGTTTGTTAAGAAGGTAGCAGAGAAACGTCCAGAAAGCATCTTCACGGTTGGCAACGACAAGTTTGTAGAGATGGAGGACGAGGCGTTCCGCGTTATTCCTGGCGATTATGTTACCACAGAGGACGGTACAGGTATCGTTCACATCGCTCCAACCTTCGGCGCTGATGACCAGAAGGTGGCTAAGGCAGCAGGCATTCCATCGTTGTTCATGATTTCTCGCGATGGTGAGACAAGACCAATGGTTGACTTGCAAGGCAAGTATTACCTGCATGAGGAACTTGCTGACGAGTTTGTTGAAAAGTGTGTTGACAAAGCAAGATATGCTCTTCATGAGGGAGAGTTCGTTAAGAACGCTTATGCACCAGAGTTTAATGTCGATGGCAAGTATGATGAGAAGGCGGCAGCAAAGGCTGAAGACCTGAACATCAGGATCTGCATGGAGATGAAACAGGCGGGCGAAGCATTCAAGATAGAGAAGCATGTGCACAACTATCCGCATTGCTGGAGAACAGACAAGCCCGTGCTTTATTATCCTCTCGACTCGTGGTTTATCCGTTCAACCGCATGCAAGGAACGAATGGTAGAGTTGAACAAGACAATCAACTGGAAACCGGAGTCTACTGGTACAGGCCGTTTTGGCAACTGGCTTGAGAATCTTAACGACTGGAACCTATCGCGCTCACGTTTCTGGGGTACACCTCTCCCAATATGGCGTAACAAAGACTCTCGCGAGGAGATCTGCATAGGTAGTCTTGAGGAACTCTATAATGAAATAGAGAAGAGCGTTGCAGCAGGTATTATGCCAAGCAACCCTCTGAAGGACAAAGGGTTTGTTCCTTGCGACTATTCAAAGGAGAACTATGAAAAGATAGACATGCATCGTCCGTATGTAGACGATATCGTGCTTGTAAGCGAGACGGGCAAACCGCTGTACCGAGAGGCTGACCTTATTGATGTGTGGTTTGACTCTGGTTCTATGCCTTATGCTCAAGTACATTATCCATTTGAGAACAAAGAGGCTATAGACGAGGCTCTTGCCTATCCTGCAGACTTCATCAACGAGGGCGTTGACCAGACACGAGGATGGTTCTTCACTCTACATGCTATCGCAACGATGGTGTTCGACAGCGTTGCATTCAAGAATGTAATTTCAACAGGACTTGTTCTTGACGCTAAGGGTATAAAGATGTCTAAGCATATCGGAAACGTCGTCAATCCATTCTCTGAGATAAAGAAGAATGGTGCTGATGCTGTCCGTTTCTATATGATGACCAACACCCAGCCGTGGGATAATCTTAAGTACGACCCGAAGGGTGTGGAAGAGGTAAGCAGAAAGTTCTTTGGAACTCTGTTCAATACCTATTCATTCTTCTGCCGTTACGCTAACGTGGATGGTTTCGACTATTCTCAGCCGGAAGTTCCTGTTAGCGAGCGCCCAGAGATTGATAGATGGATTCTCTCAGAACTCAACTCTCTTATTATTGGTGTTGACCAGGCTATGAGCGACTATGAACCGACTAAGGCAGGACGTATGATTGACAAGTTCGTTAATGACGACCTTAGCAATTGGTATGTGCGTCTTAACCGCAAACGTTTCTGGGGAACAGGCATCTCACAAGACAAGATTGCTGCTTATCAGACACTCTATGTATGTCTCGAAACAGTAGCAAAACTACTTGCTCCGTTCTCTCCGTTCTATGCTGATCAGCTCTATATGGACCTCGTAAGCGTTACAAAGCGCGAGAGTGCTGATAGTGTTCATCTTGCAAAGTTCCCAGAGCCGATAGGAGAAATTGATGTTGACCTTGAGGAACGCATGCGTATAGCACAGAAGATTACATCTATCGTGCTGGCATTGCGTAGAAAAGTGAACATCAAGGTCCGTCAGCCGCTGCATCAGATAATGATTCCTGCTGTTGATGAGGAACAAGTAAAACGCATAGAAGCCGTTAAGGACTTGATTCTTAGCGAGGTTAATGTCAAGGAACTGCAATTCGTTGAAGGACAGGGCATTCTCGTTAAGAAGGTAAAGTGTAACTTTAGAACGATGGGCAAGAAGTTCGGCAAGTTGATGAAGGGCATTGCTGCCGAGATGTCTGCTCTCGATCAAGAGGAGATTGCACGTCTCGAGAACGAGGGTTCAATAACTCTTGACATCCAAGGAGAGCAAGCTGTGGTTGATCTTGCTGATGTTGAAATCGTCAGCGAGGACATTCCCGGATGGCTGGTAAGCAACGAAGGAAACCTTACTGTTGCCCTTGATGTTGAACTCACAGAAGAACTTCGCCAAGAAGGAATGGCTCGTGAACTCATCAACCGCATTCAGAATATAAGAAAGGATAGCGGTTTCGAGATAACAGACAGAATCGTTGTCACCCTTTCTCCTAACGAGAACACCGACAAGGCTGTGGAGAGTTTCGGAGAATACATCGCTTCTCAGGTTCTTGCCGACAAGATTGTAATTGCCGAGAATGATGGACAAGAGGTTGATTTCGATACTTTCGTGCTGAATATCTCAGTTGAGAAGATATAGTATTAATGACAAAATTATAAATCTATAACATACAGAATACCTATGGCAGACAAAACACGTTACAGCGATGAAGAACTCGAAGAGTTCCGCGCGATAATAAATGAGAAACTGAAGACAACGCGTCATGACTATAATGAGATGATGCGTTCTCTGATGAACGCTGACGGCAATGGAGTAGAAGATACATCTCCTACCTACAAGGTGCTTGAAGAGGGTAGTGCAACTCAGACAAAAGAAGAGCTTATCCAGCAGGCAGGACGCTTGCAGAAGTTCATCCAGGCACTCGAGGCTGCGCTTATAAGAATAGAGAACAAGACATACGGCATTGACCGCCTTACTGGTGAACTCATTCCGAAAGAGCGTCTTCGCATCGTACCTCATGCAACCTTGAGCGTTCAGTCAAAGGAAGCAAGAAAGAAATAAATGCAATCAAATAGTAAACGCACAGCTTATATTGCGACAATATTGGTAGTTGCTATATTGGTTATTGACCAAATCATAAAGATTGAGGTCAAGACCAATATGCATCTACATGAGATGATAGACATCACAAGCTGGTTCAAGATAAACTTTGTCGAGAACAGCGGTATGGCATTCGGCATGACTTTCTTCAACAAGTTGGTATTGAGCATTTTCCGTATCGTTGCCATTAGCGTGATAGGTGTCTATCTTGTAAAGGTCGTGAAGAAAGGCATGCGTCTCGGATATGTAATTTGCATGTCTATGGTGTTTGCCGGAGCGATGGGAAACATGATAGACTGCATGTTCTACGGCCTCATCTTCAATGCTTCATCGGCAGAATATGTCAGCTATTTCGTACCCTTTGGTGAAGGATATGCGCCTTTCTTGATGGGAAAGGTTGTTGACATGTTCTATTTCCCGTTGATTGAAACATCATGGCCAACATGGATGCCGTTTGTAGGAGGCGAGGAGTTTGTCTTCTTCAGTCCTGTATTCAATTTCGCAGATGCGAGCATCAGCGTTGGAGTAGTCCTTTTATTGTTGTTCTTCAGAAAAGAACTATCATCCATATTCCGTTAAATAGGTTTCTCGTGCAAGTAGAATGAAAAGGCTTAGGGATATCTTGTTCTTCGTAATTGCATGCTCCATAATTGTGGCATGTAAGCCGGGAGTGCCTAAAGGTATTATCAAGCCAGGTAAGATGGAAGACATCTTGTTCGATATCCATGTTGCCGATGGAATGGTTCAAAACAATCCTACAGCTGCCAATAATATAGAGTACAATCGCACTCTGTACCGACTCGGCGTACTGAAAAAGTACAACGTCACTCAGGCAGAGTTTGATTCGTCAATGGTCTACTATTCCCGTCATTCTGACCGCTTGCATGAAATATATGAAGGAGTGGCGGAAAAACTTAACAAAAAGGCATTGTCACTTGGCGCTTCTGCTGCCGATGTGAAACGCTATGGCACTATTACAGCCGATGGTGACACAGCAAATGTGTGGCTTGGCGAACGTTCTATACTGCTGATGTCACGTCCTCCGTATAACAGTTACTCGTTTACGATTGTTGCCGATAGTGCCTATCGTAAGGGAGACAGGATGATATTGAACTTCGATAGCAATTTCATCATGCAAGACGGATCGCGTGATGGTGTGGTGATGCTGGCAGTTAAGTTCGGAAATGACAGCACAGCCACAAAGAGCATGCACTTCTCAGGAACTCGTCATCAGACGTTGGAGGTTATGGACAACAGACATTTGGGAGTGAAGGAGGTCAAGGGCTTCTTCTACTTGAACTCGCCTGCGCACATGCAGAACTCCACCTCGTTGCGACTTGCCTCTATTTATAACATCAGACTTGTACGTTTCCACGAGCGCTCTACATCTTCATCGGCAGGAACAAACAATAACAACAATAATTCTGCTATGCCTGCTGAGCGTAAAGACTCTGTTGCTACTCATCCAAAAGACAGTTTTGCAAATAATGGAAGGCATTAGGAGAGTTGCCGCCCATGAGGTTGACGTCTGCGGAAAGGAAACCTTAAGCATGGCGGTTGTGGAAATTAGCGAGGGCAGGGTGGTCAACTATTACACATTCTCTGACGAGCTGCCCATGACAGAATGGCTTGGTGGCAGAATAGAAATTAAGAAGAACGAGGACGGTTCTTTGTCTGCTTATTGGCAAGGAACACTTTTAGAATAAACAAGACGAATTATTTGAATTTGTAAGAAACATCAAGTGGCGGAACAATGTTATTAACTTTGTTCCGCCACTTGTATCTCCTGACCACCTCAGGAAGCACTCCTGACAGTCTCAGGAGGCATTCCTGACAGTCTCACTTATGCCTCCTGACGACTGTAACTCGTGTCGCTTAGTAACTTCTTGCGATGATGACGCGATGCTTAGCAGGTTTTCCGCTAACCATATCGACGCCTTCTGTCTGCTCTACGCCGAAAGGCACGCAGCGAATGGTGGCTTGTGTCTCTTCCTTTATCTTTGCCTCAGTCTCGGCTGTGCCGTCCCAATGGCAGAGGAAGAAACCACCGTCCTTCACACGCTCCTTGAATTCCTCGTAGTTGTCACACTCGTAGATACGCGAGTCACGATATGCCTTTGCCTTCTCGAAGATGTTCTTCTGAATGTCCTCAAGCAGTTGCTCAACATACTCGGAAACACCTTCTATGCTACGTGTCTCTTTCTCGAGAGTGTCACGACGCATTACCTCAATAGTGCCGTTCTCCAAGTCACGAGCACCAAGTACAAGACGTACTGGCACACCCTTAAGTTCATAGTCGGCAAACTTAAATCCTGGACGCTTGTTGTCTGCGTCGTCATACTTAACGCTAATGCCCTTTGCGCGCAGTTCTTTTACTATCACGTCAACCTTCTCGCTAATGGCAGCCAGTTGTTCAGGCTTGTTAGCAATAGGTATGATGACTACCTGAAGCGGAGCGAGACGCGGAGGAAGAACAAGACCGTTGTCGTCTGAATGAGTCATAATCAATGCTCCGATGAGTCGTGTAGATACGCCCCATGAAGTAGCCCATACATATTCTGGCTTGTTGTCCTTGTTAAGATAGGTCACCTCGAATGCCTTGGCAAAGTTCTGGCCGAGGAAGTGACTAGTACCGCTTTGCAAAGCCTTGCCGTCTTGCATCATCGCTTCGATGGTGTAGGTGTCGAGAGCACCTGCAAAACGCTCGGTCTCGCTCTTCACACCCTGAACAACTGGAACAGCCATCCATTCTTCAGCGAACTTAGCATATACGCCAAGCATCTTCTGTGCCTCCTGTTCTGCCTCTTCTTTAGTGGCATGAGCGGTGTGTCCTTCCTGCCAAAGGAATTCGCTTGTGCGGAGGAACGGGCGGGTGCGCATCTCCCAGCGCATCACGTTACACCATTGGTTGCACATCAATGGCAGGTCGCGCCAAGAATGAATCCAGTTTTTATATGTGTTCCAGATAATTGTCTCTGATGTAGGACGCACGATGAGTTCCTCTTCGAGTTTTGCTGCAGGGTCAACCTCAACGCCGCTCTTGTCCTCCTTTGCACGGAGACGATAGTGAGTCACCACGGCGCACTCCTTAGCAAAGCCTTCCACATGCTCTGCCTCTCTTGAGAGGAAAGACTTTGGTATCAGCAGAGGGAAATAAGCGTTCTGCGCACCAGTTTCCTTGAACATCGTGTCAAGTTGATGCTGCATCTTCTCCCATATTGCATAACCATAGGGTTTGATTACCATGCAACCACGTACTGCCGACTGCTCGGCGAGGTCAGCCTTAACCACCAAGTCGTTGTACCACTGGCTATAATTGTCAGCACGTTTGGTGAGTTCTTTTAGTTCTTTTGCCATGTCTTTAATATTGTATTTTAAAATTTGAGTGCAAAAATACTAAAAAAGGTTGTAACAAACGAGGGATTTTAGAGAATTATGCAGACTAATGTTCATTATATTTAATGATTTAGGCAGGATTGCCAGCAACTATAGTGCATGGAGGAACCTTCTTTAGTCACCACGGCATAGAACCGCTCATAAAATACTTCTCTTGTCGATTTGTTGTTTATGATATTGACTATTATCAAATAATTCTTATTCTCTTATAGTTCAATAAATTGGAATTTATCTGTCCAAAATAGAAAGTCTCATTTATTCATAGTCAGAATCACATCTACTGCTTTATCACCTCCAAGAGCGAATCGTTCTTTTCTTGTTCAAAAGGAAATCCATCACTTAATCTGTAAAAGATAGTGCGATGATAGACGCTATCACTTTCAAATTCCGTCGCGTCAACTTCTTCCTTTATCAAGTCTAAATCATTGCAAAATGAATAATCGGCTCCCTTCAATTCACCAAATCCGATATCCCTCAAGTGGTACATACGCCTGTCTATAAAACCGTCTCTTTTGTATAGGACAAATGTATTGGGGTCGATAAAGCCGCCGTGTTCCGAATAAATGACATACTCTTTGCTGCTCCATATTTTTTCATTATGCATAAGTATTGCAATATATAAGCTAATCAAACTTGCAATTACCAATACGATACAACCTAACCAACCCATTATTTTCCACAAGATGTGCTTCCCTTTAGTATAACGGATTGTCAACAGGACACCAATGATGGCAATCAACAGCGAGGAAAATAACCAAGCCCAATTGTTCAATTGCCAGACCAACCTGTCACCATGTTCTAAGAACAATGTCGGCACAAAGGAAACAACCAAAAGAACTAAGGTAAGAATTGCTATACCAAACTTTACTAACTTCTTCATTTTGCTATCGGCATTATTTGTCATAATACTAAGTGAAAAAACAATACAGAAACACTAATGGTCATGAAAACATGTGTGTTTATGTCCTATAAATCCCGATTTGTCGTTTACTATATTGTCAATATCATCTGCAAAGATATGAACTGTTAGTGATATACATGCATCATCTTTCTGTTTTTTATAATTTTTTTCATAAGGATAGATAGTAGAACCATGCAAGAAATGTAACCATATCATAATACATAATTCTTTGGGGGCATAAATAAGGGTGGTATCTTTGCACATAATATATAATATGTAGTGTTTTTCGTAAAAAGAAAAAATGCTAATTTTACCAAAGTTACTAAAAAAACTTGGTATAAATTGTGTTATTCAAAAAAAAGAATTATATTTGCAACAGTTTATGTAATTTGACTTACTTATTTGATAATTGGATATCTTAATATTAACATTTAAAACTATTGAAACATGAAAAGATTTAAGTTTTTGACATTCGCTATGTGTCTTGCTGTGCTCGTTAGTTGTAACAACACAGGTAAGGGCGCTTTGATTGGTGCTGGCGGTGGTGCACTCCTTGGTGCAATCGTTGGTAAGATAGCAGGTAACACAGCAGTTGGTGCTGCCGTTGGTGGCGCTGTAGGTGCTGGTGCTGGTGCGCTGATTGGCAAGAAGATGGATAAGGCTGCTGCTGCAGCTGCAGAGATTGAGAATGCAAAGGTTGAGGAAGTTACCGATGCTAACGGCTTGAAGGCTGTTAAGGTTTCTTTCGATAGCGGTATTCTTTTCAACACAGGTAAGTCTGACCTTCAGGCTTCTGCTAAGCATGCTCTTAGCGATTTCGCTGGTGTGCTGAAGACATACAACGACACCGATGTTGCTATTCAGGGTTATACCGACAATCAGGGATGGCGTAACTCTACACCAGAGCAGAGCTATCAGAAGAACAAGGACCTCTCTCTGAAGCGCGCACAGAGTGTGTCTAACTACCTGACATCTCAGGGTGTTAGCTACGGACAGATTAAGTCTTGCGACGGTTTCGGTGAGGAGAATCCAGTTGCTGACAACAGCACCGCTGCAGGCCAGCAGCAGAACCGCCGTGTAGAAGTTTACATGTACGCAAGCGAGGCTATGATTAAAGCAGCAGAAGCTGGTACTCTTCAGTAATCTTTTACAAACTCATATTACAAGGAGGGCGATTATAATATGTCGCCCTCTTTTTTACGCATAAAGACAAATGTGGAAGAAGATTAGGAATTTCTTGCGAATAGTGATAGCGACGTTTTTCGTTTCCACTATCCTGGCAGTTGTCGCATATAAGTTTCTGCCTGTATATGTCACGCCGCTGATGATTATCCGTTGCGTTGAGCAAATAGCTGATGGCCATTCGCCTCGCGTGGAGCACAAGTGGATTAGTCTTGATGACATGTCTCCAAGTATGCCTGTGGCGGTGATGGGTAGCGAAGATGCAAGATTCCTTCTTCATCATGGTTTCGATTTCAAGCAAATAGAGCATGCCGCACGGCAGAATGCCGCAGGCGGTAAGAAAGTTGGTGCAAGCACCATCACACAACAGACTGCGAAGAATGTCTTCTTATGGCCAGGACGCACATGGGTGAGAAAGGGCTTTGAGGCATACTTCACGGCATTGATAGAACTGCTGTGGAGCAAGCAACGCATAATGGAGGTGTACTTAAACTCCATTGAGACAGGCGACGGAATCTATGGAGTGGAGGCTGTGGCTAGACTGCATTTTGGTAAGTCAGCAAAGGAACTAACTCGCGCCGAGTGTGCTCTCATAGCCGCGACTCTGCCTAATCCGAGAAAATATTCATCGCTTAAGCCAAGCAAATATATCATTGGCAGGAAGCACAAAATAGAAACGAACATGAAATACATACCCAAATTCCCCGCGGAGAATGAGGATATAGACAAAAGTACTGTGAAAGGTGGAATTTATAAGAAGAGATGAGAGAGGAAAGATTAGAGATTAGGAATTAGAGATTAGGGGCTACAGAATTTATGGATATAATAATATTTTCTACTATGCAAAAAAAAATATGTCTTTTATGCGTCCTCCTATTATTGTGCACGGTCATTAAAGGGCAAGACCAGTCACAAGCGGCCTTGTTGAGAAAAGCCTATAAGCAGAACTCGACATCGTTGCTGTATCAGTTTTTTGACAACTGGTCCAATAATGTTTCATCAAATGAGAATGAAGCAAAAAGCAAATGGGTGTCCGAGGCCCATAAGGTATTTGCCGCTTTCTATCAGCCTCTTCAACTGGAGAGAATCGGATGCAGAAGCGAGGACAAAGACCTATATAAAGATATGCCGTATTTTATTGTGCAAGGCACATTGGATGCGATATATGTGGCGGATGCCATACCGGTAGGCCCCGATGAGTATGAGGCCTTTTTTACAAATCGTATCAATCAGATGTACCCGGAAGACAGTATTCGCAAAAAATATCTGGGTTATCTTCAAGAAGACCTATATAGTGGAGATTTGTCCTTTGATTTTGATTTTGAATGGGAGGGGGATTCTTGGACTAAAGTCCCTACCACCAAGGTGGCTTCAAAAATTACTTTTCGTCCTCCTGTAAAATTCCCCGACAAGAAAATTGTCTATCTGACTACTAAGTACAAACGATTGCTCAACAGATTTTTGCGTAACAAACATGTCGGCTTTGCAAAAGAGAGTATCATGCAAGTTGCCTATTCAAAAGGAGAAAGCCGGAAAAGGATGGATTTCATCAACACTGCCGCCAGGATATTCTACGGACACTGGGGAGGTTATTGGCAATATGAGACGTATCCCAAAGCCACATTCATCGTTATTGAATCTCAAATGCAACGTGCAGTTGTTTTCTTCCGATTCGTCTACGAGGGCGGTGAAGTAATCATGGAAAAACAGAATGGCGAATGGACCATCATCTCTGGAAAATTCACATGGATGGAATAGGCAAACATCATCATGGAAATAGATAAAAGAATTATTGTTTCACATTTGCTCAACTCTCTATAGAATATGAATCTGTTGGAAGACCTTAATGAATCGCAGCGGCTGGCTGTGGAATACTGCGACGGGCCGTCGCTGGTTATTGCTGGTGCTGGTTCAGGAAAGACCCGCGTTTTGACTTATAAAATAGCATATCTGTTGCAACTAGGTGTTAAGCCGTGGAACATTCTCGCTCTGACGTTCACTAACAAGGCGGCACGAGAGATGAAGCAACGCATAGGCAATCTCGTGGGAAATGACATCGCCTCACGTCTTGTTATGGGCACGTTCCATTCTATCTTTTCAAGAATATTACGTGCAGAGGCTGAACATGTAGGTTTTAACTCCAACTACACCATTTATGACGAGGCAGACTCCCGTTCACTAGTAAAGAGTGTGTTGAAGGAGATGGGCCTTGACGAAAAGACATACAAGCCATCTACCGTTCACAACCGCATCAGCATGGCGAAGAACCACATGATTTCGGCATACGATTACTCTAATGATGCAAGTGCTATAGAACGAGACAAGGAGCAACGCATGCCTAATATATATAAGGTGTACCTTGCATACGCAGAAAGATGCAAGCAGGCAAATGCGATGGACTTTGATGACCTGCTATTGCTTACATATAAGCTTTTCAAGGACAATGAGGATGTCCGCCAGAAATATGCGGAGAGATTTAAGTATGTGCTTGTGGATGAGTATCAGGACACAAACACCGTTCAGCAGCGCATAGTATGGCAACTGACAAAGGAACATCAAAATGTGTGCGTAGTGGGCGATGATGCCCAGAGCATCTATAGTTTTCGCGGCGCTAATATTGATAACATACTTGATTTCCGCGAGATGTATGATGGTGCCAAGTTATTTAAACTGGAGCGCAACTATCGTAGCACGCAACATATTGTGGAAGCAGCAAACAGCCTGATTCGTCATAACGAGCGCCAGATACCAAAGGACGTTTATAGCAAGAATGGAGACGGCGAGAAAATCGTGTTCAAACCAGCATATAGCGACAAAGAAGAGGCAATCATAGTATGCAAGGACATAAAGCAGATACGCAAGCAAGAGAATTGCGAGTGGGATGACTTTGCTATTCTATACCGTACTAATGCCCAGAGCCGTGCTTTCGAGGAAGCGATGCGAAAAGAGAACATTCCGTATCGTGTTTATGGAGGTTTGAGTTTCTATCAGCGTAAGGAGATAAAGGACATCATTGCTTATTTCCGTATTGTAGTCAATCCTTCCGATGAAGAAGCGTTCCGCCGCATAATCAACTATCCCGCAAGAGGAATAGGAAACACTACAATATCGAAGATATACTCTAAGGCGTATGAGTCGGGTGTAAGTATGTGGGATGTCATATCCAACCCTATAAAGCATCAGTTGGATGTGAACAAGGGCACGCTTGGCAAGATAAATGCTTTTAAGGAACTGGTTGAGCGATTCATTGCAAAGGCTGACAATACAGATGCTTACGAGTTAGGACGTGAGATTATCCTTGATTCAGGCATAAAGAACGACCTTTATAGTGATTCTTCTCCTGAGTATGTGTCAAGACAGGAGAATCTCGAGGAATTTCTAAGTGGCTTACAGGACTTTGTCGAGAGCCGTCATGAAGAAGGTGATGACCACTTAATGCTTGTAGATTACTTGCAAGAGGTGTCGCTTCTTAGTGACCTTGATAGCGATGATGGCGAGGAAACGTCACGCGTCACGATGATGACCATCCATTCAGCAAAGGGACTTGAGTTCCCAACCGTATTTGTAGTAGGTCTTGAGGAGAACATTTTCCCAAGCCCGATGGCCACTAGTTCAAAACGCGAACTTGAAGAGGAGCGCCGCCTGTTGTATGTTGCTATAACAAGAGCGGAGAAGCATTGCATCCTTACATGTGCCCGCAACCGCTTCCGTTATGGAAGAATGGAGTTTGACACACCGAGTCGCTTCCTTTCAGACATCAAACCTTCGTTGTTGAAGATAGAGAAGGAGTCGGGTGAAAC
>OMXS01000040.1 GCA_900315095.1 uncultured Prevotellaceae bacterium | reverse complement strand
ACATAAAAACACACAAAAACATGAAAAACTATCAATCAAAATGTATGTATCCCTCGGCATTATTGCAGAGTGGCTGGAGATCTGTTCTCTCCTTAGTTTTATTAAGTTTACTTACCTTGATGACATCCTGCTCAGACGATGACACTATTGACAACACGCCGATGCTGAAAGGCAAGATTTCATCGTACAACGAGTTCGGCGCTGCCATGTTGGATTTCACCGAGGCAGACATGACGAAGGCAGGATTCACACTTGGTGATGTCATCAGTATCACCATAGACGGCAAGAAAGAAATCGTAATGCCTTACTATGACGGCTTCTACACCCGCAACGGAGAATTCCTGTGCGTGGCTTATCCCACTTATCCCAGCATCTGCTTTACGGCCAACAATATCGGAGTGCCTAAAGAACTCACAGGACTCGAGGGGCATGAAGTAATTGTCAGAATGAAAGAAAAGGGCGGCAGAATAGATGTGCAACGAGCTCTGAGCATGAAATACTCCAACGACCGTGAGACTTATACCAACATCTCAGACGCGCAGTTTGCCAATGCACGTACCGTGAGTGCAGGAAACATTCCCGGTGGTATACTGTACCGTAGTTCGTCGCCGTTCTGCAACGACATCCAACGCGCCTTCTATGTGTCCAAATATCTGGAAAGCGAAAATGTAAAGACTGTGCTCAACCTCGCCGACACCGAGGAGAAGATATTGTCATATGACATGCCACCTTACAGCCGTTCGCTCTGGGAGGGAGGCCATGTGATACTTTGCCCGCTGAAGGCAGACCCTACTGCAGACGATTATAATAATCGTTTGATAGATGCCCTGAAGCAGCTCCCGTCTCATCCCGCCCCCTATGTTGTGCATTGCATGGAGGGTAAGGACCGTACTGGATATGTTTGCGCGCTGCTCGAGGGACTTTGCGGAGCAACATACGAGGAGATCGTGGCCGACTATCTGGTCACCTACAGCAACTATTATAATATCAGCCCGGTAGAAGACCCCGTTCTCTGCAGCACATTGGTATCGTTGAGACTAAACACCTGCCTGATGTATTATGCTGGTGTCAGCAACGAGGCACAGCTGCCGAGCGTTGACTATGCGCAAGCGTTCTCCAACTATCTGCTCTCTCACGGCATGAGCCAGCAGCAGCTTGACACCCTCATTCATGCGCTGACCGTCTCGAATCCGTAAGCATGAACCTCATCTTTTATATTGAATACGAAAAAAACGGAAGGTTTTACCTGTTCTCTGATTTTTATTTGTATCTTTGTCGCCGAAAGCATCAATTCTAAGATATGAAAGACGAAGAATACCGCCGCGAGGAACTAATACGTGAGATAGAGCATCGCGTAGAACAGATGTCGCTCAGGCAACTGGAGGCATTGCAATATGAACTAGAAACAAAGGACTATTCGGCAAACGCCGAGTAGTCTTTTGTGCTATTATGCATTCAAAAATAATTTATCAAATATCTGTCAAACTTATGAAAATACAGAACATCATTATGTCTTTTGCTATTTCTTCTGCAATGACTATAGCAGTAAGTAGTTGCCAGCAGGCACAACGTGAGAACCCATTGTTGCAAGAAAGCACGCTGCCCTATGGAGCACCCGATTTCAGCAGGATCAAGAGCGCTGACTATCTGCCGGCCTTCGAGAGTGCCATTAAGCAGACCCGTGACAACATTGCCAAGATTGTGGACAATCCCGATTCTGCCACATTCGAGAACACCATTATTGCCTATGAGGAGAGCGGGCGCCTGCTCGACCGTGTGAGCCGTGTGTTCTTTGCCCTTACCGAGGCCGACAAGACACCGGAACTTGGCGAGATAGAGAAGAAGGTGATGCCCATGCTGACCGAGCTGGAGAACGAGATTTCTTTCAACATGCCACTCTTCGAGCGCATCCGCAGGGTGTACGACAATGAATATGACTCTCTACAAGGTGAGGATAAGAAACTCTTGGAGGAGACCTACAAGGAGTTTGTGCGCAAAGGAGCGCTGTTGCCCAATGACAAGAAAGAGCGCATGAAGGCCATCAACCTTCGCATCACCGACTTGCAACAGCAATGGGGTGACCTGTTGCTTGAAGCCACAAATAATGCAGTAGTATGGGTGGACAGTAAGGAGAAACTCGCAGGACTTAACGATGCCGACATAGAGCAATGCAAGAAAGATGCAGAGAGCCGTGGAGGCAAGGCTCCTTATGCCATCGTTATCGTCAACACTACACAACAGCCCCTGCTGGCCAGTCTCGACAACCGCGACCTGCGCCGTCAGGTATATGAGGCTTCAATCCACCGCACCGATGGCACAGGCAAGTTCAATACCTATGCCATTGTCTGTGAGATAGCCAAACTGCGTGCTGAGCAGGCAGAACTCATGGGTTATCCCAACTACGCCGCTTACTCATTAGAGAAGACTATGGCCAAGACACCTGAAAATGTATATGCTTTCCTGAAGAGTCTCATAGCACAATATAAATCGAAGGCAGATGCAGAGACAAAGGAGATTGAAGAATTCGCCCGTAAGACGGAAGGTCCAGACTTCAAGCTGGAGCCTTACGACCGTTTCTACTATTCGGCAAAGATGAAGAACCAGGTGCTCAACGTCAGCGACGACGAGATTAAGTCATACTTCACCGTTGATAGCGTTCTGAAAAATGGCGTGTTCTACGCAGCCAACCGTGTATATGGCCTTACTTTCAAGGAGCGTACTGATATTCCAACATATAATCCCGATATGAAGGTCTTCGAGGTATTCGACAAGGACGGCAAGCAGAAGGCACTCTTCTATTGTGATTACTACCGTCGTCCCACCAAGCGTGGTGGTGCATGGATGGACGGCTTTGCCAAGCAGAGCCATCGTTATAACCAGTTGCCCATCATCTTCAACGTCTGCAACAACGCGAAAGCACCCGAAGGCAAGCCTTCGCTTATTACGTGGGACGAGGTTACTACGCTGTTCCATGAGTTCGGCCATGCTCTGCACGGAATGCTCTCCGACTGCAACTACAACCGTCTGAGCGGAACCTCTGTGGCCCGCGACTTCGTTGAGATGCCGTCACAGTTCAATGAGTCGTTTGCCTCCATTCCTGAAATATTCGACCACTACGCCCTGCATTGTGAGACGGGTCAGCCCATGCCAGCCGAACTGAAGGAGCGCATGCTGAAGAGCATCAACTTCCAGACGGCCTATGCTTTGGGCGAAAACCTTGCTGCCACCTGTCTGGACATGGCTTGGCACATGCTTCCATCCGATAAGATTCCTTCACCGGAACAGGCAGCAGCCTTTGAGAACGAAGCGCTGCAACAGGTGGGATTGCTCAACAACCAGATACCTCCTCGCTATCGCACCAGCTATTTCAATCATGTTTGGGGCGGAGGCTATGCTGCCGGTTACTACAGTTATTTGTGGACCGAGGTGCTTGCTGTCAATATCGCTGATGTCTTTGCCAAGCGCGGAGCCCTTGACCCTGCCACAGGCAGCGACTTCTGCCAGAAGGTGTTGAGCCGAGGCAATACTGGCGACCTCATGCAGATGTTCACCGACTTCACCGGTATGGCCCAGCCCGATGCCTCCAGTCTGCTGAAAGCACGAGGACTTTGATTTAAAAACTAACAAAACCCCTCCAAACCTCCCCGAAATAACCCCCTCCAAACCTCCCCGAGGGGGAGGCTAATGAACTCCCCTCCCATGTAGGGGAGGGGCAGGGGTGGGGTCAGTATTCAGAAAGAGAGGCAGATGTTTGGGGGATTAAAGGAGATTACAGACCCCACCCCTAACCCCTCCCCTTGAGGGGCGGGGAGTACATTAGCCTCAAAAAAGGCTTTCGCTATCTACTCCCCTCCATATAGGGAGGGGTCGGGGGTGGGTCTTTTCTTCGGGGAGGTTTGGATGTTGTTACTTAATATAACTCTTCAGCGCCTCCACATAATCCTCGAAGGCTTTCAGGCCTGTGGGCGTGATACGGCAGAGGGTGCAGGGGCGCTTGCCCTTGAAGGTCTTTTCCACCTCGATGTAGCCCGCCGCCGAGAGTTTTTCTATCTGCACACTTAGGTTGCCCGCCGTCGCTCCCGTCTGCTCCTTGATATACGGGAACTCGGCTTCCTCGGCACTCACGAGCAGCGACATAACAGCGAGTCGCAACTCGGAGTGGAGCAGAGGGTCTAATGGTTTGAACGGCATAGGCTTTAGCGCTGTTTTAAGAGCATCCAGCCTGGGAGCGTCAGGCCGATGAAGGTGAATACTGCCATCATAAGGTTAGGGGCGAGGACTCCGAGAGTACCGTAATAATCAAACGGAACATTGCTCCAAGCAAGCAGCGTCTCTGTCACACAGAAAGACTCCCAGAAGAATCCTCCAATACCGCCAATGATGCCACACCACACCATCCATTTGCTCTTTAGCGTATAACCGTTTATAGTTACAGCCATACCCATCATCAGCAGAATGATGCGAACAGGGTTGATGCGGTTTTGGAAATACACTTGAATATTATCAGCCACCATAGCGTCGTGGAGCATCAGACGGTTGAAAAGAAAAGACAGCACGAAAAACGCGAGAACGAAGATGCCGAATGTCAGCCATGTTTTATTCACCATGGTGCTTATGATACTGTCGGGCACCTTTGGCTTGTTTCTTTTGATGTAGCGTTCTATCACTATTACTAACACAGGCACCAAGACGTAGAGCAGATGAAAAGCCATATCGCGAGTGAGCAAGGCACAGACTACGGTAACAAAGGCTACGCCGATGATGCATAGACCTGCGATAAAGAGCGACAAGCCCGCATCCTTCGACACCGTTTTGCGACTGCGCTCTATTTGCGCGGTAATGATTTCTAGACTGCGCTCGGCAGTCAGATTGTTATTTTCTTCCATTGTTGTTTTTCTGTTTGTTGTTAAACATTTGTTTTCTTGTTCTCCAGCCTCGTTTGTACCCCTGCAGAAGGCACAAAGTTGGCCATGCGTGTTCGAATCACGGTGCAAATATAAATAAGTTTATAATATAAACCAAATTATTCTGTAAATATTTTGCTTGTTCGGTTGTTTTTTAACATTTGGATACTAAAAACAAGAGAATAAAGAGTTTCTAAGTATAACAAAAAAACAAGGGACGCATCGCTGCGCCCCGTGCCTGTACTTCGCAGAACGAAGTCGCATTGTTATTTCCCGGGTATCATGATCATGTATTTTTAACTATGCAAATATTAACTTTATGGTTATGCGGTACTTTATGATTGGTTTATCTCGTTATAGTTTCGACATCTCGTTCAGATACTTCTCTATCTGGCCGTTGATGTATTTCTGCAACTTTTGTGCGTTTTTGGTAAGCCGAATGGACCGCAATTCGTTGAGTTTCTTGTTCTGGTAACGGTACATGTCTATAATGAACTTATACATTTCCACCTGCTCATTTGGCGACAAGCAGTTGTCTTTAGCCACTTTCGTCAATCCTTGGAAGTGAGTATCAATTGATTTGCTCAAAGTAAGAATATGCTTGTAGTGCGGCTCCAGTCTGACACTACTGGCTGGACTTGGCATGTTTTTTATTGCTTCGAAGGCTTCGTCGATCATTTGCATATCGGCTTGGATGGCTTTGACTCTGGCCTCCGCTTTTGCAACCTCTTCAGGCGGTAATTTTCGCCCTAAATACGACTCAACGGTTTCCACATCTGAGGTATCTGCCACATTGTCGTCTTCCGAATCCTCGAATTTGAAGTCGCCTGTTATCGTGACACTTTTTTGCTGAGGTGCAATCAGACTCTTTCCAGAGAATCGGCCCACACGTTGCTCATAGTCGCGGTCTTCTTCGTAGTAGCCGTTGTGCGTGGTGATGTGATAGGTTTCGCCTGGCACAAAGTCGAGGTTGGTCCACAAGTGGCAGAGGGAGCCATCAGGCATGACCGTACGAATACGCCCCACCTTAGGCTTGTCGATTTCCACGCTGAAACTAAAGTGTCTGTTCACTACAGGCATATACTCTATAAAAGCATCGTCGGGAAGTTTGTCCAGTTCCTCTAAGGTGTTGGCCATATAGACCACATAGAGGGAGTCTGTCAGGTCGTTACCCACGCGTCCGTCAATCCTGAAGGTATTCTTCGAAGCGTCCTGATTCTTGGTATAGAGGTCTGGGCGCAGCGAGGAAATGCCATAGATGGTGCCTTTGGCTTCAATACCGAGATCGTCCGTCTCCCACACGATGGCGTAAACGTCGCGCAGCTGGGGGTTCTCCAGGTTCTTCGCTGCCAGATACCACATCTCCTGCGTCGGCTTCGTCCGGATAGGCAAGTTCGAGCTGCGCTGGCCATCGGCCGAAACGACCTTGATGTCGAACTGCTGGGGGTTGCCGGGCAGCAGGTGCAGAATCTGATAGCTGAACGGCTCGTCGTCCATAAATACCTGGTCGATGGTTTTCAGTTCATCGACGAGGCAGCTGAAGCGTGTGATGCGCTCGGCCGACTCGATGAGGCCAGTGTTCGGATTCTTCAGAACGGAATAGGTTTGGCCCTGCCTCATGCCAAACTTGTCTCGGATGTCTCTGAGCAGACGGAACACGCGGAGCGGATACTGTTGCTCCTTGTTCGTCATGATGGTAAGGTCGTACTTCTTCTGTGCTTTAGACTTCGACTGTGCCTGCGTTGGCACGGCTGCGCTGCTGACAATGAGCAGCATGATGATCAGACGTTTCATATTGTTAGGTTTTTTATTGTTGTTTCATTTGTTCCAAGTTGCATTTCGATATTTCCAGCTCCAGTTGTACTCTTTTTACGTATGCCTTTTGGGCCTGTTCTTTCATAAGGGCGAGATCCTCTGACGTGTATCGGTAATTCTCGGGACGTGTGATGGGTATGTCGCGCTCGGTAAGTACGGTGGGCTTCTGCTCTGGTTGCTGGTGGGGTGTTTCTGTTACTGCTACATAATTATCACTTTGTGGTGCTTGGGCGGCAGGTGCCTCATGTGTTATGAGTGGCTCTTGCTTTGGAGCCGTTGCCTTCGTGTTGTGTATGGTCGTTCCCCATTTGTTACGCACAGTCTCTCCCCTTCCATGTAGGGGTGGGGTAAGAGGCTTTTCTTCACATGCGGCTGTTTTAATTACAGACCCCACCTGTGTCCCCTCCTCTTGAGGGGCGTGGATTTGTTGCTTTCCCTGGCTCTTCTTTTCGACCTGTGTGATTTGTTGCGATAGTTCCTGCGTGTTCTTGTTTTTAGGTGCTATTATCACTACAATCATCACGGAAGCAACACAGGCGGCAGCTATCCAAGGCCATATCTGGCGATGGTGGCTTGATGGTTTTGCAAACGCTTCCTCCTCCAATCGCTCCATTAAACGTTCGTTCAGATCGGAGGGCATTGGTGGCTTTTTATCCTCGTGACGTCGGATAGCTTCGCGCAGGTTGTCGTCCTTTTGGAGTATAGTGTAGATATCATTCTCGTTCATGGTCGCATGTTTTCAATCATTTTGTAGAGTTTCTTGCGTATCCGGCACAGTTGTGAGCCGACGGTAGAGGGATTAGAGCCTGTGACGTATGCAATGTCGGCAAGGCTCATGTTGTCGTAGTAGAACATCGTGATGACAGCCTGGTCATGTGGAGGAAGCATGGTGATGGCTTGCTCCAGTAGTTGTATCGACAAGCTGTTGCCTGATTCCTCATCGGTTGTGTCGTCTATACCGTTGAGAACTAGTTCCTGGCTGTCCATATAAACAATGTCGGGTCTGCGAGTTCTAATGAAGTTTATAGATTCATGGTAGGCGATGCGATTGAGCCATGTCGTGAGCGACGCCTTATGGCTATCGTAACCGTCTATGCCTCGCAAGGCCTTGACGAACACATCCTGATAGACCTCTTCGGCATCCTCCTGCCGTTCTACGATGCGTCTCACCATCTGGAACACGGCAGCACCGTAATCGCTGACGAGCCGTTGGCATGCAGCGCGGTTCCGCTTTCGCAGTTGTTCTATGAACAGTTCTGTCGTTTGTTCCATTTTGACATTCGGTCTTCTTCGTCTGCGGCTAGGCATAGCAGAAGTGAACTCTGCTCAACCCTCGCTGCTCTATAAGTTGATGCTCTTCTATTCTTATATACACATGAAATGGAAAAACATTGCATTATTTCTCAAAAAAACACGGGACGCATCGCTGCGCCCCGTGCCTGTACTTCGCAGAACGAAGTCGCATTGTTATTTCCCGGGTATCATGATCATGTAGATTTTTGACTATCTAAATATTAACTTTATGGTTGTGTATATATAGTTTGCTCGTATTCCTTGTTCTTTTCATTTTCCGAAATGTTGCTCTGTTGCTCTGCGGGCGATTTCTTGCCGACAGCATATTATACTGACTCTGCTTTAGAACTTTCTACTCTCGCTCAATCGCAGCGCTGGCCTTCGGTCGAGCCTGCTCACGCTCGGCAGAATTCAAACAGGTTTGGCTCTACTCTCGCTCAATCGCAGCCTTGACCTTCGGCTCCAGTTCCTCGGCATCGGTGGAGGTGGAGAGGATGGTTCCGTCGCGGTCGATGAGGTACATATACAACTTCTGCGGTTCGCTGGCAATAGCGGAATCTATTTTTACCGTCACTGCAAAACGGTTTTCTGGCACATCTGTCCAATCCTGAGCCATTCCGAATGTCGCTGCCATCAGCATGGCCAGCAGGAGCATGAATCGTCTGTAGTGTTTCATTTTGTTCATTGTTTATCAGTTTTGTTTTACAAAGGTACGGAAAACGGCACAAAAAGCCCTCGGCAAAGCCTGAAAATCGGGTGCCGAGGGTGAAAGTCTTAAACTACTTAAAGAAAGTGGCGCTATTATTGCTGAATTTGACGTTCCATAAGTCAGTCGGTCGTTATACATTTCTGGCTGCAAAGGTACAAAAAGTTTCCGAGAGAAACAAAGCAATCGGCCTTTAGGTGACACGTAAAAAGTAAAAAAAGCCCGTCCCTTGCGCAAGGGGCAGGCTTATCATTTCCTTTTATAGTGCATTGAAAATAGCCGTAACTACTTATTGCACTTGGTTAAAACCGTTGCAAAGGTACAGCAAAAAAATCAATTTTGCAAACTTTTGGAGGATAAATTATAGATTTTTTGCATCCATACCTGTATTTTGAGTGATAATCTTCATCACATGTTCGTCTTGTACATTGTCAAATGCTTCCTTCAATTTGTCGCGCATTTCTATTACCCTATTCTTTGAAACTCGTCCCAACAGATATTTGAATACTTGATATGTTCCACTTAGATTGGTAATTTGGGAAGGATTGAGTTTTATAGGTGCTGCATTGGTCAAAGCTCCGGGGACTTTATAATCAAAAATCATCTTACCATGAGCACAACTATTACGTAGGCGGCGGATTGCATCCATGTAATTAGAGAACTGGTTAGGGGAACCAATCCCAAAATGCATAGAGATTCTACTTCTTATGATACCATCCTTATCTTTCAGGTTGTTGAACAACTGAATAACGATACCTAAAGACATAAATTCTATTGCCTTCCACGCAGGAGCATAATTCCGATGATACCTTGTCTTGTCACGGGCTATCACCATTTCTCTATCCAAATCATCAAGTGCCCGTTGATAATCATCACTCTCCAAAAAATCCTTTTTCACGCACTTACTATCCACATACCAGAATGGATTGTCTCGGAAGTGATTGGATGCAATATAAATTAGCTTCGTCCTGAAGTTAATCTCTATTCTGCTAATATATCTCAGAAAGATGTTCCTAACGTCAAAATCGAAATAATACAACTGTATAACATTCTCAAAGAGGGTTCCTTCTTTAAACTTGTGGTCTCTTTTTTCTATCCGAGGGAAAGTTACCTCAAAGGGAAACCAATAAAAACCGAGTCTATAATACCCAATATCGAGAAGGTTTTCCTTTACCTTCTCTTCGTTGCCAAAGGTCATTCCTCTAGACCTAAGTAATTCTATTTGCTCTTCTATTGTAGTGGCAAACTTTTCTATTTCCTTGCCCATATAACTATCTTTTTAATTTGCAAAAGTACGCAAAGTTTTTTTTATAGCCAAGCATTTTCCGGTTTTTATTTTATCTCCTTAAATCATGTTAGTGCTTTGCTCAGTCAATCAGCAGGCCGATTACTTCGTTGCTATACCCAGTGCCAAATCATCTCACTGCTGGTAAGGTTTGGCAAAGTTACGGAAAACGGCACAAAAAAGCCCTCGGCAAAGCCCGGAAATCGGGTGCCGAGGGTGAAAGTCTTAAACTACTTAAAGAAAGTGGCGCTATTTTTCCGCCTCAGCCTCTTTGATCTTTGCTAACAGTTCCTCGCGCTTCGTCTCGTTGGTGCCGTGGACGGCATGTCGGACAATCCCCTTCTTATCGACGACGATGGTGAGGGGGAAACCCTCATAGCCAATCCATGCCATCATGTCCTTGGCCTCGATGAGGTGCGTCCATGTGAAGTGGTGCTTGTCGGTGATGCGTTTGGCGGTCTCAGCATCGTGGTAGGTGGCCGAGAAGAACATTACGCCAGGCAATTGCTC
>OMXS01000038.1 GCA_900315095.1 uncultured Prevotellaceae bacterium | reverse complement strand
ATATAGGTCCCTCCCACCATATAGTATCCACTCTGATGTTACCGTAATCCTCTGGATTAATCCTTGCAGAAACGGAAGCACTTACAGCCAAAAGCACAATAGATAAAAGTATAAATTTCTTCATGATATACGTTGTTTTAAGTTCATGATACGGATGAAATACTCATTTCATATTAGGTCGTTCTATCTATAGAATGCATGACATACCGGAATATTGCATCGGATGCAAAAGTTTTTTTTGCATTTTTACAAGGCGATTCTTCTAAACGCAAATTGCCGTAAATGGGACGTAAATGTCTGGGCGTGTCATGGGAACTGAGAACTTGACCTAGCAGTCTGGAATAAGTGCTCAATAATGTTACTCGTTTCATAATTTCAGTATTTTTTGTAAGCAAAGATAAATTTATTGTTTTAGTAATACAAGAAAAACGAGTACACTTACTACACCAGCATAAAAAAAGATTGCAAGCGCTTGATATACAGGTGCTTGCAATCTCAAATTTTCTGCATTGCTATAGTGTGGCAATGTTTTTGTCAAGTTGTTTTGTGTCGTTAGAATGAAACAACTTGATGTTTATTTTGCGTCTTAAATTGCTTGCTCTTTGTATTGTGAAGCCAAACAACGCAGAAATCTCGGTGGGTATAAACCCTAATCTTATCAGAATACTTACTATGATTTCTTGTTCTGTTAGTTCCTTATCATCATCAGCAATTATGCTATAGAAACGAGGTAGTTTATTTTGGGCTACTTTTATGAGTTCCTGCCACTCTGCCTGATTCGGTCGATGAGACCTTCTCGCATGATTGTGTAGGATTAATAGAATTTCGCTTGACTGGATAGATTGCTCAGTGTCCCATTTCTCTATTATTGTTTCATCTTCATGATAACGTATGATTTCCTTTCTCAATCTTTGAAGTTCATTTTCCTTTTCTTTGATATACATTTCGCTACTTTCCTTGTATAACTTCATTTCATGCAGAAGAGCATTATACATGTTGATGTTATTGGAATACTCTGTGTTTATTCTGGCAAGACTCTCTTTCCTAATGCGCTCGCGTTTCCTGTAATAATAGTATATAGCAGTAGAAGCAATAAGCAATGAAATGACTATGTAGAAAAGCAGTCTTTTATATTTGAATGCTTCTTTTTCTTTCTTTGCCGCATAGTTTTGAACCCTGGAGTAGTTGTATAAAGACTGCATGCGTGTTATCTCGGAAGCAGACTTTATGATATTTGAAGAATCGTTTGTCTGGGCGAATAATTGTGCATATTTGGCAATGGAATCTGTATTCTTTTTATTCTCATATACAGACAGCAGACCTCTAAATGCTGCTTCTTGATACATTATATCCTCTTTGAATGGCAAAAGCCTTTCAAAGAATAATTTGGCAGAGTCTATTTTGCCGCATGCCAATAGTAACCT
The DNA here is from genome assembly GCA_900315095.1 of uncultured Prevotellaceae bacterium. GTDB lineage: Bacteria > Bacteroidota > Bacteroidia > Bacteroidales > Bacteroidaceae > Prevotella. Next base: position 13,853 of record OMXS01000038.1, on the reverse strand, counting down.
GCCCTTTACATCATAGTAAATTTCATGACCGGTGGCGGCAAAATGGTCTTCTGATACCTTGCCCGAATATTTCTCGTATATCTGCATGTTTTCCAGCGCTTTCCCAATGTCACCCTTACTTATATAAATGTCAACAATCATTCCGCGTGTGGTCGCTGCGTATTCTGATTGCCCAATTCTTTTGTATAATCTCATTGCACTATCACTTACTGCTATGATACTGTCCTTTTGATTAAGAAGCCAGTATGGGCCGACTTGTTTTTCATAGAAGACAGCGTACGACAAAGTGTCTTTTGATTGAAGAGAATAATTCATGGCTTCCTTAAAATGATGCAATCCCAACTTTGGCGCTGTCATTCCGACGAAAAGGTTTGCCATTTGCCCGTGAACTCGGCTCAGTGTTTTGAAGTCGCAGTCCTTTGCCGTGGTGTCGGCACACTCTACGGCATCGTTATAGCACTCGAGGGCGCGGGGTGCCTCGCCAAGGTCGCGGTAGGCGCAGCCAAGGATGTAGTGGGCACGCATGCGCTCATTGGAAGTGCCGTGGCTGTCGAAGTAGGAGGTGAGCGAGAGGGCGAGGCTGTCAGTAGTGAAGGGCACGTAGTCGCGGTTCTGCTGCTCCGCCTGTTCCAGTTGGCGCAGCATCTGCTCGCGGTCGGCGCAGGAGATTGCCGCAACAGCGATAATGAATAGTGATAGTAATTTCTTTACCACGTTGTATTTATTCCCTTTTCATGTTCAGGTGCAACTGGAAGAGGGCGGGGAGGAGGATGAGGAGCGAGAAGAGGACGCTGAGCAGGGCTTTCATCTCGCTGCCGCCATAGAGGTCGGCAAGGCTCATGTCCTCGATGCCGGGCACACTGCTGGCGATGATATATACGGTAAGGTTGTTAACGCCGTGAATGATGATGCCGGGTACTACGCTGCCTGTACGCACGAACACCCATCCGAGCAGCAGTCCTAAGAGGAAGGCATGTGGCATCTGTGCGGGATTCATGTGTGCGATGCTGAACAGCAGTGCTGAGATGACCACGGCGAGTTTCCAATTAGGTTTCCAATTCATTAGGGCACGTATCACGGCACCACGGAACACAATTTCCTCGCATATTGGAGCGCAGACGACGATGGCGAGATAGCCCAGCGGTGTGCCGAACATTCCCTTCATGCCGTTGGTAAGGTCGGGAAGGAATGATAGGTGATCCTCGAGCCACAGCGATGGGAGAATAGTGCCCAGCGATGCGATGCAACACCACAGCGCTACTTTCCAGGGCTTTGTCCTGACGTAGTGGCGGCTTATAGGACAGTAATGCAGCGATAGGAACAAGGCTATCAGCACGATGTTTCCCACTATCGTGCCTGTGAGCGTGACTTCTGCAGGCATGTCGCTAGTCCCGTCGGCTCCCAATGTGTGAGTGACGCTTCCTCCTGATATAATTGCGTAGACGATACTGGCCAAAAGTGCTGCCGCCATTGACACGACCAGGAACAGCAGCGTGTAGTATATTGCTTTTTTCATTCTTCTATGTCTTTTTCAAATTGTTCTTCCACCATCTGCGCGTCTTTTACCAATTGTTCTGAGAGCGCTTCCTTTGACGGGAACTGTCGTTCGTTGCGCAGTTTATGGACAAAGGCCACGCTTATCATTTTGCCGTAGATGTCGTCGTTGAAGTTCAGTATATGCACCTCTAGCGTCTGCTGTGTGCCGTTGAACGTCGGTCGTGTGCCGATGTTCATCATTGCATGTTTCAGTTCTACTGTGCCTTCAATCCTCACCTTTACGGCATATACGCCTGGCGATGGAATCATCTTGAGCATGTTGTCCTGCTCTATGTTGGCGGTGGGGAATCCCAGTTCGTGACCTACACGGAAGCCTTTTACCACCTTTCCTGTGAAGAAATAAGGGTAGCCGAGACAGTTCTCTGCCATCTCTATCTCGCCCTCCTGCAAGAACGAGCGTATCACCGACGAACTAACATTAATGCCGTGCAGCAGGAACGACTGTGCACTCATTACCTCGATGCCCATCTCACGACCGTAGCGTACATAGTCGTCGAAGCCCTCGCTGCGGTTATGCCCGAAGCGGTTGTCGTAACCGATGATAAGCACCTGTACACCGAGCCGGTCATGAAGTATCTTCTTCATGAAATCGCATGCCGTCATCTGTGCCATCTGCTCAGAGAAAGGCAGCATAACACAGCGTTCCACCCCAGTCTTCGAGAGCAACAGCATTTTCTCCTCGTTGGTGGACAGCAGTCGCGGTTGGAAGTCGCTGCCTAGCACCTGTCGCGGATGACGGTCGAAGGTGACCACAGTGGACTGCAGTCCTCTTGCCGCCGCCTCTTTCACCACGTTATTGATGAGGAAACGGTGTCCACGATGCACGCCGTCGAAAAACCCTATCGTAGCAACGCTTGGGCAAACGTCGGTAATTCCTTCGTTCAGTGTTATCTTTATCATTGTTTCTTAATATTTTGTTATGGGGAGGAGGGAGGAGAGAGGAAGGAAAAAGGAGAACAGACTTGAGATATGATTTCTCGTCTTGTTTCTCGCATGTAATTTCTATTCTCCCTCCTCTTTCCTCCCTCCTCCCTCCTCATTCATTACACCTCAACATTTTCACCCATTTCTCTCCTCCTTTATCATGCAGCACATTGATGCCGAGAGCGGCGGCAGCAGCGCAGTTGGCAGCGGAGTCGTCAATGAACAACGTCTCTTCGGCCTTCAAGCCTGCATCATCGAGCATAGTGCTGAATATCTCGGTGTCTGGCTTTACCATCCCCATCTCGTATGAGAGGAACAGACGCTCAAAGAACTCGTTGATGCCCCACTCATGGTCGCGGAAGAACTCGTTGACCGACCTCTCCCAGTGGATGACGTTGGTGTTGCTGAGCAGGAAGAGACGGTAGTGCTGTTTCAGATTCTCCAGCATCTTCAGTTTGCGCAGCGGTATGCCTGTGAGCAGTTCGCCCCAAGCCCATGCTATCTGTTCGTCGGTGGCGTGACATCGCGGTGACTTGCGGCGCACCTCGTCGCAGAACTCAGGTACGCTGATGTGTCCCATCTCAAGGTCGTGGAACAAGTCTTCCTGTCGGCACTCGTCAACATAAACCGAAATCTCATATGCCCCGATGCTGTCCAGCGCGGCTATGCAGCGGTGCTTGTCCAGTCCCACCAGTATGCCGCCAAAGTCGAACACGAGATTCTTTATTATCTTTGTTTCCATATTCTTTTAAACATCCTCCAAATTTCACCCACCCACATCACTACAGATGTGAGACCTATCACAGCAATCCATTCCTTCCAGTTCATGCCGTCGGTGCGGAACATTTCACCGCCATACTCTACGATGAGCCATTGTCCTACTATTATCATTACCAGCACTATGAGCAGTCCGCGGTTGCGCCAGAGGTAGCGGAAGGCACTGTGGTTGCTGCCCAGCGTCTTGGCATTGAACAGGTTCCACACCTGAATCATAACGAAGGTGGTGAAGAACAGCGTTAGTTCGTGGCGTTGCACACCCTCTTCGACATCGTCGTAGAAGCAATGTAGCAGGAAGGCGAACATCAGGATGAAGAACACTATGCCCTCGAAGAGTATGCCCTTCATCATGGGCCGTGATATTATGAAGTCGCTCTGCGAGCGCGGTTTGTCGTTCATCACCTCTCGTGACGGTGGCAGCGAGGCAAGTGCCATAGCGGCGAAGGTGTCCATAATGAGGTTCACCCACAGTATCTGCGTCACAGTGAGCGGCAGTTCGGTGCCTATCAGCGACCCTGCAAGTACAAGCAGTAGTGCCGTCACGTTCACCACCAGCTGGAAGAAGAGGAATCTTTGTATGTTTTTATACAGCGACCGTCCCCACATCACAGCTGAGGTGATGCTGCGGAACGAGTCATCTATCAGTGTCATATCGCTTGCATGCTTTGCCACACTGGTGCCCGAGCCGAGCGACAGTCCCACATGAGCGTAGTTCAGTGCCGGTGCATCGTTAGTGCCGTCGCCCGTCACCGCCACCACGTTGCCCCGCTGTTGTAGCAGGCTTACAAGGCGCTGCTTGTCTTGCGGTCGTGCGCGGCTTATAACTTTCAGTTGCTCCACACGCTGCAGAGCCTCCTCGTCGCTAAGTGCTGCGAACTCTGCGCCTGTGATATGGAATCCCTCAGTGGGTTCTATTCCTATCTGACGTGCTATCTCGATGGCTGTTCCCGATACGTCGCCAGTTACTATCTTTACCTCGATGCCCGCCTTGCGGCATTGTGCTACGGCATCAGGGACATCCTCGCGCACAGGGTCGGCGAGTGCAGCTATTGCTTGAAGGTTTAACTTTGAGCTTTGCGCTCTGCTCTGCTGCTTGTCTTGTCCAAGAACTTTGAGTTGTAAGTTTTGGAAGTATTCTCCTTCCTCCTTTCTCTCTCCTCTTTCCTCTATATATGCCATCGCCAACGTGCGCATCGCCTTCTGCTGCTTCTCTTTCAGGAAAGCCTCGGCACGGCGGCGGTCTTCATCGCTCATGTTGCACATAGCCATCACTATCTCTGGCGCTCCTTTCACCAGCAACCATCTCTTGCCGTCCTTCTCCACCACAGTGGCCATCATCTTGCGCTCGGTGGAGAAGGGTAGTGAGTCTATCACTGTGGCGTCGCGTCGCATCTGCTCATAGTCGATGCCTTTGTCCTGCACCCATTTTATCAGAGCCCTTTCGGTGGGGTTGCCCAGATCTGCGTGTGCTGTGGTGTTTAATGCTATCGCTGCGGGCAGAGTGATGTTGTTCTCATGGTTGTCGAACGTCATCATCTCCTCCACGCTCATGCTGTTCTGTGTAAGTGTTCCTGTCTTATCGGTGCAAATGACGTTCACCGCACCCATTGTCTCGCATGCGTGCAGTTTCCTCACGAGGTTATTGCTCTTCAGCATACGGCGCATGTTCAGAGCGAGTGATAGTGTCACCGCCATCGGGAGTCCTTCGGGCACCGCCATTACAATGAGTGTCACCGCCATCATGAAGTATTTCAGCACAACATTTATCTTGCTGATGTAGTCGTCAGAATGCCAGAAATCGTAGTCGGTTATAATGTAGTGAAGCAGGAAAAGCACAAATGCCGCAACCGCAACAGTAATTCCTACCTTGCTGATGAGTTTCGCAAGTCGTTCCAGTTGCATGTTCAACGGAGTCTTCACGCCTGTTTTCTCATTGCTGCTTCGTGCCACATGACCTATTTCGGTCTTGTCGCCTACCGCTGTCACCACATACTCGCCCCTGCCGTTCATCACCATTGTGGAACGCAGTACCATATTCTTCGGGTAAGCCTCGTCGCCTTTCTCTTTGTTGTCAGCATCGGCGTGCTTCGTGGTCAACTGCTCTCCTGTCAGCGATGACTCATCTATCTGCAGGTCGGAGGAAATAATGAGTGTGCCGTCGGCAGGCACTTCGTCACCCGTCTCTATCAGTACCACGTCGCCCACAACGACATCCCGTCGTGCGATGCTCATAACTCTGCCGCCGCGTCTCACTTTCACCTCCTGGTCTTCGCTCAGCGATGTCAGCATTTTGAACTTCTTTGCGGCGTCCATCTCAAAGTAAAAACCGATGGTGGTGGCAAGGAAAATGGCGATAAAGATGCCTATGGTCTCCATGAAATCGCCCTTCACGAAAGCGAGAACGAGCGAAATTGTGGCTGCCACGAGCAGTATCTGAATTATTGGGTCTTTATATTTCTCAAGATATAATTGCCACATAGAGGTCTTACGTGGCGGTGTCAGTGTGTTGTCGCCGTTTTTTAGTCGGCTTTCCTCCACCTCTTTCCCGCTGAGACCCTCGCGTGGAATTATAGTCTTACTCTTTTCTATTGCCATTAACAAATGAATTAATGTGCAAAAATACGAAATTTTAGTCAGTATCCCTTTTCAATACCTCCTTTTTTACACTTATTTAATACATTTATAGTAAGGAATTAGGAGACAGACTCTTTCACCACTTATCCCATGTCGTTATCTGGTCTGTCCAGTTATGGTCTTTTGGAAAATCTGCACCGTTCCATGCCTTCACTTGCGTCCACGGTTGTTGTGCGTCGGTCCAGAACGGATGAGTGGCGGGAAGTCCGAGAGGCATAAAGCACAGCGAAGTCATGTATAGCGACCCGTTGTTAGTGTACCAGTCGGCTATTCCTGGCTGCTCTCCGCAGAAACCGATGGTGAGGAAACCATCCTTGATGTTCTGCTTGCCGTCGAACATGCGGTGCATCACCTTTGTCAAAGCTGCTCTCACCTGACCTCTCTGTAGTCCTTCGGGCAGACGGTCGTGCCATGCCATGAGAGCTAGCGGTTGTAGCGCTGCCATGCGGTAGGGAATACTGCGTCCTACTACAGGGAATGTTCCCTCGGGTGAGATGAAACGTTCCAGAATAATAGAGTATTTCTGTGCGCGCCGTAGTTCACGGTCGTAGTATTTCTGATAGTCCAAACGACTGTTATAGTGTGCGTCAACCATCGCTTGCAGTGTCTCGAGGTACATCGGATGGAACACATAACTGCTGTAGTAGTTAAAAGCGAAAACTGGACCGTCGCTGAACCATCCGTCGCCAACATACCATTCTTCCATCTTGCGGCACGCTGAGTTCACTCGGTACTCATCGCCGCGCGCCACCTTGCGCAGGTCGGCGTTCTCTGCCGTAGCCTTGAATATCAGTCCTTCGATGATGCTCGAGAAGAGCAGCCAGTTGGTGTATGGCGGATCGATATTCCTCATTTTAACGAACTCTATTAGGTAGCGCTCCTTCACTCGTTGAGGCAACGGTTTCCATAGAGTGTCCCAAGCCCTGAGGAAACTCTCGGCGATGTATGCTGCGTCCACGAGGTTCTGTCCAGCAACTCCCCAACACAGATAGTCGGGACTGTCGGGGTCTACTGCATTCTCGTAACTCTTCATTGCCCACTCCCTCAGTTGCTTGCGTTTCTTCCCCTCGCTGCTGTTGTCATCAGGTAGCGCGAGCCAGGGCGCTATACCAGCCATCAGACGGCCGAAGCACTCCATATATGTCACTCGCTTGTCGCGTCCGTCCCATGTTGGCGACACCTCCACACGCATATTCTTCTGAAGTTCGCCGCGCGCCATATTGCTCAGTACAGGTTCACTTATCTCCACTAGCAGCGATACCCAGTAGTCGCGGTCGTCCGTTTGCTTTCCTGTTGTAGAGACTTCGTGCTGTCCTTCTATGAAACGCACATACTCGCATGCTGCCAGCAACCAGGCACCCGTACCGAAGTTAGCCTCTGAATGTTGGTCAACCACTTGTCCAGGTATCGCCTTTTCGCCTATGGGTTGTACATATCCGATGCTGCCGTCACGCTGAAGTGCTGTAGTGCTGAGGTATTTCCACGCTTTTCTTATCACCGCCTCATAGTCCTCTGCGGCGAGCAAGCCGTTATTCACTCCCCATGTTAGACCGTAACAGAAGAACGCCGTGCCGCTGGTCTCGCACCCAGGAGCCTGCTCTGGGTCCATCATAGAGCGTGTCCAGTAACCATCAGGCTGTTGCAGACGTGCCACCGACTGTGCCATTTTCTTGTATTTCTGCTCGAAGAAAGCACGATGACGATAGCCCTGTGGCATATCTTGCAGCACCTTTGCCAGTCCTGCCAGCACCCATCCGTCACCTCTTGCCCAGAAGTCTTTCTTCCCTGCTGCTGTCTTATGTTTCGGGTAAACGTACTTAGCGTCGCGGAAGTACAGTCCTGTCTCATTGTCCAGCATTATGCTGTCGCTATAGCAGATGTTCTCGTAGAGTTTGTCTAGATATCGGGAGTCGCCCGTCAGACGGTACATCTTAGTCATTACAGGCATCACCATATACAGTGCATCCGCCCACCACCAGTAGTCGTTGGCCTTGTTCTCAATAATATATCCCATCACCTCGCGTGCTCGTGCCACACGGTTGTCGGCAGGCAAGATGTTGTAGAGGTCGATATAGGTTTGGAAGCACGTTTGCCAGTCACCAAAGAGTACATGCTGGTCGTCCTCGCCATACTGCTTGTATTGCCATTTCCCTTTGTCTCTTTCCTTTGCGCCTTTCCATTGATTGTTTTGCGCCCATTGCTCGCTATAGCGTAGGTATCGCTGTTCTCCGGTGAGACGGAACGCCTCCATGTTGCCTGTGTGATAAGCAGCCTCGTCCCAGAACGCACGTACCTCTGCCGAGTGGTCATTCTGCCATTTGTCGTTCACCTTCACAATCATCTGTCTCACAGATTTCGCCTCCTTGTCATCCGCTTTTGCTGTGTGTGCTGACAGGAGTGCAAAGGTAAGGAATAAGTAAAAAGAGAGTCGTTTCATATCAAGTAGTTTTTCTTCGTTGCAAAGGTAAGAAAAATAATTTATAACACCGCTATAGAAGGAAAAGAAATACCCCCGACGGTCTGTTCAGATGGTCGGGGGCTTCCATGAAAAACAATCTTAGATTTAAAATTTCATACTTAATTTATCTTCAGTGTTTTTCTTGGAGTAATTTCTTCGTTGCCAGAGCGATGAACATATAATGCGATGAGGCACCGCCGAGGCAATATTCTGTCTGTTGCCAAAGGAACGGGAACTCCAGCAGTTCGGGGAAGTCAGGACGTATGAGTGCTGTTCCCGATACCACACCGCCTGGAATGTACGACCAGTCGGCACGGTTAGCACCATAGGCAGTCGTGGCGGAGCGTGTGCCCACTCCTGAAGCGAATGATGCCTGGTTGCTGCCAGGATGACATCCCAGTACGAAGTTCAGCGCGTTCATCACCGGTGCTGCATCCACGATGTCGGGATAGGCAGAAGCCAGGAAATAGTGTCGGAATCCAAATGACTGGATATCCCATCCTGCACCCCAGATTGCAGGGCGGTAAGGTACGCCGTAAGGTGTCTCGCCTGCCTGTTCTGTGATGTCCTTGTTATATCGTGTGAGCGATTCGCGAAACGCCTTGCTGAAGTTCTGTGCACGCTTGTTGCCTTTCATCGCAGCGAAACGTTGCTCTGCGCGTGCTGTGTACCACGCGGTGCGCTCAATGTTGTCAGTAATTAACTTCTGGTTGTCCAGCAAGAAATTCTCATATTCCTTGTCGCCTGTGGTAAGGTAAAGTTCCACAGCAGCCTGCAGCATCATCGACTTTCCGAAACGCTTCATGCGCTCGTCTGTAGAGTTTTGTTCGCTGTTGCTCTGCTTGCTGAATATGGAGCGTGCGAGGTCGAGACACTCGGTGGCAAGTGCATCGTTGAATCCTCTCATTACACGACTCACGCCTGCCAGTTCTGCTGCTGTCTGTATCTCACGCATAGGGTTGTTTTCGGTGTAAATCCAGCGGTCGTCGTCATTGCCCGCTGTGCCGTCGGTCATTGATGTCGCGTCGCCTAGATGAACATACTGGCGAAGGCGGTTGCTTATGATGCCTCGATAGAGACGTCCCAGAGCCTTGTAACTTGCCATAACGCTGAGGGCGCCGTTCTCCACCTGTTGCAGTATGTCGTTCTTGCCGTCGGGCTGGTGTATCTCAGTGACGCGATTCTTCTGGTCGATGCTCGTGGCATCGATGTCGGGACGGAACATCTCGTAGGCGAGGGCAAGGATATACGACTCGCCTATCTGTGATTCTATGCGTAGGTCGAAGTCACCTGCATCGTGCCATCCTCCGATGTTCACACCAGGCACTTTCTCGCCAGCCTTGTAACGCCCGTAGTCTTCAGCGTTCTGGTTGTATCCGTCGATATGGTTGTGGGGCTGTGCCATCAAAGCATCGTCCATGTGGCACGCATCATGCCAGACGCGGTATTTCTCGCTCACGCGCATGTGACACATCTGAACGGGGAGGAAATATTCCACCACAGGTTGCCAAACACCGCGGTCATATACATCGCTGGCGATACGGAACAGCGGCGACTTCGATGTGCCGTAATCCACACGGTAGAGTCCTGTCTCGTTTACATCGCTGAAGTCTGCCTTGATATACTTATACCTAAGGAAATTGCCCCATTCAGTGGTGCTGATGGTCTTCACGAGATGTTCGCCGTCAGCATCGATGCGCATCAGTTGTGCTGTAGATGATGGGGTGTCCTTTGCGTCAAGTTCTATCACCGCTACCTTCTGCTGTGCGGGATGATATCCCACCTGTGATGTCTGCACTACCGCCTTGTGGCGCCATCCGTTTACTATGTTTGGGCGCAGTATCCATTTCACGGCACCCTTCGTCACACCGGGTTCTATCTCTGTGCGCACCACGAACCATCCGTTGTTGTGGTTCATGCGTCCGTCGTATAGTTTCATTGTTCCCGTCTTCGACTCTATGGTGAGACGGCTTAGCGGATCATCAGGATATGTGGTGAATGTGGTTCCCTCAGCATATGGTTGTGCTATTATGTCGTCCGCCACGATGGGACTGTATCCTGAACCTATGAGGTGATTGCGGTCGGCCACAGGGCGTCCCTCGTTGACGTAGTTCCAGGTGCTGATGTCGTGATTCGACTTTCTGAACTCCATCGGCGAGTTAGGTTGTCTGGGATAGATGCCTTGCTGTCTGTCCATTATCCATGGTTGCCCGAAGGCGTAGCCTGGGAATATCTCGAGGTTGAAACCCACCTTGCCTGCAAATTCTGCAGGGATAGGCTTGTCGAGGTCTACGGTCACCTGCATTGCGTCGCCGATGCTCTCCAGCGTCACGCTGTAAGTGAAGTGGAGGTCGGGATAAATCATAGGGTTAAAACCTGTCATATGCCGTGCCGTGTCAGGGTATTGCATGTAGGTTTTAATGGTGTTGACCGAAACCTCGCGGCGCACTTGTTTCGGTAGTGGTTGCCATTGTCCTGGTGTCGCCTCGAGGCGTATGTCGCCGCTGGTCACTATTCGGCGGCCATTCATTATAATGCTCACTCCTCCCTGATGACCTTCAGGATAGATGTCATCGAATGCCATAACGTCGACACCTTCGCAGTTGAAGTAACCCTTGTCGTTGAGTTTGAACTGCTGGGCTGCAGCTGGCATCGCGATGAATGTCAAGAGGCAAGAAAATATGATGCTAGAACAAAGTTTTCTGGTCATAACGCAATAAATATTGTTAGTAATTGCAAAGATAATATTTTTTTCCGAGAAACGTAACATGTTTATAAGTTAATACTGCTTGTCTATTTTTTACAACGATGTGTTGCCTGTTAGACGGATGTCCGCTGACGACGAGCCTACGGAGATTACGGCAGCGCCCTTCTCCAGTTCCCATCCGTTGCTTGCGGTGCTCCAGTGTTGCAGGTCACGGTGGTCGATAGTTATCGCAACCTTCTCACTCTTGCCTGCTGCCAACGCTGTTCTGCAGAACCCTTTTAGTTCTTTCTTTGGGCGCTCTATCTTTGAGTCGGGGCGCGACACATATACCTGTGTCACCTCCTCTGCATCTCTCTTGCCTGTGTTCTTCACGTTGAATGTCACGCGAACATCGCCGTTGCCCTCATTCTTCACCGACAAATCCGAATACTCGAAGGTGGAGTAGGAGAGACCGTGACCGAAAGGATATTTCACCGCCACATTCTTCGTCTCATACCAGCGGTAACCCACGAGCAAGTCTTCCTTATAGTCTGCAACAGGACCCGCCTGTGCCTCGTTGCTCTTCTCACGGTTAACGAGATTCACAAACACATCGCCGCCCTTGCCGTCGGTCTTCTGGGGGTAAACACCCAGAGCGTAGGCAGGATTGTCTTCGAGCTTCATAGGGATAGAGAACGGCAACTTACCCGATGGTGCCACCTTTCCGAATAGCACATCGGCAAGAGCATTGCCGCCCTCTGAGCCGTTAAACCATGACATCAGTAGCGCCTTAGACAACGGTTCTACCTTGCTCATGTCAACAGGACCGCCAGAGACTATCACCGTCACCATGTTGCTGTTGGCGGCAGCAATGCGCTCCGCCACCTTCTCTTGCCCCATAGGCAGCATGATTGTCTCGCGGTCAGAACCTTCGGTCTCCACCTCGCGTCCTGTACCGGCGAAGAACAACACGATGTCGGCACCCGTCGCTACCTTCGTTGCCTCTTCGATGAGAGCATTATCTGGTTCCTGTATCGGCGACTGGCGTTTGAAGCGCATCTCACGTTCAAACCTCTTGTATCCCTCTGCAAACACCACTTCAGCCTTTCCCTCGAAAGCCTTGCGTATGCCCTCCAGCGGAGAGACCTCGTAGAGAGCCTTCACTCCTGCACCTACGCCACCCTGAGCGGTCTTTTCTGTCGCAAGGGCGCCGATAACAGCTATACGCTTAATGCGGGCGGGGTCTATGGGCAGCACATCGGTGTTCTTCAGCATCACTATAGAGCGTTTAGCCACTTCGTATGCAGTCTTCTGCTGCTGTGGCTGCGATGTCATCTGCTTGTTTGCCTCAGTCTTAGACACAGGTTTAATAGCCATACGCAAGCGCAGCAGTTCGCGTACACGCTCGTTAATCACCGAGTCGCTCACGGCACCTGCCTTCACCGAGTCGAGCAGTGCCTTACCTAGGTAAGTTTTCCCTGGCATCTCCACGTTGAGGCCTGCGCACAAGGCGTCAACGGTGCTATGGGTACCTCCCCAGTCGGAAATCACAATACCTTTGAAACCCCACTGCTGACGCAGTATGGTATTCTCCAATTCATAGTTCTCCGAGCACCAGCGTCCGTTAACCTTGTTATAGGCGGCCATCACGCCGAAGGCACCTGCATCCTCCACCGCGCGTTGGAAAGGCAACAGATAAATCTCGCGCAGCGCACGTGGCGATACCCTCGCATCCACCTGCCCGCGGAAGTTCTCTTGGTTGTTCACGGCATAGTGTTTCAGGCACACCGCCTCATCCTGTTCCTGCATCCCTCGCGTGTATCCTACAGCAAGAGCAGCACTCAGCACGGGGTCTTCACTCAAATATTCGTATGTGCGCCCGCCTGTAGGAATTCGCTGTATGTTTATTGCGGGACCCAGCATCATGTCTTTGCCCCGCAGACGAGCCTCGATACCCATCGCCTTGCCGTACTCGTAGGCCATCTCGTTGCTCCACGTTGCCGCAAGAGCCGAGCCTGTGGGGAAGTATGTAGCGGAGTCGGTGGTCAGTCCTGCCGTGTTCCATCCGTGTGGCTCCATCTCTTCGCGTATTCCAAACGGTCCGTCGGCATACTCGATGTCGGCAATGCCCAGTCTTGGGACACCCGCCGACGAGAACATGTTCTTGCCGTGCAGCATCTCGACCTTCTCCTCGAGCGTCATCTTTCCGATGATGTTGTTGATGGAGTCTTCCCACTGCATCAGAGTAGCTTGTGATATCGTGTTAGCGGACTCTTGCGTAGAGCATCCCGCAAGTACTGTTACAACAGCAAAGGCAGTTGCCACCAATGATACCTTTGCATGCATAAGATTCTTAATAAAACAGGCCATATTAATGATTGATGTTTAGGTAAAAAAGCTTTCGGGTGTAAAAATAGTAATAAAAACCGAGTTTATAAATGTTTTGTTGTGTTTTTTTGCTGTAATACGTTATTTTTATTTGCTGCGTTCCGTATTTAACAGTATGTTTGCCCTCCTTATGGCAAGGGTCTGTTAGAGTGACAGCAGGGTGAAATAATATATAATTGCCAAAGAAAATCCCCTTTTTATTTGCATATTTCCCGAAAACAATGTACCTTTGCACCCGCATTACCGCCTTCAGGCGTAATCATCGGACTTGTAGCTCAGTTGGTTAGAGCAACAGACTCATAATCTGGAGGTCACAGGTTCAAGCCCTGTCTGGTCCACACTGAAAATCAAGGAGTTACATCAAAAATGTAGCTCCTTTTTCTTTGTTTTGCGAACAATTTGCGAACAAAATTGCATTTCGCGAACACC
>OMXS01000037.1 GCA_900315095.1 uncultured Prevotellaceae bacterium | reverse complement strand
GGGCTTCATCTTCAAGATAACGGCAAACATCGACCCCAACCATCGCTCGTGCATCGCCTTCTGCAAGGTGTGCAGCGGTAAGTTCCAGCGCAACCAGCCTTATCTTCATGTGCGTCAGGGCAAGACCCTGCGTTTCTCGTCGCCCACGCAATTCATGGCTCAGCGCAAGAGCACCATCGACGAGGCGTGGCCAGGAGACATCGTAGGACTCCCCGACAACGGCATCTTCAAGATTGGCGACACGCTTACCGAGGGCGAGCAACTGCATTTCCGCGGACTGCCATCGTTCTCTCCCGAAAAGGGCATCGACCAGTTGATGGACGAGGGTGTGGCTCAGTTGTTCGTCAACCAGTTCAACGGCCGCAAGATTATCGGTACCGTGGGACAGTTGCAGTTCGAGGTCATCCAGTACCGTCTGGAGAACGAATACAACGCCAAGTGCCGCTGGGAACCCGTGCATCTGTACAAGGCGTGCTGGATAGAGAGCGACGACGCGCAGGAACTTGAGAACTTCAAGAAGCGCAAGTACCAGTACATGGCGCTCGACAAGGAGGGCCGCGACGTGTTCCTTGCCGACAGCGGCTATGTGCTTCAGATGGCTCAGGAAGACTTCAAGCACATTAAGTTCCATTTTACGAGCGAGTTCTAAAAAAACACTTGCAAAGTTTGGAATTATTGACAAAAAGATGTATTTTTGCAAGCAAACCTGTTTATTACTGATATAAAACAAAAGATATGTTTGGATTAAAAACGACAGAGATTCTTCTCATAGTGCTCGTCATCCTTCTCTTGTTCGGCGGAAAGAAAATTCCCGAACTGATGAAGGGCATGGGCCGCGGCGTGAAGAGTTTCAAGGAAGGAATGTCTGAGGAGATAAAGGAGGAGAAAAAAGAAGACAAGGAAGACGTGAAGAAGGAAGAAAAGGAGTGACGTTCTGGGAGCATCTCGACGAATTGCGTGGCAGTCTGATACGCATGGCCATTGCTGCGATAGCAATGGGTCTTGTGGCGTTTGCCATGAAAGAGACGCTCTTCGACATCGTTCTTGCGCCAAGCAAGTCCGACTTCTTCCTCTATCGCATCATTGGTGCGGAGCCTTTTGACATCAAACTGATAAACACAGGACTGGCAGAGCAGTTCACCATTCACATGAAGGTGGCGCTCACAGTAGGTCTTCTCGTAGCATCGCCCTATATTCTTTACCTTCTGTTCCACTTCGTATCGCCCGCGCTCTATGAAAACGAAAAACGTTATTCGGTAAGAATCACGCTAAGCGCCTACCTGATGTTCATTGTTGGCGTGGCGTTGAACTATTTCCTGGTATTCCCGTTGACGGTAAGGTTTCTCGGAACTTATAGCGTAAGTGCCGACATCGAGAACATGCTGACGCTAAGCAGTTATGTCGACAGCATGCTGATGATGAGCCTTTGGTTCGGCATCATCTTCGAGTTGCCCGTGGTATGCTGGCTTTTAGGCAAGTTCGGACTGCTGAAAGCGGAGTGGATGACGCGTTATCGCCGCCATGCAATAGTGGCAATACTGATTATCGCAGCCATCATAACCCCCACAGGCGACATCTTCACGCTGATGGTTGTTTCCTTACCTATTTATATATTATATGAGGCGAGTGCCATCTTGGTAAGACGTTAAGGACTTGTAAATAAAAAAACTAGTAACACATATTATACAAAGATGTTAAAACGAATAAGAGTCATTATAGCGACAATAGTGTTTGCACTTATAACACTTTTGTTTCTTGATTTCACCGGCACCATGCATGTGTGGTTCAGTTGGCTGGCCAAGATTCAGTTCTTGCCCGCCGTGCTCGCCTTGAACGTGATTGTTGTTGCCGTTCTGGTGATACTAACGTTGCTGCTCGGCAGAATCTATTGTTCTGTGATATGTCCGCTGGGCATAATGCAGGACATCATCGCTCGGCTTAACCGCAAGAAGAACCGCTACAGCTACTCCGGCGAGAAGCGGGTGCTCAGGTATGCCGTGCTGGTGGTGTTCGTGGTCTTGCTCGTTGTCGGCTTAGGCGCCTTTGCCGCCTTGCTCGCGCCATACAGCAGTTATGGAAGGATTGCCGAGAACTTGTTCCGCCCTGTCTATCTCTTCGGCAACAACATCCTGGCATCAATAGCCGAGCATTTCAACAGTTATGCCTTCTATCATGCCGACGTGTGGATTAAGTCTCTGCCCACGTTCATCATCGCAGCCGTTTCCTTCGTTGTCATCGGCTATCTCGCATGGCGTGGCGGCAGAACCTATTGCAACACCATCTGTCCCGTGGGCACCGTGCTGAGTTTCTTCGCGCGCTTCTCGCTCTTCAAGATTTACTTCGATAAAGACAAGTGCCGCAAATGCTCAAAGTGCTCAAAGAACTGCAAGGCTTCGTGCATCGACTACAAGAACATGACCGTAGACTATAGCCGTTGCGTGACATGCGGCAACTGTCTTGAGCAATGCTCCTTCGATGCCCTGCACTTCGGAATGAGAGCGAAGAAGAAAGTGGAAAGAGGAGAGAGGAAAGAGGAGAGAGCCGCGAAGCAAGGCGTGGACGAAGGAAAACGCGCGTTCCTGCTTGGTGCCGCTTTGGCAACAACAGGTGCTGCCATCGCACAGGTGAAGAAGAAGACCGACGGCGGACTTGCCGTTATCGAGGATAAGGAGGCGCCAAACCGCACCACTCCTATCACACCTCCAGGCTCTTACTCGGCTAAGAACATGGCGCAGCATTGTACAGCATGCCAGTTGTGCGTCTCTGAATGTCCTAACGAAGTGCTACGGCCTTCTACCGACCTGATGACTCTGATGCAGCCCACCATGAGTTACGAGCGCGGCTACTGCCGTCCGGAGTGCAACAGATGTTCCGAGGTGTGTCCCACAGGCGCCATAGAGCCTATAAAGAAAGAGGACAAGACAAGCATCCAGATAGGCCACGCGGTATGGGTGAAGCACCAATGCATACCCGTAATGACCGATGCCGACAAGGATCAGGAGACCGTGGAGTGCGGCAACTGCGCACGCCATTGCCCAACAGGAGCAATACTGATGGTGCCTCTGCGCGAGGACGACGAGGAGTCGCCAATGGTTCCTACCGTCAACGCGGCAAAGTGCATCGGTTGCGGAGCATGCGAGAACCTCTGCCCTGCCCGACCGTTCCCTGCCATCTATGTGGAAGGACACGAAATGCACCGAGTTTTATAAACCAAAACAAGAATCGCAATTATGAGAAAAGATATAAACAGACGTAGTTTCCTGAAACTGCTGGGCGGCGGAGCGGTGGCTTCATCGGCACTCCTGGCTGCATGCAAGCAAGAGAAAGAGAACAAGGACGGAAGAGGAGAACCGCCAAAGGGCAAGATGACCATGAGGGTGAACCCCAACACGGGCGACAAGGTGTCGTTGCTGGGATACGGCATGATGCGCCTGCCAATGGAGGGAGGTGCCGACATGAAGGACAACCAGGACGCGCCCATCGACCAGGAGATGGTGAACCGTCAGGTGGACTATGCCATCGAGCACGGCGTCAACTATTTCGACACATCACCAGCATACTGCCGCGGACTCTCCGAGAAAGCCACAGGCATCGCCCTGAGCCGTCACAAGCGCTCGGAATATTTCATCGCAACAAAGATGTCTAACTTCAGCCCTGAGTCGCAGTCGAGACAGGGCTCGATAGACATCTTCGAGAACTCGCTCAAGGAGTTGCAGGTGGATTATATCGACTATCTGCTGCTCCACGCCATCGGCGGAGGCAATGACGCCCTGGAGACGTTCAACACACGATTCATGGACAACGGCATCCTCGACTGGCTCGTGGAGCAGAAGAAGAAAGGACGCATACGCAACCTAGGATTCTCATACCACGGCGACGTATCCATCTACGACATGCTGCTGAAATGGCACGACGAGGGACGCTACCATTGGGACTTCGTGCAGATAGAACTGAACTATCTCGACTGGAACTACGCCGACGAGATAAACCCAAGGAATACCGATGCCGTCTATCTCTACGGCGAACTGCAAAAGAGGGGCATACCCGCGGTAATCATGGAGCCGCTGCTGGGCGGACGACTGGCCAACGTGCCCGACCCGATTGTGGAGAAGATGAAGGCAAAGCGACATGAGGACAGCGTGGCTTCGTGGGCCTTCCGCTTCGCTGGCACGCCAACAGGAGTGCTGACGGTATTGAGCGGAATGACGTATATGGAGCACCTGCAGGAGAACCTGTGGACATACTCGCCCCTGGAGCCCATCTCCGAGGAGGAGAACGGGTTCCTCATGGAAATCGCGAAGGACATCTACGACCTCAAGACCATTCCGTGCAACGAGTGCAACTACTGCATGCCCTGCCCCTACGGCATCAACATACCTGCCATCTTCTCGCACTACAACAAGTGCATTAAGGAGGGCAACATGCCGCGACATCTTGAGGACTCGGAGTATGCACGCCAGCGCCGCGCCTTCCTCATAGGATACGACCGCAGCGTGCCGCGTCTGCGCCAGGCAAACCATTGCATCGGGTGCGGACAATGTGTGGAGCATTGCCCCCAACGCATCGACATCCCCAAGGAAATGCGCAAGATAGACGAGTTCGTGGAGTCCATGAAAGACCCCATGCAAACGCTAAAGAAAGCGCAGGAAGCGATAGAATAAACGCTACAATCATCCCGTCATAACATTCCCCGCCCCTGTTTGGAACCAAGAACTAACTGTTCGTCTCCCATACAAGTGTGGGGATGTCTATTTATTTCCCTCCCGAAATAGGTAAAGTAAAAATGGTTGCCAATCTTGTCTTCACGATAGATTGCAACATCGATATCGATTAGAAGAAAATGAAAAAACACTTGTTTTTCTTGCTTTTATAATAGAAATTATCTATCTTTGCATCATGGTGTAACCATAAATCTATAACAACATATAATTACTAATTTTTATATTACTAAAATCCATTATTATGCGTAAATTTGTTTCCTTATTTATTAGCATGGTGCTTTTTCCTGCCATGATGAACGCCCAACAATATGAGGGCGAGACAAACAAGAAAGGTCAGCCAAATGGGCAGGGTGTTATCACTTTCAATCGTTCAGATGGAGGAGTAGAGAAACTTGAAGGTACTTTTGAGAAAGGAATGCCTGTAAAAGGAATAAGTAAAGGTTTTGACAAATACGGTCGTTTAACAATGGAGTTTGAAGGAACTTTCAAACCGGCGAAAAAGGGGATATTTACAAAACTTGGCGACTTATTAGCCTATGGCAACATCGTTTTTTTATACTATGAAAACGATAAAAATTACGCTTCCAACGGATTTTTTGCCAAATGGGGAGCTGAAGAGGGTGATAAATTTAAGAAGTCCTCGTCTTTTGCGCTTAAACGTAGTACCCGAGGTGAAATTCCTCCAGAAGGCCAGAAATACTATGACTATCTTTTCCCAAGGTATGTATACCATCTTACTAAAAGCGATGCAGACGTTCCCTATTCCAGCCTGATACAAGTTCAAGGAGATTTTGACGTGCCTTCTGTTATCGACCAGCAAATGGAACATTTTACTATTGCCAACATTTGTGGCTCCGTTTCCAACAACATGCCCAATGGCACGGTTTATGGGTTGGCATACAAAGACAACGATAAATACCAACTTTATTATTTCAAAGGCGACTTTGAAAATGGAAAGCTGAAAAAGATAAATACATTAAAGCAATATGTTCGTTCTGATAAAGTGAGGAATCATTATATCAACTCTGAAGCCCAAAAATTCACGCCATTTTTCTCTGAAAATGATTTTGATGAATATCTTGTGATTGAAGACAAACATTTTTCAAACAAAGAGAGAAAATTGTCTACTGGAGCTACTATGGGAAGTGACGACATTAACGAACTGAATAGGATACTTAGTCAATCGAATAATAAAAATAATAAGGATATGATTGAAAGGGCCAAAGTGATTTGTGCATATAAACTGATTAATCAGAGCCCTTATGACTTTGATATTTATAAAGTTTTAAAAAATTTCCCAGAAATAGCAAATGCAAAGGGGGTATATGCGTCATGGGACGGCTCTAAAAAAGTAGATATAAAAGATGCATATCTTGACTATTTACGCCATATTAATGAAACTAGTAATGACAGATTATACTACTATAATTATATATATAATGAATGGGGGCCAATGACTCAAGAAGAGATTTTCTACACAGAGCATAATTATATATTATCCCAACATCCAAATAAACTCAACCAATATTATAAGAAATACTTCCCTAATGGCCAATATGCAGGGAAAGATTTCTATTCTGCATGGGGAGAGGCATATATCAACAACTGCAAAATGATGCTTAAAAAGAATGACCCAAAGCTTTGGGTAGATTTAACAGATTCGTATTCGAAATATAAAATTTCTTATTTTGACTGGTTGCATTACCCAAAGCTAAGCAAGGGAATCGGTGGATATTCTAAAAACACCATGTTGTCTTCGCTCATGAGTTCTCTTAAAGACTTAGACCTTAACTTTAACAAACGGAAGCTGTCATTGCTTGAATCGTTTTTCTCAACAAGAGAATATATATTTAAATGTCACGTGCCTTCTACACGCGACGCGTTCCGTCCTGATGTTTTCGACATTCTGGAAGAAGGAAGTGTTACTGATGAAGCAAAGACATATCGCGCACTCATGGACGCCATCGGAGCAGCATCACAAATAGACAATGATTTATGCACTTATACAACTGTGAGAGAAGGCTCTGATAATTTTCAGCGGTGGAGCGCATGCCACATAGTCCTAGACTATTTAATTGAAGGCATAAAGGCGGCAAGAAAGCTCTCCGCCTCCACACCAGAAATACGACCTGCGTGCAAAAAGGCCGAAGAAGTTATAAAGGGCAAAATAAACATGCTAAACAAAAAAGTATTTGTAAACGATGAAGCATGGATTGCGGTAATTAGAAAATACAACAATTCATACAATAATGACAAAGAGGCTGAAAGGAAAACACTCAAAGAAATTGAGAGCCTTGGATTGCCAAAATATAAGTATGAAGACGGAAATTGGCAAGATGATTACGGCGATGAAGTTTATCGAGGGATATGTTTTGATGATTTGACTGGTAATTCTTGTACTAATATTTGGAAAGCAAAAAACGGCTCCTATTATAAGGTTGCCACAGGAGTCTTCCTTAGAACAAAATACAGGTCGGAGAATGACGCCATTATTGCAGCCTATGCGTATCTAAAATATAATGAGGTGCGTCAGGCTGGAAGAATAAGATAGCTTCACTATAACTGTTGCGTTTTCCCGAAAGCAAATCTCCACGGTTACAATGAGTTTCTCAGTCCGACTGTGCTTCGTAATTAAAAGACACATCCCCTAAATATCCCCCTCCACCACATGCCCTAGGGAGAATAAACGCAAAAGAGCGAGGCCTCACGGTCTCGCTCAATCTATTAAAAACTTATATAATAATACACGTAGGTTATATAACACACTCCCACGAAACACGTCACATGGCACACTCCGTGCCACCTGAATGCCATTCTTTCTCGTATTCTTTGCCTGCGCCCCTTGCATCGAGAGAGGCAGGCCTTCACGGCTTAAGGCAGGTCTTCTGACTACGTCCCATACTGATGCTCCTTCCCGCCCGAGATGAAATAAGGGGCAGTGGATTGCTTGCTTCAGCACTATAAAGGGACTCACAGCTGCGAGACAGTCGGGGAATTGCGCCCCGTTCCCTATTAATCACTCCGAAAAGTGAACCTTAGCACTTGCAAAATTACATATTTTTTGCTTTTCCACAAACTTTTTATCACTATTTTATAAAAAAATTTGCTTGATTAAACATTTCTACTTATCTTTGCACCCAAGAAATGCATTGATAACGTGTTTCGTAGCATATAATTTCTATTAATAATAACTAAAAACAAGGTTGCCTATAGAATAACATCTTTACTTCGAAATATTAAATATATAGAAGATGAAAGATTTGCATGATATGACCGACGAAGAGTTGGCATTATCTTATGTTGATGGGAACAACCGTGCTTTCGACTTGCTTCTTGGACGTACACAGGATAGATTGTTTCAATATATCCTCTTCGTCGTGCGCGACAAGGACACAGCCGAAGATATATTCCAAGAGACATTCCTCAAGGCTATCGCAAAGCTGAATCATGGGCACTACCGTCCTTCGGGCAAGTTCATGGGGTGGATGATGCGCATCGCACATAACGCCGTGATGGACTGGTTCCGTGACCAGAAGTCGCAAAACATCATAGAGCCCACTCAGGATAACGACCTGAGCAACCTTAACCCCAAGGACATCCTCGACGGGTTTGTGGAGGCCAACTATGTGAACGAACAGATACTGCGCGACGTGAAGCGCATCATGGACAACCTGCCGCCATCGCAGCGCGAGGTGGTTTTCATGCGCTACTATCAGGAACTCTCGTTCAAGGAGATTGCCGAGACCACAGGAGTGAGCATAAACACCGCCCTCGGCCGCATGCGCTATGCTATCATCAATATGAGACGCATGGCGAAAGAGCATAACGTGGCGCTGAATATGATTTAAGCGAGCGCTAAAATAATTTGAGCGTTGGGCGATGATTGTTTAAAATACATAACAAACTTCGCTCAACGCTCTGTTTTCACCAAGCGAAGCGGAAAAGGGGGCAGAACGACCAACTCCCAAAAGCGATAAAATACTTAGATATGAAGCATTACAAAATTCTCTTAATTAGGAACTATTTGTTTCTGATTCCACTATCATTTATAACGTTTCTCATCTTACTTTCATCTTGTAATAAAGATATAGATGGAAAAATTGAGGACTGCTATAATTCTAATGACACAATAATCAATTTGGCTGATTTGTATCCTGAAGAATGGGATACTGTTTATTATTTTACCAATGCTTGTAGAATAGAGGATATGGAGAAACGTGTTGGTCCTGTTATAAGAAGACTTTACGGAGATGTTGGAGACAGGATTCTAATATTGAATAAAAACAAAAACCCAAGGGATTATACACATCTTAGTAATGTTGTCCTATATAAAGAATTCTTTCCTAATTACGGACAAAAAATAGAAGGACCAATATTGCTATTCCTCGTGAAAAAGCCAATTTTATAATAAGAAAGATTGACGATTATTCTTTTTGGGTTATTCATAAAGAGTAGATGCCTATTAGGTAATGGGGGCCAAAAACTCTCCACTCTAAACTTTAAACTCTAAACTTTGAAAGCGCTTTTACAGCGCTTTCAATTGTTTTATCGTAGCATAAGGGTCCTGCGCACGGAACACATAACTGCCGCTGACAAGCACATCAACACCGGCAGCCACAAGACGTGGAGCAGTCTCGCCTTGAACGCCACCGTCCACCTCAATCAGCGCCTTTGAGCCCGACTCTGCTATCAACTTGCGCAGCCGCTGAGCCTTGTTTATCGTGTTCTCAATGAACTTCTGACCGCCGAAACCGGGGTTCACACTCATCAACAGCACCATATCCACATCGCCGATAACATCCTCCAGACACGACACAGGAGTAGAGGGATTCAGCGTCACGCCAGCCTTCATGCCCGCGTCATGAATCTCCTGAATGGTGCGGTTCAAGTGCGTGCACGCCTCATAGTGAACGTTCATCATCATCGCACCCGCCTTTGCCGTCTGGGCGATGTAACGCTCGGGGTGAACAATCATGAAATGCACGTCAAGCGGTTTCTTGCACACCTTAGCCACCGCGTCAAGCACGGGGAAACCGAAAGAGATATTAGGAACGAAGACACCATCCATGATATCCATGTGAAGCCAGTCAGCCTCACTACTGTTAATCATCTCGATGTCCGACTTGAGGTCAATGAAATTGGCGGCAAGCAAAGAAGGAGAAACTATTGCCATCGTTCTTCCGTATTAGTTAAGGCAATAAACCTGCGGTTTGCCACTATTCTTAAACACCTTGTAGGTGTATGCTATCTGACGAATCAGGTTGAGCGTCTGCTCAGAAGGTTTCATGTCTTCAGGTGTAAAATACTTCATAGGCATTACTGTGCATTAAAGTGTTTATATGATTCCGTTGTCTTGTTCTCTTTTTCTTTATAACGCACACCTATAGGTGTTTATTACACTAAACATGAAAAAAAATTCTCTTTTCTTCAAAAAAGCATTTTCCGCCTCTCCATCCGTCATCACACACGCGCCTGA
The DNA here is from genome assembly GCA_900315095.1 of uncultured Prevotellaceae bacterium. Taxonomy (GTDB): domain Bacteria; phylum Bacteroidota; class Bacteroidia; order Bacteroidales; family Bacteroidaceae; genus Prevotella. The sequence continues at coordinate 15,823 of OMXS01000037.1, read as the reverse complement.
CACACCTCTAGCACCGCCAAAAGTATACAAATGACATGCCCAAAAACCACGTCTTGCCCCCTCAACCGCCCCTTTTTGGCCCTGTTTCTGCCCCTTTTTGGCACGGAATACACGGAAAAAAGACAATCCGCTACTAGGAAGGTGTGGGATAAAAAATGACACTAAAGTAAAAAAATGGCGAAAATGTTTGCACATTATCAGAAATTATGTAACTTTGCAACCGAATTAAAAGAAAAAACATCAGAAATGAATAAGAGTGTATTTGCAGCATGGTGGTGGCGCTACTCAAGGTTGGAACAATCGTGAGACGATAGCCGTGTGAATACATCCAGATACACAAAGGGCCTGCCGTACTTGCGACAGGTCCTTTTTCGTTAAAGGAGTTCTTTCCGCTACGCTATCAATCCCCTCCTGACCTCCCCTTTCCAAGGGGCGGAATTGAATAGGGAAAGACCTCCCATCTCTAAGGAGGAGGAAATGTAGGGGAAAGCCTCCCCTACTTCGGGAACAAAGAAAGAAAACAATTACAATAAAAGGCACATTAAAAACATTTAGAACTATGGAGATGAAAAAGATTTTGAACAGGATGCTCAACCACGAGGAACTGACTCGTGAGGAGACAAGGGACATCCTGGTGGGAATAACAAAGAGCGAGTTCCCAACAGAACAGATCACGGCGCTGCTCACAGGAATACAGATGAGGGGCATCACGGTTGACGAGCTGCTGGGATTCCGCGACGGAATACTGGAGACGGGTGTGCCCGTGCCGCTCGACTGCGACCGCTACATCGACGTGGTGGGAACAGGTGGCGACCGCAAGAACACGTTCAACATAAGCACCACTTCGTGCTTCGTGATTGCGGGTGCGGGATATAAGGTGGCCAAGCACGGCAACTATGCGGCCACAAGCGTGAGCGGAGCGTCTAACGTGATTGCGCAGCATGGCGTGAAGTTTACCGACGACCTGGACACCCTGAACCGAAGCATCAACGAGGCGGGTATCGTTTACCTGCACGCCCAGTTGTTCGCTAAGGCAATGAAGTTCGTGGGACCAATAAGAAAGGCGCTGCCCTTCCCCACCCTCTTCAACCTGCTGGGACCGATAGTGAACCCCAGCAAGCCGCAATGTCAGTTGCTTGGCGTGGCTAACCTCGACCAGATGCGTCTGTATAATAATGTATATCAGAAGATTGGCATCGACTACGGAATAATAAACAGCATCGACGGCTACGACGAGATTTCGCTTACGGGCGACTTCAAGGTGACCACCAACGACTACGAGCGCGTGTTCCACCCGAAGGACCTGGGCTTCGACATCGCCAAGCCTGAGGAGCTGGTGGGAGGTGCCACGGAGGAGGAGGCTGCCGAGATATTCGACGCTGTGCTGAAGAACAAGGCTCTGCCGGCGCAGAAGAACATCGTGCTGGCGAATGCCGCCTTCGGAATACAGGTGCTGGAGAAGGGCAAGAAGAGCATCGAGGAGTGCATCGAGATAGCCCGCGAGTCGATAGACAGCGGTCGTGCGCTTGCCACATTCAAGAAATTTGCTGAGATAAACTCGTGATGAAGGATATACTACAGGAGATAGTGGCGTGGAAACGCATCGAGGTGGAGGCGATGAAGAAGGTGTTGCCCGAAAGGGATATCCACACGGCCGTAGAGGACTTGATGGCCTCGGGGAGTGAGGTGCCTTCGATGTCGCAGGCCTTAAGAGACTCCAAGACGGGCATAATAGCCGAGTTCAAGCGCAAGAGTCCGTCGAAGGGTTGGATAAAGGAGGACGGCAGGGCCGACATCATACCGCTGGACTATCAGGCGAACGGCGCGTCGGCGATAAGCATCCTGACCGACGAGAAATATTTTGGTGGCAAGGATGAGTTCATCGTGACGGCAAGGAAGTCGGGAGTGACGATTCCCGTGCTTTACAAGAACTTCGTCATCGATGAGTATCAGTTGTTTCAGGCGCGTCTGTGCGGGGCATCGGCGGTGCTGCTCATAGCCGCCGACCTCGACAAGAGGGAGTGCCGACAACTGGCAGGGATGGCGCATGAACTGGGTCTTGAGGTGCTGCTCGAGACGCATAGCGAGAGCGAGATAGAATATGGTGTGGCAGAGCCCGACATGTGGGGCGTGAACAACCGCAACCTGGGCACGTTCATTACCGATGTGAACAACTCGTTCCGTATGGCTGAACTGCTGCCGAAGGACGCCTGCAAGGTGAGCGAGAGCGGCATAAGCAATCCTGAAACGATAAAGGAACTGCGGTTGGCGGGCTTCAACGGATTCCTCATCGGCGAGTGCTTCATGAAGGAGAACGATCCTGGCAAGGGGCTGGGAGAGTTTTTGAGGACTTTGAACATTGAACTTTAAAAGCGCCCCTGCGGGTCGAGCGATGAATTCTTTTAGTCGCTTCGCTATCAATCCCCTCCTGCCCTCCCCTTTCCAAGGGGCGGAATTGAATGTGGGGAGCCTCCCCTTCTTGAGACCCTTCGGGAACAAGCGCCCCTAAAGGGTCGAGCGATGAATTATCAATTATCAATTATCAATTACAAAGTATCGCCGACCCCGCCCCTAGCCCCGCCCCTGCAGGGGTGGGGAATCACGGATGAACGGTCCAATTGTGAAATCGTGAAATTGTCCAATCGTGAAATTGTAAGAATTAAGCATTAAAAAAAAGGATATGATAATTAAAGTTTGCGGTATGCGCGACGCCAAGAATATACGCGCGGTTTCTGAGTTAGGCATTGACATGATAGGATTTATATTCTATCCTGAAAGTCCACGATTCGTACAGATGATTTCTGCACGCGCAGGTATCATCCCCGACTACAGCAAGGAACGGCTGGACAAGGCTCGCGGAAGGGTTACTGAAGAAACGTCGGGCAAGCAGCCAAAGCGCGTGGGAGTGTTCGTCGACGAGATGCCGCAAACGATTATCACGCGTATCTATAACTATAACCTCGACTATGTTCAGTTGCACGGCAACGAGAGCAGCATCATGATTGACAACCTGAGAAGAAGCGTCGACCCTGACATTCACCCGGGACTGAAGATTATCAAGGCTCTGAGCATCAGCGGCAAGGCTGACATCGAGCGATGGCGCGAGTATGAAGGACATGCCGACATGCTGCTTTTCGACACACGATGCAAGAGCGTCGGAGGAAGCGGGGAACAGTTCGACTGGAGCATCATAGAGTCGTACGACGGCAATATCCCATTCATCCTGAGCGGAGGCATCGGTCCTGAAGACGCCGAGAGCATAAAGCAACTACACCACCCGATGTTCGCGGGCATCGACCTTAACAGTCGTTTCGAGACGGAGCCGGGAATGAAGGATGTGGAGATGCTTAAAGACTTCATCGGGAAAATAAGAGAGTGAATAGAAGGCTTTCTTACGTCCCTTTGGTAGCAAGACTAAGAGGAGGAAATATTCCGCGTTAATCCGTGCCAAAAAGAAATGAGAACAACACAGTCCCCACCCCTAGCCCCTCCCCTTCAGGGGCGGGGAATCTGCAAGGAGTTCTCATACACAAAAAAGGGACCGTAACCAAAACTCCCCACCCCTGTAGGGGAGGGGCAGGAGGTGGGGTCAGTAATATTAAGGATATAGGCTGACAGTATATAACTCCTTCAATAAAAGGTAGAATTAAATTAAAAAACATTTAGAATATAGAGTTTAAAATGAATAAGATTAATAAACTATTTGAAGAGCAGAAAAAGACCGGAAGAAAGCTGCTCTCCTTGTACTTCTGTGCCGGCTGTCCCACGCTCGAAGGCACAGGGAACGTGATAAAGACCTTGCAACGGCGGGGCATAGACATGATTGAGGTGGGCATCCCGTTCAGCGACCCGCTTGCTGACGGTCCGGTAATACAATCGGCTGGTACTGTGGCACTTAAGAACGGCATGACTCTCAGCAGACTGTTCGAGCAGTTGCGCGAGATAAAGGACGAGGTGACGATTCCGCTAGTGATGATGGGCTATCTTAACGTCATCATGCACTACGGCATAGAGCGTTTCTGCCAGAGTTGCGTGGAGTGCGGCGCCTCGGGTGCCATCATCCCCGACCTGCCGTTCAACGACTACCTCGAGATAGTGAAACCTATTGCCGACAAGTACGACCTGCGCATCATCATGATGATAACCCCCGAGACGAGCGAGGAGCGCATACGATTCATAGACGACCATACCGACGGCTTCATCTACATGGTGAGTTCGGCAAGCATCACGGGAGCGCAGAAGAGTTTCGACGAGGCGAAGCAGGAGTATTTCCGCCACATCAACTCGATGAACCTGCGCAACCCACGAATGATAGGTTTCGGCATCAGCAACAAGCAGACTCTGGAGAGCGCCCAGCAGAATGCCGCAGGTGCTATAATAGGCTCGAAGTTCGTCACCCTGCTCAACGAGGCGGAGGGCGATGCCGACAAGGCGATGGACGGCTTGTATGAGGCGCTGGAAAAATAAAAGGAAAGAAAGTAAAGAAACTATGGCTAAAGAATCATTTTTCGTTGACGAGAACGGCTTCTACGGAGAGTTCGGAGGAGCCTACGTTCCAGAGATTTTATATAAATGTGTGGAGGACCTGCGCAAGGCGTATCTTCCGATAATTGAGAGCGAGGAGTTCAAGAAGGAATACCACGCCCTGCTCCGTGATTATGTAGGCAGACCGTCACCACTTTACTATGCCCGCAGAATGAGCGAGCAGTACGGCTGCCAGCTGTATCTGAAGCGCGAGGACCTCAACCACACGGGTGCCCACAAGATAAACAACACCATCGGACAGATACTGATGGCGAAGAAGATGGGCAAGACGCGTATCATAGCCGAGACTGGTGCCGGTCAGCACGGAGTGGCTACGGCTACGGTATGCGCTCTGATGAACATGAAATGCGAGGTGTTTATGGGTGCTACGGACGTGGAACGCCAGCACACAAACGTGGAGCGCATGCGTATGCTCGGCGCCAAGGTGAATCCTGTTCGCACGGGAAACATGACGCTAAGCGACGCCTGTTCGGAGGCGATACGCGACTGGTGCTGCCATCCGCAGGACACGTTCTACATCGTCGGCTCTACAATGGGACCACACCCCTACCCCGACATTGTGGCACGCATGCAAAGCGTAATTTCAGAAGAACTGAAATGGCAACTTGAGGAGAAAGTGGGACGCGACTATCCCGACTATCTCATAGCATGCATCGGAGGTGGAAGCAATGCGGCAGGCACGGTTTACCACTATCTCGACGACGACCGTGTGAAGATTGTTCTTGCCGAGGCAGGAGGTCATGGTGTTGACACCGACCACACCGCAGCCACCATCCATCGCGGCACTGTGGGCATTCTGCACGGCTCGAAGATGCTCGTGATGCAGACTCCCGACGGTCAGATAGAGGAGGCTTTCACCATTTCGGCTGGTCTCGATTACCCTGGTGTGGGTCCAATGCACTGCAACATGGCGATGAAAGGTCGTTCAACGGTGCTCGCCATCAACGACGACGAGGCTATCGAAGGTGGTTACGAACTGACACGCATGGAGGGCATTATCCCAGCCATCGAGAGCGCTCATGCCATTGCAGCCCTGAAGAAACTCAACTTCAAGAAAGACGATGTCGTAGTGCTCACCGTCAGCGGTCGTGGAGACAAGGATATTGAGACGTATCTTAAGTATAGTTGACAAGTTGACAAGTTGACAAGTTGACAAGTTGACGAGTAAACTAAAAAAGAAAAAACATGAAATACTATTATCAAACCATATCGCGCACAATACTTGCGGACCTTTATACTCCAGTAGGTGTATATATGCGCATCAGAGACATTTACCCGCAGAGTTCACTCATGGAGAGCAGCGACTATCACGACTCCAACAACTCGCGCTCGTTCATTGGCATTCACCCCATTGCATCGGTGGCCATAGCCCACGGTAAGAGCATCTGCCAATATCCAGACGGCTCAACCACAGAGCACGAAGTGAACAAAAACTATCGGTGTGACCATGCCATAAACGAGTTCCTCTCACACTTCGAGGTAACAGGAGAAGCGGCCAATTTCTGCGGACTTTACGGCTACACTGCATTCGATGCCGTGCGCTACTTCGAAGACATTCCTGTCAAGGACGTCACGATGGAGAAGAACGACGCACCCGAAATGTACTACATCCTTTATCGGGACATCATCGTCTTCGACCATTTTAACAGCAAGATGACCATTGTCACTATGGTCGATAAAAACGATGAAGATGCCGACAACCGCATCAATGAACTGCTGATGAAAATCAACCGCACCAACGTGAAGCCTTATCAGTTTCACCCAGTGGGCGACATCTCATCGCCACTCACCGACGAGCAGCATAAGGCAAACATCCGACGGGGCATTCAGCACTGCCTGCGTGGCGATGTGTTCCAGATAGTGCTCTCACGACGTTTCATACAGCGATACGAGGGCGACGACTTCAAACTTTATCGCGCCTTGCGAAGCATCAACCCTTCGCCATACCTTTTCTATTTCGACTTCGGCGGTTTCCGAATCTTCGGCTCATCGCCCGAGACTCACTGCCGCATCGAGGCAGACAACGTCAAAGGCACGTTCCGCGCATACATCGACCCTATTGCAGGGACCACCAAACGAACGGGCGACGCAGAGAAAGACCGTCAGGGAGCAGAATATCTGCGCAACGACCCGAAAGAGAACGCCGAGCATGTGATGCTTGTTGACCTCGCCCGCAACGACCTATCGCGCAACTGCCACGACGTGAAGGTTGACTTCTACAAAGACCTGCAATTCTATTCACACGTCATACACCTCGTGAGTCGCGTCAGCGGAACACTCGACGAGGGAGCAGATCCCGTGAAGACATTCATCGACACCTTCCCTGCAGGCACCCTCTCGGGCGCTCCTAAGGTAAGGGCGATGCAGCTAATCTCTGAATATGAACCGCACAACCGCGGAGCTTATGGCGGTTGCATAGGATACATAGGATTCAACGGCAGCCTCAACCAGGCCATCACCATACGCACCTTCGTGAGCCGTAATGGTGAGTTGTGGTTCCAGGCTGGCGGCGGCATCGTGGCAAAGAGCGATGAAGAATATGAATTGCAGGAAGTGAACAACAAACTAGGTGCCCTGCGACGTGCAATTCTTATGGCTGAAGGAATGTAAATTTGGGGGCTAGTAGCAAATAATATGAAAATAGTAATTATAGACAACTACGACAGTTTCACATACAACCTCTCGCACCTTATTAAGGAACTGGGAGCAGAGGTGACGGTAGTGAGAAACGACCAGTTCCGTCTTGAAGAACTGGAGCAATTTGACAAGATAGTGCTGTCGCCAGGACCTGGCATACCATCTGAGGCAGGGCTTCTGCTCGACGTGATAAGAACTTATGCCGGCCGCAAGCCTATCTTCGGCGTATGCCTCGGACATCAAGCTATTGGCGAGGTGTTTGGCGGTAAACTGGAGAACCTCTCCGATGTCTTCCACGGAGTGGCTACAGAAGGTACGATTTTGATGTTGAACGACGAGCAAAGTCCCGTTGACAGCATCTTCAACGGCTGTCCTCAACGCATCACTATGGGTCGTTACCACTCATGGGTGGTGTCAACCGAGGACTTCCCCGAATGTCTTGAGGTGACGGCGGTAAGCGACGAAGGGCAGATAATGGCTTTGCGCCATCGTGAGTATGACATACACGGCATTCAGTTCCATCCTGAGAGCGTGCTAACGCCCGACGGAAAGCGCATCATATCGAACTGGCTTTTCGCATAAGTTAGATGTTGACCTCCTTGCCAGCCAAGAACACGCGGCTGATGACGGGTGTGGTATAGGCGTATGGCATGAAGGCAATAGAGGGCATGGGCTTGGTTATGAAGAAATTGGCCACCATGCCCTTTGCTATTGAACCGAACCGGTCGCTCAATCCCATTGCTGCCGCGCCGTTGATAGTGGCGGCGTTGATTGCCTCCTCGGGTTGCAAGCGCATCTTGATGCACGCCAGCGAGACGGCAAACTTCATGTCGCCCGAAGGTGTCGAGCCTGGGTTGTAATCTGAGGCAATGGCAACGGGAAGTCCGGCACTTATCATCTTGCGCGCGGGGGCAAACGGCATGTTGAGGAAGAACGATGTGCCAGGCAATGTCGTAGGCATAGTTTCGGAAGAGCGGAGCATCTCGATGTCCTCGTCGGTCATGCTCTCAAGATGGTCAACAGAAAGCGCATTGTGCTTCACGGCCACCTCTACCCCGCCCGACGGCGCCAGTTCCTCGCCGTGAATCTTCGCTTTGAGTCCATATCGCGCACCTGCCTCGAGTATTTGTGATGTCTCTTCGGGAGTGAAGAAACCCTCATCGCAGAACACATCGATGAAATCTGCCAGTCCCTCGGCAGCAACCGCGGGCAGCATCTCACGTATAACAAGGTTTACATAATTCTCTTGAGACATTCCACGCGCAACAGCATGGGCGCCGAGGAAAGTGCTCATAACCTTCAACGGAGCCGTTTCCTTAATCCTGCGTATCACGCGGAGCATCTTCAGTTCGTCCTCAACAGAAAGTCCGTAGCCGCTCTTTATCTCCACCGCGCCAGTACCTTTCCTTATTATCTCATGCACTCGCGGCATCGACTGCTCATAGAGTTCTTGCTCCGAAAGGGCATGAAGACGGTCGGCACTATTAAGTATTCCACCACCCCTTCGTGCTATCTCGGCGTATGAAAGGCCGTTTATCTTATCCACGAACTCCTGCTCACGACTGGCGGCATACACCAGATGGGTGTGGCTGTCACAAAAAGAGGGCATCACGGTACCTCCCTCAGCATCGACAACCACGGTTCCCTTTGCCTCGCTATCATCCGTTGCGTATGCTGCGATGGCATCGCAGCATACGGAACCTGGGGCTTCATTTCTTGTGCCGAAGCCCGTGATGATGCCATCGGTAACCTCGAGCCATGCGTCGTATATGGACGGCAGCACAGCCATCTCTGCTCCGCACCTTCTCCGTAGCCCCTCCGTGTTAAGTCCGGCGAGCGTGCCGATGTTCTTTACAAGCAGTTTCATTTCCTCAGGAATTGTATTGAGCGTTCGATATACGGATACATCAGTTCATCGTTAAGGATAAACGGCACCATCTTTCGGTATTCGTCGTGAATCTCCATTATCTTAGGTGATGACTTCAGAGGCAAGCGGAAGTCAAGTGCCTGGGCGGCATTGAACAGTTCGATAGCAAGCACCCGCTCGGTATTCAGTATCACCTTATATAATTTTATAGCCGCATTGGCACCCATGCTGACATGGTCTTCCTGGTCCTGGCACGAGGGGATGCTGTCCACCGACGACGGCATTGCGAGGCTCTTGTTCAGCGACACGCACGATGCAGCCGTGTATTGGGTAATCATAAAACCGCTGTTCACGCCCGGGTTGGCAACAAGAAAACTTGGAAGTCCGCGCGTGCCGGACACCAGTCGATAGATGCGGCGCTCGGAGATATTCGCAAGTTCACTCATGGCGATGGAGAGGAAATCGATAGGCAACGCTATCGGCTCGCCGTGGAAGTTGCCTGCCGACACGATAATGTCCTCATCGGGGCATACTGTCGGGTTGTCCGTGGCGGAGTTTATCTCGATATCTATTACCGACTTAACGTATCTCAAAGTGTCCTTTACCGCACCATGCACTTGCGGAACACAACGGAACGAGTACGGGTCCTGCACATGTGCCTTGGAGTTAACTATCAGTTGCGAGCCCTCGAGCATCTCCTTCATGCGTGCTGCTGTCTCCAGTTGGCCGTTATGAGGACGTACAAGATGAACCGCCTCGGTAAATGGCTCAATCCTTCCATCGTAGGCATCGAGCGACATTGCTGCAATCTTATCTGCCCAATCGCTCAATCGCTGCGCCTGAAGCAACGACCACACGGCAAAGGCACTCATGTTCTGCGTTCCGTTGAGCAATGCCAGTCCTTCCTTGCTCGCCAGCACTATCGGCTTCCAGCGCTTGCGACGAAGCATCTCGGCACCTGCAATCACTTTGCCCTGATACTCCACCTCACCAAGTCCTACGAGAGGGAGGCACAGATGAGCAAGAGGCACAAGGTCGCCTGAGGCACCTAGCGAACCTTGCTTATACACAACGGGATAAATGTCGTTGTTAAAGAAAGACACGAGGCGCATTACCGTGTCGAGTTTACATCCCGAATAACCGTAACTTAGCGACTGAATCTTGAGCAACAGCATTATCTTCACGATGTCGTTTGGCACGCGCTCGCCCACTCCACAGGCGTGACTCTTGATGAGGTTTATCTGCAACTGCGACAGGTGGTCTTTGCCAATGGACACGTTGCACAACGAACCGAAGCCCGTAGTAACGCCGTATATAGGCTCGCCGTTCCTTGCTATCTTCTTGTCAAGATAGTTACGGCACCTCTTGATGCGCTGCTTGGCATCCTCGCTAAGTTCAATCTTGTAGTTGTTGTATATTATCTCGCCCACCTGTTCGATGGTGAGATGCTCTGCACTTATTTGATGAATCATAACTTTTGAGTTAGGAGTTAGAAGTTCTTTTAGTCGCTCCGCTTGGTAAAAGCGCCCCTTTCAGGGTCGAGCGAGGGGTTTATAGATTGTTTATTATCTCGTCGTCAACGATGTTGGGGAGTGTCACCTTGAGTCCTGGCGTGCGCTCCATCTCACGTTTGATAGCATCGATAGAGCCTTTGTTGCGTGCCCATGAGCGGCGGGCGATGCCGTTGTTGACATCCCAGAAGAGCATCTCGCGTATCTTGCGGTCAGACTCTTCGCTGCCGTCAATCACCATTCCGAAGCCTCCGTTGATTACTTCGCCCCATCCTACGCCGCCACCATTGTGGATGCTCACCCATGTGGCACCACGGAACGAGTCGCCGATGACATTCTGAACAGCCATATCGGCACAGAACTGTGAACCGTCATATATGTTTGAGGTCTCGCGGAATGGTGAGTCGGTACCCGAAACATCATGATGGTCTCTGCCGAGAACAACGGGGCGACTAATCTCTCCACGACGAATGGCATCGTTGAACGCCAACGCTATCTTCGTTCTTCCCTCGGCATCGGCATATAGTATGCGTGCCTGAGAGCCCACGACGAGGTGGTTCTTGCCTGCCTCACGAATCCAATGGAGGTTGTCAGCAAGTTGTCCTTTGATGTCATCGGGGGCATTCTTAAGCATGTCATCAAGCACCTCGGCTGCCAAACGGTCGGTAACGGCAAGGTCTTCTGCCTTGCATGACGAGCACACCCAACGGAAAGGACCGAAGCCATAGTCAAAGAACATTGGTCCCATGATGTCCTGAACGTATGAAGGATAGCGGAACTTGCCCTCGCGCTCTTTGTCCCAAATGTCGGCACCTGCCCTTCCTGCGGTAAGTAGGAATGCGTTGCCGTAGTCGAAGAAATACATCCCTCGTGCCGTTATCTTATTGATTGCGTCCACCTGACGGCGCAGCGAGGCATACACCTTTTCCTTAAAGAGGTCTGGTTGTTCTGCCATCATCTGCTTAGACTCATCAAGTGTCATCCCCACGGGATAGTATCCGCCAGCAAAGGCATTGTGAAGCGAGGTCTGGTCACTACCAAGGTCAACTTGTATGTTCTCCTCCGCAAGTCGTTCCCATAGGTCAACGATATTGCCAACGTATGCCATAGACACCACGCGATGCTCGCTAACGGCCTTACGGATGGCAGGAATGAGTTCGTCGAGATTGTCATGCAACTCGTCAACCCATCCCTGTTCATAGCGCTTCTGCGCGGCAAGGGGGTTAATCTCTGCCACAACACTCACCACGCCGGCAATGTTGCCAGCCTTAGGTTGTGCTCCCGACATGCCGCCGAGACCGCTGCTGACGAACAGAGGTATGCGCTCCGGATGGTCACCCATCACCTTGCGGGCGGCATTAAGAACCGTGATTGTAGTGCCGTGAACGATTCCCTGCGGACCGATATACATGTAAGAACCTGCCGTCATCTGCCCATACTGGCTCACGCCAAGTGCATTGTCGCGCTCCCAGTCATCCGGTTTGCTGTAATTAGGAATCACCATGCCATTGGTGACCACCACTCTCGGCGCCGTCTTATGCGACGGGAAAAGACCCAAGGGATGACCGCTATACATCACAAGTGTCTGCTCATCGGTCATCTCCGACAGGTACTTCATCACCAAGCGGTACTGCGCCCAGTTCTGGAACACCGCTCCATTACCGCCGTATGTTATCAGTTCGTGCGGGTGCTGAGCAACAGCCTTGTCCAGATTGTTCTGAATCATCATCATGATAGCAGCCGCCTGCTCCGAACGATGCGGATACTCGTCGATGGGACGCGCGTGCATGTCGTATGTAGGACGGAAGCGGTACATGTAAATGCGACCGTACTTCCGCAACTCCTCAGCAAACTCAGGTGCTAATGCTGCATGCATTTCCTTCGGGAAATAGCGCAGGGCATTGCGCAGGGCAAGACGTTTCTCCTCTTTATTAAGTATGTCCTTGCGCTTCGGCGCATGGTTGATTGTAGTGTCGTATGGCTGCAATTCCGGCAATATCTGCGGTATCCCGGCACTTATCTCTTTTGCAAATTCTTCTTTAGTCATAGTATTTTCGATTAGGTTGTTTTATTCTCATGCTTTTATAACGCTTTCAACGACCTCCAAAATCGCTTTTTCTTCGGCGTCAGCCTTTGTCATCAACTGTTCTGCCTCGTTAACAAGGGCATCGGCAACAGCACGGTCTTTAAGGGAGGATGCATTAATCTTGACATTCAAGCCCGCACCAAGCACAGCGGCACGAGCGGCCAATGCTCCCACACCAGCATCTGAGACGCTATTTGGATTGCCCGTCTCGGCCATCGCACGGCATATCTCAAACGCCGCGAAAGATGCCTTCATCGTGCGCAGAGGCACCTGAGCGGCATAAAGGGTTGCATCCTGTATCGCCCTGCTGCGCAACGCCTTCTCCTCTTCGGTCTTCTTAGGCATTCCAAAGGCCGTCATGATGCGGTTGAATGCCTCGGTATCCTCATCAACAAGGTGTAACAACTCGCTCATCAGCATCTGTCCTTTGTCCGCCCAAACGGCAAACTCACGGCAGCGGTCATCCCATCCTGCCTTATGCGAGGAGAGGTTGGCCACCATCGTACCGAGTGCCGCTCCTAATGCTCCCATATATGCGGCTATGGTTCCTCCGCCAGGAGCAGGGCTCTCACGCGATGTCTCTTGTGCGAAATCTCTTACCGAAAGGTCTGCCAGCAACGGCTTCTTATCAGCATCTTCGAGCATATATTCGATTACCTTCTCACGTGGATTAAACGGTTTCAGGTCCTCAAGTCCGAGCGATTTAACGGCAATCAGAATGATGTCTTGCTCGGGAATACCCGTAGAGCGGTTCTGTTTCTCAAGGAAATAACGGCCTGCCTCAATGAGCACTCGCTTCGGAATGAGTCCTACAATCTCCGTTCCTGTCACGCGGATGCCACGGTTCTGGGCGCAACGGCACACCTCGTCGAAGGCTTTGTGCAATGGAGTGACGTTGATATTGGTAATGTTCATCGACACCTGTGCTATCTTGTATTCGTCAATAAACCATCCTATAGCCTTTGTACACTTAAGCGTTCCAGGTTGCATTATAGTATTGCCGTCGGCATCTTTCATCGGTTTGCCCGTGATAGAGTTGCCCTCACGCACAGGTCTTCCTTTCTCGCGAACGTCAAAGGCGATGGCATTGGCGCGGCGAGTGGATGTGGTGTTGAGGTTAAAGTTTACGGCAATGAGGAAATCGCGGGCGCCAACGGCGGTGCAGCCCGTACGTGCTACATGCTCGTCAAGTGGACGTGCACCAAAGTCGGGTTGCTTGCCTGGCGTTGAAAGCTTGTCTGCAAGTGCCTCATACTCACCCTCACGGCACACCGCAAGGTTACGACGTTCCTCGGTATAAGCTGCCGCCTCATAGCAATAGCACGGTATCTGGAGTTCATCGGCAATGCGCTTTGCCAGGTCACGCGCCATCTGTGCGCACTCTTCAAGCGTGATGCCAGCAACAGGAATCAATGGAAGCACATCGGTGGCACCCATTCGTGGGTGTGCACCATGATGCTGACGCATATCTATAAGCTCGCCTGCCTTACGCACAGAGCGGAATGCCGCCTCAACTACTGCTTCGGGCTCGCCCACGAAGGTAACAACTGTGCGGTTGGTGGCTTCGCCAGGGTCAACATCAAGAAGTCTGACACCGTCAACGCTCTCTATCTCGTCTGTGATTTGTTTGATAACACTCATGTCGCGCCCTTCGCTGAAATTGGGCACGCACTCAATGATGCGTTTCATGTCGTTCATATATTAAATTAGGTAACAGAATATTTTCTGCAAATATAAAACATTTCGATCAAACTACCAAACGACCATGACTTTTTTTCTAATAAAGCATCAATCGCAAAGTAATATAGCCTATTTTACTCAGTAATATAGCCTATTTTGGTCAGCAATATAGCCTATTTTACCTAACACCACTATATGTCAGTTTAGGAGACCCCAACCGCCGGTTTCATATTGCAGAAGTATGTGTTATTTCTCGTCGTAGGCATGTAGTGGATAGTCGATAGTGAAGTGCAGACCGCGGCACTCCTTGCGCTCGATGGCCTGGCGCGTGATGAGATAGCCCACGTTTATCATGTTGCGGAGTTCGCAGATGTCACGGCTCGCCTTCACACGCTTGACGAAGGCTTGCAGTTCTTTGCTTTGCAAAGCGGCATAGCCGAGCGTTGCATCAAAGCCATTCAGGACTTTGCCTATTCAGGTTTCGGAGGTCGAGGCGGCAAGCATGGTGACATGTTCTGGGACAACGAGTCATACGCTATCAAACACTACCTAAAGATGTTTGCCGAATTTGCCAGTGCCACCTTGAAGCAGGTAGCAGACTGGGTTGTCTGGTTAGCAAGCACTTTGGGCAAATTCAATGCTAACGAGCTCAGACGTGCAGACCATGAAGTCCACGACATTGCTGATGGCAGATACGATGGGCGAATACAGAAGTACAAGCAAGGACTTACTAGATAGGTAGCGATTGCGAAAAACCTGCCCGCTGCCGCGAAGCAAACGGAGAAGCACGCTCATGGGAACTGGCGTGATGTTCTCCAAATCTTCGTTGTTTTCATTTTCGCTAAAATTTATTGTTACATCTGATACACGCGGCTCATACCGTCAGATTCCATCGGGGCGATGGGCTGGCGAAGCAGAACGAGGTAGAATCGTGGGAAGGTCTCGACGGGCGGATGGGCGGCTATGTAGCGGTCTATCTTCTGCCGGGCTTCGGTGCGCAGGGCATTGTCGTTGCAGGGCACGAGGCGGCTCTCATCGACAAAGGCTATATGCCAGAAGGCCATGTAGCCGATGACGTACCGCTCTACGGCTGCGGCCTTATCCTCCTCGATGCTGGGGATGCAGGACGAAAGGGGCTGGTGGGGATTCTCACAAATGCCCACCACGGCCCATGAGAGATTTATGTATTTAAAGTTATTCTGCATAGTTGTTGCGGTTTAAAAGCGGTTCTTTTCATCGTTGCCAGCACCCTGGCCTTTGTACTTTGAGCGGGTGGTGTTGAACTTGTAGCGAAGAGTGACTACGAAACGGCGACGGTCGTAGTAATTCCCTTGATAAAGCTGTACCTGTTGATTATAGACTCTGTTCCCATCACGGCTGCGGTCAAGCAAATCCTCGCCAGCCAACTTGATACTCAGCCGGTCGTGGAAGAAGGTTTTGACTAAACTAACGTTAAGAACGGTCTGGTGGTAGTCCAAATAGATGTTCTGATAATGA
>OMXS01000005.1 GCA_900315095.1 uncultured Prevotellaceae bacterium | reverse complement strand
GTAAGTACGGTTGTAGGTCAAACGTCCTGCATCGGCAAGATTGAATCCATTGCACAGATATTGTGCCAGGAATAGGCCCAAAGAATCATGGGCACGTTTTTTATACGCAGAATCCCATCCTTCGGGGTAGCGTTTCTCAATGAAGACTTTATATAGTTCCGTCATTTCATCAACACTAAGGTATGATTGCTGGCGACGTTTACCTCGTGGAATAGAGATGAGCGTATTGTCCTTGTTTGAGAATGGGTATTTGTCTTCGGTCAAAAAACCTTGGCGGATACATTCATTCCAAACAACACGGCAGGTTCGAAGATACATGCCACGGGTGGCATCGGCAATCTTTCCGACGACCTTGCCGTTTTCGACCACGCCATTCTTCATAACATCATTCCACTTGTCAATAACGTTTTTGCCGACCATGAACCCCTTCACATTACCAACGTATTTAAGGAAGGAGTTAAGTGCCCACTGGTAGTTCTCTGCGGTTCCAACCCTTTCTTCTGCTTTCATCCTAGCAATAATACTTTCCCAAACACCTACAAAAGATGTGGCCTTATCATATTCTATTTCTGCACCTGTCAGATAGGTACGGATAAGGTCAAGCGTTAAGGTCTGCTTCTTGCTTAGTTTCTCCAGTTTCTCCCTGTAGCTTTCTAACACCTTTTGCCATTCGACATGAATTGGCATGAGTGAACTTTTTGCACCTTTCACGCTACATACGTCATTGAAGTACTTCTCGCTCTGATAGTCCATATCCTTCAGCTTGTAGTAATACCGTTTGGCTGCTATCTGGAAACAAATGGCCAGTGGGTATACATCTGTACTCTTATTGGTACGTTTGTCGAGTACTAAAGTAAGTGAACAGTTGTCCACCTTTCCGCACTTGATTGATGTCTTTTCTGCCTTCATATCTATAGTCTGTTGCTTCGTTCATGGGAATCTTGCGAACAATTTGCGAACAAAATGCGAACAAAATCGCCCATTAATTGAGGTTTATTAAAGTTTCACTTTTGCGCTGCAAAGTTACAAAATAATTGTGAGACAGCAACTTACAAAGCCAAGAAAAATTTTATGAAACCTCAAAAAATTTTATTTTAACAGACTCATAATCTGGAGGTCACAGGTTCAAGCCCTGTCTGGTCCACCTAAGAGAATCGCAAAGCGGTTCTCTTTTTATTTTCTCATCACCTATACCCATCACCTTTTATCTCAACGGTTTACGAGAGTTGTGTAAAAATAATTCGCACGGTGGAGATGGTAAAATGCGACAAAAGCGACAAACGACAAAACGACAAAAGCCCTTTTCTGGATTCAGGATTTTTAGGTGTCTCATTTCTTATATTATATATATATTATAATATATATATAATATAAAATATATATACATATATTTTTGACTCTTTATCTCCGCGTGCTAGTCTGATGTCAACCAAAATCTGGAAAGAGACATGCGAATCTCAAAAACCCTATTTGTCGTTTTGTCGTTTGTCGTTTTTGTCGCATTTGTCGCTTTTGGTGTAGGGTGATAGATGATAGGTGTTAGGTGATGGCTAATAGTTCATAGTATTGACCACCAGCCCCTAACACTCCGTTTTCTTAGGACTCACAAGCACTCGAATAGGCGGCAGAGCTTTCAACAGACGTGCTTTCGATGTGCCAAAAGCCATCATCGGCATCCCCAGTAGTATACATTTGGCATCCCCAAAGGTATATCTTACAGGGTGTGAAAGGGCATCATATGAATAATCTCTATCCTATTTCGTTGCTTTCTGATATGCTAAGCGCTCATCGCCGGACAAGAGATGGATGATGCCGCAGTATGTGAAGCCGTGCTTGAGGGTGTTGTGCTGCATGATGTGGTTGTCGCGATGGGTGTCTATGCGGATGTTGGTGTCTTGGGAGAAACAGTAGTCCATGATGCTGCTGAAGATGTCGTGAACATGAGGATAACTGGTAATACGGTGAATCACATGATAGGGCTGTGTGTCATCAATCCATTCGCCATCGTGGATGGTGCTGTAGGTGGGTTCTGGCGACGGAAGAAATGCGAAGTATGCCACCACCTGACCATTTTCCTCGATGACATAGGCGCCGTGCTTCTCCATATCGGCTGTGATTACGGTCTTTGAAGGGTAGTCCTCTCCCCACTGATGTATGTTACCCGATTGCCGCATAATGGCTTTTGCAGCGGTCATTACCTGCATAATCTCAGTCATGTCTGATGGGCGCGCTTCTCTGATGATTCTTTTCATAATGGTACACTTTTCGCCTCCTTATAGGGTACTAAATTACGACTTATCTTCAAATCATCCAAATGTTTGTTGAAGATTTCGCAAAAAGTTGTATCTTTGCAAAAAGAAAATATGGTTATGAAACGAAAGATATATGTGGCGAGCAGTTGGCGCAACGGGTATTACCCTGAAGTGGTGGACAGACTGAAGGAGGCGGGCCACGAGGTGTACGACTTCCGTAACCCGCCGTCTGGCGACCCGGGATTTAAGTGGAGCAGTGTGAGCGAAGACTACATGGAGTGGTCGCCACAGCAGTATCGCGACATGCTGCAACATCCTAAGGCTGAGCGACAGTTTCATAATGACATCGTGGCGATGGAGGATTGTGACACCTGTGTGCTGGTGCTGCCCTGTGGGAGGAGTGCACATACTGAAGCGGGATGGTTTGCAGGCAAGGGACGCACTACCGTTGTCTTGATTCCTGAACGTCAGGAGCCGGAACTGATGTATAAACTGTTCTCTGGGGTGTGCTGCTCTGTGGAAGAACTTATTGAGATGTTGGATAAATGAAACATATAGAGGTAGTAGCTGCGATTATCCGCAAGGGAGACATGATATTTGCCACACAAAGAGGATATGGCGACTGGAAAGACTGGTGGGAGTTTCCTGGCGGTAAGATGGAAGACGGGGAAACACCAGAGGAGGCTCTGAGGCGCGAGATACGCGAGGAGCTGTCGGCTGACATCAGCGTTGACGAGTTTCTTTGTACAGTAGAATATGACTACCCGATGTTGGCCTCAGGCCGAGTCTGCTCACGCTCGGAAGAGCCAAAGCAACCTATTCTCCCATCTCGCTCAACCGCAGCTTTCCACTTGACAATGCATTGCTTCCTTTGCTCTCTGCAATCTGAGACGCTGCACCTGAACGAGCACGAGGCGGCAAAATGGTTGCTGATGGATGAACTTGGTAGTGTGAAATGGTTGCCGGCAGATTTGGAAGTGGTAGAGGCGTTAAAGCGGGTAAAGGTGAAGTGATTTATTATATGCTAAGAAGTAACATGAAAAGAGGAACTTTTTGTATTGTTGTCGTGCTGACGCTGTTTGCGGTTAGGACTATTGCACAGGAGAAAGCGGGGATGCAACTCCCGCAGGCGGAATGGACTCAGGCGGGTGACATCCTGATGCACACTCCAGGACAGGAACTGTTCAACGGCGTGATACACCCCTCGGCAGGACTGTTCGAGGACTATTTCGATGTGGATAAGGCGGCCGCAGAGCATCGCGGATACATCGACATGCTGCAGGCGAACGGCATCAAGGTGCATACGGTGAAGGAGATACTTGAAGAGGTGGGCATCGACAGTCTGAGGTCTCTTGCCGGAAAGGTGCTGCGCTACGACATCACGGGTATAGCAGACGCTGACACAGCGGCAACTGAGGCATATAGGCAAGAGATACTGATGAAGATGAGCCGTGCCGACCTGATTCGTTGTGTGATGCTGCAACCAACAGTGAAGTTGTCGAGGACGGATAATAACACGGGCTATGAGGCACAGTATCTGCAGAATCCGCTGATGAACCTCTACTTCACGCGTGACCAAAGTATCACTACGCCACGAGGTCACATTATATGTAATATGAACAGCAACCAACGCGCACCTGAGACCGAGATAATACGTTTGTGCTATGAACATATGGGACTGAAGCCGATATTGGAAATCAGCGGCGAGGGACGCTTGGAGGGCGGTGACTACATCCCTGCTGGCAACATCTCGCTGATAGGCTGCGGCATGCGCACCAACGACGAGGGGATACGTCAGATAATGGAGGCAGACGCTTTTGGGCATGATACCATCGTGGTGGTGCGTGACCATAAACTGTGGCAGATGCAGATGCACTTGGACACACATTTCAACATCATTGACAAGGACCTCTGCACAATGGTTAGCAGTAGACTGTATGCAAAGCCCGGCGACCCAGAATATAACACTTGTGACATTTGGGCGCGTAAACCTGGGAAAAAGGAGTATTCGTTGTGGAGGCGTGATGTACCTTTTGTGGAATACATGCGCGGGCGAGGATACGACATCATCCCTGTAGACTATAACGACGAGATGCACTATGCCAACAACTTTCTAACCATCGGCCCGCGGCATATCATGGCTGTAGGAGGACAGTCGGAGGATTTTCAGCGGCGGTTGCGCGAGGCTGGCGTGAACGTCGAATGGGTGCCGCTGGAGAGCCTTATCGACGGCTATGGTGCCGCCCACTGTATGACTCAGGTGCTGAAGCGCGAGACTTATCATAAACCGGACACAACTTTGAAAAAGGGAAATAAAGCGAAGAAAGCGAAGAAGAAACGTAAGAAGAGATAAATAAAGGAGTAATATAAAAAAGACAAAATGAAAAAGATGAAATTTAGATTAATTGTCACTGTGATGTTATTAGGCGGTATCACAATGCTGACATCGTGTAGTGATGACGACATAATTGTTATTCCGACTCCTTCCGAGGAACCGGTGGTTATAAACTGTGTGAAGCCCGACTATCTGGTGGCTGGCGATAAGGTGGCGCTGATATCGCCGTCGTATTTCACACCGATGGAAAACGTTGAAAAGACTGCCGACCTGCTGCGCTCATGGGGGCTGGAGCCTGTTGTCGGTCCTAACGTGGGCAAAAAAGTTGACGGACAGTATGCAGGAACTGTGGCCGAACGAATAAGCGACATACAATGGGCACTAAGAGACCCCAGTATCAAGGCTATCATCTGCAACCGAGGAGGTTACGGCACCATTCAACTCATTGACCTGCTGACGTACGCAGAACTGAAAGCATCGCCGAAATGGCTGGTGGGATTCAGCGACATCTCAACGCTACATGGACTGCTCAATCGCGCTGGAGTGATGAGCATTCACGGAACGATGAGCTCGTTCCTCGCTAAGGGTGGCACTGACGAAACAAGCACCCTGATGCGTGACCTGTTGATGGGACAGGTACCTCGCTATGAGTTGCCTGCGCATAAGGAGAATATCACGGGAAGGGCAAGTGGTGTGCTTGTGGGCGGCAATCTTTGCACTTACGTTCCTAATCTTGGTTCGCAGGCCGATGCCACCAAGGGCAAGGACCTCATTCTCTTTGTTGAGGAGGTGGAGGAGTCGATGCATAACATCGACCGCCAAATGCGTATATTGCAGATGAACGGTGTACTCGACCGCTGCAGGGGAATAATCCTCGGAGAGTTTACAGACTGTGGTACGGAGTTTACCTACGAGAGTGTGGAAGCCATGCTTCATGAAATGTTGGCGGAGTATCATATCCCTGTTATGTGCGGTTATCCTGGCGGTCATGGTGACGTAAATCTTCCGCTCGTTATGGGTGCGCCAGTCACCATCGACGTGCGCAATGATGGTGCCACGCTGCAGTTCGATATCGATGGCATTCAGCGTGAGGTACGCACCGCGGACATCATACCGGTTAATCCTACTCCTGTGGCTGCACGCATGAGAATGGCGGGAAAGAGAGAATAGAAAATCCCCTTCTATATCCTTAAGATAAAGGCCGTAGTTCTATTCTACGGCCTTCTTTATGTGTGCTTCTAATATATGGAAGGAGGGCCCAACCATTGCCCCGTGATCGTGACCGCCTATCTCATAGAGGTAGGTTTGCTTGTGTCCCACGAGTTTCATCATGCGCGCAAGATACTGATTCTCGTCATAACGCCCGAAGAGTTCCTGCTCGCGGTCTCCACAGATAAGTACGAAGGGAGGGCAGTCGGGGCGCACCCAGTAGATGGGCGCATACTCGTCGATGGTTACTTTCAGAGGGGACAGTCCTTGCATCTTGCGTACGTTATAGTGTGTTACTGCCTGTCCGCTGAACGGTGCGTACAACATCACATCATCGGCATCCACCTTATATCTCGCAAGCCACGCCTTGTTGAGGCAAAGCAACATTCCGAGATATCCGCCTGCGGAATGTCCTGTAACCACTATCTTCTTAGGGTCGCCGCCGTATTCTGAAGCATGACGGAATACCCATGCCACGGCCTCTGCTGCATCGTCGAGGGTCTTGTCGATAGTAACCTTGGGCAGCAGACGGTAGTTGGCACCTACCACAACATAGCCTTTTTCCTTCAGTTGCTCGGGTATTTCCTTGTTGCCCGCCTCTATTCCACCTCCGTGAAACCACACTATGACTGGGCATCCTGTCTTCGTTTCGGGATAGTATATGTCTAGTTTCAGACGTTCGCGAGCGTAGTCGTCGGTCTTTTCGGTGTAGGAGATGTCTGTTATGGTTCGATATCCTTGTGCCCATGTCATGGTGACGATGAGCGATAATAAAACTGCTGTGAATGTTCTTCTCATGGTGGTGTAAAGATTTTTGTTATTATGATGGGGCAAAGATAACAAATATTTTGCGTTTTTCGCAAATGTAACATAATAAAAAGACCGAAAGCGGTGTGAGACATAACGATTAGAAGTTTATGTTGTGTAACATTGTTAAGTATTCGGAAAAATAATTTAAGGAGTGAAAATATCGCAAGAATCCTTATGTTTCCGTCTTTTTTCGGTGTTTTTACATCGTTTGTTTTATCTTGTAGTGTAACATTTACTTTATTTTGTGTAACATTGTATGGTTTTTTATATATATTTTGGAATTCTCTTTTAAAAAGATTTTGAGCATGTCGTAACTTTTGCTAATTTTGCAACGAAATAAAAAAACTTACCATAACTACACTTAACTAGTATGCGACAAATAACGTGCTTTATTATGCTACTTGTATTGGGTAGGACTGTGTGCCTTGCCCAGTTCGGTAGATTATACACCCCAGACGATTTGTTGTCAAGCAGTCTTGTGAATGACATCAAGCAAGACAAAAAAGGTTTTGTATGGATAGCGACACAAGATGGACTTAACTGTTACGACTCTAACCACATGACCGTTTTCCACAAGGGAGATGAAAGCGGTCTAGTAAGCAATGACGTTCATTGCGTCTGTGTGGCGAGTGACAAGAAAATATTCGTGGGAACCGGTGAGGGACTGCAGGTGTTCAACTTCAACACCTCTCATTTCAATATCATAGTGCTGCCGATGACGAACGGCAATGACAGCACTGCCTTTATAACTGCTATAGAGGAGTGTAAGAACGGTGACATACTGGTGAGTACCTCAGGCCACGGAGCATACAGGATAAAGGCAGGCACGCTGAAGGCTGAACCGCTAAAGGACACGTGCAGTGACTATCTTCGTTACATTCTTGAGGACTCTCACGGACGTGTGTGGCTCTCCACCGACAACGACGGTCTCTTCATGATTGCAGGCAACAAGAAGAAGCAATTTCTTGCCGATGACAAGCATCGCGGCACAGCCTATAAGATTATGGAAGACAGAGACGGCAACGTCATTGTCTCTACGCTTACTGACGGACTCTTCGTGCTGAACAACTCGACGGGTGAGTTTGAGCAGTTGGAGGTGACTAGCGGAGTTAACATCACCGACGTGAAACAGGCACGAGACGGCAACCTATACATAGGCACCGAGGGCAATGGTATGCTCGTTTACAGTCCGATGACGAAGGGCATACGCAACGCCAGCTTCTACAGCAACGATATAAACATCAACCGTGCGAAGGTGCACAGCATAATGGAAGACGAGTCGGGCAACATCTGGCTGGCGCTATTCCAGAAAGGTGCGTTCTTCGTTCCGTCCGACTCTGGAGGTTTCGGATATATAGGTCACCGCTCCTCTACATTCAACTGCATCGGCAACTACTGTGTGATGTCGATGACATCGGGTGCCAACGGCGTGCTGTGGGTGGGCACCGACCAAGACGGACTCTATTCCATCAATAGCGACGGCACTTGCAAGGCGCACTATGCAGCTGGCCAGGGAGGCATACCTGCCACCGTGTTGTGTCTGACTGAAGACGAGAACCACAACATCTGGCTAGGCTCTTACCTTGAAGGTGCTGGAATGCTGAACACCGCAACAGGAGCATACACACGTCTGACATCGTTCACAGGACTTGCTAAGAATGTCTTCGGAGTGAAAGCCGACAAGAAAGGCAAGGTGTGGATGGCTACACTGGGCGACGGTCTGAAGGTATACGACATCGCCAGCGGCGAGGTGGAGACCTTCCACGCAGACAGCAAGAAAGCCGATGCGCTGATTACCGACTATATGGTGTCGCTCTCTTTCTCGCACGACGGCAACAAAGTGTATCTTGCCACCTGCGACGGTCTGGCATGCTACGATAAGGTAAAGAAGAGTTTCATCAGCGAGTTCGGCAAGAAAGCTGTGCTCCCTGGACTGCAGATAAATAACGTTCATGAGACTTCTGACGGCACGCTGTGGGTGGGTGCAGGCGACGGACTCTACCGCATACGCAATCACGGAAAGGACATCAAGGTGTACACCACTGCCGACGGAATGCCAAACAACACCGTGCGCTCGGTGGAGATTGATGGCGACGGATACCTCTGGATAAGCACCAACCGCGGACTCTCGCATATGGACATCAAGAAGGAGACCTTCGTGAACTACGGTATGGGCAACGGACTGCAGGGCAACGAGTTCTCTAACAGCGCTTCGTGCTTCCATGAGGGGCGTTTTGCCTTCGGCGGCAACAATGGTATCACCTTCTTCCGCAACGAGGACATCTTGCAAACTAAGAAGAAGATGGCTGTGCATCTTGTGGAGATGCGCACCGCTGAACAGAAAGTGGTGAAGGGAATGAAGTCGGGCATCTACAACATTGTGGATACTGCGGTCATCGATGCTCAGCGCTTCGACCTGGCGCAGGAGAATAACTCGTTCACGCTGCGTTTCTCGGCAATGGAGTTTGCATTCCCCGAGCAAGTGAAATACGAGTACCGCATCAACAACGGCGAGTGGGTGAGCCTCAGTCACGGTATGAGTGAGGTGACATTCAGCAACCTTCCGTCGGGAACATATCATTTCGCTGTGCGCTCGCGTTATAACGAGATATACTCAGACGAGAGGACATTCACTATCGTGGTGCATCCAGCATGGTACGCCTCTATATGGGCATATCTCGTCTATGCACTTCTCGCCGCTGCTCTGATATGGTATATCATGCGCCAGAGACGCCGCAAGGAGCAGGAACGCCTGCGACTGCAGGAGCATATACATGCAGAGCAACTGAACGAGGCGAAGATACAGTTCTTCATGAACATCAGTCACGACATACGCACGCCTATGACGCTCATCATGTCGCCGCTGCAGAAACTCATCACTACCGACAAGGATGCCGCAAGACAGAAGCAGTACAGTCTGATGGAGCGCAACGGAAAGCGCATACAGAGTCTTATTGACCAGTTGATGGACCTTCGCAAGATAGACAAGGGAATGATGCAGATGAAATTCAAGCAGACCGATGTGGTTGCGATGCTGAAAGAGATACACGGTCTTTTTGCCTATCAAGCGACAGAGCGTAACATAAAAGACACCTTCACATCAAGGGAAGAAACGTTGTATGCCGACATCGACCGCGTGGCGTTCGACAAGATAGTGATGAACGTGCTGGGCAACGCTTATAAGTATGTGCCCGACGGAGGATGGATAACCGCAGAGCTCGACCGTCAGCGCGACACCTTCACGCTGAAGATAGCCAACAGTGGCAACGGCATAGCACCAGAGGAACTGGAGCGCATCTTTGACAGGTTCTATCAGGTAAACAATACTGGCAGCCCGTTCGGCGGCACAGGAATCGGACTGCACCTGACTCGCTCGCTGGTGATGCTGCACGGCGGTACTATCACGGCGCATAATATGGAGGGTGACGGATGCTACTTCCTCATCACGCTGCCGCTGAAGCAAGGCCAGGCATTGTCCGAGACAGCAAGCGACGTGAAGGAGCAGGCGGGAAAGGCTGTTGCTGTTGTCGAAGAGACGGTGGCCAATGTTGAAGAGACTCAGGGCGAGGCGGCATCGTCATCGCGACGCAAGACAATACTCATAGTGGAGGATGATGACGAGATAAGGCAATACCTCGCCGGTGAGTTCTCACAGCAGTATGCCGTAGAGGAGTGCACTAACGGCAAAGAGGGACTGGAGCATGCGCTGAAGCATGTGCCCGACCTCGTGATCACTGACCTCATGATGCCTGTGATGGACGGCTACACGTTGTGTCAGAAACTGAAACGAAACGTGAACACTAATCATGTACCCGTGATAATGCTCACGGCGAAGACCTCCGACGAGGACCGTCTGGAAGGATTGGGAGCAGGGGCAGACGCTTATATCGTGAAACCGTTTAATGTCGAGATCCTGTCGCGTGCGGCAGCCAACCTAATACAAAGCCGACAGGTGCTTAGGAACAAGTTCACGGGCAAGGAGGCACAGACGGAAAAGGTAGAGCAGGTGAAACTGAAGACTCCCGACGAGCGCCTGCTGGAACGCATCATGTCGACAATCAACTCCAACATCTCTAACCCTGACCTTAGTGTGGAGTTTATCTCACAGGAAGTTGGAATCAGCCGTGCACATCTGCACCGCAAGCTGAAGGAACTCACTAACCAGAGTCCGCGTGACTTTATACGCAACATACGATTGAAACAGGCGGCAAACCTCTTGGCCAGCGGCAATCAGAACGTCACAGAGGTGATGTATGCTGTGGGAATGCAGAATGCAGCCTCGTTCTCCACGATGTTCAAGAACTTCTATGGCGTGTCGCCGAAGGAGTACACGAGGGAACATAGCAAGAAAGAAGAAGAGTAGGCTGCCACCTCATATCCTCTAAGTAGAGAGCCTGCGGGCGTCTTTTGAAATGAGTTGTATTCCCCTCTTGTGTGAATGCAGGAGGGGAAGCAGAACGATGATATCTAACTACGCACAATAGAATAAAAGCAGTATAACTTATGAAACATGTAATTTTAACATTAGTATCTCTTGCCATTTCGGTTTCGATGATGGCGCAGTATCCTTATCAGAACCCTTCGCTCAGCAATGCAGAAAGGGCAAAGGACTTGTTGAGTCGTCTCACTCTCGAGGAAAAGGCACTGCTGATGTGTGATGAGTCGGAGGCTATCCCCAGACTCGGCATCAAGAAGTTCTTCTGGTGGAGCGAGGCACTTCACGGTGCGGCCAACATGGGTAATGTGACGGTGTTCCCAGAACCTATTGCTATGGCGTCATCGTTCAACGACGCTCTGCTGTATAATGTCTTCGATGCTGCCAGCACGGAGATGCGCGCACAGTATAACGACCGCATGCTTAACGGCGGCGAGGACCAGAAGTTCCACAGTCTCTCGGTGTGGACACCTAACGTGAACATATTCCGCGACCCGCGATGGGGCAGGGGACAGGAGACATACGGAGAAGACCCGTATCTGACCAGTAGGATGGGACTCTCTGTCGTTGCTGGCTTACAGGGGACAGCCCAAGGAAAGTTAGGCTATAGCAGCAGTAATTCAAAGTACCTTAAACTGCTTGCCTGTGCCAAGCACTATGCTGTGCATAGCGGACCAGAGTGGAGCCGCCATGTTGCTAACCTTACCGATGTCTCGCCGCGCGACCTGTGGGAGACATATATGCCGGCATTCAAGACTTTGGTGCAGAAGGGTGATGTGCGTGAGGTGATGTGCGCTTATCAGCGTTGGGACGATGACCCTTGTTGCGGCAGCAACCGTCTGTTACAGCAGATACTGCGCGATGAATGGGGATTCAAGTATATGGTGGTATCCGACTGTGGTGCAATTGCCGATTTCTACACTTCTCACAAGACATCGTCAGATGCCACTCATGCCGCTGCCAAGGGCGTGATAGCCGGCACCGATGTTGAGTGTGGCTTTGGTTATGCTTACAATAACCTTCCTGAGGCAGTTCGCAAAGGCCTTATCTCAGAGAAGGAGATAGACAAGCATGTGCTGCGACTCCTTGAGGGACGCTTCTCGCTTGGAGAGATGGACGACCCTTCCCTTGTGTCGTGGTCGAAGATTCCAGCAAGCAAACTCAACTGCAAGGAGCATCAGCAGATAGCGCTCGACATGGCGCGTCAGAGTGTTGTTCTCTTGCAGAACAACGGCATACTGCCGCTGCAGAAAGGAAAGATTGCAGTTATCGGACCTAATGCCGACAATGAGACAATGATGTGGGGCAACTACAATGGAACACCAAACCAGACAGTCACCATCCTTGAGGGAATACAACAGCAGGTGGGCAAGGGCAACGTGAAGTATCTGCGTGGCTGCGACCTCACCAACGACCAGACATTAGAGAGTTGGTTCGACCTCTGCTCTTTCAATGGCAAGAAAGGTATGAAGGCCACATTCTGGAACAACCGCACCCGTGAGGGACAGCCCGTGAGCACCATCCAGGTGCAGCACCCTGTGAATGTCACCACATACGGACAGCATAACTTCGGTCCTAACGTGAATATAGAGAACTTCTCGGCTAAGTATGAGACGGTGCTGAAGGCAAAGGAGACGTGTGACATCCTCCTAGCGATGACAGGATGCTCAGACTTTGAACTCCTCGTTGACGGAAAGTCGGTGTACAAAGATCACACTTGGCGCACTACAGAGACACGCACCATTATCCCTGTGGAGAAAGGTCGTGAGTACAAGATAGAGATTCTCTATGCCGACGTTCAGACTTGGGCTGCCAACCTTAAGTTCGACCTCGGCAAGGAGTCGCCCATCGACTATCAGGCTGCTATCGACCAGTTGAAGGGCATTGACAAGGTGGTCTTCGTTGGTGGCATCAGTCCTGCTCTCGAGGGCGAGGAGATGCCCGTCGAGATTAAGGGATTCAAGGGTGGTGACCGCACAGATATCGAGTTGCCTGCTGTTCAACGTAACTTCATCAAGGCTCTTCGCGATACCGGTAAGAAGATTGTCTATATCAACTGCTCAGGCTCTGCCATAGCGCTGCAGCCAGAGGCTGACCGCTGCGATGCCATCGTTCAGGCATGGTATGCAGGAGAGCAGGGAGGAACAGCCATTGCAGAGATTCTCTATGGTAAGGTAAATCCAAGTGCTAAGCTCCCTGTGACGTTCTATAAGAACAGCAGTCAGTTGCCCGACTTCGAGGACTACTCTATGAAGGGACGCACCTACCGTTATTTCAATGATGCACTCTATCCTTTTGGCTACGGTCTGAGTTACACAACATTTGCTGTTGGCACCCCGTCGTATAGTGGTGGAAAGGTAACAGTCGAGGTGAAGAACACAGGTAGCCGCGAGGGAACAGAGGTGGTGCAGTTATATCTGAAGAACCTCGCCGACAAGGAAGGACCATCGAAGTCATTGCGCGGTTTCCAGCGTGTTCCTCTGAAGGCTGGTGAGAGTCGCGTTGTCACCTTCTCGCTTGGTGATGAGGACTTTGAGTGGTTCGATGAGCAGAGCAATACTGTGCGCCCAATGAATGGTGACTGGCAGTTGTTCGTGGGCACGAGCAGCGCCGACAAGGACCTGAAGAGCATCAAGATAAACAGGTAGTATCGCGGTTTGGGGTGCTACATCCGATGGCTGCTTTGTTATATCTTGGTAACAAATACTTTGCGGGTTGTGTCTTTTTCGCTTGAAAGTGGGAAATGGCCTGTGGAAAATGATTGTACAAAAGTTTTTTTTCGTATCTTTGCACAACATTGACAAAGACCATAATCATATCAAGACTACTAAGACAATGAGAAAGACTTTAGTGTTAATGATAATAATGTCGTTTGCTGCCTTGCATGTCATGGCGGCAAACGATTTTAGTTACAGTGTTCAGGGTGGACAGTTGAAGGTCAGCTTCATCACTCCTGACATCGTTCGTGTTCAGTATTCCCCTGACGGAGAGTTTCGCAGCAATAACACAGGTGTGTGTGTACCACATACCCAGAGCGATATTCCATTGCAGGTGAGCGAGGGCAACGGTTACCGCAGCATCGTCTCCGACAGCCTTGAGGTGCGCGTTAGCAATGTTGGTGCCGTGACGTTCTACGACCGCAACGGACGTCTGTTGCTTGCCGAGGATGCCGCTTGTCCGCATAGTGCTGAGAAACAATGGATAGAGAAAGTGACTTACGGCGAGGACTCACGCGAGGTGATACATACCGCAAATGGTGATGTGCAGAAGATGAAAGAGGTGCGTCGCGACACAATAGGTTACACTTGGCGATGCCGTCTTAACCTTCAGTGGCAGCAAGACGAGGCTCTCTATGGCCTTGGCTCGCACATGGAGGACTATATGAACCTTCGTGGCAAGCGCCTTTACCTATGTCAGCATAATCTCAAGGCGATGGTGCCTGTAATTAACTCCACTGCAGGCTACGGACTGCTTGTTGATGCAGGATGTGCCATGCAGTTCTACGACGATACCGAGCACGGAATAATGCTTGATGCTGCGTCAGAGATAGACTATTACTTCATGAAGGGCGCAACTATGGACAAGACCGTTGAGCGTTACCGATGGCTTACGGGCGAGGCACCAATGATGCCGCGCTATCTCTTTGGCTATACGCAGTCTAAGGAGCGTTATGTTAGCAGCGATGACTTGCTGAAAACGCTGAAAACATTCCGCGAGAGGCATATCCCCGTTGATATGATAGTGCAGGACTGGAACTATTGGCCAGGAGGACAATGGGGCACGATGACTATGGTTCCTGAGTTTTATCCTGACAAGCGTGCGCTTACAGATTCCATTCACAGCATGCATGCGCGCCTCATGATTTCCATATGGCCCAATGCTATGAACAGTCCTCAATGGGAGGATTTCCGCGACCGTGGTCTGCTTTTCCCTGGTACTACCGTTTATGACGCGTTCAAGAAGGAGGCGCGTGACCTCTACTGGCAGTATGCCAACCGCGAGTTCTTCAGCAACGGCTTCGATGCGTGGTGGTGTGACTCGTCAGAGCCGATAGATGCCGACTGGAACTCGTTCCCGAAAGGCTATGACCCTACAAACCAGAAGTGGCGCTGGCAACTCAGTACTGATGCTCTAAGTGCAGCGCTGGGTGCTGAGCGCAGCCAGCTTTTCTCGTTATATCATGCGCAGGGTATATATGAGAATCAACGACTAGCGACAGACAAGAAGCGCGTGGTTAACCTCACACGCTCCAGTTACGCAGGACAGCAGCGCTATTCAACCATCACTTGGAACGGCGACACCTATGCTTCGTGGAAGTCGTTTGCACAGATGATTCCCGCAGGACTGAACTTCATGGCTACCGGATGTCCCTACTGGAGCATCGATGTAGGTGCTTTCTTCACAAATTCCAGCACGTGGCAATGGTTCCATAAAGGTGAATATCCCGATGGTTGCAAAGACCCGGAATATCGTGAACTCTATTGTCGCATGCTGCAATATGCCACTTTCCTGCCCGTGATGCGCAGTCACGGCACCGAGACGCCGCGCGAACCCTGGCAGTTCGGCAATCCTGGTGAGCCATTCTATGAGAGTATTCTTAGCAGCATACGCCTGCGCTACAGTCTTCTTCCATACATATATTCGTTGGCGGCACGCGTTACTCACGACGGCTACACAATGACTCGCGCCCTTGCGTTCGATTTCCCGCGTGACATCCAAGTGTTTGACATCAAGGATGAGTTCCTTTTTGGTCCTTCGTTCCTTGTGGCTCCGATGACTAAGAAAGGCACTTCGCGCAGCGTTTATCTTCCTATGGGCAGCGGTTGGACAGACTTTTATACGGGCGTGCACTACGCTGGCGGTCAGCATATGACGGCTGATGCTCCTATAAATCGCATTCCTCTCTTTGTTCGTGACGGCAGCATTGTGCCTCTTGGTGCTGATGTGGAGTATGCCGACCAAGATCCAGATGCCCGCACGTTGCTTGTCTATCCCGGCAATGATGCCTCTTTCACGCTCTATGAGGACGAGGGCGATAACTACAGCTGCGAGCAAGGTGTATGCTCTTCTATTCCTATGACGTGGAACGACAGCAAGCGTACGCTAACAATAGGCAATCGTACAGGTTCCTTCCCGGGTATGACTGCATCACGCACGTTCACCATACGCCTCGCTAATGGCAAGACAAAGACTGTGAAGTATAGCGGCAAAGCAAAGAAAGTAAAGTTCTGATATTTGAGAAATATCTATTGCAATACGTTAAGATTTTTCTTGGTATCAAATGCTTTGTTTCTTGTCTCTTTTTATATTATATAAGGAGAAAGCTGAGGTGTGTGTTGCGGTTGTATAAAACTTTTTTGTAACTTTGCAAAGTGTCGGCAGAGTCTCGGCATGGTTATTTTAAACTACATTACAGATGAAAACCTTACTTACCTCAGTTGTTCTTTTCTTCCTTTGCATCATGGGAGCAAAGGCACAGAATCCTGTGATACGCAATCAGTTTACTGCCGACCCAACGGCACGAGTGTTCAATGGAAGGGTATATCTATATCCCTCGCATGACATCGTTCCCCCAGAGGGGCAGCGCCAGGACTGGTTCTGCATGGAGGACTACCATGTATTCTCTTCAGATAACCTTGTCGACTGGACCGATCACGGCATGATAGTCACGCAGAACAAGGTGCCTTGGGTGAGACCTAATTCCTATTCCATGTGGGCGCCCGACTGTGTTGAGAGAAATGGGAAGTACTATTTCTATTTCCCGTCAGCTCCTAATGGGGCTATGCGTGGCTTCGGAGTAGGTGTTGCAATAGCTGACAGACCTGAGGGACCGTTTATCCCTGAGCCGGAGCCTATTAAGGGCATCAACGGCATTGACCCTTGTGTTCTCTTGGCATCCGATGGTAATGCTTATATATTCTGGGGTGCTGGACGCTGCGCTAAGCTAAAAGAAAACATGAAGGAACTTGCCGAAGACACTCCGAAGGAAACTGTCAAGTGGGGTGACCGCGAGTTTGAAATGCTTGGTGTGAACTGCCTCAAAGGTCTGCCCAGCCGTCAGGCGGAAGGCCCTTTTGCTTTCGAGTATAACGGCAACTACTACCTTACTTATCCTTATGTGAGGGACAGCACCGAGGTTCTCGGTTATGCAATGAGCAAGAATCCTATGGGACCATACGAGTACAAGGGACTTATAATGGCAGAGCATGCCAACGGTTGCTGGACCAATCACCACAGCATTGTGAATTACAAAGGCCAGTGGTATCTGTTCTATCATCATAATGCTTATTCACCTAAAGACGACAAGCGTCGTTCAGTACAGATAGAGAAGCTATTCTTTAATGCTGACGGTACCATACAAGAGGTGAAGCCGACACTTCGTGGCGTTGGCATCTCTAATGCCTTTGAACGCATACAGATAGACCGCTATTCTGGTATTTCCGATAGCAACACCAGTATTGCTTACCTCGATGAGAAGAACACCTTTGCAGGATGGAAGACCATTATGAGCGAAGGCGGATGGGTGGAATACCGCGACATTGAGTTCAAGACACAGCCGCAGATGGTTATTGTAAACGCACGTTCTGAGCAGGGCGCCGTGGCTAAGGTGATGCTCAATGGGGAGTGTGTTGCCCGTGTTGCTATCCCCGCACGCCAGCATTTCGAGTCGGAAATAACGTCCTTAATCAAAGATAGTTTCTCATCTCACATCTCTCCGCTCTCAACTCTCTGCGTGGAGATGGAGAGCGGAAAGGCAGAGATAGACTATGTGCAGTTCTGCGCTCAGATGCCTGTAGTGCAGACGAAGTTCACCGCCGATCCTGCACCTCTGGTGTACGATGGCAAGGTGTTTCTCTATACCACTCACGACGAGGATGATGCCCGCGGCTATGAGTTCAAGATGAAGGACTGGCTGCTGTACACCTCTGAGGATATGGTTAACTGGGAAGATCACGGTGCTGTAGCGTCGCTAAAGGACTTCAAGTGGTACGATGGTGACAACGGCGCATGGGCAGAGCAGGTCATCGAACGGAACGGGAAATTTTATATGTATTGCCCTATTCACGGCCACGGCATTGGAGTGCTTGTAGCCGATTCTCCCTATGGTCCTTTCCACGATCCCATCGGCAAGCCGTTGGTGTGGCAGAAGGAGCATTGGTATGACATCGATCCTTCGGTGTGGATAGACGATGACGGTCAGGCATATATGTACTGGGGTAACCCTCATACTTATTATATCAAACTTAACGAGGATATGATAAGCACCTCGGGCGAAATCCAACAACTCCCCCATATTAATGATTATCAGGAAGGTCCTTGGATTTATAAGAAGAACGCGAAATATTATCTCGCTTTTGCTTCCACCTGCTGCCCGGAGGGCATAGGCTATGCTATGAGCGACAAGATAACGGGACCGTGGGAATATAAGGGACACATCATGAACCACACTTATAAGACGCGCGGCAATCATCCTGGCATTATTGATTATAAAGGACATTCATACGTTTTCGGACTGAACTATGACATGCTGCGCCTGATGACAGAGGAACACTCGGAACGTCGCTCGGTGTCGTGTGCAGAGGTGCATTATAATGCTGACGGCACCATTCAGGAAGTGCCTTATTTCCGAGAGAACGTTACGACACCTTTGGCAGCGTTCAATCCCTTCCGTAAGGTGGAGGCAGAGACGATGGCATGGGGATATGGTTTGAAGACACGTGAGTCTTCCACATTCCCAAAGAGCATACAGTTATGCAACATCGACAACGGAGAGTCGCTGATGCTGCGTAATGTGGACTTTGGCAATAGTGGTGCAAAGAAATTCACAGCCTGCGTTGCCTCGCTAAAAGCAGGAAACACTATAGAGATACACCTCGATAATGTTGATGGACCGCTTGTGGGCACGTTGAAAGTGCCTGCTACAAGAAGTCTTGACGCATGGAAGACTGCCTCATGCAAGATGAAGGACGCCAAGGGTGTTCACGATCTCTTCTTTGTCTTCAAAGGTGTCGGCACAGACCTCTTCCAATGGGATTGGTGGGAGATGAAGTAATCGGGGCAATATTCTGGTTGTCAAACGTGAAATTATGGGTGGTATAGCAGACAAAGGCTATGTTTTTGTGGGCATCGGCACGGTGCTTCATTTCCTTGTCGACGGGTTGTGCCTATGTTGCATATACCTGTTGACTGCCCCCTTTGAGCTTAATAATCTGCTATGGCTGTTCGTTACATATAATATCCTTGCGTTCTTGACGCAGCCCCTTACCGGCTGGATGGCCGACAGGATAAGCCGGAAACATTGGATGCTGCTCTTTTCTGTGGCGTTACTTTCTCTTGCAGTTCTGCTTACTCCGTTCTTTGTTACGTCAGGCGGCAAGATGGAGCTATTTGTTGTTGCCATGTTATTAGGCATCGGCAACTCTTTGTTCCATGTGTGGGGCGGCAAGCAAGTGGTCATGAAGGTCGGTAATGACATCCGCTGTCTTGGCGTTTTTGTCTCAACAGGAGTCTTCGGTCTCTCCGTTGCTATGGTGTTTTGCTCGTGGACGCTTCTCTATGTCTTCCTTCTTGCAATATGTATTCTTGCCACCATATATATTATGACGGACAGTCAGGTTAACAATTCATCCCTCCACGAAACAAATATCGCTCCGCTCGGCTTGCAAGAACGTTCATCGTTCAACGCTCAACATTTAATCGCCCTAACAGCTCTCGCCGCCTTCGTGATGTTTCGTTCCTACATAGGCACCGAATTCGCTTTTGGCACAGAAAAGAGCGATTTCGTGCTGTTGGCAATAGGTTCCACATCGATGTTAGGCAAGATGGCAGGCGGTTGGTTTTCGCGTTGGTTCGGCATATTGCGCGCGTTGATAGTGATGCTAGTAATAGTTCTCGTCTGCATGCTTACGGGGAGCAAAAGCCTTATGGTGCTGTTGCTTGGCCTGTTCATGATAAACTGCACCATGCCTATAACTCTCTATCTCGCCAATTATGTGCTGCCAGGAAGGGAAGGTCTTGCCTTTGGAATCCTTGCTGCGGCGCTCATGCCAGGATATCTACTGAAAAGTTAAGCCGTAAAGCGATATGGAGAATGTGATGTTACTCCTAACGGCACTCGTGATAACGATACTCGTAGAGATTGCGGTGCTGTTGTTGATGGGGGAGAAACGCCGCAAGGTGATTATCGCATCGGTGGTGATAAACACCATAACCAATGCCCCGTTGAACATTGTGATGCAAAATGTGGGGATAAGTGTTCCGTCTGTAGTCATCGGCGAGACAGTTGTGGTGATAGTTGAAGCCTTATGGTATTGCCTATTTGTAGGCAAGGTGAGTCAGGCTGTGGTATATAGCGTATTGTGCAACGCTATCAGTTTCCTCACGGGAGTCATCATTTTCGGCATTGATAATAATTTAACTTAAATAATAGAATTATGAACTCATTATTATTAGACCTTATTGTACCTGGGGGTCGCAGACCTCCCAGAGTTATTCACGATGTTGTAGTCGGCAGAGTGGATGATATTCAGAAGACAGATAGCCTGAATGATGGAGGCAATTCTGTAGTCGACACCTTGCAGCAGGCAGGCGATCAAGTGGTAGACACCCTTTCGCAGGCGCAGTCCGTGCTGTTGGATACTGGCGTGGGCGGTTCCTCATCGTCTATGTCTATGTGGACAGTACTGATAGCCGTAGTTGCTCTTATCGCATGTGTTTCACTTGCCATTGCTTACCGTCGCCGTACGGTTGCAAATGCATAATAGCCTGTAATTAAAACAAAGCAACTATCTATGAGAAAAAGCAGAACTATAATGCTTCTGCTTGCCCTTTTCATTACTATAGGCGCAAGGGCACAGCAACAGCAGGAACAGCCGACTCTGGAGTTTGTAATGGAACTGCGTGTGAAAATAGACAAGCCGTTCCAAGTGGGCAGAACTCCACATGGACAACGCACAATCATCCCTATCTTGGGCGGTACCTTTGAAGGACCGAAACTCAAAGGCGAGATACTCAGTGGCGGTGCCGACTATCAGATGGGCGACGAGCTAACGCATCGCACAGAGATAGAGGCAATCTACTGCATCCGCACCGATGACGGCGTGAATATTCACATTCGTAATGCGGGACTCATAGTGATGAATGAGGGCAGCGCGCCATATTTCTTCACTTCCCCTCATTTCGAGGCACCTCATGGTTCGAAATATGAGTTTCTTAACAATGCCATCTTCGTGTGCAGGCCAGGCAGGTCAACAATGGAATACCTGTCGCTGCTGGTGTGGATGGTTAAATAGTAATAACAAAAAAGTTTCTTAATATCCTCAATGAAAAGTTTTTTATTTACAGTATTATTTGCAGTAATAAGTGTTGCCTCTTATGCCTCGGGCGAAGAAAAAATAACAAGTCCCGACGGGAAGTTGATAGTGACCGTAAGCGATGCCGAGGGTAAACCTACTTACAAGGTAGATTATAACGGCAATGCGATGCTTCTGTCATCACCACTTGGCATCACCACAGAGAAACAAGACCTCACGCAGGGTCTCACGCTGGGAAAATGTGAGACAGAAAAGACTGTTGCCAACTATACTCTGCGCAACATAAAGCAAAGTAACGTTAACGTTGAGGCAACACGTGCGGTGTGCCATTTCAGTCAGGGAGACAAGCAGGTAATGGACGTTATCTTCTGGGTGAGCAACCGCGATGTGGCTTTCCGCTATGTCATCTTCCCGCAGGGCAACAAGCGTTCGTGCGTAATAAAGAGCGAGGCAACGGGATTCCGCTTGCCAGACGGCACCACCACGTTCCTTTGCCCGCAATCAAAACCGATGACAGGCTTTGCCAATACAGCGCCGAGTTACGAGACGAACTACGAGACAGATGCCCCTATGGGCAAAAATGGATGGGGCGAGGGTTTCACGTTCCCATGTCTGTTTAAGGTTGGATTGAGCGCAGAGCGCAGCAACAGCAAAAAAGCTTCACTCAACGCTCAGCAATCAGCACTCAACAACTGGGTGCTGATAAGCGAAACAGGAACCGACGGCAGTTATTGCGGTTGTCGCCTTCTCAACGAGAATGGCGGACTCTATCGCATCGGCTTCCCTCAGGAGGGCGAGGCAAACGGCATAGGCTCTGTCACACCGTCGATGCCGCTTCCAGCAACCACCCCGTGGCGTACTATTACTGTGGGACCGCTGGCTAATATCGTTGAGACAACTGTGCCTTTCGATGTCACCGCCCCGAAATATAAGGCTTCACAGGAGTATATTTACGGAAAAGGCTCATGGTCGTGGATTATAGGTATGGACCCCAGCTGCAACTACGATGAGCAGAAGCGTTATATCGATTTCTCAGCAGACATGGGTTATCAGACCGTGCTCGTAGATGCCTTGTGGGACCAGCAGATAGGTTATGAAGGCATTGAGCGTTTGGCTCGTTACGGCAAGGAGAAGAACGTTGCGCTCTTCCTTTGGTATAACAGCAACGGCTCGTGGAACGATGCTCCGCAGAGCCCGCTGGGAAAGATGAACAACGCCATTGAGCGACGTAAAGAAATGAAATGGATGCACGATACCGGAATACGCGGAATAAAGGTCGATTTCTTCGGTGGCGACAAGCAGCAGATGCTGCAGCTCTATGAGGACATTCTTGCCGATGCCAACGACTACGGGTTGTTGGTTATATTCCACGGCTGTACTCTGCCGCGTGGATGGGAGCGCATGTACCCCAACTATGCTGCTTCTGAGGCGGTGCTCGCATCGGAAAACCTTCATTTCTCACAGGGAATGTGCGATGCCGAGGCGCGTAACGCCTGCATACATCCGTTCATTCGCAATACTGTGGGTTCTATGGACTTTGGTGGCTCGGCACTCAACAAATACTATGGAGCAGACAACAAACACGGCAATATACGCCGCACGAGCGATGTCTTTGCCCTTGCTCTCGCGGTCCTCTTCCAGAGTGCGGTGCAGCATTTCGCTCTTGCACCAAACAACCTTACCGATGCGCCTTCATGGGCAATGGACTTCATGAAGCAAGTGCCAACGACATGGGACGAGACTCGTTTCATCGACGGTTATCCCGGCAAATATGTCATAATGGCACGTCGCAGCGGCAGCCATTGGTTTGTCGTTGGAATAAACGCTGAGAAGAAACCGTTGCAGACCACTCTTACTCTCCCGATGTTCGCAGCAGGCTCTGACATGTGCGTCTATAGCGACGACGGCGAACTCAACGGAAGCGTGAAAACTGCCCGTCAGAACAAGAAACAGCAGATAAAGGTAACCATCCCTTGTAACGGAGGTATAGTTATCACTCAATAAGAGATGCCGTTTTAGAGTCTCATAGGCATTAAAAGGAATAAAGAAAGCCTGTTTTGTAATGCAAAACAGGCTTTCTTGTTAATTGGAACAGACTATAAAGGTCTGTTATTCTTGTGCTTCGCGTGCCTTGTTGAGGAATGTCAACATGCGCGAAAGGTTCTCCTCGTTGTACATATTGAAACCATGACCGCCGCCCTCAACAGGGTAAAACTCATGTTTCACACCCTTATCCTGCAGCGCGCGGGCGAAAATCTCGCCTTGACAGAAAGGCACCACATTATCTACTGTGCCGTGGAAAACGATGATAGGCACATCGTCAGCATCGAGATAAGAAATAGGCGAGAGCGTCTTGTAACGGTCGGGATTATCCTCTTTCTTCACTCCCAGCAGCACTTCCTCAGGACTTACCTCCATCTTCATTCCCTCGCCGCAGTCCATGTGGAGAAGGTCGATAGGGCCAGACCAGTCAACAGCGGCATCCACTCGGCTGCTGTAGTCAGAGTAAAGACCCACGTTGCCTTCAAGGTCGATGGTCTCTGTGCCTATTGTCTCTGTCGTTGTGCCTGATGTTGCGCCAGCAAGCGACGAGAGATGGCCACCTGAAGAGAATCCTGATGTGGCGATGAACGAGGTGTCGAGGTTATAGTCGTCAGCCTTTGCGCGCAAGAATCTTATAACTGCCTTTATATCGTGAATCTGTGCTGGATACTTAGCGTCCATGCTTGAGCGGTGGTTTGGTGTCACCACAGCATAGCCTGCCTTCAGCAATGCTGTGCAGATGGTGCCGAGGTCGGCCATTCCCTTGCTGCTGTTGCTGAACCAAGCGCTGCCGTAGATATGTATCACTACGGGGTATTTGTCTTGTTTCTTCTCCGGCAGATAAATGTCGAGAGTGTGGTACGCCTCATTGTCCCCAGCGTAGTTGATATCGCTGAACTTCTGCGAGTAATGCATATCCTCTGCAGAAAGCTGCTGTCCGCCGAAGCCAAAGCCACCCGGCATTTGTGCTTTTACACCCAAGGTGAAGAGTGCAAGCGCGATAATTACGGTTATTTTTTTCATGAGATAGTTATTTTATTTTTATTGTTTAGAATTATTATGTTGGCGGGTGCACAAATGTTTGCGCCCGCCAACACCAATATCCGTCATCTTATTTCAGTCTCCACTTAGAGTTGTCGCTATTGAAGTCGAACTCTGCGAGGGTAGGGGTGCTGTCTGCTATTGAAACGAGAGCTAGTTTGCGGTCTGTTCCAGGCACTTTCTTAGGCATGATGCGGAAGGTGCCGTCAATTAACTGGTCGATGCGCCACAGCTGTTCAGGAGCAGCGGTGAAGTTCTCCACGCTGGTCACCTCGCAGTCGGCTGTTGCAGCAAGTGCGCGGTGTGTGCCCTCAATCTCAATCTTGTAATATGGCTGTCCCAGATAACCGCCGACATCGGGAACGGCGGTGATGGTCCAGCGCTGGTGTGGGCGTACCATATTGTCGCCGCAGCGTACAGCGATATCACCCTTTGCCCATGAGTCCTTCACGTCGTCGAGTTTCTGCATGTCGATAGGAGTTATTTCCTGGTTAGGATCGCGACGGAACCAACGGCGGGCTTGCTCGATGCGAGTGAAGTCGACAGCCAGTTCCAGCGCATAGCCGCGACGCTCAGAGATGATAGAGTAGGTGCCTTCGTGGAATGGGTCGCCAGCCTCAGGCCATCCGTTCTTCCACAGCAGAGGGCGAATGCCAAGCACACTATAACCGCCTTGGTCGAAGTCAGCCTCAAAGTGGCACGACATCTTCTCAACTCCCTCTTCCTCTACGATGCGTCCGAAGTGACCAGGGCCTGTAACGCGCTCGTGAGCGGCGATAACCATGCGTCCGCCGCCTTCAAGCATAGAACGTCCCACGTTGTCGATATAAGGACCTGTCACACTACGTGAGCGTCCTACAACGATGTTGTATGTTGAGTTCACGCCGTCGCAGCATGTGCCGTGAGTGCCCAGCAGGTAATACCAGCCGTCGCGATATATAAGGTCTGTAGCCTCGCAGTCGATAGCGATATTTATGGCTTTGTTGCCTTCAACGCGTTTTCCTGTATTCGGGTCAAGTTCCACGAGACGAATGAAACCGAAATATGTGCCGTAGCTCAGCCACAGACGTCCTGTGGTGGGGTCGAGCAGCATTCCCGGGTCAATGGCGTCGCAATCCTCGTTGCCGTCGGTGTCAGCCACCATTATAGGCTCAGAGTACTTGAAGTCAGGTGATTTTGGGTCGAGAGTCTTGTTCCACATGGTGAGGATTCGTCCGTTGTGGCCACCACCGAGACCGCCGCCCGTTGCGCCGTATGCTACAAGATAGCGGTCGCCGATTTTCAGTACGTCAGGAGCAGCGCCGCCGCCAGGACGCACAGCGTCCATGTCCCATGTCCATCCGTCCTCTGAGCTTAATCCTCCCTGTCCTGTGCCGAAAGTGTAGTATTTCCCGTCACACTCCTGTATCGTTGACGGGTCGTGTATAAACGGCTTTCCTGTCTGTGCAGAAGCCGCCTGTGCCAATGCAATGGCAACCATTATGCTGATGTATTTTTTCATGATTATCTGTTTTTCTAGTGTTTCTAGCCTTTCTAGACCGTCTAGTCTTTCTAGATTATCTAGGGTTAATAATTTCAATATTCTTTATCGGTTCTCCTTTCTCGTTAACGAAGCGCACGCAGAAATCACTCATGCCAGGACCGTTGATTACGGCGCCGCGAATGATGTTTGTGCCTTTCTTCAGAGTGATGCGATGGCTCATGGCGTCATCTACTACCATACGGCGGTCGCCAGAGAGAAGAAGAGCCTCCTCGCCGTTCACCCACCACATTGATGCCGAGTTGCTGCCCACAGCCAGACGTACGTTAGGAATGTCCTCGGCGCACTTAACTACGGTGACAGCCCAATAGAGCACGCCATAGAGACGGCTCTTTGTTGCCTCGCCGAAACGGAAGAGCTTGATGTTGTAAAGGTTGCTCTCGAGAGAATGCCACAGCAATGTCTCGTCGCCCACTTTCACTTTCGCTCCATCCTTGGGCAATACGGTCTTCTGACCTTTGAAATACTCGTGATTGAATGCATCGCGAAGATAACTGTCGGTAAAGACGATGTTCGTGCGATTCTCCTTCACAATAGGTTCAAGTAACATCCAGCGCCTGATGAAACCCTTATCGTCGGGTGTTGATGTGGCACTTGCTGGTTTTGAGAAGTAGTCATTCAACTGCGCTGAGGCAGTGGACCACGATGTTGCCATAGCAATAGCGATGGCAAGAAACGCTTTTTTTAGATTGTGCTTATACATTATTAATAATAATAGGGTAAAAGATTACATGTTTAAAAGTCAAAAATCGATACAAATATACGAAATATTTTTTTAACATGAAATATTTCGCCTATCGTTTTCGACGAAAAAGGCTACTTTGATACATAAAGACAAATTTGTGTGTCCGTGAAAAAAGAGACGCACCCTTTGACAAATGACTAACATTCATGGTTTTGTTCCTTCTTTTTCTTTCTTCTTCTGTCTTTTAATCAAGTAATTAAGTGAGAAAAAGGTGAAAAATGATGCATTTGTGGTATTGAATTATATACTTGCAACATAACGTAAAGTTTATGACACTTTAAAACTTGACATGTGTGAAATAAGTTATTACCTTTGCAACGTGAAAAAATCGCAAAAGAGTTTTAGATAGTTTGGTGTGAACCAAGCCAAAAAACATACAATACGCATTTTTAAGGTTACAATAGTTAAGTATTAGTTATTAGCAGTTAGTTTTTTCATTTTTAGAGTTCAGGCGCGTCGGGAGATGCGCCTTTTCTTTTTATATGCTATAAGCCCTCATTGCTAATGACTGCATTTCCTTCGCTAGCGAACTTCGCTTCCCCGCCCCTAAAGGGGAGTGTCTGCTTACTGACAGTTGCGCAACCGCGGTTCCCCACCCCTGCAGGGGCGGGGATAGGGGCGGGGTCGGTGATATAAAGGAAGAAGATAAATGGAGATAAGGGTAGATAGATGGAAATAGAGGTCAACACAGTCCCCACCCCTGGCCCCTCCCCTTCAGGGGCGGGGAACCATAGAACATATTAATATATAATCCCTTTATTCTTTTCTTGCAAGTGCCCTCGCGGGTTGAGCATTCGGTTATTTTAGAGAATTTCAAAAAAGACCTCACCACCTCACTTTTTTGTCTAAGATGCCTTTGTTTGCTAGTGGTTCAGAGAGGGAGGTGTTTCTCAAAGAGGTCACTCAACACCTCCCTCAACAGGTCACTTTTTCTCCTCGTACTCCCGCCTCTATCA
Organism: uncultured Prevotellaceae bacterium; assembly: GCA_900315095.1. GTDB lineage: Bacteria > Bacteroidota > Bacteroidia > Bacteroidales > Bacteroidaceae > Prevotella. The sequence continues at coordinate 129,994 of OMXS01000005.1, read as the reverse complement.
GATTTTCGGAAGTAATGTGTTCAGGGAAAGGATAGATGCAGAATAAAAAGAGGGAGGTGTTAGGTGAGGTGTTGAGTGAGGTGTTTGGCAAACACCTCACTCGCGAAAAGCCCTTTAAATAAAGGGGTTTTGGAAGGAAAAGTGAGGTGGTGAGGTCTTTTTTCGATTTTTCTTTTTTTAGGCTGCTATATACGATTAGGGCAATTATATAATATTAGTCCCTACTATGGATGGTATTCCGTAAAATGCCTGCATGCTGGTTCCCCACCCATGCAGGGGCGGGGATAGGGGCGGGGTTGGTAATATCAAAAAGAAAAGAGATAGATGGAAATAAATGGAGTTATGGGGGGTTAAAAAGACACTGACCCCACCCCTGCCCCTCCCCTACAGGGGCGGGGAGTCGTAAAATGGGGTCTAATTGTGGCTACTCTGTACAATTAGTCCTCATTCTTCTCTACAGACACTTTCATCACGCCGCTCCCACTTATGCCTCCTGGCCGCCTCACTTGTGCTTCTTTAGCCTCTCACTTGTGCCTTCTTGCCCTCTCACTTGTGGCTTTTCGCACTCCCATTCATGCACCCTGCCCATGCTTCCGCATCTTTGTGCGGGCAAAGGGCATATTTCTGCAAAGAACATTTTGCCGATGCTGTCTAATAAAGTGTCATTTCTTTTTAGTTTCGTTTACAATTGTTCTCATTTTTTTGAAAAAGTTGCTGAAATGTTTGGAGTTTATCAAATACTTTTGTAATTTTGCGCCGAATTAATTAGTGGTATAATATATAAGATGCTAATGGGTTGTTTGCCCAGCCTGATGAAAACATTTATAATAATGTAATCGACGTGAGCAGCCAGTTTTATTATAAACTGTATAATATGCTTTTAGCAAGTTGGATGTTATGTGTAATGGAGTCTGTGATTAAATTGTAAGTAAATGTTACGTGAAGTAAAGACTTTGAAATGCAGCGCAAACCCCATTTATTAAATAATATTTAACTTTGCCCCGATTTCAGCATCTGTTGTTGTAAACCTATTGAAAAAAGTATAGAAATAACCAAAATTTTTAATAATCATTTTTAATAACCTTTCATTAACTTAACAAAACATGAGTAATTCAAGACCTTTAAAAACTTTCTTGATGTCGCTGTTTTTGCTGTGTCTGTTCCCATTGGGAATAGCCGCTCAGAGCGTTGTACGCGGAACAGTGACTGATGAGGCTGGCGAACCAGTAATTGGTGCGACAGTCAAAGTACAGGGAAGCAATGAGGGCGCCATTACCGATTTCGAAGGAAATTACAGCGTAAAGGCAGCCTCTAACGCTACTCTAAGTTTCTCCTATGTTGGTTATGTACCACAGGAGGTTAACGTAGGTGGAAGAAGCACCATCAATGTAACGATGGCTGAGGACAACACTACTCTGAACGACGTGGTTGTCATCGGTTACGGTACAATGAAGAAAAAACTGGTGACTGGTGCTACTGTTCAGGTAAAGGGTGAGGACATCGCCAAACTGAACACAACAAACGCACTTGAGGCTATGCAGTCAAGCACCCCAGGTGTACAGATCACACAGTCATCTACACAGCCAGGTAAGGGATACAAGGTTTACATCCGTGGTATCGGTACCACTGGTTCGGCTTCTCCTCTTTACGTTATCGACGGTGTGGCTGGTGGAAGCCTTGACGGAATTAACCCTAACGATATCGAGAGCATCGACGTCCTCAAGGATGCTGCTTCGGCTGCCATCTATGGTGCCCGTGCTGCAAACGGCGTTATCCTCGTTACCACAAAGCAGGGTAAGGCTGGTAAGATCGAGCTCAGCTACAACGGTGCTATCGGTTGGTCTAACGCTTACAAGCGTCCACAAGTGCTCAACGCTCAGCAGTACATGACTATTATTGATGAGTACACCTTCAATACCTCAGGTCAGAAGATGGATTGGGCCGGCTTTGTTCCACAGGACATTCTTACCAAGGTTAACAGTGGTTGGACTGGTACTGATTGGTGGGGTGCATTCGAAAACAAGAACGCTTTGCAGAACAACCATTCTGTAACATTGACTGGTGGTTCAGACCGTTCTAAGTTCGCGATGTCTTACACCTATACTGGTAACGAAGGTATCATGGGTGCTGAAATGGCATCTTACTACAAGCGCCATACAGTCCGCATCAACAGCGATCATGTGCTTTTGAGAGTTAAGGACTTCGACGCTATCACCATCGGTGAGAATATCTCTATTGGTTACACCAAGAGTCACGACTTGGCTGAGGACGGTATGTATTGGAGTTATATCCACAGCTTGCTCCAGACTTGTCCATTCGTTCCACAGTACGCTTATAATGGCGATAACTACGCATATCAGGATTTCAACGGTAACGTTACTTATGGTCAGGGCTGGAACTCTTCTTTGTTCAGCAACCCATGGGAGAACCTTTCTAAGGGTGGCTTCAACTCTAAGGCAGAGAGCCGCAGCATCAATACCAGCGCAACTGTTTTCGCAGTTATTCAGCCTATCAGGGGTCTGAGACTCCGTTCACAGTTCAACTACAACTGGGGTTCTGGCGCATATCGCAACTACAATGAGCCACGTTCTTCTGGTTATGGAAATGCTACATCTGTTATTTATAGTGTTAATCAGAGTGCTTGGTTGAATACTAATTGGTCTATTGAGAACACTCTTACTTATGATTTACCAATCATCAATGGTCATAAGATCAGCGCAATGGTAGGTCAGTCTTTCCAGAGCACTGCTTGGAGCTTTAACGTTGGTGGATCTAATAAGGTTAACTGGGGTGAGCAACTCGCAACTCTTAAGGGTTGGGATTCAGCATGGCTGTCAAATATTAAACTAGTAAATGCTACAGACATGACTCTCACCGGTAATCCGAATGATGAAGAGTATCTCGCTTCTTGGTTCGGCCGTGTAAGTTGGGACTACAATGAGACCTATATGGCAACTGCTACTTTACGTTATGATGGTTCAAGTATCTTTACCGATGGCAAGCGCTGGGGTTGGTTCCCATCAGTATCTGCTGGTTGGGTAATCAGCAATGAGCCTTTCATGGAGAGTACAAAGAGCTGGTTGGACTTCTTCAAACTCCGTGCATCTTGGGGTCAGAACGGTAACTGCGCTATCAGCAAGTACCAGTATCTGGCTACAATCGCTCTGTCAGGCGACTCTGGCGACAGTGGATACAAGTTTGGTTCTGACTTGGCAACTTCTGTTGCAGGTTCTCCAAATGTTGGTGCTTACGCTAACATCGTACCTAATCCTGACCTTACTTGGGAGACATCAGAGCAGCTTGACTTCGGTTTTGACGCTCGTTTGCTCGACAACCGTTTGGGTGTAAACTTCGACTGGTATAAGAAGATGACTAAAGACTGGCTGATTACAGGTCCACAGATTGCCATCAATGGTACCAACCCTGCAGCCATCAATGGTGGTGACGTTCAGAATACAGGTGTTGAGCTTGCTCTTACTTGGAACGATAGAATTGGTAGCGACTTCAGATATAACGTAGGTGTTAACTTTGCTACCAACAAGAACAAGGTTACTCGTATCGCTAATGACAACCACTATATCAATGGTCCTTCTGGCGTCCTCTCACAGGGTACAGATTACATCTACCGTGCTGAGGAAGGCAAGCCTATCGGTTACTTCTATGGAATGTCTTACAGCGGTATCTGGCAGAATCAGGATCAGATTGATGATGCACGTGCTGCTGGCAAGGCTGTTCTTGACGGTGCACAGCCTGGTGATATGATCTGGGATGACTGGAATGGTGATGGAGTAATCACTTTCGCAGAAGGTGACAATTGCGACCGCCATGAGATTGGTAATCCTAACCCAGACATTATGCTCGGTATCAACCTCGGTTGTACATGGAAGGGCTTCGACTTTGCTATAAACGGTGCTGGTGCATTTGGTCAGCAGATTATGCGTTCTTACCGTTCATTCAGTGATGCTCCTTATCAGAACTATGATACCTCTATTCTGGAGCGTTGGGTTGGTGAAGGTTCTTCAAACGCCCAGCCACATATTACAAGTACAGGTAGTGAGAACGTAAACTGGGTATCTACCCGTTATATGGAGAATGCTGACTACTTCAAGATCAAGACCGTTACTCTCGGTTACGACTTCAAGAATGTATGGAAGAACTGTCCATTCCAGCAACTCCGTCTCTATGTTCAGGCTCAGAATCTCGTCACCTTCACTGGTTACTCTGGTCTTGATCCTGAGGTTGGTAACACTGCTGGTGGTTCAGGTTGGGCTTCTGGTATTGACTTGGGTCTTTACCCACCATCTCGTACATATTTGATTGGTGCAAGTATTAAATTCTAATTCGACAATAAGTTATGAAGAAATATATTTTATCTGCAGTAGTTGTTTTGACAGCTACTATATTCACAGCCTGTAACGACAGTCTGGACACCGATCCGCGTGTTACAGAGTTGACTGCGGCTACATTCCCAGGTAAACCTGCAGATGTTGAGGCATTGAATGCTGCTACCTACAGTATCATGAATACGCTGGGTGGTGGTGACCAAAGTGGTATATTAAATAATCCTTTCTATTGGTGGTCACTTATGTCAGACGACTGCTACGGCAGTGGTGGTTTGCAGGACAATGTGGCTAAGTCACTCCATCATTTTACAACGGCAAGTGCCAACCAGTATGAACAGGACTTCATCCTTCTCTATGGTGGTATTTCACGCGCCAACAACCAGATTGAGACCATCGATAATGTTGATTGGACAAACAATACCGTTCAGCGCAATCAGTTGCTCGGCGAGGGCTACTTCATGCGTGGTCTCTACTATATGTGGCTCTCACAGTTGTACGGCGATGTACCTTTGATTACCTCTACTGTTATTACTGATGATATGCAGCAGCAGGTAAGTGCTGAGGAGTTTATTTATCCACAGATTATCTCTGACTTTGTTTCTGCAAAGAATCTCATGAAGCCAGAAAGGGCTAATGGTTCCGGACATGCTGACAAGTTCGCTGCCGAGGCATTTATCGCACGTGCATGGATGTTCTGGGCAGGCTTCTATAAGAAGGTTGGTGAACTCGCTACTGGCGATGCTACTATTGAACTCGTGGAGCAGGAGGGTTGCCCTGGAGGTACTCTCGCAAAGGCTGATGTCATAGCTGCTCTTAAGGATATTGTTAACAATGGCGGTTACAAGCTTTGCCCGGACTACCGTTCACTCTGGCAGTATTCTAACAGCCTTCTCTGGGATGAGGCACACGATGGCAAGGGCCATTCCTATGATTTCATCGCAGATATGGACCGTAGCAACTGTTTCGACATGCCTGGCATGGGTAATGGTAACACTGAGGAAATCTTCCAGATTCAGTTCATGAATGCTTCTAAGTGGGCCATTGGTGGTACATACAACAACCCACGTATGTATTCTAACTACCTGTCTTGTTTCTGGGGTCTTCGTAATGGCGCAACCAATGACAATGGTAAGCGCGACAAGACTTATCCATTCAACCAGGGTTGGGGTCAGGGTACTCCTTCACGCAATCTCTGGGATGATTGGACAGCTGCAGAGACTGCCGGTAGTTATACTGACATCCGTAAACTCGGTTCTTTGATTGACCTTGATAATGAGCTTGCTTCCTATACTTACGAGAAGGACGACTGCGAGGAGTCAGGCTATGCAGTTAAGAAGTACGCTGATGTTAACCTCGATGCTTGCGCTGCTGACAACGATTCTTGGTGGTCAAAGACAGAGGGCTATTCATCCAGTTCACTTGACAACAAGCAGCAAGGTGACCACTTCGAGGACTTCTACCTGATGCGTTATGCTGACGTGCTGCTGATGCTCACCGAAGTCACAGGTGATGCCCAGTATATGAACCAGGTTCAAAAGCGTGCAGGTGTGCCTCAGACACCTTACTCTTTGAAGAATGTTCAGAACGAGCGTCGTTGGGAGTTTGCATTAGAGGGTCTTCGCTTCAACGATATGCGTCGTTGGTCTGGTATAGACTCTGGTGAGAGTTCATACGCCGCGAAGGCTCTTCAGGCTCAAAGTGGTAAGGTTATTACTGTTAGGGGCAAAAAGAATTCTATGAATATGGCTCACATGACCTGTTCTTGGGCTAAGCGTTACGCTGCTACCAACGGTTTCTTGCCTAAGCCTCAGGCACAGATTACTCTGATGAATGGTAAGATGGAGCAGAACCCAGGATGGGATTTAGCTGATCAAGAGACACAATATAAAGTTCTTTATTAAAATTAAAAAAGAAATAAACATGAAAAAGATATTATTTTTGCTTGTTGTCACAGTATGCGCTTTTGCTGCTTGTGATCCTGTTCATGAGGATATCGGCAATGGCGGTCACATCACTGCTGACGAGCTCAAGGCAATGTCTACTGTAGTTGTTGACAAAGTAATCCAGATTGAACGGCAGCAAACCATTAAGGCTAATCAAGAAACGGTCTTGATGGAGAATGTTGACGTAAAAGACTGCGAGGGTATTGTCATTTACTTTGCAGATCCCATTCCTGATGATTATTGGGAGATATCCTTGAATGGCGAAAGCTTTGAGAGTATTCCAAAAAATGTTTCAGTCTATAGGAGTGTAATTGGCGACAAGGCGGTTGACGGTATCCTGCCAAAAATCGTTATAAGGCAAACCAAAAACCCCAACCAAGTTAGCAGTATCATCACCAAAGGCATTTTCAAAACCTATGGTGCTAAGACGGCTCCTGGCATAGATGGTAAGTTCGGTAATGTTATTACCTGTCAAACCTCTGCTCCTGTCAATGCAAAGTGGTATGTCGGTGATAAGGAGTTTGTCGGCAACTATGCATCGAAGAAGATGAAACTTAAGTGGGATGAGAATGGTGATTATGTTTCTACTCCGTACACAGTTGTTCTCACCGCTCTTTGTGCTGACGGTACTGTGCTTACTGTTAAATACCCTGTAGAGTGTGAAGAAATCAGTAATCCGCTTATTAAGTACTATATCTATGGTGATCCTAATAGGTCAGAAGATGAAAAAGCAGAAGATCCACAACTGCCATTCAAGCCTGGTGCTTGGGATGCTGCAGCTATGCGTTTCAGTTCTACCGAAGGTGCACATCTGCCCACTATTCCTGATGAGGTTTACTTCGGTCTGAAGACTCTGATCTTCGACGTATCAGATGTTACAGATAATTTTGATCTGAAGGTTATGAATGGTTGGTGGAGTAACACCTATTACGACCATGTTAAGTGGATAGATGGTTTGAATGAACTTCAGATTACCCAGACCATGGCTGATGAGTGTGCTAAGGGCGGTGAAGGCCGTGACCTTGACCTCATGCTGTATAGTGGCTCTATGACTCTCAAAGCTGTTTACTATGAGGAATAAGAGGTTCTTATATGTATAATATTTAAACATCCGTTATAATGAAAAATTTAATGAATTTTAGTAAGTTCGCAATCTCCACGCTTATTTTATCAAGTATGTTTGTGGCTTGTAGTGAGGAGATTACCGAAAATACTGTAGATACTCAATATACAGCGAACACAAGCAATATAAAAAATGCTGGTCAGGCTGTAGATTTGGGGCTCCCAAGTGGTACCAAGTGGGCTAACATGAATGTTGGTGCGACTTCGGAAACAGACAATGGTATCCTCTTCGTATGGGGTGACATAACAGGTACACAGGTTATGGCAAACAATGATGCGACATATACAGATGTTACAAGTCTTACACCGGTATCTGATTTGTTTAATCTGTACAAAGGTGATGAGAAGACAGGAACGATATGCGACACGACAAATATCGTTACAACCTCTCAGCCTAAGCTTATAGACTTATCGAGTGTAAGTGATAATCAGAAAAAGGACAAGATTGTTTCGTTCATGAAGGACAAATTGGATGAACTCAAATCGTCTTATTCAGGTTTCCTTGAGGCAACACTTATCAATGATGAGTTTGAGGGTGTCATAGATTGGGATGGTTCTGAGTTTGTTGAGAGATTGCCAGGTGACGATGCTTTCCAGGCGTTTGATTACGAGAAGGTAACTACTCTTACCATTACTCAGATTAATTCTACAGATGTCAATTTCTATGAGTCTCCTTTAGCCAATAATTATACTGAAATCAAAGATCAGTTTGGTACCGTGATGCGTAAGGACTACGCTGGTGGTGATATTGGAAATGCTCCGAAAGATAGACTTGACGCAAAGAAGAAGAATAACTTAACCTTCGTTCCTGCTTATAGCATTGTATCAGATGCTACTCATGATCCTGCTACTGCAAACTGGGGCAGCAACTGGAGAATGCCAACAACCATAGAATTCGTAGAGTTGCTTGAAGAGTGTGAATGGGAATTTGTTGGTTCTGGATATAGAGTAACTGGTCCTAATGGAAATAGTATATTCTTCCCGGCTGCAGGTTATCGATACGGGAATAAGTTGTTTGGTAATGGAAATTCAGGCTATTATGCTACTGGAGAGATTACCGGTACATACCATTTCCCATCGATGGCAGACCAGGTTAATGGCTCAGAAGGTGCTATTAATGGAAATGAAAACATGCCAAATATGTTAATCTTCCAGAATGGTCTGTATAATTCTCTGGACATCTACAACAACCTGAGTACCAGTTTCGGAGTTTCTATCAGACCTGTAGCGAAATGATGTTTGATGTAAGTGCTTTATTATAATACTTACAGGACAATAAATAATAGGCTGACTCAGTAAAATGAGTCAGCCTTTTTTGGGGCCTCACCCCTTCCCCTCTCCCGTAGAGAGGGGTTTTAGATTCTGCTGTGGACAATTTATGGTTAGTAAAAATGGTCACTTGTCATTATCCAAAGCGGATAATCTTTTTTAGATAATTGCTTGGGTTTAGGAAAAAAATAAGGGCTAATTTACTTCGTCTTGGCAAAAAAAAGAAACATTTTCTTTGTTTTGCTCTCTACTTTTCGTAAATTTGCATCGAAATAGAGTACAGTTTCATCTATCTATGGAAAAGAACTACCTAAACAAAGTATCCAAGGATAAAAAAACTTAAATATCACACATTAGTGATTCACAAGTTTGTGAAACTTTGATGAAATTCATATCTTTGCGTTCAAAATGAGTAAGTTATGGAGAAAAGTTTTGTATATGGAATAGCTGTCACAGACTACAATTTTACTGGTAGAATTGAGGAAACACGTCGTCTGAAAGCCAACTTCGAAGGCGGAGTTAATTCTATATTGATTTCTCCTAGACGATGGGGGAAAACATCGTTGGTTGACCATGTTTGTCAACAACTGGCCAGTAGTGATGTTATTACGGTACGCTTGGATATATTTGGATGCAAGTCGGAATATGAATTTTATAACGCCTTGGCCGTGGCTGTGTTGAAGCAAACAGCATCTAAGATTCAGCTATGGATGGATGAAGCTCGCAGCTTTCTGGCTCGTCTTACTCCCAAAATTGGTATTCCTGTTGACCCTATGTCTGAAATTAGTGTTTCTTTAGGCATAACTCCTGAAACGCATTCTCCAGAGGAGATTCTTAATGTTGTAGAAATCATTGCCCAAAAGAAGAAACGCCATGTTGTGGTATGCATAGATGAGTTTCAGCAAATAGGTGAATTTGAGAATACAAAGGAAGTCCAGGCCAGACTTCGTTCGGTTTGGCAACACCATCACTACACATCGTATTGCTTGTATGGCAGTAAACGGCATATGATGAGTGATATATTTCTGAATCGCAGTATGCCTTTCTATCAGTTTGGTGACTTGCTTTGGTTACAGAAAATACCAACTAACGATTGGATTGACTATATCATAAGTCATTTTGAGGCGGCAGGTAAGCATATTTCTGAGCAAATGGTAGCGCGGATATGCGAGACTGTAGATAACTATCCGTCGTACGTACAGCACCTCTCTTCAATACTTCTCAACCTTCTGCCTCAAGGCGGTACCGTAACTGAAGATATGATGCCGCAGGCAGTGGCAGAATTGATAAGTACTAATGAGGCTCTGTATATGCAACAGATAGAGCCATTGTCCAGTTATCAGATGAATATGCTTAGGGCTATCGTTTCTGGTGTACACTCTGGGTTTAATGAAAAACGTGTCCGCTCTCAGTTCGATTTGGGGGCTCCTTCAAACATTGTACGCTTGCGTAAAGCACTTATTGAACGCGATCTGATATATTCAGAACTACGCCAACTCAATGTTACGGATCCTGTTTTTGCATTGTGGTTTAGGAAAAGATTTATATAGGTTTCATATTATTCTGAGCATGATTAATAACAACAAAGTATCTAAGATCATTCTCTATGTGAGCCTGCTGGCTTTCATAGCATTTGCGGTATATATACTATATATTAATCGGGAGGTGTTTTATACGGCACACGACCGTTCCGAGTTCATCTTTGGAGCGCCATTCTTCCATACCCTTATGTCGAAGCCCTTCGGTCTGATGCAGTACGTGGGAGCATGGCTCACACAACTATGCTATAGGCCGTTGTTAGGTGCTAGTGTAATGATAGTTATTTGGACCCTCATATTCTATGTGGGAACCAAGGCTTTCAGGTTACAGGCGAGTACTTCTGCACTGATGCTCCTGCCAATCGCCTGTCTGCTTACATCGGTTGTTGATTTGGGATATTGGATTTATATATCCACGATTAGAGGCTATTGGTTCTCTCAGTCGGTAGGCTATCTCGTCATGCTTTTGCTTTTATGGGCAGCACGAAGTACTTCACGCAAATGGCATCTATTATGGTATGTGCTGGGCTTTTGCATCTATCCAATATTAGGATGGTTCGCCTTGCTTTTCATGCTTTGTCTGGTGGTTGCCGAGAAACTGACGTGGCGCGAACTTATAGGCATTGTCTTGCTTGTCTTTACCGCCAGCATCTGGCATACCCAGTTATATTCGAACCTGAAATTCGATGATGTCATGCTGGCAGGACTGCCTCGTTTTGAAACGCCAAGCGACAGTACTGGACGTCTTTCAGTCCCGTTTTGGGTGCTTGGTGGCGCTTCTTTGCTCTTTGCGTTGTTTAGCAAATATCTGCCAACTAAAGTTCAAAGTTTAAAGTTCAAAGTTCAAAGTATACTTGTGCCGGTCCTATGTGTCTTTGCAGGTATTGTCTTTACCTGGTCGCTCATGTACTACGATCGTAATTACATTAACGAAATGCGCATGGTACGCTATGCTTACGACGACAACTGGAAGGAGGTTCTTCGTATGTCTGAAGAGAACAAGAAACCAACCAGCACGATGGTATTTCTTAAGAATATTGCACTGATGAATGAAGGTGGTTTACTCGACCGTTCATTCAAGTTGGGCAACGATGATGTAAATATTAACAATCCAGATACGCTCCACGTCACCCTTTTGGACATAGCATCGCCTCTGGTATATTATAATTACGGCATGGTGAATGAATCCATCCGCCTGAGTTTTGAGAACGCCATACAGGCGGGTTTCTCGCCCTTCTACTTGAAGATGCTTACCAGATGTGCCTTGGCTACAGGAGATAAGAAATTGGTAGAACGCTATACCACCATACTGCATCATCGTCCGTTTTACGGAAATTGGCAACCGGCACCGGTCTCAGCAAAGGTTAAGGAACTGCAGAAATGCTATCCTGATGAGCTCAGTGGCGTTGAGAACAGCGATAGTTATATTGTCAACAGTATTAGTCTCTGGTACGAATCTGACAGCAAGTTGGCTTCAGAACAGGCTTTGTTCTATTCCATGATACGTTGCGACTCCCGTCGCTTCTGGCCATCCCTACGCAATTATGTGAAGTTGCATCTTGATGAGCAATTTCCTCTGCATGCCATGGAGGCCTATATTCTGTACATGGACAAGGCTCCAGAAGAGAAACGTATGATGCTCCCTGTCGAACGGTCTGTTTATGAGCGTTACAAACAGTTTTGGGCAACCTTGAAAACCTATGCAATACCTGGTATGACACTTAAATCGGTTGGTGAAGAGATGCGTAAAGAATATGGAGATACCTATTGGTGGTACAACATTTTCGGAAGAAAGTCTTATATTATAAATAATGGAAATATTGGTCATGAAGTTCAATCGTAAGAAAACAATGAAAAGATTTATATCCTCCTACATTGTATTGCTGGGCTTTGCCGTGATGTTCCTCTCATCGTGCGCAAATCATCCCTCTGTGCCCTCCGACGCCTCCGCGTCTTCAGTGCTGCCACCAATCTTCCCTGATTATTGTGATGTCACCGTGCCTTGCAACATCGCACCACTAAATTTCATGCTCCCAGTTGACCAGTACGAAGAGTGCGTGGCACGTCTCACTACTCCCGATGGCAAGCAGCAGACCTACGGCAACGGTGTGAAGGTTCAGATACAAGAGGATGAATGGCACGACATGCTCAATGCCTCGAAGGGTAAGAGTATCAAGGTAGAGGTATGGGGCCAGAAAGAAGGCAAATGGCTGTTGTTCAGTCCGTTTGAGATACATGTTGCTAAAGAGCCTATTGATGAATATGTGTCGTATCGTCTCATAGAACCGTCGTATGTTGCATGGACCTTCATGGAGATTGCCCAGCGCAACCTCATCTCGTTTGAGGAAACACAGATTTTCAACAACGAGATTACAATGAATGATAGGGAAAAGGGACAGTGCATTAACTGCCACAGTTATCAGAACTACAAGACTGACAACATGCTCTTTCATGTGCGTCTATCCAATGCAGGTACCGTTATTGTGAACGATGGCAAGGTCTCGAAAGTCAATATGAAGCGCGACTATACCATTTCCGGTGGTGTCTATCCGTCATGGCATCCTACTGCCAAGTTGGTAGCCTTCTCTACCAATCTGACACGACAGGCATTCCACACGTCAAATCCTAACAAAATTGAGGTTTATGATTTGGCGAGTGATATGATACTCTATGATGTTGAGACCGACTCGGTAAGCATTGTCAGCAACGATTCCACGCTCTTGGAGGTGTATCCTACTTGGTCGCCCGATGGCAAGTACCTCTATTACTGCAAGTCGGTGCCGCTTCCTGAGGAAATGCGCGATAAAGATATCAGAACCACCTATCAAAAGATACAATATAATCTCGTTCGACGTTCGTTCGACCTGAAGACGCACAACTTCGGCGAGGAGGAACTCGTCTATGATGCAGCCTCCGCCAATAAGAGCGTCACGTTGCCACGCATCAGCCCCGATGGCCACTATCTGTTGTTTGCTCTGGGTCAGTATGGCTGTTTTCACAGCAGACACCATGATGCCGACATCGTTTGCATCCCTATAGACAAGTATGCCGGTACTGCCCTCACTTGGGAAACCTCTTCGCCCATTGACCTCTCGAGACTGAACAGCAAGGACTATTCTGACAGTTATCCCTCGTGGTCGAGCAACGGACATTGGATTATGCTTGCCAGTCGCCGTGACGATGACAACTACAGCCGTGTCTATTTCGCCTATTTCAACAATGGGAAGGTGGAAAAGGCATTCCTCATGCCGCAGGAAGACCCCGAGTTGCATATCAGTCTTTTGAAGAGTTACAACCGTCCAGAGTTCATGGTTGAGCCAGTCAAGATCACTGTAGATGAATTCAGTAAGGTATTTGACAAGTAATAATAGTTAAGAATTAAGAGATGAAGAACCTGCGTGGTATATATACTCTCCTTTTCGGTGTGGCGGTCCTTCTCTTTTTCGGGCTGGCCTATCCGCATCATCTGCATTATCAGGAGCAGTATCAGCTTTTCCTTTTCGATAGCACATACGTGTGGGACATCGTCAGGCTGCCAGGCGGCGTTGCCGACCTGCTGGGACGCTTCTGCACGCAGTTTTTCCTTTATGCCTGGGTGGGCGCTCTGATCATCGCACTCCTACTCTCTGCCATACAGCTCCTCGTCCTGCGGCTCTTCTCCCCCTTGGGGGGAGGTTGGGAGGGGGCTTCTTTCATCCCTTCGTTTCTGCTTTGGCTTTTCTTGCTCGACGAGAATGCGCTGTTGGGCGGCGTCTGGGCTGTCTTGCTCACTCTTCTCGCCTCATGCCTCTTTGCCCTAGTTCCTGAACGACCAGACGACCAATCTCCCAAACATCCAACCCCCTGGCTGCGGCTCATTCTTCTCTTTGCCGCCGTTCCTATACTCTATTGGATAGTGGGTCCTGTATGTGTGGTGTTCTTTCTTTTGCAGATTCCACGACATAAATACTCTATATGGTATTATGGAGCGATTGTACTGTTGGGAATAATGATAGTTATTCTGTCAACACATCTTCCTGTATCCCCCCGCAGTCTATGGACAGGCATACATTACTATCGTTACCCGACGGTGATTCCTGTCCTGCTATGGTCTGCTGCCCTGTCAGTCTTCGTCCTTGCACTCATTGCCCGTTTCTGTAATAAACCAGCAACATCAAAGTCTCAAAACCTCAAAACCCTTATACTCTGTGCCCTCTGTTTCCTCTGTGGTCTCTGTGCTGTATGGAAATACAGCAATCTCAAGGCAGAGAAGGTGATGCAATATGACTTCATGGCGCGCCACCAGCAATGGAACCGCATACTCGCCACCATCAACGCTGAAAAACCTAACAATCAGATTGGAGTGACGGTGCAGAATCTTGCCTTGGGTATGCATGGTCTGCTCGCTGACCACCTGTTTGAATTTAACCAGAACGGCATCTTGGGTCTCTTACCCGATGTCCAAAGCGATGCTACCAGTCCTCTGCCTACTGCCGAGGCCTTCTATCAGTTGGGTATGATAAATGTCGCACAGCGAACGGTGTTCGAGGCCCAGGAAGCGATTCTTGACTTCCAGAAGAGTGGACGATGCTACAAACGATTGGCTCAGACCAACCTGATAAACGGCAATTATGAGGTGGCACGAAAATATCTCACGGCCCTGCAGAAGACACTTTTCTATAGTGACTGGGCGAATGAGACATTACAACTGTTGGGTAATGAAGAGGCGATAGCCAAGCATCCCGAATACGGACACCTGCGCAAGTCTGTCTATAAAGATAATGCTTTTTTCAGCGACCATGTGACGCCTGATATGCTCGAAAGCCTTTACTTCAGCAACAAAGACAATAGTTTGGCATATCAATATCTGGTGGCCTACTATATACTGACAAATGACCGTGAAAGATATAATAAATTACTATTAAACACTTCCACCAAGCAATGAAAAGAACTCTACATATACTTCTTGCCTCTTGCCTCTTGCTCCTTGCCTCTTACCTCGTGGCAGCTTGTACAGAGACTGTCAGCGATGCCAAGCAAGAGACGGCTCAGCCTAATATCTATCCCGATTACATCGGGGTCACTATACCCGTGAACATTGCTCCTCTCGACTTCTGTATGGCAGATGAGAAGGCTTCATGTATCGATGCGGTCATAACAGATAGTCACGGAAACAACCTGCATAGCCAAGGAAAAGAGTCTGTCGATTTCGACATTGACGACTGGAAAGATATGCTCGGGCAGAACCGTGGTGGCTCGCTCAGCATTACTGTCTCGGCGAAGTATGACGACGGCTGGCACACCTATCGTCCTTTTTCAATATATGTCAGTCCTGACAGCATTGACTACGGCATCTGTTATCGTCTTATAGAGCCTGGTTACGAGGTGTGGAGTAAGATGGGCATTTATGAACGCGACCTCTCCTCATTCGATGAGCGTCCGTTGATTGAGAACACCCAGTTCGAGGGATGTGTCAACTGCCATAGCTTCAACCGTGGTAACCCTGCTGACATGAGTCTTCATATCCGTGGACCTCATGGTGCCACGCTGCTGCGCCAAAACTATGGCCCTGTCACCGCTTACAACACTAAGACCGACCAGACTCTCGGCCTTTGCGTCTATCCATACTGGCATCCTTCGGGACGATATATCGCTTATTCTACAAATACTACGAACCAGTTGTTCCATAGTGCCAACCACAACCGCATCGAGGTCTTTGATACAGCCTCCGACCTTCAGGTCTATGACGTTGAGAAAAATGAGCTGTTGCTCTCGCCCCTTCTCAAAAATGACTCTATATATGAGACATTCCCCGTTTTCTCGGCTGACGGTCGTTCGCTTTATTTCTGTTCAGCACGCGCTCTGCCTGAGGGCAGTCATCAGCTTGACTCAATACGCTATAACCTCTGTCGCGTCGATTTCGATCCCGCAACAGGCACCTTTGGTGACAGTATAGAAACCATTATCGATGCTGAGGCTCAACATAAGTCGGTGTCTTTCCCTCGTCCCTCCTACGACGGGCGTTACCTCTGTTACACTCTCTCCGACTACGGGCAATTCAGCATTTGGCATCACGAGGCCGACCTCTATCTGCTCGACCTCTCTACGGGGGAGAGCCGTCCCATGACTGCGGCTAACTCTAAAGATACCGAATCGTTCCACAACTGGAGCACGAACTCACGTTGGATGGTGCTCAGCTCACGACGTGACGATGGTCTCTTCACACGGCCCTATTTTTGTCACATAGATGCCAAGGGTAATGTTACCAAAGCTTTTATGTTGCCGCAGCGAAACCCGCGCCGTTTCTATCGCGACCGTTTCCTTTCCTTCAATGTGCCCGATTTCATCATTGGTCCAACTCGCTTTGACGGTAATAAGGCTAGTAGTGTCATCAACGATGAGTACCGCAAGGACATAGGCGTGCGCAAGTAAAGCTTATGAGTATAAAAGCCATCATATTCCGATACTTGGAACATGTAGCGGTGGCTCTTTTGGCCATCGTGGTGTTCTGTTTCTGGCTATTCGGCTATCCATTCATACCAGTGGCAAGGGAGATGTCAGTATTGTTCCTATGGAACTGCGACTATCTGACAGAGCGCCTTGTGCTGCCAGGCGGAATGGCTCAGTATTTGGGCGAATGTATTGCACAGTTTTTCCTGAATCCTGTCAACGGGGCTTTGGCCTATGCCATTCTTTTCGTTCTCGCCCAGAAGCTTTCTTCCAAACTGCTTCGACAGTTCTTCCCAAATATCAAGGACAAGCGGCAGTTCTATCCCACCGACTATGACAAAGAGTGTTACAGTCTCTGTCGCGTCGCCTTTAATGCCCATACAGGACGTCTGGGCGAGCAGGTTGATACCCTCATCAATACTACTGTCACAGGCAAGAGCGTTACGTGGCCCCGTCCCTCTTACGACGGACGCTACATCATGTACACCCAGACTGACTTTGGCTATTTCTCGGTATGGCATCCCGAGGCTGACCTGTGGCTACTCGACATGAAGACTGGCGAGACGCGTCCTATGGACACCGTGAACAGCCCTCAGACTGAGAGCCTGCACAACTGGAGCACTGGCAGCCGCTGGTTCCTTTTCACCAGTCGCCGTGACGATGGTCTCTATACCCGTATCTACTTCTCCTGCCTGGATGAGAATGGTAAGGCCACCAAGCCTTTCCTATTACCACAGCACAACCCCAAGCAGTATTATCGCCGGTTGCTCTATTCGTATAACACTCCAGACTTTGCCACACGCCCCTTGGACCTCGATTCCCGTGATATGAGCAGGAGAATCGAGAGTGAGGAACGTGTAAGTACTAAATAAACTTCGAGTTATATATATACTACGAATTACGCGAATTGAACGAATCTTAAAATGACAATCCGTGTAATTCGTAGTAATAATCCTATTATCGGATGACGGTTTTGCGTCCGTTGATGATGTAAATGCCTGGTTTCAGACCATTCGTTGTATTGCTTTCTGATACCTTGCGACCGCTGAGGTCATAGCATCCGCTCTTCTTTGACTGTACTTTTTCAGAGTTGGTGTTTATCTCCTTGATACCTGTTGTAACGAACGACTTGGCCTGTATAGTGGACATTCCAAGTACGAAGTCGGCATTCTTTACGGCATCGGTATAAACAGTGAAGACATATTCACCTGTTTCAGGAATGTCGAAATCGAAAGTCTGTCCCCTACCGCCAGAGAAACTGTTGCTTGTGTCGCCACCGATATTAACGGTGGGCGTGAAAGTCTTGGATGCCATTTCCTGTCCGTTGAGGTCCTCTATGGTGTAGGTGACTGATGTAAAATCTGGCTGGTCCCAGTTACATACCCTGCTTTTGATAGAATAATGTCCTGCATGCAGTGTCATGTACGAACGTGCGGCATTGTCGCCAAATTTAGCCCATGCTTTTTTTTCCTTGCCACCAGGGTTCTGCACGAGGAGTCCATATTCGAAGCCTCGTTTCGTGTTCGTGAAGTGCAGAAGGCGACAACCATTGGAATAGGGAAGTCCGCCGCCCACACGTTTAATCTTGCCGTTGCACACGTACCAGTTCTGTGGCACAATGCCCTCGGTGGTGAACGTCTGAATCATGTCGTAGTTGGTAGAAGCGACGCAGTTCACCACGCACGAACTCTCTCCCTTCTTTCCATTGGTGTCGGTCACCACGACGCGCAACTCATGTTGTCCGGCTTGTGGGGCAGTCAGCGTTGCGGTGTAAGGCTGGGCTGTAAGTGTCTCTAATAGAGTGTTGCCATCATAGAACTCTACCTTCTCTACCTCACCAACGGTAGCCGTAGCGGTGGCTTCTATGGTGATGTCGGGGAATGTGGCCTCGCCATCAGGTCCCATATATAAATAGGTAGTCTCTCCTGCTGGCTGAGTGATTCTCGCCTTGGGCTGATTAAGCGTGAAGCGTTTGCAGAAGTTCCAGATGAGACGTGGATTAATATCATTGGGCCAGTGGCCGCCGTTGTTATATGAATAGAGCCACACCTCGCCACCGTTTGGACCTCCCGTCCATTTCTCCAGGTCACCGTCAAACCAACTGCCACTGGTGGGCTTGTAGCCTATGGTTTTCGAGTACTGGGTGTGATTGTCGTGCAAGGCGTAGTTCTCGATGTAACCATGAATATTATATTCCTCGTAGCCGAACGTCTCGTCGCCGTAGGCAATGACCTCAAGCAGGTTTACGGGCTTACTGCAGTTGTTCCAGGGCTCCTCAGAGAACTGTATGCCGCTCGTGGGAGCAAAGGCAGCAATCTTGTTTTGCATGTTGGCGATGCAATGGTGGATGAGCATCGAACCCATGGAGAAGCCAGACCAATACACACGGTCTTTGTCGATGTCATAGAGGTTTGCCAATTCATCGATTGCCTTGATGACGAAGTTCTGGTCTTTCGTGCCGCCGGTATCCCATGTATTGCCATCGCTGCGCAGGTATGCTACGACGAACTTCTCGGTGTCAATCAGCATGTACATCTTGTCGGAGCCATACTGGTATTCCGGGTCTTGGTTCATACCATGGGTGACGATGAACAGCGGTGATTTTGCAGGCAGTACATCTGGAATAAAGACCACCATGTTTCGCTGCTGACCATTTACGTTAATGTCAATAGACAATTGCTCATAGGCAGAAGCCTGTAGTGAAAAGAGCAGTAGTGAAATGTAAATAGTTAAAAGAAAAGATCGTTTCATATTTGTTGTAGTTATTATTTATGCTTGTAATACATTATTATATATAAGGGTACGCAAAGGTACGACAATTTACTGAATGCTGCAAGTTTTAGGAAGTAAAAACGTATTATACACACTCATTTGCGTTTAGTCCCATGCCAGCAACTCCTCGGGACGGGAAACGAACGTGGTTGCACCATGGCTCAACCGCACAAATCCCGACCAGTATGTGTTCCATGCGCGTGGCGAGCACGGGGCAACGATAATCCACCGCGATGGCAAGGAAGTGCTTCTGAAGGCGAAGAACGAAGTGCTTGGTGGTTCGATGGTATATCCCTACTGGCATCCAGGTGGCCGTTACTGCGCCTTCTCCACAAATAAGACATCGCAGATGTTCCATATGGCGAGCAATAAGCGCATCGAAGTTTACGACTCCTCATCGGATGTCTTCGTATATGATACACAGACAAACCAGACGCTGAGCGACACTCTGATAATGAAAAAATATTGGGCTGAGAACTGTCCGGTGTTCTCGCCCGACGGCAAGTGGCTCTACTTCATTACAGCCAAGCGTCAAGTATATCCCACCGACTACGACAAGGAACGATATGACCTCTGCCGTGTGGCTTTTGACGAAAAGACAGGTAAGATAGGCGAGACTGTGGACACTCTCGTTCGTGCCTCACAGGAGGAAAAGAGCGTCACATGGCCACGCCCCTCGTATGATGGTAAATATATAATGTACACGCGAGCAAACTATGGGTACTTCTCTATATGGCATGAGGAGAGCGACCTGTGGATGCTCTACCTTAGGACAGGCGAGACACGAAGCATCGATGAAGTGAACAGCAAGCGTGCCGAGAGTTTCCACAACTGGAGTGCCAACAGCCATTGGTTCCTCTTTACCAGTCGTCGCGACGATGGTCTTTACACCCGCCTTTATTTTGCATCTGTTGACGATAAGGGACGTGTCACCAAACCTTTCCTGCTGCCACAGCGCGACCCCAAGACATTCTATCGCCGCCTGATGTACTCTTATAACACCCCGGACTTCACCTCTCGTGCCGTCAGTCTTGATTCCCGTGAGATTAGTCGCCGCATTGAGAGTGACGAGCGTCTTAAATAATGCCGCCAGTCACTTTGTTGAATGTTACATGCATAAATGTATGACTGTGTACGGAAAGTGTTCTCATTACTCTCAACAGACATTAGCGGATGTTTGTAGTTGTGAAATGTGAATGATTGTACTTTCTGAGTCTTATAATAGTAGCATTAAGGAATAAGTGTAATAATACGTCTTTATTGGAAGTCGTTATGTATGCGTTTTTTTGTTTCATGTTGCATTTTTTTGTTTTTGTCTCTTATTTTGGCTAAACCCCCAAGATTTTAACCAAAAATATTTGGACAATCAGTTAAATCCTTTTAACTTTGCAAAACCTTGTAATAGTAACACTAGCATTCTTTACCATGTCTAGCGTAAAAATTATGTAGATGACAATACAAATAAATATTAACTTTATGGAAACATTTAACAACCTATTCAAACGATTCGTTCCTACGTTGGCGTTGTTGCTTTGTTGTGCACTTGGTGCATATGCGCAAGGCATTGCTGTCAGCGGACAGGTAACAGACGAAGCGGGCGAAAGCATCATTGGCGCTACGGTGACGGTGAAGGGACAGAAGGGCGTTGGTACAGTGACCGACTTCGACGGAAACTTCCACATCACCGTTCCTAGTGAGCGATCAGTAATCCAGGTGACATACGTTGGTATGAACGCCGAAGAGGTTACTGTAGGCAGACAGCGCACGCTTAAGATTGTGATGAGTGAAGACAATAACCAACTCAACGAGGTGGTTGTTGTCGGTTTCGGTCAGCAGAAGAAAGCCTCTGTCGTGGGTGCTATCACACAGACGACAGGTGAGGTTCTTGAGCGTTCGGCAGGTATTGGTAGTGTCGGTGCGGCACTTACCGGTAACCTCCCTGGTATCGCGACCATCGCTTCTACAGGTCAGCCTGGTGAAGAAGACCCACGTATCTACATTCGTGGCGCTGCTGCATGGAACCAAGATGCCCAGCCTCTTATCCTCGTCGATGGTGTGAAGCGTGAAATCAAATCTGTCGACATCACGTCTGTCGCAACAGTGTCAGTGTTGAAGGACGCATCCGCTACAGCCGTTTACGGTGTGGAGGGTGCTAACGGCGTTATCCTTATCACCACCAAGCGTGGTGTGGAAGGTAAGGCGAGAATCGATGTCGGCTTCAACGCTACGTTGAAGGCGGTGTCAAAACTCCCTCGCAAGTACGACTCTTACGACGGCTATATGCTGCGTAATCAGGCCATCGAGCACGAGCTTGCGCTTCCTACGGGTGCTGCTTCTTGGAGTTATTACCGTCCACAGACCTTCGTTAATCTCTTCCGCAATCAGGACTATACAGTTAGGTCAAACTATAATGCTGATGGCAACTACCTTGGCGACTATAGTCAGGCAGAGCGTTATCCTAACGTGGATTGGCAGAAAGAGATGTTCAAAACCACAGCTTTGTCATATAATACATATATAAACTTCTCTGGTGGTACAAGTTTCGTGAAGTACTTCGTGGCTTTCGACTTCCAGAACGAAGGTGATATGACTAGGATTTGGGATAACCATCAGGGTTATGAGGGCGGTTATTCATACAATCGTCTGAACGTTCGTTCTAACTTGGACTTCCAAATCACTAAGACAACTCAGTTCAAGGTGAACCTTGCGGGTTCCAATGCCCAGCAAAAAACTCCACATTATTATTGGGGTAATGATGGTGAGTTCTTCCAACAGCAGAATTGGGCAGGTGCCTATGGTATGGCTCCAAACATTTTCCCTGTACAGTTCTCAGATGGTTCTTGGGGTTATGCCCAGGCTTCCAATGTCGTGAACTCTCCTAAGAGCATTGCAACGTCAGGTTATTCGCTGAATACCATTACGCGTGTATTCACAGACTTTGCGCTTGAGCAGAATCTCGACTTTGTTACTAAGGGACTTGTAGCACGCGGTACCATTTCTTGGGACAATCAGTTCAATGAAGGAGAGCGTGGTATTTATGACACGCATCAAGCAAAGGAAGCGCTTATCGTTCCTGAGGATGGAGAGTTCCTACCGAGTCAAAATTGTACAGTTGATGCAAATACAGGTTTCGATTTCTATGAAAAACTTGAGTGGAGACCTGAACAAGGTAAAGTAACTTCTACATATCGTGCAACCGAAATGTCGCTCCAACTCTTCTGGGGGCGTCAGCTTGGAAAACATAATGTGACAGCCATGGGTAACTGGAAGCGCCGTATCAATGCAAGTGGCTCTGACCTAGAGTGGCGTCGTGAGGACTGGGTATTCCGTACCACGTACGATTACGATAGCAAATACTTCGCAGAGTTCAATGGTGCTTATAACGGTTCTCAGAGATTCTCTCCCGACTACCGCTTTGCATTCTTCTGCTCAGGTGCTGCCGGCTGGATGCTCTCTGAAGAGAAATTCATGAAAAAACTCAAGGACAAGCACATTGTTGACATGTTCAAGATTCGTGGTTCTATCGGTCAGATTGGTGACGACAGTGCAGGTAAGCGTTTTGCATACATGACAGAATGGTCAGTCGTTGGTCCTTACAAAGTTACCATTGACAATACCGATAGTCCATTCACTGGTTATAAGGAATCAGGTGTTGCTGCTCCTGACTTGCGTTGGGCAAAAGTGACAAAGATGAATATCGGTTTCGACTATGCATTCCTCGGCGGTATGTTTGCAGGTAGTTTCGACTGGTTCCGTGATAACCGTTCAGACATCTTCATTTCTGGTAATAACCGTTCTGTTCCTTCATACTATGGAGCGGCAATGACTCCAGACGTTAACAAAGGTAGGATTAGAAATACTGGTTTTGAAGTTGAACTTCGCTTCAACAAAGTGCTGAGTAATGGCATGCGTTTCTGGGCAAACACCAACTATACATACGCACACAATAAAATTATAGAAAAAGATGACCCAGCTTTGATTCCAAATTACCGCAAGGCGGAAGGCTATTCTCAAGGACAAATGTCGTCGTTCATAGACAATGGTTTCATCCGTACATACGACGAACTCTATAGTGCGCCAGAACGTGATGCTAACGACGATCAAGTTCTTATCGGCGACCACTACATTGTTGACTTCAACGGTGATGGTAAAGTGGACGAGACAAACGACCCAGCTCCTTACGGATACACTGGCACTCCAGAGCACACCTACAATGCCACAATCGGTTGGGAATGGAAAGGATTCAGCATATTTGCACAGTGGTATGGTGCATCAGGTGTTACACGTGACGTAGGCCTCGCTTCTTTCGTAGATAAACGCCTTACTGTATTTGACAATGGAACTTGGTGGAATCCTGCAGATGGTTCGGGAAAAGTTGTTCCTCCGCGCTTTGCCTCACAGGTTTCCTACAACGACGGTACACAGTTCCTCTTTGACGGTTCTTATTTGCGTCTAAAGAATGTGGAAGTCGCTTACACTTGGACTAAGGGGTGGATCAAGAAACTTGGTTTCTCAAGCCTTAAGATTTATCTGAATGGTAATAACCTTTTACTTATTACAAAGATGCCTGACGACCGTGAGAGTAACTTCGGATGGGGTGGCGGTGGCGGTGCCTATCCAACTGTCAGACGTTATAATTTCGGAGTAAAACTTTATATTTAATTGTGTATTATAATTATGAAATATTATATTAACATCAAATCCCTTTTGTGTGGTTCGATGCTCCTATTGGCTGCAAGTGCTTCCCTCACTTCATGTACCGATTGGCTTGACAAAGATCCCGAGGCTATCGTGTCTGAGGATGAGGCATTCAAGAACTACCGTAACTTCCAGGGATATATTGAGGAAATATATAGTCTGATTCCTGACAAGGAAAAAATCAACTATTGTACTTCATGGAATCTTGGTGATGATGCTGTTCACAACCCGGAAGGTTACGCACACATGGATCATCAGGTGGATCTTGGAAACTATCGTAACTGGTGGAACAACGGCCAGTTTTGGCTGAATGGAGCGAGAAGTTCAATGTGGACGAACTCATGGTACTGCATTCGTAAGTGTAATATGGGTATTGAGCAAATCAAGTCGCTCATAGGTACTGACGAGGAGCGTGACCTGCTGCTCGGACAGTTGTACTTCTTCCGTGCTTGGTGGCATTTCGAGCTGATGTGCTACTTTGGCGGTCTTCCTTACATTGACCAAACTTTTGACTCTGAAAATATTCCTGCGTTACCACGCCTTTCTTTCCAGGAATGTGCCGACCGATGCGCAGAAGACTTTGAAAGGGCTGCCGATCTTCTTCCTAACGACCCTCAGGGCTGGGACGAAAAACTTGCTGGTATGCAGACTTCTGGAAAGAACGACCTGCGCATCAATAAGTTCATGGCGCTCTGCTACCTTGGCAAGTGCTATCTTTGGGCTGGTTCGCCACTCATGAAAGAGTTTGAGAAAACCAAGAACGGTGGTGTAGCACAACTCCTCGGCGCAAGCAGCAACGGCAAGACATACGATTATGACGAGACATACTGTAAGAAGGCTGCAGAGGTTCTCGGCAAGGCACTTGATATGGTCAAGGGAGGACAGGTGAGTTATAAACTTGCAGAATATAAGTATTCTGACATTTATAACCATACAAAAGATGATAAATCCGATACAAACTATTCGGACATCTTCTATACATACAATCAGGACTGGAAACTACCAGGTACTTGCGAGGCAATTTTCCGCGGTCTCTCGCCGGACGGAAACACCTCTAACTGGAACTGTACGAAACTCTTTGGTCCTAAGGTTGCAGGAGTTGTTGCTCATGATAATATCATTCATCATCCAACAGCCAACCTGATCGACCAGTACGGTATGGCTAACGGACAGCCTATCTATCTCGTGCGAAACGGAGAGTTGGTGCTGAACCCGCTGTCTGGTTGGGATCCTGAACATCCATACAAGAACCGTGACCCGCGTTTCTATCACGACATTGTCTTCGACGGTTTCCACTATGTTCTCAATACAGAAATTTTGACAGCAGAACAAAAGAAACATGAGTATTGTACTTTATACTCTGATGGCGCTATGCGCTTTGTTGACAAGGGAAGTAGCACGGGTTATTTCATTCAGAAACTCGTTCCTCACCAGTGCAACGAAGGAGACAGATGGTATGATGCATGGGGTGGCGGAGCCCCTCTCCACACATATCTCCCTTATATGCGTCTTGCTGATGTTTATCTTATGTATGCGGAAGCAAGGACTGCTATTGCAAAAGGTACAGCAGACCTTAGTGCAAAAGATTATTGTATGTCGTACTCTGCAATTGACGCTATCAACGCGCTTCGCGACCGCGTAAACTCTACCGATTATCCAATGGAGCACGTGCCCGCCAACCTCCGCGATACGAGAGAACACTTTATGGACGAGATACGTCGTGAGCGTGCTGTAGAGTTGTCTTTCGAGGGCTTCCGCTGGTGCGACCTTCAGCGCTGGCTTCTCCTCACCGAGCCTCCTTACACTGTGAAATACTCTCATGAGTTCGAGCGTCTTGAGACTGATGACTGGTTCAAGAGCCATGATCCAAAGGACGCTAAGGTTGGCAACTTCCATAGGGAAGATTTGATAACCCGTCGTCTGGAGACAAAGCACTACTGGTTCCCGCTTCCTGACAAGGATGTTTATCTCTTCGGAGAATATAAGCAAAATCCAGGATGGTAAACGCAATTAATAATTGAAAATTGATAATTGATAGTTTTATGAAGAATATAAAAACAAACATATTTCTCTTTGCCATGATGGCATCGTCGCTGACAGTCAATGCACAGACTGTTGATGAGGGTGACTCTCTCGTGGTAAAAAAGAAAGTACATGTTGCTTTCGGCGAGAAGGATGCCGAACATCTTCTCGGAGGCATCTCCTATGTTGACATGGAAGAGTTGTCGAAGAAGGATTACACGATGAGCAGCCTTGAAGACATGTATGCACTTGTTGGAGGATGGAACGGCAACAATCTTTGGGGTATGGACAACGACCGTCTTGACACCAATGACAACGGCAATCTTCCCCTCGTTATAATCGACGGTGTGAAGCGTCCGTCAAACAACGTGCTCCCTTCTGAGATTGAGCAAATCACTTTCCTTAAGGGTGCACAAGCAGTGATTCTCTATGGTGCCAAAGGTGCAAAGGGCGCTATCCTCATCACCACCAAACGTGGCAAGGTTGACGGACTTCAGATTAATGTAAATGCCAACACTGGCTTCCATGTAGCAAAAGAGTTCCCCGAGTATCTCGGTTCTGCAGAGTATATGACACTCTACAACGAGGCACGTCTCAATGACGGTAAGGATCTAAGATACAGCCAGATGGACATCTATAACCATGCCGTTGGTCTTAATCCTTATCGTTATCCGAACGTAAACTACTATTCAGACGACTATGTACGTAAGGTATATAATCGCTCTGATGCAACGGTGGAGATACAGGGTGGCGGACAGCGTGCACACTTCTATACGAACATTAACTACTATCGCTTTGAGGACCTCATCAACTTCGGTCCAGCAAAGGATAACTACACCGACCGTTTCAGCGTACGTGGAAATGTGGATCTCGTTGTAAATAGGGTTGTCAAGGGATATGCTAATGCCAGTGCAACCTTCTACAATGCACATAAGAACAAGGGCAATTTTTGGGGTGAGGCGGCAACTATGCGTCCCAATTTCCCAGAGAACGCTGCGCCGCTGCTTCCTCTTTCAATGGTTGACCCCAATGGCAGCAAGGCTCTTTCAATCCTTGGCAAGTCGCTCAACCTTCTCGATGGAAAGTTTTTCCCTGGCGGTACAAAGACAACACAGTCTAATGCTATTGCTGACTGCTATTTCGGCGGTAAGACACGCGACGTTAGTCGTCAGTTCCAGTTTGATGCAGGTATCATCTATGATATGAACAATTTGGTGAAGGGCTTGTCATTTAAGACATTGTTCTCTATCGACTATGCCGCCAACTACAGCCTTTCCTATAACAACAAGTACGCAGTGTTTATTCCTACTTGGAGTAACTATAATTCTCAGGATGCTATCGTAGCACTTACTCAGCAGGGCGATGAAATTGTGACAGGTACTATGACCATGTCAGACTCAAAGTATCGCCAGACCATTAGTTGGAACGGACATTTTGACTATGACAATATCTTCGCTGGCAAGCATCACGTTACTGGTATGCTGCTCGCAAACATGTTCACGACTACTACCAGTGGTCAGTACCATCGTTATGCTAACGCCAACTTGGGTCTGCAGGTAGGTTATGACTTCATGAAGCGCTACTTTGCAGAGGTTTCGTTTGCAGGTGTTCATTCTGCACGCCTTCCTAAGGGAAACCGCGAGGCCCTCTCACACTCTTTCACACTCGGCTGGAACATGGCTAAGGAAGACTTCATGAAGGGGAGTTTTGTTGACGATCTGATGCTTAGTGCATCATACAGCAACCTGAACGAGGATATGGATGTATATATGAGTGATGATTATGACAAAAATCACTACCTCTATGTTTCAGAGTGGGCTAATGATGGTCCGGGTTATTCATGGAATGACGGGTCAAGGACAACCTCCTCTACTTACTCGAAATCGGGTGTTAACCCTGCCCTCGGCTTTGTTCATCGCAAGGAGTTCTCAGTAAACCTTCGTGGCTCGTTCTTCAACAAGATGATTAGTGCAGACATCTCATTCTTCAATACAGATATGTCAGGTCTTATCATCCAGAATCCGACCACATTCCCATCATATTTGTCAGGAGGTCTTAGTCAAGGTACATTTAAACCGACAATAAACAATAACATTCAGAACCGCAAGGGTCTTGACTTCAGCATTACTGCACGTAAGCAGTTTGGTCAGGTCTATGCTGAACTCGGAGTTGTCGGCACATATCTCAAGACAAACTATAAGAAGTATGACGAACTGGTTGAATTTGAAAATCAGCGTGTTGAGGGACAGCCTATCGATGCTATGCGCGGCTACCAGTGCCTGGGCTTCTATACTCAAGACGACTTTGACTACAACCCGGAGACAGGAAAGATTATTGGTGTTAAGTCAGACTTGCCTAAGCCGTCTGTCGGCGGTACAATACGTCCTGGCGATTTGAAGTACGCAGATGTTAACGGTGACGGCATCATCAACAACAAAGACCAGGTTGTCATTGGCAAGTGGGGTACATACGGTTCTCCTTTCACAATGGGTGTGAACCTTACTCTTAAGTATGATAACTTCACCCTCTTCGTAGTTGGCAATGGCCAGTTCGGTGCCAACGGAATGAAGAATAATGGCAACAGTTACTATTATATGAGTGGAGATGCTAAGTACTCTGTTAATGCACGTGGACGCTGGACTCCAGAAACGGCTGATGTTGCCACTCATCCACGTCTGACCACAGATCCAAATCAAAACGATGCTGCGCCTTCTACATTCTGGATTTACAGCACCAACCGTTTCAATCTCCGCAAGGTACAACTTACCTACGACTTCCCTCAGGAAATGTTCAAGGGCAAGTGGGTTAAGGAACTCTCGGTTTATATTAACGGAAATGACCTCCTCACTATCGCAAAAGAGCGCAAGTTGTTGGAGACGAGCATTGGCTCTGCTCCACAGACCCGTTTCTACAATCTTGGTGTAAAGGTAACCCTCTAATTTAGTTGATAATTGACAATTGATAATTGACAATTAAAGAAATGAAGAAAATGAAAATAAGAAACATTATATTGTATTTGTTCGGTCTTCTAGCTCTCTGTTCTTGCAATGACATGTTTGAACCGGCAGAAGAGAACCATCGACAGTTGGAAGACTTTATCGAGGAGTCCAAGTATGCACACGGCTTGCTGATTTACGCTTATGCCCGTCTTCCATATTTTAGAACCACTGAGACGGACATTGCTACAGATGATGCTGTTACCAATACAAACAGCACATACCGCACAATTGCAATGACTCCCGGTGCGTGGGCATCAGACAACGACCCAATGTCTCAATGGAACAGTTGTAAGGATGGTATCCAGTATGTTAACCTGTTCCTTACTATTGTAGATAAAGTGAAGTGGTCTCCCAGTACCATGTCCAAACAGCAGATGTTCGCCGACCGTCTTAAAGGCGAGGCATACGGACTGCGTGCCCTTCTCTATTACTATCTGTTGATGGCTCACGGTGGTTATGCCAATGATGGAGTGCTCTACGGTGTGCCTTTGCTGACTACTCCCGAAGACGGTAGTTCTGACTACAATCAGCCTCGTGCAACTTTTGCCGACTGTGTCAAGCAGTGCTTCCAGGACTGCGACAATGCCATGGCTCTTCTTCCCGCCGACTACGCTGACATCAGCAGTAACGATGAGATTCCCGCAAAATATGTTGAAATTGGTGCTAATTATGCCGCTTACAACTCTGTGTTTGGCTCTTCTTCAAAGGACCTTATGTCTGGAAAAATTGCTGAGGCAATAAAGGCACAGATTGCACTGCTTGCAGCAAGTCCCGCATTCCGCGATCAGAGTGGTGTTACTTCTGCCGAGGCAGCAACTCTTTGCGCTAACGTACTTAAGCGCATTGGTGGTATGGACGGATTTGACAAGACTGGAAACAAGAATTGGTTTATGTCTTCATTCAAGAGTGTTATAGAAGGTACTTCTGGTATTCCCGAAATCCTTTGGTGCTTGTCAAGTAAAGAAAAAGACACTAATCAGGAAAGCCAGAACTTCCCGCCTTCATTGTATGGACTCGGTCGCGTTAACCCTTCTCAGAATCTTGTTGATGCTTTCCCAATGCGCAATGGTCTTCCAATCTCAGACCCGAAGTCTGGTTACAACCCACAGGACCCATACGCCAACCGTGACCCGCGTCTTAGTGATGATATCATCTATAACGGTACCACTTACAGAAGAAATGTTATCATCACAGGTGACTATGGCGACAAAGAAGACACCCGCGACAAAACGTCTTCATCAACCCGTACTGGTTACTATTTGAAGAAACTTCTTCGTGACGATGTAAGCCCGGCAGCAAGTGCTTCAGAGATGAAACAGCAACACATCTATCCTCGCATACGATACACAGAGTTGTTCCTCGCATACGCAGAGGCAGCAAACGATGCATGGGGACCAAAGGCTGACCCGACTGGTGTCGGCTTCACTGCCTACGATGTCATCAAGGCTATCCGTGAGCGTGCCGGCCTTGCAACCAACGAGATTGGACAGCCGCTTGCTGAAGGCGATGTGTATCTGGAAGAGTGTGCTGGCGACCAGACCAAGATGAGAGACCTTATCCGCAACGAGCGCCGCATCGAACTCTGCTTCGAGAACAAGCGCTTCTGGGATCTTCGCCGTTGGCAGATGCCACTCAATGAGCCAATTCGTGGTATGAAGATTACCCGCAACAACGAGACTGACGAACTCACTTATAGTATTATCGATGAAGTAGAGGTTCGCGGTTTTGATAGTTCTTATCAGTGGTACGGTCCTATTCCAAAGAGCGAGATACTCAAATGGAGCAATCTCGTGCAAAACAAGGGATGGCAGTAACTTTGAACTTTGAACTTTGAACTTTGAACTTTGAACATTAAATATATTATAATGATGAAACTTAAGAGATATATATACGGAGCAGTTCTGGGAGTTCTAACTCTGTCGTTTGCATCCTGCTACAACTCAGAGAATGAGTTTCCAGACTTTGATGGAGGAACAACAGCCTATTTCGCCTATCAGTACCCAGTGCGTACACTCATACTAGGTAACGATATATACGACAACTCGATAGACAACGAACACAAGTGTCGAATATGGGCTACAATGGGTGGAGCATACCACGGACGTGACGCAGTAGCAAGTATTGTTGTAGATGAATCGTTATGCGATAACCTCTATTTTGTTGATGCTGGTGGAAATCCATCAACGCTGGTGACTCCTATGCCATCAGACTATTATGAACTTCTGTCCAACACCATTCCTTACAAAGGCGACAGCCGTGGATATGTGGAGGTAAAGTTTACTGATAAGTTCTTCCAGGATCCCAAAGCGTTAGAGAATACCTATGTTATTCCTCTCGTGATGACGAGTGTAAAAGGTATTGACAGGATTCTTACTGGCACACCTCGTGAAGGTCTTACTCCTTCTCGAACGAACGTGGAAGACTGGGATGTTCTGGCTAAGGACTATGTGCTCTACTGCGTGAAGTACATGAACCCATGGCAGGGCAAATACATCCGCCGTGGTGTTGATCTGGTAACAGAAGGCGGCACCACTACCGAAATCGTTCGTAAGGACTTCTCGTTGGTCAATTCCGATGTTGACCGTTACACCGAGAACCCGATAAACCAGAACGACGAGGTATGCGGTATCATCACAAAGAACATGACGCAGGCTGTGTTCCCCATATCGGTGAATATCGGTAAGGACCCGACGGGAGAAACCCGCCCGTCGCAGAAGTGTAACCTTATTCTCAGCTTCGATGGCAACAACTGCACCATCTCTGGCGACGACGAGGAAATACCTTCTGCCGGTTCAGGTGAGTTTATTCCTAAGGGAAGTGGCAAGCCAGAGTACAAAGACTACCAGTGGCAAGGAGAAGGCAAGCCAAATGAGCGTGACATTCTCCGCCTGTCGTACACGGTGAACTTCAAGAAAGGAAGGGTTATCGGAACAAAGACCGTCAACGGTAAAGACCAACCTTGGATTCTCGAGAACGATGTCCAGGTTACTACCACCGACACGCTTGTTGTTCAGACTCGCGAGTCAAACAAGAAAGAATTCTTCTCACCAAAATACGTAAAAGAATAGGAGGATAGAATATGATAAAGATTTCAAAGTTTTGGAATGGTCTCTTGATGTTGGCAGCAGGTGCACTTGTTGTTTCCTGTGCCGACTATAATGTGACAGACGATTTCCGTGCAGAGCCCGATCCTTCTTTTGTTGAGCCGTACAAAGACTTGGGTCCTGTTAAGTCGTACATCGACAGAGATAAGTACCCCAATATGTCTCTTGGCACAATGCTCAAAGTGTCTGACTTTAATAAGCAGGAATTGGCTCATGCTGCAGCAATCACTAATTTCGACAATGTCGCTTTTGGTACAACGCTGATGGCTGGCAACATTATTAATGCCAAGGGTGTTATGAACTTCCTTGACATGAGCGACCTTCTCGACCATGTGGACGAAATTGGTGCCGAGGTGTTTGGCAGCCCTATCTTTGCCAACGCCAACCAGGGCGACGATTGGCTTGCCACACTTACTGCCCCCATCGAGATTCCAGTCGATTTTGTTGAGGGGAAAACTGTTGACTTCAACGAGATGAGCGTTGGACCATATACTGGTACCATAGAAAATGATAAGGGAAAAGCCTCTATCGTTAGATACGATGGTCAGAACGTACTTCAGATAAATAATACGACTAACGTACGCATTGTTGAAGATTTCGAAGTTGACCCTAAAGCAAAATACACTATTACGTTCTGGGCAAAGGGATCAAGAGCAGACAGGGACGTGAACTTCAATGTGAACTTCTCAGGAAACAATATTGAAGGAAGCGGAACCAACGGAACATGGGTAGCAAAGGGCGACAAGTGGACAAAACTTGTTGTTGAGGCACAAAGCGCACCAGATGCAACAGAGGGTTTCTTCAGAATTGACAATGGTCGTGGAGGTATCCTTTATATACAGAAAGTAGAAGTTGGCTACTATCCCGACAACCACCGCCCACAGACTGAGGAGGAGGTGACAGACACCATCAACTACGCTATCTATACATGGTGTGACGGTCTGATGAAGATTAACAAGGGCCGCATCAAGTCGTTCGATATCATCGATGAGGCAATTGACTCGAAGGCAACCCTCGAGAACGGCATGTACGACCTCAAGCACTCTACCGAGAAGGTCTTCTGGCAGGACATCCTTGGCAGTGAGAACTATGTTCCCGTTGTATCTAAGGTAGCAAGCGAAGCCTACGAAAGATATGATGGCGACCCATCTCTGCTGAGATTCTTCGTCAGCGAGTCTGGACTCGACGATACCAAGAAAATGGAGAGCCTCGAATACTGGATTGACATCTGGGATGCAAAGGGCGCCAAGATTGACGGTATCAATGCCAAACTGAATCTCGTATATAGCGAGGACGCAGCAACGCAGGCAGACAACGTGGCTAAACTGAACACTCTCCTTGACAATCTTGCTGCTACAGGCAAACTGATTCGCCTGTCTAACTTTGACATCAAGTATCAGGATGCTGAGGGTCTCAATGTTACAGCTGACAAAATATCCGCAGCAGAGCGACAGCAACTGGCCGACTACTACGGCTATGTCATCAAGAGTTACATGGAAAAGATTCCGCACGAGAAACAGGCAGGCATGTGCAAGGGTAACATGGCTGACACCAGCGACCCTGTAGGTCTTTGGTCTATCGACAAGGACAGCAAGGACTGGGTTCGCAATGCCACATACAAGGCATTCTGCGACGCTCTCAGCGGAAATTGAGAATAAGGAGTTAAGGACTTCATAACTCCTTAACTCCATAACTCCTTAACTACTGAATAAATATATACCTAAATTTTATATTCTTTTTATTATTAATCTAAATTATTTCTATTATGAAGAAATTGTTTACACTTATTGCTCTCTTGGCATGCTTCATGGGGGCAAAGGCTGAGTGGGTGACCGACTACACGATCGACTACTCAACTAACACTGGCTTCCCATTCTACGTAATGGGTTATGTACCAGAGTGGATCAATGGTGTGATGACCGACTATGGTGCAGACTACAGGTATGCAACACAGGCTGATCTTGACGGTGATGGTGATGCCAAATGGAAAGACGGAGAGACTTCTGTTGGTGCAACTACTACCCAAGGTGGAACAGAGTATCAGAAGGTAACAGGTGCTGGCCCATATTGGCATCAGTATTTCGTTGCCGACGGTATTCCTACAGAAATTGACGGTACTTACAAGGTGGTGGCAATGGTAAAGGCTTCTGAGCCTGTTAATGTTCCAATACAAATGCGTTGGAGTTGGGGTGCAGACCCTGCAACAGGAACACTGGCTGTTGGTACAGAATGGGCAGAGGTAGAGGTTACGTTCTCTGGCATTGGCGGAAATTCTTGTTCTCTCATTGCACAGCCTGGTACTTCAACAGCAACAATCGAGTGGAAGAGCATTACCGTTTCTCACAATCAGAAGGCACAGCGTCCTACCACATGGCAGGAGTGGCTTAACAGCGATGGCCAGCCATTCATTATGTCAGAAGGTGCTGTTAACGATAAGTACATGGGTGACGCAGAGACTCCATGGTCTGATCCTAATGTAGCATACAACGATGCTGATAAGAACTATCTCATTTGCGCATGGTCAAAGGAGAAGGGTCGCAACATGAACGATGATGGTGGTTGGGATCCATTCCCCGCTAACATCGAGGTTGACCCAACAGATGCAAACAACCACGTATTCGTTGTTCATGGCCAGCCAGCTACTACTGAGGGCGATCCTTCTGCATGGGACAACCAGTTCTGGATTGAGTCTCCAAAACAGTGGAAAGCAGGCGACCAGATTAAGGTACGCTTCCGTTACAGAGCGAATATGGATGGCGTAAAAACCAATACCCAGATTCACCATCAGAACCCGTCAGACTATCAGCACTGGTCTGCAGTGGGTGATGTTACCTTCACTACTGAGTGGCAGACTTTTGAAAAGACTTTCTCATGGCCAGGTGATGGCGCTCGTGATAATGATACAGGTTGGTCTATCGCTTTCAACTTGAATCCAGAAGTTAAGGATGCTGTTGATTTCTATTTCGACGACCTCTCTTGGCAGAGCATGAAACTCGACGAAGGTTACTTCGTTGCAGGTGCTAATACTATTGACGGTCTTGAGTATGACCTCGACAATGCTATCCCATTTGAGTATGATGACGAAGAGGGAATCTACACAGCTACAGTAGGTGAGACAGGAGCATACGTTAATCAGATTATGATTTCTACCGTTCGTGGTAATGATGCTGCATTCAAGAACAATACTCTGAAGCCTGATTATGTTGTTGACGATCCTGAGGACTGGGCTTCGTACACCGAATCAAGTTTGGCTAAACTCAACCTCCCAGGTGTCGGTATCTGGAAAATTTACCTCGATCCTACATACTTAGCAATGGCATTCGAGATGCTCGAGGGTGAAGCCATTGAGAAGAAAGACATCGTTACTAACCCAACAGAGATTATTATTGAAGGTGTTGAGCGTGATGACCTCTCAGATGGAGACAACGTTAGAGAAGAAGAAGGTGGTACAGGCGAGACTTGGGACAACCAGTTCTTCATCGTCGCTAACCGAGTTCTCGAGCCTAACGAAGAAACTGTTCTTGAGTTCGACTATGTAGCAACTACTGAAGCTGGCACCACAACAGGTACCCACGCTTCACCTGGTGCCTACAGAAAGAATGCTATCCCTGATTTCACCTTCACAACTGAATTGCAGCACCTCAAGGTTGATTATACTGTTCCTGCTTCGGATTGGGGTGGCAATGCCATAACAGATGCTCAGTCTATCGCATTTGACCTTGCTGTGATCAAGGGTGCTTGCACCTATACCATCAAGAATGTTAAATGGTATGTGAAAGACGATAGTAATGCTGAAGGAAAGACTCCGGATAATCTGATTAATGCAACAGGTACAAGCAATTTCTGGGTTAAGATTGGTGCAGGCACAGCTCCATACGAGTACGGCACATCTACAGGCATCGAGAATGTTGTTGACGGCAACAATGTGAAGAGCAACGGCGCTCTCTATAACATTGCTGGTCAGCGTGTGAATAAGGATTACAAGGGCATTGTCATCCAGGATGGCAAGAAGTTTATTAACAAATAAACATCCCTTATCTCAATTATAAAAAGGTAACCCTCCACTACGGAGGGTTACTTTTTTCTTTTTAGGTGTATATACTGTTTGACTTTGCTAAGCATGCGGGCGCACACGGGGGTACGCCCCTACATAAACGGATGAACATGTTCTGTAAATAGTGGGGGCGTACCCCTGTGTGCGCCCGCATGCTTTAGTTGAATCTTCACTCTGGGAACTATATATTTGGGAAGTATATACAATTAGCCCTCATTGCTAATGATTGCTCTTCCCTTCGGCCAGCGACGTTGGTTCCCCGCCCCTGTAGGGGAGGGGCTGGGGTGGGGTCAGTGCCTTTTATCCACACATAACTCCATTTATCTCTTTCCTTTAATTACAGTCCCCACCCCTGGCCCCTCCCCTTCAGGGGCGGGGAGTCGTTAGCAATGAGGTCTAATAGTATATAATTACCTTTGAGCAAGTGATTAGAGCCTATTCACTCTCTCAGAAGTGCCTTTTGAGCACCTCACTTGTATATATTTGAACACCTCAGAAGTGCCTTTTGAGCATCTCACTTGTATATAACTGACCACCTCACTTGTATATACCTGAGCATCTCAGGAGACACTCCTGAGCTTGCCACTTGTGTCTCCTGACAATCTCACTTGTATCTCCTGACAAAGGGGGTATATGTTTTGCCTATAATATACCCTCTTTCGGGCGCACACGGAGGTACGCCCCTACAATGTTACAGAATAAACATCCGTTCAATGTAGGGGCGTACCCCCGTGTGCGCCCGCATGCTTTGGTTGAAATCTCGCTCAACGCTCATCCCTCAACGCTCAGCACTCATCCTTTTTTCTGCTCATGTGTAACATGCGGCAAAATATTAGTGATTTGCAAACAAGGAAATTCGAAATATTTTTCGTACCTTTACACCCGAATTATGAACTTACTGAAATAACATAAACTGTATGAAGAAAATTATTACTCTGATTATGGGGGCATTCATGCTTATGATGTCTCCCGATGTAAAAGCCCAAGTAGACCCTAATTTCCATATCTACATCTGTTTCGGACAGTCGAATATGGAAGGCAATGCACAGTGGGAGGCGCAGGATATAGGTAATGTTGATCCCCGTTTCAAGATGCTTGCCACATGCAATTTTGATAATCCTAAGCGTACACTAGGCAACTGGTATACGGCAACGTGCCCTATAGTAAGCCCGCAGGGAAAGTTAGGTCCCACAGATTATTTCGGACGCACGATGGTAGCCAACCTGCCCTCTGACTACAAGATTGGTGTTATAGCTGTTGCTATGGGTGGCAGTCCTATCGAGATGTTCGACAAGGACAAATATCAGCAGAAACTGAACGAAAATTCTAATGAATGGTGGGCTAAGTTAGCCACATGGTACTACGGCGGCAATCCCTATGGACGCATCATCCAGATGGCTAATCAGGCCAAGCAAGTGGGTGTAATCAAGGGTATCCTTCTGCATCAGGGATGTTCTAACTGCGGCGACCCCAACTGGCCAGACATGGTGAAGAAGATTTACAACGACATGCTTAATGACCTTGGTCTGAATGCTGAGGATGTGCCACTGTATGTCGGTGAGGTAGAACACAAGGGTGATGCTCCGCAGAGCGGCGGTTGTGAGGGCCATAACGTGCAGGTTGCCCGTATCCCCAGTGTTATCCCTACAGGTCATGTGGTATCTGCCAAGTATCTTCCAGGCAACGGAGTAGACCCCTGGCACTTCTCCGCTTTAGGATATCGTCAATTGGGTAAGCGCTATGCTCAGATTGCGCTGAGTGTGGCTTATGGCATTGATATAGACTTCGATGAGCCTACAGTTCCCGAAACCTACAAAGCCATAGATGAGCGCATCACCGAAAAGACACCTCTCATAAGCACTCCTTTTGCCATTGTCAATGAGTCAGAAAACAAGTTATTCTATGGCCGTTACGAACAGCGCCTTGACTATGGAGGTTATGACAAGGCTTTCCTGGGAATCAATTCTGGCTATACCTTTAAGTTGGGGAAAGCCTCTGGCGGTGTAAAG
This sequence comes from uncultured Prevotellaceae bacterium, assembly GCA_900315095.1. Taxonomy (GTDB): domain Bacteria; phylum Bacteroidota; class Bacteroidia; order Bacteroidales; family Bacteroidaceae; genus Prevotella. The sequence continues at coordinate 91,692 of OMXS01000005.1, read as the reverse complement.
TTGAAGCTAATCACGCCAGAAGGCAATGATTATAAACTTGGAGGATATACTGCTTATCTTAACTCTTCTGCTGTTGACGGCAATCGCTGCTTTATCGCTCATCAGAACGCAGAAGTCAGCAAGGGCGATGTATGGGATATTCAGTATGTAGAAGGCAAGGGCTGGGCAATTAAGAATGTCGGCACGGGCAAGTATCTGAAGGATGCTACATCACCTGCCAAGTATGACGAGCCTACCTATTTCACCTTCTGTACGTTGAAGGATGCTACTTCAGGCATCGACGAAAAGGGAATTGTCAATGGTGTCAATACTACCACCGCTACCGGATGGTACACGCTTGACGGTCGCAAACTCAAAGACAAGCCTGCCCAGCGCGGTCTGTATATCCATAACGGTAAAAAAGTTGCCATTAAATAGGAAGTATCCCTATCGACTCCCCGCCCCTATAGGGGCGGGGATTTCACCGGACTTCAATACTGGCCTTTTTATACATGTGGCTCTAATTGTATATAGTAGCCAATAGGAAAGTAGATAATAAATACAACTATACTATGCGAAGAATAATTAAAATCAGTATTTTGCTGGTGGCAGTGTTGCTGCCGGCAATATCATTTGCCCAGATTTCGAGTAATCCAAACAAGTTCTTGGGCAATATCACTACAAGAGGTAGTGTGGAAGCAGGTGGCAACATTCCAAAGTATTACACGCTATGGAACCAAATTACTTGCGAAAACGAATCAAAGTGGTCCTCTGTAGAAGGTACTCGTGGCTCTTTCAACTGGAGTGGAGCAGAAAACGCATTCACCTATGCCCAGAACCACAATTTCACCTACAAGTTCCACGCTCTGGTGTGGGGAGCTCAGTATCCTAACTGGTTGGAAAGTCTGTCGGCAAAGGAGCGTTTTGCGGCCCTTACCAATTGGTTTGACAATGCAAAGCAAAAGTTCAACACGCTGCCAATGATTGACGTGGTGAACGAGGCTGTTGGCAACCACCAGCCGGGCAATCCCATGATGAAGGAGACTCTTGGCGGTGGCGGCAAGACGGGCTATGACTGGCTCATCAAGGCATTTGAGATGGCCTATGAGCGCTGGCCGGATGCTATTCTGATTTACAATGACTATAACTCCATCCGTTATGATATAAACAACTACATCACATTGGTGAAGACTTTGCGTGATGCGGGAGCGCCTATCGATGCCTACGGCAATCAATCGCACGAACTGAGCAGTATCAGTACATCGGAGCTTAGCAGCGCATTGCAAAGGCAACAGAACGAATTGCAGATGCCTATGTTCGTCACAGAGTTGGATATAGATATCGCTAACGACCAACAGCAAAAGGCACAGTATCAGAAGGTGCTGCCAATAATGTGGGAGGCTCCCTATTGTGCTGGTGTCACCTTGTGGGGTTATATTCATGGAAGTACATGGGTGGACAACTCCGGTCTTTACAAGGACGGCGCAGAGCGTCCCGCTATGACATGGATTAAGGAGTATATGGCTACTGATGCTGCCAAGAATGCCGTGGGTCCTCTGCCAGGCACGAAGAAAGAGGCTTCTATCTATATCCGTCCTGCTGCCTTGAAAGTGGCAAGAGGCGATGCGCTTCCTATCTGTGTGCGTGCGCGCATGGCCACAAAGACAATTCAGAAGGTTGACCTTTATGTGGAGGATGAGCTGATAGCAACGATGACCGAGGCTCCTTACAAGACGGTATATAATGTGCCTTCATCAATAGCATCAGGAAGGAAGACCATCAAGGCCATAGTAACCACTACCGACGGTTCTACCTATGAACGACAGTCGGGCTTCACTCCGCTCGCTTCTACAAAGAAACGCAAGCCATATAATGATGTTGTACCTCAATTGCCAGGCACTATAAATGTCACCGAATATGACGATGGCGCTGCTGGCGTGACATACAACAATGCATCGCGTTCAAGTGCTATTACCTCTACTGGCCAGTGGATGGATTATACCGTTGATGTAGCAGAAGACGGTCTTTATTCTTTCGATGCCGAGATTGCATCAAGTTCAACTGGCGGCATGTTCCACTTGGCTGAATATGCAGAAGATAATCTCAACTATCTCACCGAGTTCGTGGAAGTGCCAAAGACTGGCGGCACCAGCGTCTTTAAGACATTGCACGGTAGATTGCAAATGCCTCTGACAGCAGGACGTCACATCATATCTCTGATGATTGACACGGGCGGTTTCTATATCAATAAAATCACGTTCACCCGCTATGAAGAGGCTGAAGGCTCATGTCTGTTGAAAGCATTTAATGACACCTATGGCGTTGGTGACCACATTACTGTCTCTGCAAGAGCAACAGCAAGAAACAGCTCTGTAAGCGAGGTGAGGTTCTATGCTGACAATATATTGATAGGAACTTCTACGACATCACCATACCAGTGTGTATTTGTACCTACAGAGAAGCGCTCATACTCTATGACAGCGATAGCCGTTAATGCAGAGGGCAAGGAGAAGATGTCGAATCCGCGCATTTTGGAGGTTACTAGTGACACTCCGACAGACATCCGTACTGTTACCAGCGACGACGAGACAGACACCCCGACCTATAACGTTATGGGTATGCCTGTAGGCGATGACTACCGTGGTATCGTCATCAAGAACGGCAAGAAGTACATAAAGAAATAAATATATGGAGTTAAGGAGTTAATTCAACCGTTCTGATGTCATGTAAGTACGTTAAAATGACATTATGCGAAGCAATTGTCTTAACTCCTTAACTCCTTTACTCTAGAGTTAAAGTATATAATGACTTTTAAATCAGTTCTCGGCAAGTTAAAGGACCATGCTTCGATTATAGTATGGCTGATATCGCTTGCTGTTGTGGCAGGTTTGTTGCTGAGCTACGAGAAGCATGTGTTATGGCTGGTTCAGGAACAAAGTCTGTTTCTTGACACTTCGCAGTTCTTCTCGCAGCAGATGGTAGTGCCAGGAGGACTACTTGTGTACATAGGTTGTTTCCTTACGCAATTGCTGTACCATCCTGTGCTGGGCGTGACTGTGTTGTGTGCCTTGTGGCTGCTGCTGATGTGGCTGCTGCGCCGCGCATTCATGGTTGGCGAGCGTTGGGCTTCGTTACTGGTGGTTCCCGTGGCATTGCTGTTGATTGCAAATGTCGATATGGGCTACTGGGTATATCCCATAAAACTGAAAGGCTGGTATTTTGATGCCACCGTGGGTGTTATGGTTATTGCAGCGTTGCTATGGGCATTCCGCGTGCTGTCGGCATACCGAATATGGCGCCGCGTGCTGATTGTTGTTACTGTTGCGGCAGGTTATCCTCTCTTTGGAACCTATGCCATAGCAGCGGCAGTACTGATGGGGCTGTGGTGCTGGCGATTGGATAAAGACCGCTGGCAGGCATTGGTGGACTGCATACTTGCTGCGCTTATGGTTGTCGCCATACCGCTGTTGTGTTACCAGTATGTTTACAACCAGGTTAACATGGCAAATCTGTGGTGGACAGGACTGCCCATCTTCAAGATCATAGATGAATATCCAGAGTTCTATGTTCCTTATGCATTGCTGGGAGCTTGCCTGTTAATATTGACAGTCGGCAAATGGAACACCGCTGCCAAGCAGGAGCAGAGTGCTCCAAGTCCTGTAACCACTGAGCGTAAGCGTACACAGAAGAATTCAAAGAAGCAAAAGTCAAGCAGCAAGAAGTGTAGTGGCTGGTGGCAGACTGCCATTGTCATCATTGTATTAGCAGCGACGGTATACGGTGTAAATGCAGCGTGGATGAAAGATGAGAATTTCCATCATGAGACCGCCATGAAACACTTTATTGAGCAGACGCGCTGGGAAGACGTGCTGGCAGAGGCCGACAAGCAGCAAGACATGCCTACGAGGGGTGTGGTGGTGATGAGAAACCTGGCACTCTCGCGACTGGGAAGACAGAGCACGGAGATGTATCGGTACCGTAACGGCTCGAAGCAGCCCGCCTCGCCATTTCCTTTCCAGTTGTCTATGATGATAGGCAACATGCTTTACTACAACTACGGCATGTTTAACGACTGCCATCACATGTGTGTGGAGGCTGGCGTCGAGTTTGGCTGGCACGTTGAACAACTGAAATATATGGCGCGTTGCAATCTGATGAATGATGAGGTGAACGCCATGCTTAAATACACACGACTGCTGAAACATACGCTGTTCCATGGTGAGTGGGCGGATAATATGGAGAAGTTGCAGAAGCCGGAACTGAAGCGCAAAGACAGAGAGACAGGTCCTATCATGCACACGATGCACCATTATGACAACGTCGGCGCAGATCACGGATATGCAGAGAAATACCTTATGAATCACTTGGCCGTGATTGACTGCGATGACCCCGAGTTCCAAGAGCAGTGTGTGTTGGCTACCCTTTGGACGAAAAGCAGTCTCCATTTCTGGTACCGTTTCAAGAGATATCTGGAACTGAATCCTGGGAAGCCAGTGCCCCGTTACTTTATGGAGGCTGCCTATCTCTATACCACGGAGGAGAAGAAGGCTCTGTTTAATATGTCATTCGACGAGGGGGTGAAAAAGACCTATCAGGAATTTATAGATCAGTTGCCAAAATACGACGGCATGGATATTGACGATGTGCGTTCGGCACTGTATCCTAGGTTCGGTGACACATTCTTCTTTGATTATTATCTGATGGATGACTTGAAGTTCATTTGACTTTGAACATTCTTTCTCCGCTTCGCTATGAAAGCGCCCCTTTGGGTCGAGCGGAACTTTGAACATTGAACGTTGTGCTCGGCGATAGTTGACTAAAAGAACTATATATGATATGAAAAGATACATTCCTTATATTATTATATCGTCGGTCCTGGTACTGATGAGTGCGTGCGGACCGAAGGTGCCAGAGAACTATGCTACTTCTAACGAGCATCCTCGCATTTATCCCGACTACATCGGGGTGACGGTGCCGGTGAATATGGCTCCGCTGACATTCGAAATGGATAAAAAGGCAGAAGACATGGTTGCACGTTTCACGGCAGGCAGCGAAGAACTGCTGTGTGGCGGCGAGAAGATACAGCCTGACCGTGATGACTGGCAGCGGCTCGTGGCAAGTGCTACGGAAAAGAGCATCAGCGTGGAAGTGTATGCCAGCTACGATGGTAAGTGGACAAAGTATAAGCCTTTCGATATCCATGTGTCGAAAGACAGCATCGACCCTTATTTGAGTTATCGTCTTATCTATCCGTCGTATGTGAGTTATGAGGAACTTACAATAAGCCAGCGCTGTCTGGAAAACTACGATGAGAGCGTGATTTATAACAACATCCTGTGTAGTCTGGAAGGAGAGAGTGGCGGACAGTGCATCAATTGCCACAACTATCAGCAATACAACCCTGAGCGTATTCAGTTCCATGCACGTCAGAATCTGGGCGGAACGGTGATAGCCTACGATGGCAAGATGAGGAAAGTGAACATGAAGAACGACTCCATCCTCTCTGCTGGCGTGTATCCTACATGGCACCCATGGCTCAACTTGATAGTCTATTCTACAAACACAACCGGTCAGATATTCCAAGTTACCGACCCTAACAAAATTGAAGTGTTTGACGCGGAGAGCGACATGATTGCCTATGATGTGGAGCGCAACGAGGTGACCAACATCGAGAATGACTCCACCGAACTCGAGGTGTTCCCTTACTGGGCGCCAGATGGCAAGACGCTGTACTATTGCAGTGCCCACTTCGAGTATAACGACACTATAGACCACGGAAAACAAATCATAAGAAACAGAAGGGATGTGAAGTACAACATCTACCGTAAGTCGTTTGATCCAGAGACAAGAACGTTCGGAGAGCGCGAACTGGTGTTCGATGCAGCAGCGTTGGGAAAGAGTGCCACGCTGCCAAGGGTGTCGCCTGATGGACGATGGCTGGTATTCACCATGGGTGAGTATGGTGTGTTTCACATATGGCACCATGATGCCGACCTGTGGGTGATGGACTTGAACGGTCAGGGCTCCGACTCTGCCCGTGCGTTAAAGGAAATAAACTCTAATGACACGGAGAGTTACCATTCCTGGTCGAGCAACGGCAGGTGGCTGGTGTTCAGCAGTCGCCGTAATGACGGCGAATATACACGTCCGTTCTTCGCTCATGTTGACAAGGACGGGCACTGGTCAAAGCCTTTTGAACTGCCATGTAGTGATCCCGATTACAACAGACAGTTCATGAAGTGCTATAACATTCCAGAGTTTATGAAAGGCGCGGTGACGATAAAACCACGTGAGTTTGCAGATGTCTTAAAGGGAGAGGCAGTTCCCGTGAAATACGTCTCACGGCTTACCCCTAATAAATAACGGGGCATTAGGAGAAATTAAAACACCTAAATTAATTAAATATCAATCATGAAAAAGTTTTTGTTTTTATTTTGTAGCATTATGTTGATGCATGTACAAGCGCATGCACAAGACCCGAATTTCTACATCTTCCTATGTTTCGGACAGTCGAACATGGAAGGTAATGCCCGTCCAGAGGCCCAGGACTTGGTCAGTCCAGGACCGCGTTTCCTGCTGATGCCCGCTGTCGATTTCCCCGACAAGGGCCGTAAAATGGGCGAATGGTGCGAAGCCACGGCTCCGCTCTGCCGTCCCAATACTGGCTTGACGCCTGCCGACTGGTTTGGCCGCACGATGGTGGCCTCCACACCAGACAATATCAAGATAGGTGTCATCCATGTGGCTATCGGTGGCATTGACATCAAGGGATTCCTACCCGATAGTATTTCGAGCTACATCAAGAAGGCCCCAGGCTGGATGAAGGGTATGCTGGAGGCTTACAACAATAATCCTTATGAGCGTTTAGTCACGCTGGCCAAGAAGGCTCAGAAGGATGGTGTAATCAAAGGTATTTTAATGCATCAGGGCGAGACGAACACAGGAGACCCGAAGTGGGCAGGTATGGTGCAGCAGGTGTACAACAATCTCTGTAGCGACCTGCAACTGAAGCCCGAAGAGGTGAACCTCTATGTGGGTAACATCGTTCAGGCTAATGGCCAGGGTGTATGCATCGGCTGCAAGAAGCAGATTGATGAGTTGCCGCAGACCATCCACACCTGTCAGGTTATCTCCTCCGACGACTGCACCAATGGTCCCGACCGTCTGCACTTCGACGCTGCCGGCTATCGCGAACTGGGTTGCCGATATGCTGAGGCCGTGGCCCGCCACCTCGGCTTTGAGCCGAAGCGTCCGCATATCGATATGCCGAAGAAGATTGAGGTGCCTGCCGATGCAGTAACTGTGGAGAACGCCATTCCTGGCAACGAGTTTCCGAAGATTGACAAGGAGCGTCGCGCTTATTTCCGCATTGAGGCTCCTCAAGCCCGCAAGGTCGTAGTTGATATCTGCAACAAGAAATATGACATGCAGCCTGACGGCAAGGGCGCTTTCATGGCCGTTACCGATCCGCTGCCCGTTGGTTTCCACTACTATTTTATGGAGGTGAATGGCGTCAGGTTTATCGACCCCGCATCAGAGACCTACTTTGGTTGCAACCGTGAGGCTGGCGGTCTTGAGGTGCCCGAGGGACCCGAGGGTGACTATTATCGCCCACAACAGGGTGTACCACACGGACAGTTGCGCAGCATCTACTATTATAGCCCCAACTCTAAGATTGGCGAGTGGCGTCACGCTTTGGTATATACACCTGCCGAGTATGAACTGGCCAAGAACGCCAAGAAACGCTATCCTGTGCTCTACCTGCAGCACGGCATGGGCGAGGGTGAGACCAGCTGGGCCCTGCAAGGCAAGATGCAGCACATCATGGACAACGCTATTGCCAAGGGTGAGGCTGTGCCTATGCTCGTTGTGATGGAGAGTGGCGATATCAAGGCTCCGTTCAACTTTGCTGGCGGTGGCTCTAACCAGCAGGGACGCAGCGAGTATGGCGCATCGTTCTATCCCGTACTACTGAACGACCTCATCCCGTACATCGACCAGAACTTCCGCACCAAGGCCGACCGCGAGAACCGTGCTATGGCTGGCCTCTCATGGGGCGGTCACCAGACGTTTGACGTGGTGCTGAACAACCTCGACAAGTTCGCATGGATGGGCACGTTCAGCGGCGCCATCTTCGGCCTTGATGTGAAGACAGCCTACAACGGAGTGTTTGCCGATGCTGATGCCTTCAACAAGAAGATACATTACTTCTATATGAACTGGGGCTCTGACGACTTCATCAAGGGTCAGCAACTGGTCGACAGCCTGCGTGAGCTGGGCATCAAGGTCGATGCCAGCGAGTCGGAAGGTACAGGTCATGAGTTCCTCACATGGCGTCGTGGCTTAAATGCCTTCATACCGCACCTCTTCCGTAAGTAATCTTTTACTTACGTCAGGAGTATCAAGTAAGGAGACTATGTTATTAACTTTGTTAACAAAGTTAATAACATAGTCTCCCCATTTGTATATGAATGAATTGCAAGAAGATATATGATACTATTTTAAGAGGTGTTTTTTACTTCTTAAAACGTGTTTATGAGAGTCTTCTAAGCAGTTCTTTCAGCACGTGCCATATGTTGTCTATCGTCTCCAATTCAACGCGCTCGCTGGTGGAGTGTGGCTCGATGATGCGCGGACCGATTGGCACTATCTCGATGCCCGGGAACTTGTCGACGAAGTATCCCATCTCCATGACGAAGTGCATCTCCACCTTTCGAGGACGGAACCCAAGCACATCCTCAAACGTCTGCTCAACGAGGTGAACGTAGTCAGACTCTGCATTCTCTTCCCATGCTGGCGTGTCCATCACCAATTTTGTTGTTGCGCCGTGGTTGGTGAGTACCGTTGCAATGCCCTTTCCAAGTTCCACCATATCTTTATGAATGAAACTGCGCGAGTGGGTGGTTATGAAGAAATGGTCGGCCTCGGTCCTTATAACGCCTATGTTGTTTGAAGTCTCCACCGTGCCCTCCATGTGCTGACTCATGTTTATCACTCCGAAAGGAATCTCGCGGATGCTTTCCGTGAGGTCCTCCACCGCCTCTGGGCATATCGTTGTGGTGGGTTGTTCTGCCGCCAAGCATGTCACCTGTACGTCAGGGTCGCCTTCAGGAGCTATGATATATAGCGAGATGAGGTTGCTCAACTTAGCGGCATTGCCCTTCTCTACGCCTACCAGCGCTTCCGCCTGTGATGCTATGGAGGCGTTTGCCTCGCCTGCTGTTATCTCGCTCACTACCATTTCCGGACAAATCTCACGTATGCGGTCTATCAAGAGGCAAATCTCCTTCACGGCACTCATACGTCCCTTGCCGATGTCCACACCGCTGTGACCGCCGCGTCCGCCGCTTATCTCAATCTTGAGGAACTCCATTCCCTCTGCTGTAGGCTTGCGGCTGAAGGGTAGGGTGGCAGTTTGCAGATAAGCACCTGCTGCACCCACGGTGATGGTGTCATAGTCTTCAGAGTCGAGGTCTATCATTCGGCGTGCCTTGATGAAGTCGGTAGAGAGTGCTGCTGCGCCCGTCATGCCGTCTTCCTCATTGGTTGTTACCAGCAGTTCCAGCGGTCCGTGCACTAGAGCGTCATCCTCCATCGCTGCCAGAGCCATTGAGAGTCCCATGCCGTTGTCAGCACCGAGCGATGTGCCGCGTGCCTTCATCCATCCATTGTCCACATATGCCTCGATGGCATCGTTTAGCGGGTCGAACTGCTTGCCACGTTCTGCCACGCACACCATATCCATGTGGGCATGCAGCACTATCGGTTTTGCGTTCTCATGTCCTGGCGTTGCCGCCTTTTTCATCACGATGCAGTTCTGCTTGTCGCGCTTGCACTCCATTCCATGCTCCTCCGCGAAAGCGCAGAGCCAGTCGGCAATGCGCTCCTCATGCCACGATGGCCGCGGCACTTTGTTTATCTCGCTGAATATTTGATAAATTCTTTCGTTTCTTTCCATATCCGTTGATTTTTAGCAATATACGTTTCATGTTTAATAAAAGGCAACCATCCTGGCACACATGCAGACCACTCACGCCGCACGAATGAATAGGAAGGGGTTAGTAACTTACCCCCTCCAGTTTTACTATAGCGTATGAAGTGGCAGGCATATGGATATCCACCATGCCCGTCTTTTTGTTGTGACCTATCGTGAAACTGTCACCCGCGAGGAGTTTTGTCTTCTTGAACTTCACGTTGACGCTGAATGTGGCGTCCGAAGCCTCTGCCCTCGGGTTAAGCATCACCAGCACCACATCCTTGCCTGCTGCACGTGCATAGACGAAGGGGTAGGTGTTGGCTGATGTGGCTGTTGGGTATATAGGAACAAACTCGGCGTAGTTGGCGAGTGCTGGTTCATTGTGGCGCAACGCTATCAGTCGGCGTGTCTTGTTGAGCAGCGAGTTAGGGTTCTTCTCTTGTGCCTCCACGTTAGGAGCATCGGGAGCAGGGTCAACGGGCAGATAAAGGTTAGCAGGGTCGCAGGTAGAGAAACCGAGATTTTTTCCGCTGGTCCATTGCATCGGAGTGCGTGCACCGTTGCGTGGTTGGTATGCACCCTCCACCTGCGGCCAGTCTTTCGGCAACTGCTTCATTCCTATCTCGTTGCCATAGTAGAGGAACGGCACTCCGGGCATGGTGAAACCGAAGGCATAGATAATCTCCAGTTCCTTGTCGGTGCGGTGGTTGCCCAGTCGGGCGTTGTCATGATTGCCAAGAGGCAGACTGATATAGCCCTTTCCTACGGTCTTCTCATACTGGTCCATGTAACTCTTTAGGAACTCCGTGATGGTGCCCTTGCCCTCGGCATCGAAGTAACTGTGCCCCTCGCTCACGCCGTTCAGTATGCGCCAGCTCTCTTTTTGGAACAGGTCGTTGTAACCATTGAACCAATGGAAGAAGTCAACGTGGAAGCAGTCGTCAAGTGCGTCGGCAGGATAAGACCACTCAGCCACCATGAATCCCTGCGGATATTCTTTCTCCAGTAGACGGCGTATCTCGCGCCAGAACAGTTTAGTCTCGTTCTCGTTGGTGTTGAAGAACTGCTCGTTGCCACGTACGCGGCGCGTCTTAACCAGCGCGCCAGCCATATCGGCACGGAAGCCGTCGCACCCCATGTCCATCCAGAAGCGTAGCACCTTCTTCAGGTCCTCACGCATCGCCATCACATCGGGATGGTTGGTGGGCAACTGCCACGGCTGTTCGGGATCGGGGTTGGCAAAGCCGAAGTTCAACGCTGGCTGACACCAGTAGAAGTTGCGCATGAACTGTCCGTTACGCTGTCCGTAACCCTTGATGAACTGTCCGGCAAACTCTCGTGGTGGGTCCACCCAGTTGGTCTCAGTCCAGATGTAGTAGTTGGAATATTTGTTCTTTTCCTGCTTCTGCGACTCCACGAACCACGGGTTGTCTATGGCTGTGTAACTGATGACGTAGTCGAAGATGACATGCATGCCGCGCTTGTGTGCCTCCTCGAACAGTCGGCGCGCGTCTTCATTTGTGCCGTAGCGTGGTGCTATCTTGTAGTAGTCGCGGATGTCATAGCCCGCATCTAAGAACGGAGAGTCGAAGAAGGGGTTGAACCAGATGGCGTCAACGCCGAGGCTTTTTACATAGTCGAGTTTGCTGATGATGCCCTGCAAGTCGCCGATGCCATCGCCATCGGAGTCGCAGAACGTCTGTGGATAAATCTGGTAGAACACCGCGTTCTTCGCCCATTCAGGCACCTTTGGTATTTCATACTTTCCCGTTATGGTCTGTGCCGTGGCTGCATGAGATAGCGTCAAGGCCACAATTATAAATAGTCGTTTCATAGGTTAATATAATATGATTGTAATTTCCTCTTTGCAAATATAACTACTTTTCTACAATGAAACAAGAATGTTCTCTTTTTATTTCCATTGAGTGAAACATATCGGGATGTGACAGATTGAAAAAACAATGATGAATTATTTGCTCGTAAGTTGTTTTTTTATATCTTTGCAACAGATAATAAACAACATGTGTAACTAATAACAAAAACTTCATGCTTATGAAAAAGATTCTTATTATGACCCTTTTTACTGTCGTTTCGCTTGCTGCCTATTCGCAGAATTCTGTTACGGTATGCGTGGCTGACCCTTCGGGCTCACCGACAAACATCCGCAATGCGCCTAACGGCAAAGTGGTTTACCAAATGACAGATAGCGAGTTTTGTACAGTTGACATCGTTAGTGTGAAAAACGGATGGTGGAAGATTACTCCTGAGGTTGAGATGTGGGGCGACGATGAGAAGACAATACCTCTGAAGGGCTCTACTACGGGCTACTGGATACATAAGTCGGTGCTGGGTTTTGGCATTGCCGGCGACCCAGAGGGATGCTTGCGCACGGCCCCTTCCAAAGGTGCTAAGGCAGTGAAGATAGCACTATCAGATTATGCGGAACTGTATCTTGAACCCCTCTTGATAAAAGGCTCGTGGATAAAGGTGATGTCTAAGAACAAGAAATATACCGGCTGGATGCCCATAGACCGCATCTGCTTCAATCCTCTCACCACGTGTCCATAATCCTGGGTTTTGAACTGCCTACATCTTATTATAATAGCACAAAAGTGGATGTGCCATTTTTGACACACCCACAACAAGAAAGATAAACAGTCTTTCTATCGATGAAAAGGATTGGGTTCTTAACATGAGCCCTCTCCCGAGGGTCTTAATCCCATGATTGGAATGAATCTTCCATGTCACTGGCACCGTCGAGGTCCCACTCGTAGTCCTCGCGAATCTGGTTGTAATCCACCTTCTTAAGGTTCTTTACTCTCTTGGTGACTTTCTTTTTTACTTGATCTTGCAGGTTCATTGCAGGCTTGCTATCCGTGCTCAGAGCTTTCAGAGAAATGCCAGATACGGCTAATACAAGACTTATAGCAAATACTTTGTCGAACAATGAGAACTTCATAGTTGTATACTTTTTAAATGTTATTTGTTGTTTATCAATTCTCTCATGTCATCAGGTTTATCGCCTTTTGACATTGCAAAGGTATTATGCTTTTCCGTACCCGCAATCATTTATCATCCTCTTTCTCTTCAGAATGTTGCGACATGCCCCCGATTTTGCGACATATCACTTGAACACACCCGATATTTGTCGCAAGTCACCATTTTCCAATAATGTAATTTGTTATTGCATGGCAAAGAATAGTAAAAACTATTCATATCAGTTCTATCGTTGGTTATATAAAGTCAGCGGCTGCACCTTTGTGGGGTGCAACCGCTGATGTTGTTTGCGTAAATGTGTTTTTGCTGCTTTTAATCGAAGAAACCGGGCTGCTGGTACTTGATGCCCAACTCGCGGTCTACGGTGGCGATGATGCCCTGCACCTGTCCAAGTGCGAACATACGTCCGAGGAACGAGTAGCCTGCATTGTAGCCCTTCGTCTCGTCGCCCAGCATTGTCATTCCGTGGTCAACGCGCATTGGCAGCGGTTTCTTGCGACTCTGCTCTTCTTGCTCAAAGATGCGGGTGAGCTCGATGATGTCTGCACGCCCGCCCAGATGGCTTGCCTCTGTGAAGTTGCCGTCGGGGAAGATGTGGCATGAACGCAGGTGAACGAAGTGGGTGCGGTTGTGGAACTCTTGTGCCAGTGGCGTCAGGTTGTTATGCCCGCCTGCTGAGAGTGAGCCGGCGCAGAACGTGAGACCGTTGTGCGGGTTAGGCACGGCGTTGAGGAACCAACGGATATCCTCCTTGTCGGTGACGATACGTGGTAGACCCAGAATCTCGTATGGTGGGTCGTCAGGATGCACGCACATGTCGATGTCATACTCGTCACATATAGGCATGATGGCCTCGAGCCATGTCTTCATGTTGTCGCGCAGTTGTTCGCGTGACACGTTTTTATAGAGTGCGAGCAGCTCGCGGAACATCTCCACAGGTCGTTCGTCACCCTCCTTGAAGTTGCCTGACACGAAACCCTGTGTCTTGATTACGATGGTGTCCACCATGTCGTGGTCGAACTTAGGTGTCGCCTTCGCCTTGATGGCGTTCACCTCAGCCATGATGTCGCGTCCGCGCAGTATGTCGGCGAGGTGTCCCTTTGCCTCTCCGCGTGAGATCTTAGTCCATTCCTCCTCAGCACCTTCGCGCTTGAGAATGTGTATGTCGAAGTAGGCAAACTCTCCCCAGTCGAAGTAAAGGTTGCTCGAGCCGTTGGGGTTGGGGTGGAGCAGGTCGGTGCGTGCCCAGTCGAGTACAGGCATGAAGTTATAGCACACGCAACGGATGCCCTCTTTGCCGAGGTTGGCGAGCGACTCCTTGTAAACTGCAATCTGCTCGTCGCGGTCGGGTCCTCCGTATTTTATTGTCTCTGTGACTGGCAGTGACTCCACCACGCTCCATCGCATGCCGTAAGATTCGATATACTCACGCAGGTCGCGTATTTGTTCGCGTGTCCACACTTGTCCTAGTGGCACGTCGTGGAGGGCGGTGACAATGCCCTCAACACCAATTTGTTTCAGCATGGCAAGCGTAATCTTGTCTTTCTTGCCAAACCATCGCCATGTTCTTTCCATATTTTGCTTTATTAATTTTTTATTTGAAGAATGCGGAAAAAAAGGTGTAGAGAGGAAGGAGAACATTTTTTTAATTGTCAAGAGAATACTTCTGTTTTCTCTACTTCCTCTTTCCTTCTTCCTCCCTTTAATTATCTTGCCACCACATACTTGTGCAGAGTCTTGCGTACAGCGCCATTGCCAGCATAGAGTTCTTTCACCATGCCCTCTATCTGCTCGCCCAGGCCAGCCTCGTAGAGGTCGACACCGAAGATGTCCTTTCGGCTGTACAGCTGGCGCAGGCATGAGTAGTCTTGGTCTGTCTTGCCAATTTCCAGCGGTGCCACGATGGCCTGCAGTTCCTCGAGCATTGGATCTGGTGACGGCTCAAATGGTTCGCCGTTGTCCTTGATGCCCTTCAGGTAACGGGCATAGCCAGCCAGCGTGAGTGGGATTAGCACCAGATTGCTCTTGTCGAGTCCACGTGCAATGTATTTCTTTATTGTCTCACCAAAGCGGATGGGCAGTTTCTGACTGGTGTCTGATGCTATGCGCTGTGGTGCATCTGGCATGAACGGGTTAGGCAGACGGCGGTTGATAACGGCGCCGATGAACTCGTATGGGTTAAGCACTCCCGGGTCGGTAACCACAGGCATTGCCTCCATGTATCCAATCTTCTGGATGAAGGCGCGCAGATCTTCGTCTGCCATCTCTGCTGAGATGAGAGTATAGTCGAGCATGCATCCATATATTGACATTGCAGTGTGCAGCGGGTTGAGGCATGTGGTCACCTTCATGGTCTCCACCTTATCAACGGTGTCGCGTGTGGTGTAGAGCGCTCCACCCAGTTCCAGTGGCGGACGTCCATTGGTGTAGTTATCTTCGATTACGAGATACTGCACCTCTTCGGCGTTCACGAACGGTGCCGTGAACGTGTGCTTCTCAGTCTCGATGTAGTTGTTGTCCTCGAAACCGTCGGCCGCGAGCATTTCCTTCACCTTGACGTGTGGGCGCGGAGTGATTTTGTCAATCATTGACCACGGGAATGTTATCTTTTTCTCGTCTTTCAGGTAGGCGAGGAACTCGGCAGGTGCCAGTCCGTCGGCCACCCAGCGCTCGGCATAAGCCATTACGCCTGCCTTCACCTTGTCGCCGTTGTGAGAGCAGTTGTCCATCGACTGCACCGTCAGAGGCAGTTGTCCTGCCTTGAAACGCTCGAGCAACAGCGCCGTCACCTTACCCATTGCCAGCACTGGAGTAAGTCCTCGCGCCAGGTCGGCATCGTTAAAACTGTAACCCTTCTCGGTTATGGTGAATGTAATCATCTGCAGCGAAGGCTTGCAGAAAATCTCCACCAGTCGTGCCCAGTCGCTGAATTGATAGTCTGCCTTCAGGCTCTCGGTGACAGATGCAATCACCTTCTTTTCGATGGTTCCCGACGATTGCAGGCTGACGAGCAGCGAGAGATTGTCGTAAGGCTTGTATGCCTTGTCTATTACCTCATAGTCGAAGGTCTCGGCAACGATGACGCCGCGGTCGTACTGGCCTGTGTTTAGCGCATCGTTGATAATTGCGGCAGGGAATGCGCGGAAGATGTTGCCACCTCCAAAATGCACCCATGTCGGCTCGTCGTGAGTGCGCTGGCGCACAGCGGCGATGTCAAACTTCGGAAGTTGATAGCCTTTGGCTTCCCACTCGGCAACATTGGCGTTGCCTGAAAGTAAATCTGTTAGTTTCATGATTTTTATTATGATTTGTTATTGCTGTCAGATTATTTTTAAATAACTTTGCAAAGTTACGAAAAGTCGAGCGAAGAACAAAGCAAACTCGTTTGTTTTTTCTTCCGAATGTTGGTAACTTCGCGACATTTGTCGCAGAGTTATATAAGGTCGAGCGCAGAACAAAAGAAATGTGTTTCTTTTTATGCCGAGACGCAGAATTCGAGTTTTGCTCGCTTTGCTAGTCCAAGACTAGTTCGTTGAAAGTTTCAGCAAAGATATAAAAAAATAGCATATCGTGTGTTTTTCTACTGTTATAAATGTATAATTGAGAAAAAGATAAACGAATATGAAATAAAATAAAAGCCTCTTCCGTGAAGAGAGAGTAGTTGGGGGTAAAGATAAGAAACTAATCATAAAGCCTCCCATATAGGGGGAGGTTTAGTGGGGGCTTATCCAACAAATCCCTTTGTTCTCCACTTTCCCGACCTCCAGCGACGCATGAGTATGATGCCACGGATGTTCTCGTCGAGGGCAAAGCCTATCCACATGCCAATGAGACCGTAGCCCAGAGGTATGCCAATGAAATAACTGAGTCCTACGGCGATGCTCCACTGGAAGATGATGCCTATGATTACAGGATAGATGGCATCGCCTGTTGCACGCAGGGTGCCTACGGCGAAGATATTGGAGGTGCGTCCAATCTCAAGGAACCAGTCGATAAACAGCACCCAACACCCCATTCGTATAATCTCTTCATTGTCGGTGAAGGCGCTTAGGATGCTCTTCCCCGTCAGTGCCATGAGTGCGGACCCCACGAGAGTTATTATTAGCGATATGCGGAAAAAGTAGTTGCCAAGGATATAGGCTGCCTGATGACGTTTCTGCCCTACGAGATGCCCCACAAGAATGTCACCGCCTTGTGTGATGCTGATACAAAACAGATAGACAAACATGATGAGGTTGGCGCAGTAGGTGCGTGCTGCCAGTGCCTCATTGCTTATCTGGTTGATGAAGAATGTTATGGCCACCTGAGACAGACTGTATGAGATGTTCTCACTCATGGCGGGAATGCCTATATGCATCAGGTTTTTCAGTTCCTGCCAAGGTATGGGGCGGAAGTAGCGCAGGGGGAAACTCGGGATGTGCACCTTGAAATGTATGGCTGCAAGAAGCACCGTTGCAACTGCGCGACAAATCACAGTGGCAAGTGCGGCTCCTTCCACGCCCATCTGTGGACAACCCCAGTGACCGAAGATAAGTGCGTAGTTGCCGATGATGTTGATGATATTTACAATTCCTGTCACAGCCATTGGATAAACCACCTTGTCGGCACTGCGGAGAGAGGCAGAAAAAGTAAGCGACAGAGCCTGGAAGAACGACAATGCGCCCGTAAGTTTCAGATAAACGAGTCCGTCATCCATCAGTTCGGGACGTAATCCCATAAGTTTAAGTAGTGCTTCGGCATTGAAATAAAGCAACGCACTGACCACAAGACCGAGCAAGAGGTTCACTACCAGTGCCATGCCCACGACTTGAACAAGGCGCTTGCACAGTCCTGCACCAATGTATTGGGCGCAAAGAATGGCAGCACCCATAGAAAAGAACTGATATACAAGGAACACCAGCGAGATGAGCTGGTTGTCAAGTCCGACTGCTGCAACGCTGTTGTCGCTGTAACGACTCAGCATAACGGTATCCACGGCTCCCATCATCATGACAAGGGCCATCTCTATGAATACAGGAATTGTGAGTGTTCTAAGCTGTTGTTTTAGTGAATTGTCGGACATGTGACTACACATTATATATAAGCGGGTGCAAAATTATGAACAATTTCGGAATAATCATCATAATCGAAGTAATAACATTTAATTTCACAAAACTCCATGATTTAAATCATATTTTTGTTTTTCATTTCAAAAAAAACATTATCTTTGCAGCATGTTTTCTATGAAGCGGTTAGTTGAAATTCTGCATGATGAACAATGCTCGCTTGTAGTGAGTTCGGAAAGCGGTGAGGTGACCACATACAACAAGAAGGGTGTGCGCGACCTCGTGTGGCTGCTTGACAACGAACCGCAACGGCTGCGTGGCGCATCGGTTGCCGACAAGGTGGTGGGCAAGGCGTCGGCAGGACTGCTGGTGCAAGGTGGCGTGACAGAGGTGTATGCTGATGTTATGAGCTGTTTGGCAATTCCGCTGCTCGACAAGGCAGGGATAAAATACAACTGTGGCGAGACGGTTGACCGCGTCGTAATTCCCGAAGGCGACAAACGCTGCCCGCTGGAGAGCATAGTGCTTGAAGCAGAGACCGCACAAGAGGTGGAGACTATGTTGCGCCAGCACTTCGAGGAAATGAGGAACAGCAGGCGCTGACTCTGTTTGTCCTTTGTCTCCATCTATTTCCTCCTGTCTTTATATTAACTCCTAAAAATCAAAATTACAAATATGAACACTACTGTAAATCTTTACTCGCTTTCGTTACGTGAAAGCCGTTCGTTGCTTTATGCAGTGCTATTCGTTGCGGGCAACATTCTTCTGCCACAATTGTGCCACCTCATTCCGCAGGGTGGATTTATGCTTTTACCCATCTATTTCTTCACACTCATCGGAGCATATAAGTACGGATGGCAAGTCGGTCTTTTGACGGCAATACTATCACCGCTGGCCAATTCCGCATTGTTCGGAATGCCTGCCGCTGCCGTTCTTCCAGGCATCATGGTGAAGTCTGTTTTACTGGCACTTGCTGCCGCTTATATAGCACACAAGCAGAAGAAGGTAAGTATCGCGCTGCTGCTGGCGGTGGTGTTACTTTATCAGGTTGTAGGCTCACTCATAGAGTCGGCAATGCTTGGTTCGCTCTCTCTTGGTTTCCAGGACTTCCGCATCGGCATCCCAGGCATGCTGCTACAGGTTTTCGGCGGTTATCTCTTCATTAAATATCTATTGAAGAAATGAGAAAATTAGGATTTGGACTGATGCGCCTGCCGTTGAAGAACCCCAACGACCAGTCGAGCATCGACATCGAGGAGGTTAAGCGTATGGTGGACATGTATATGGAGCGCGGTTTCACCTATTTCGATACCGCATATCCTTATCATGGAGGCAAGAGCGAGATTGCGTTCCGCGAAGCAGTGGCTAAGCGTTATCCACGGGAACGATTCACCGTGACTGATAAAATGCCGTGCTGGGACGTGTCGAAGGAAGACGACCTTGAGCGCATCTTCAACGAACAACTGGAGAAATGCGGCGTTGACTATTTCGACTACTACTGGCTGCATGCGCTGAATCATGAATACGTCAAGACGATGGACCGCGTCGACGGATGGGGATTCATAGCACGAAAAAAAGCAGAAGGCAAGATACGTCACATAGGGTTCTCGTTTCATGACGACTCTAAACTGCTGGAACAGTTGCTGAAGGAGCATCCCGAGGTGGAGTATGTGCAGTTGCAGATAAATTATCTCGACTGGGACAGTCCTACGGTGGAGTCGGAAACGTGCTACAATCTCTGCACGAAATACGGCAAGCCAGTCATCGTGATGGAGCCTGTAAAGGGCGGTTCGCTTGCCAAGGTGCCCACAGGAGTGGAGGAGTTGTTCAAGGGATACAATCCCGATGCTAGCCCAGCATCATGGGCAATCCGTTATGTGGCATCGTTGCCCAACGTGCTTACCGTACTTAGCGGAATGAGCACGATGGAGCAGGTGGAGGACAACACCGGTTTCATGCAGGATTTCAATCCTCTCGACCGCGAGGAGCAGATGTGTGTGGAACAAGCGGCGCAGATAATTAAGCGTTCGATAGCCATCCCTTGCACGGCTTGTCACTATTGTACTGACGGTTGCCCGATGGAGATTTGCATCCCGGAATATTTTAATATCTATAACACCTTGTACCAGTTTGGACGCAAGGAGCAGTGGAATAACACGTCTGTATATTATGGCGTGTTGAACAAGACTCATGGAAAGGCAAGCGATTGCATCGAGTGTGGACAATGTGAGGAGCACTGCCCGCAGCATATTCAGATTATTGACAGTCTGAAACTTGTTGCAAAGACTTTTGAGTGAGAACAGGAAACCCCTTTACTGCTTATATAATATAACTTTCGCAAGCCTCGCTTGCTCTGTAGATAGAGGGAGTTAAAAGCAGATAGAGGGAGTTAGATGACAATAGTCTTGCTGCATGATAATTGAGACAGAGTGATGTCCTCTATCTCCCGTCGCCGTCAGACGACTATCTCCATTTATCTTCCTATATCTACTTTAACATGCGAAACTTGAGTTATATAATATGAACGTCACTATCGCCACTTGTGCGATGATGATGAACGGAATGCCATACCTGAACTTCTTGTGAAGTGTCTTGTGGTGCCATATCTGCATTCCTGCTAGTGCGCCGATGCTGCCTCCGATGATGGCAATGCCCAGCAGCGTGCTTTCGGGGATGCGTCTCTTTTGTTTCTTTTTACTCTTACGGTGTCCTTGAGAGGTGCGGTTGCTCACGGCACGCCACTTGTCGATGCCATACATGACGAAGGCTGTAATGTTGACAATAGCGAGATAGATGATGATGAAATGCAGCGTGCTCATGATGCTCCTACGTTTTCAGCTCATTTTCTCCATGTGATAGCCCATGCGTTTCAGTTGCACCGCCATTCCCATCAGGTAAAGTTGATGCAGACATGCAACGTATGCGCGAAATGCCTCTTTGCTTCCCGGTTCTATGTTCTGGTGGCGCAGAATGTTATACACACGCGAGGCACACTCGCCGGTGAGCTTTTCAAGTGCCGTATAGTCGTTGCCTTTCAGCAATAGCACTTCTTCGCGGATGTACTCGTCCATGTGGTCATAACCGCGCTTGTCCCTCATGTAAGCATAGATATTGTCTGTCAAGGCTCGGTTATTAGCATCTGCTGTCAGCAGTTCGGCATCCCAATATTTAGCAACCGCCATACCGATATACATCATCCATCCCAGCGATGCCGTGGGATAGTCGTTGAACTCACGTATTCCGTCGGGCAAATATGTCTGTGCTATTTGTTCCCAACGCTCTTCCACGTCGGGACATTCGGGCATGTGGTTGTCCACTTCATTCATAGACAGCAGGTATTGATGAAGGTCCTGCTGCAGCTTTTCTTCAAATGCATTCATAATATCTGTCTTACTCCATTCTTCCCCATGTCATTTCATCCCCGTTCTTGTCATATTGCTTGCGTTTACCGACGGGAGGTTCGGTAAGAGTGATGCGCACCACCGCCGTCCGCTCAATGCTTCGACTGATGGCATCGTCGAAAGCGTCCATGTGCTTTGGCAGGAAACGCTGGCAGATGGCACGCAGCGCTTCAATCTTCTCTTCCTTGTTGGTCACTATTTCAGCCTTACCTATAGCCGTAGCTGACTTATACTGCAACGTGAAACTACCGTCCTTAGGGCCAACGGTGGGCGCGCATCGAGTAACGGCAGAAAGAAACACAGCGGGGTTGTGTGCTATGCAGTCGAGTTTCTCACCTTCCATAGCGCAATGGAAATAAAAGGTTTTTTCATCGGTGCGTACTAGTGAGAGAGGCAGACCATAAGGTTGTCCGTCCTCGCGCGTCATGCTTACTGTGACGTAGGGTGCCTTATCGAAAACCTCCATTGCGAAGGCGGCATCCATTTGGCGACTCGCTTTCCTCATAATCGGTTTATTTCATGAAAACAAAATACACAGCACCGATGAGGAAAAGGAACGCAACAGCATGGTTCCAATGAAGTCCCTGATTCTGAAACAGCACATGGGCGACGATGGCAAACACTACCAGCGACACACATTCTTGTATCACCTTCAACTGAACGAGTGAGAAGGGACCGCCGTTGCCATCAAAGCCGATGCGGTTGGCAGGTACCTGACAGCAATACTCAAAGAAAGCAATGGCCCAAGAGAATGCAATCACGCACATCAAAGGCCAGTGGTTGGTCACCCCTGCCTGCTGCAACTTCAAGTGTCCATACCAAGCCAGAGTCATAAACACGTTGCTTAGCACAAGCAATATAAGAGTATAGAATCCGCTCATATAACTTTAAATTTGGTCTATGTATAAAAGAAAAAGGAGTTAGATAAGTCTAACTCCTTAATTTCTTTGCGCTCCAGGATGGGCTTGAACCAACGACCCCCTGATTAACAGTCAGGTGCTCTAACCAACTGAGCTACTGAAGCAATGATGCATTTGTTTTGAATGCGGGTGCAAAGGTAGAAAGTTTTTTGGAAACGTGCAAATTTTTTTGCCGTTTTTTTACTTGTGACTTCAAAAAGAATAAAAAATGGCGAGAAAAAGGAGTGTTTCATATTATAATAATGTGCCTTTGCCATCTTTATGATAGCGAACATACTCCACTCGGAATAAAAAACAAACAGTTTGTTTTGTTCTTCCCTCGTTTTTCCGTAACTTTGCCAACGGCTTGGCGAACTTCTTGGACTAGCCAAGCGAGCAAAGCTCGAATTCTGCGTCTCGGCATAAAAAAGAAACACATTTCTTTTGTTCTGCTCTCGACTTTTCGTAACTTTGCAGGCAGAATGCGAGATGCGTTCGATGAACATGTTTAATAATGATACACGACATTTCACACTTATGAAGATGAACATATCAAGACTTTCCCTCGCCATGAGGGGCTTTGTGATGGTTTCGGCGCTGCTTTTCTCGGGCGTTTGCCTTGCCCAGCAGGACCGTGACCACAACTTCAATGTGGCAAAGAACATTGACATTTTCAATGCCATCTACCGCAACCTCGACATGATGTATGTGGACACGCTGAATGCCGACGAAGTGGTTGGCACCGGAATAAATGCCATGCTGCGTTCGCTTGACCCCTATACCGTTTATTACCCTGCGTCTGACGTAAAGGACCTGAAGATGATGATAACAGGGAAATATGCGGGAATAGGTGCTCTGATACGCTATAACGCGAAACTGAAGCGTGTGGTGGTTGACGAGCCTTATGCCAACACACCAGCTGCAGAGGCAGGACTGAAGAAGGGCGACATTATATTGAGCATCGACGACTCGACGATGGTGGACAAGGATGTGTCGTATGTCAGCAATCATCTGCGTGGAGATGCCGGCACCACTTTTGCCCTGAAGATACAGAGAGGTACAAGTAAGCCTGTGACAAAGAAGATTACGCGCCGCGCGATACAAATGCCGGCCATCCCGTTCTATGGGGTGGTGGAGGGTAACTATGGCTACATTAACCTCAACTCCTTCACGGAAAACTGTTCAAAGGAGATGCGCCGTGCTTTCGTCGACCTGAAGGAAAAGGGCGTGAAAGGTCTTATTCTCGACCTTCGTGGCAACGGCGGCGGCTCGCTCGACGAGGCTGTGCAGATAGTGAACATGTTCGTGGCCAACAACCTTACGCTGGTGACAACGAAGGGGAAACTGAACCGAGCCAACCGTGAGTATAAGACAACGAAGGAACCGATAGATACCGACATGCCGATTGTAGTGCTCGTAAACGGCGACACAGCATCGGCAAGTGAGATTACTGCTGGTTCGCTGCAGGACCTCGACCGTGCTGTGATTATCGGAACACGCACTTACGGCAAGGGACTTGTGCAGACACCGCTCGACTTGCCGTATAACGCAAATCTCAAACTCACCACCGGCAAGTACTTCATCCCCAGCGGGCGCTGCATCCAGGCAATAAACTACAAACACTCGCACGGAGGTTACACCGAGCATATTCCTGACTCGTTGACCAAGGTGTTCTATACTGCTGGCGGAAGAGAAGTTCGTGACGGCGGTGGCATCAAGCCTGATGTTGAGGTAAAGCCTGACTCGCTGCCTAACATCGCCTATTATCTCGGTGTAACAGGACGTGACACCACCGAGGTGATGTTCGAGTATGTGATGGATTACATCGCCAAGCACCCGACCATTGCACCCGCAAGCGAGTTCGACCTTAGCGATAGCGATTACGAGGAGTTCAAGCAGCGTGTCATAGCAAGCGGCTTTACGTATGACCCCGAGACAGAGAAAGCGCTGGCCTCTCTGAAGAAACTCGCTGAGTTTGAGGGCTATTACGAAGGAGCAAAGGCAGAGTTCGACGCTCTTGAGGCGAAACTGAAGCATGATCTCGGGCGTGACCTCGACCGTAGCAAGCGAACGCTGAAGAACCTCATGAACAGCGACATCGTGGCAGCATACTATTTCCAGTCGGGTGCCATTGAGAATTCTCTGCGTACCGACAAACAGTTTGCCGAAGCTGTAGCCTTGCTTCGCGATGGCGAAAGATACAGTTCGATACTGCGAAAGAAAGAATAGCACGCGTATTTCATAAGAAAAACAAGTGGCGTCTTGTGCATCCGTCAAATGCATAAGGTGCCGCTTGTTTCTCATTTGTATACAAGTGACATCGCGAAAGATGCCCTTTGAGGAGGCGAAAAAGGTCCTTTTGCACGCTCAAAGGACACTTATGACGTTGCGTTTTTATTGCATTGGGATTGGAATTCCCTTGGAGTCATTCCTGTCAGGTCTCTGAATACCTTTTGAAAATACGAGCGTGAACTGAATCCGCACTCTTTGGCAACGGCTTCGTTGGAATAGTCTGGGTGTGCGGTCATTAGCTGCTTTGCCTCTTCCACGCGCAGATGGGCAATCCATTTGCTGAACACCTCGTATTCGGTGTTCTTTATCCATTGCACGAGCAAATAACGAGGAATACCCATTTCGTCGACAGCATCCTGAATGGTGATGCCGGTTTTCATGTGCCCTCTATCCAGCATCCATTTCTTTATGGCCAGTTCTACTCGCTGGAGGCTTTTCTTGCTATTGTCTTTAATTTTAGTTGGCAGTATGATTTCTTCTTTCTCTTCATCTTCGCTGGCGCGAGATAACATGCTGGCGTTCTCGCTTATTCCGAAGCATATGAAGTTGAACGCGTAGTAGAAAACGAAAAAAAGTATTAGGAAAGCGAAGCTCGTAAGTAATATTTTATTTTCCATAAAGATGAAAATGGGAGAGAAAAGAGCAAGTATCGCGAGTAGAGACACGGAGTTTTTTATCCACCTGGTCATTTCTTTGCTACGACTGTCATAAAAGTTGTCTAAGATCATGTTGAGATGCCTTATCAAGTTGAATTCCTGTAAGTAGAGGAATAGAAGCATCGATCCGTATATGGCAGAAGCCGCGATTTCTGAATGGTGAAGACTGAGCAACTTCTCGTTGGACAAGTAACTTGCAAGAATTACAGCTAATGACACAATATAAAAGAGTAATCCAGTAAAATATTCCCAACGATGAACATGCCCGTTGCGCAACAAGTAGAGAACCGAAAGACTTATAAACCATGCAGCAGGTTGCACGAGGAGAATATTAAGAAACACACACTCCTCCATTTGTCCGTTGGACCTGAATTTGAAATAATACTGCAGACCGAAATGTACGGTAAGCAATATTGTTCCTGTGGTAAGAATCCACAGGGACTTGTTGTATATTTTGCCAGCTTTGTTAGTGTATCTAGAGGCTATTACCAACGAGGCAGAAAGCAACCCCATTATAGCAGAGGCGCAAAACTGGAACTCTCCGATAGTCATAGTTTTTTTACTGTTTTTGTATGTTGAAGATAAATCTGCTTACAAAATTAGTAAAAATAATTGAATTGTCAACGAAATTGTCATTTTTTTTAATGTTTTTATACACGTTTTTTGTACTTCACTCCTGTTTGTGTGTTCTTGAATACTGTAAAATAACCTTTAATTACGAGTTTTTGCACACCTGTTTTGCGTGTTTTTTTACACATACCATATAATTCCGTTTTACTATATACTTATATTTTATTATCTTCGCGTCGCCATTTGGAAACTAATAAGCGATTTTTATATGTTGTAAATTATAAATAGTAATCTGATATTATATGAAACGAAAAAAACTATTACTAATTGTACTCACTTTTCTAGGGCTAGTGAGTGCACAATGGGCTACGGCACAGAATGTGACCATAGGCCCGAACAACGGCAGTATTATTACCGGTCAGGCTGGTGGTAATGTCGACGACTCTGGTATTCAAAGAGGTATGGGTTCCATGTGGATGCATGAACAGTTGCAGCTGGTGATGACTACATCGGATATTGCTAACCTTACCTCTGCAGGAGAGTTGCAAGACCCTTCCTGTGCTATCGACAAAATGACTATTAACGGAGAGGAACGACTGATTATCGGAGCCGGTCAGACGCAGACCTTCATGGTGGTATCACTACCGAAGGGTTATCGAATTACCAGTTACAGACTCGTACTGCAACCTAACATAACTGGTAACGTCCAGCTTCATCCAGGTAGGAATATTTGGGCTATTGGAAGTGATGACCAAATGAGCTTCTATGAGACACCTGCATGGAGTAATGGTTCTCCGTATGGTAGCAACACTCACTCTACTCAATTGAATTGCCCTGATGCTATCGCCACTGCTACGGCTTCTGATGGCAGCACGGTGATGCGTAACAATAATGATGAGAACAGAAACAAGGAATTTGTCATTGAGCGCACGAGTAATTCGGCAACAGACATGACCAATCAACTTCATTTCTTCTTCGCACGAGCTTCTGAACAGTATGCTGTTTCCATCAAGTCTTTTGAGATTTATTTCACGGCGCAGGGTACATTCGCTGCAGATGTGTTGCCCGTTGAATCGGGAGAGGCAGTCAGCGTTCTTCAATCTCCTTTCTCAACTAGTAAGATGGACATCGGTGCCGTTACGTGGAATAACACACTCAACGTTTGGCGTTATGATTATACCAACGTGCGTGACCTCATCGCATACAACTGGTTGTATCAGGCAGATGCTATTTCGGGAGGCAAGCCTACTGAAGGTATTGCCACGAATAAGCATATCTTTCCTGTAGAGGTAGATGGAAAGGGTGCTTATGCCTTTGGCAATGATACCTATTTTATAGAACCACCAACAACCATACATACCGTATCTGGCGCGGAAGCTCCTATTGGATACAGAATAGTTGGCGCCACATTTGATTATAAATGGGGAACAGCAACAGTAGGTGGAACCAAATCAATATCCAACGGATATCGGGTTCGTGTGAGATATAATAACCAGAATCATTACTTGAATGATAATCTGGATTTTGTTCAAACCGATGAAAACAATGCCTTTGTATGGCAGGTAGATGAGTTCGGAAATCTCTATACAGGCACCGAGTACAAACGCTATCTGGCATGCTTTGGTGAAGGTGATGAGCGAATCATCTCGCTCAGTTCCAGTGCTTCAGGCCACGAGGCCACTTGGAACCTGAAAGTAGACAACAATAATAGGGTCTATTATTATAGTGACGGTGGCAATTATTATTATCTGCACTATCGCAGAGGTCAAGAAGGCTCCACCTATCATTTAAGAGGCTATGTAACAAGAGACTACAGTACTAGTAGTAATGACATAGCAACGGCTTCTTCCACCGGATCTCATAACATCACCATTCCGTCTTTCACGCCGGGCGCTTATAAGTTGGAGATATTCGGAACCGATCCTAACACGCCAGTAGAGACCGTCACTGTGAATAGCGCTGCTGACGCTGACGTATACGAGCTGACAGGATTGAACAACGATGCCGTAAAATTCAGAATCTCTAACCTTGCTGATGGCACACAGGCATTGGTGAATGTAACACTGAAGCTGGAGGCGCTGAATCCGTATATCGACAAGATGGATGTCGTCTGCCACGATGCTATTAATCCACAAACGAATAAACCAACCTTGGAACTGTCGCAGCCGTTCACTGCGAGCGACTTCTCGGTGAGTGGAGGAAAATTCATCTTCTATGTGCCTTCAGATTATTCTGATGACTTGCTGACATTCACATTCTCTAACTTGTATAGCCATTACGGTGACAACACCTATTATACAGGCACGCCAGACCAGACAAACGGAACGGCACGCTATAGCTTTGTGACCTCCGATTATTTCTTGCCTGTAAGTGGTAATCAGGATCCTGGCATTGATGGAGTTCCCGTAAACAATGGTCTATACGACACGAACTATAGCCCCAATTCCAATTATTTGGATAAAGTTTTCACCTCTACGGCCGGAAACATTCGCTTCAAGTTCAACAATGCTGAAGACATCGAATCCTCTGGTAGTAGTACCTCAGGGGCGAGGTACTTGATAGAGACACCTTTTACAGTAACCGACTATCTCGGTTCAGATGATCCCGACCATTCTTCAGAGACAGGATCATTTATAACATGTCAGTTGATGGCTGACCCTACATTAGGCTACCAAAATACAGGTATCTTCTATGTGTTCACTGCCGACGAGACGCGTTACAACATCGCTCCAACTACGGCATTGCAGCATCGCTACTACGCCTTCTATCGTATGGACATTGAACTGAGGGCAAAGACCTTCACACCTGATTTCACGTGGACGAGGATCTACGATGCTTCCCTTTATGACAAAGATGGTACAGATGCTGAAGACAGCATGTGGGGACTGACACTTGACACTTCTGACACAGAAGTCGTTGACGGAAAGGTTGTAAAGATGGAGAGTTATCTGACGTATCAGGAGATTCTCGACGCCATCATGGCAGACATTAATAATACCGCAAAGGAGACAGCATCATCTATGAAGCAGATTCTCTATGTGGATGGCACACCGCTTAAGGCCATGCTCAACAGTAGTCAGAACTCTGTGGTGAAAAAACTTGAAGACCTGAAGGCTGAACTTCCTGCCAACGCCCTTGTCTTCTTGCCTAAGAACACGACATCGACGCTTGACAATGTCGCCTACATGACTACCTCTGGTGCTTTCCGCGCTGGTAAGGATATCATACTGACCGACAAGCAGCCGTTCTACACACCATACACCATCACGGTGGATGCTGCGAATAGAGCTACTTACACTCGACTACTGACACGTCCTGAATATGGACAGGCCGTGAACGCCACCGTAATGTTGCCATTCACGCTCGCGCTGGAGAATGGCTTGCACACTAATGACGATGGAAAATGTTCGTTCTATGTAAGCTCGATGGAAACCAATGCTCAGATGGCTACCGAAGGAAGCAGCAGCGTGAACTACGGTACTGCTTACTTCAAACCGCTGACAACGTCAGTTTCCGTGGCTAACAAGCCCTATGTGATTAAGGTGGAAAGAATCGATGAGTCAGTGTCCAACGGCAATAAGATTTCGTTTATCGCCACACAGAAGGGTTCATCTATCGTGAAGACGCCAGAGCTAGTCACAGAGTCTGTCTTCTCCGGTTCATTCATTAAGGGAGAAACGGCACAGGCCAAATATAAAGATGTGAATTATTACTTCACGAATTACGCTTCCTATTCTGGTGGTAAGTTCGACCGCGCCGTGTCGGAGGATGTGTTCTACTTCTCGAAGAACAAGTACGTTGACTTGCACACTCTCTATCCTGGAACACAGCGTTACCTCATGAGTTATCCGTTCAGAGGTGTCTATACCTACAGTACATCTGCTCCCTCGGGAGCGAAGTTGATGAACGGCTTCTATATCTCTTACGACCTCGACGATATGGAGAGCGCAGGATTCACCACTGGTTTGGACGAACTGGGCACGAAGGCAGATATGATGATTCGCTCTGGCAAGGGCTTCATCACCATCACGACCACTGCCGACCAGAAGTTCACTATCCGCACCATCAATGGCTTGACTCTGCGCAATGTCAGTGTCAAAGCCGGCAGCACGACCACTGTGAACCTGCCCGCAGGTATCTATATCGTTAACAATACAAAGATAACCGTAAAATAAAGGAGGACCACATCATGAAGAAAGAGTATAAAAATCCGACAACTGAAATTGTTGTCCTCAACCTTGGTGAGCAGTTAACAGCGGATGACTGGGGTGCAGGTGCCAATCAGTCGAATGATGGCGCTTATACCGAAGCCAAAGAGAACCCATTCGATGAGGTAGAGGAAGATGAGGATGGTACCGACGGCATCAGGTATGTTGAATTCAAGAGTATATGGGAAAACGAGAAAAAACACATAGAATAGACACGAAACATTTTTTCTAGTTATCCAATGATATTTAATGATGGCGGGGCACTCCAATGAGGAAGTGCTCCGCTATCTTTTTGGCGAAGGGGAGTCTTTTGCGATGCTCACTTACCTATGGTGACGGGGCAAATGATATATAACTGGCTTCTCAGAAGACATGTCTTGTATATCTCAATGATATATCTTTCGCTACTCATCCATATACTAGTAGCAATACGATTTCATAAAAATAAAGGAAATCGAAAAACGTGAGGTGGTGAGGTCTTTTTTGAAATTCTCCGCAAAATTCTAACGCGCTTATTGGCCGATGGGGTATAATATATAAATACCTATATTTTAAAGGCATAAAAACTGACAATAAAGGCAGTCATATTATGTTCGTTAAGGCTTTAAGGCTCTTGTTATATCTTATTTAAGGCAGGGAAAAGCATAAATAATGTAAGGAAATGTGTGAAATATTTGCACAGTTGGGGAAAAGTTAGTACCTTTGCACCCGTTCAGAGGAATGTGGGACTCGCAAGAGTTCCACATTTTTATTTAAAGTTATTGTATGATTGACAAAAACATTGTAAAAGAATTAGTTAACCAGTGGCTCGAAGGAAAGGAATATTTCCTCGTTGACATTGAAGTGAATGCAGACGACAAGATTGTTGTTGAGATTGACCATGCCGACGGTGTGTGGATTGAGGACTGTGTGGAACTGAGCCGTTTCATAGAGGAGCATCTCAGTCGTGATGACGAGGACTATGAACTGGAGGTAGGTTCGGCAGGACTGGGCCAGCCTTTCAAGGTGGAGCAGCAGTATCTTAACTTCATCGGCAAGGATGTTGAGGTGCTCGGAGCCGACGGAAAGAAAGTGAAGGGAGTACTGAAGGCTGTTGACGGTCGCAACTTCACCGTCAGCGTTCAGGAGAAGGTGAAGGGCAAGAAACGTCCTGAGATGCAGGACATTGACCACGACTACAACATGGACGAGGTGAAATATTGCAAGTATCTCATCAAGTTCTAAGGGTCTGCTTGTTAAGCGAATATAAACAAAAATAATACATAAAATGGCAACAAAAAATGAGACCATAAGCATGGTCGATACCTTTAGAGAGTTCTACGAGTCGAAACATATCGACCGTACTACTCTTGTGAGCGTGCTCGAAGAGAGCTTCCGCAATGTGATAGCAAAGATTTTTGGTTCTGACGAGAATTTCGACGTCATCGTAAACCCAGACAAGGGCGACTTCGAGATTTATCGCAACCGTGTTGTTGTGGCTGACGGCGAGGTTGAAGATGAGAACAAGGAAATCTCTCTTAGCGAGGCACGCAAGATTGAAGACGATTACGAGGTGGGTGAGGACGTGTCAGAGCGTGTTGACTTCGCCAAGTTCGGTCGCCGTGCAATACTTAACCTGCGCCAGACTCTTGCATCTAAGATTCTTGAGCTGGAGCACGACTCTCTCTACAACAAGTATAAGGATCGCGTGGGTCAGGTTATCAGCGCCGAGGTTTATCAGGTGTGGAAGCGCGAGGTGCTACTCGTTGATGACGAGAACAACGAACTGGTTCTGCCTAAGAGTGAGCAGATACAGAAAGACCAGTATCGCAAAGGCGAGACCTTGCGTGCCGTTATCCTTCGCGTTGACAACGAGAACAACAATCCTAAGATTATTCTGAGCCGTACAAGTCCGGTGTTCCTTGAGCGCCTGCTTGAGGCCGAGGTGCCAGAGATTGCTGATGGCCTCATAACCATTCAGCGTGTGGCACGCATGCCGGGTGAGAGGGCTAAGATTGCAGTTGAGAGTTATGACGAGCGCATCGACCCAGTTGGTGCTTGTGTGGGTGTAAATGGAGGTCGTGTTCGCGGCATCGTTCGTGAACTCTGCAATGAGAACATTGATGTCATAAACTATACCGCTAACACCAAGTTGTTTATCCAGCGCGCGTTGAGTCCAGCAAAGGTGTCGAGCCTTAATGTTGACGAGGAAAACCACAAGGCAGAGGTGTATCTGAAACCAGAAGAGGTTTCGCTCGCTATTGGTCGTGGCGGTCTGAACATCAAACTTGCTTCAATGCTTACAGGTTTCACCATTGATGTCTTCCGTGAGGTTGATGAGAACGAAGCAGACGAGGATATCTATCTGGACGAGTTCTCTGACGAGATTGACCAGTGGGTTATCGACGCCATCAAGGGCATCGGTCTCGATACTGCTAAGGCCGTCATCAACGCTCCTCGTGAGATGCTCATCGAGAAAGCCGATCTCGAGGAAGAGACTGTTGACAACGTCATCCGCATCCTGAAAGCAGAGTTTGAGCAGTAATTAAAGTTAGGAGTTAGGATTATTAGTGGCACGAGCGGTCAGTTGTACTCGTTTTGCCATACCCTCTATAGAAATGACCACGAAAGGGTTATGTGTGACTAAGAGTAAAGAAGACAATAAGAAGGAGTGACTCAATTGTTTTTTATGAGTGTAAGATTAAATAAGGTAATTAGAGAATTAAACATAGGACTTCAGACGGCAGTTGAATTCCTTGAGAAACGCTCGAATCTCGGCGAAGTGAAGGCAGAACCGAGTTTCAAGCTCAACGATGCGCAGTATGATGCGCTCATTGAGGCGTTCAAGAAAGACAAGGAAGTGAAAGTTGACGCTAACAAACTGTTCACGAAGAAGGTAAAAGACAAGGAAAAGAAAAAGACTGAGCAGCGCGTTGAGACTAAGGTGGAGACTGCTCCACAACAGAAATTCACGCCTCTCGGAAAGATTGACCTTGAGAGTATTGGCAAGCCTGCTCCTAAAAAGGAGGAGGCAAAGCCTATTGAAGAGAAGAAAGAGGTTGAAACAGAGGCGAAGAAACCTGTGGAGAAACCCGAGGTGAAGGCAGAAAAGCCTGTTTCGGAGACCAAGGCAGAGGAACAAACAAAGCCGGTGGTAGAAGAAAAGAAGGATGAGAAACCGCAGCCAAAGGAAGAATCTCAGCCAAAACCAGTGAAGGAAGAGCAGCCAAAACCTGTTGAGGAGAAGTCTCAAGAGGCTGAACTGCCGATAGAGCAATCGCAGCCGGAAAAGGATGATAAAGAAGAAAACAGCGTGTTCACACTTAAGAGCGAGAAGAAACTCGCGCCGAAGGTGAAGGTGCTTGGCTCTATCAACCTCGACGAACTGAACCAAAGCACTCGTCCAAAGAAGAAGTCTAAGGAGGAGAAGCGTCGTGAGCGTGAGGAAAAGGCTGCACAGCAGAAACCTCAGAATGGTGAGAAGAAAAAGCGCCAGCGCATCACAAAGGAGCGCGTTGACATAGAGGCAGCAGGTCGCCAGGCATCTCAGCAACCAAACGGTGGTCAGAAGGGTGGTCAGCAAGGTGGCGGCAAGAAAAAGAAGAAGAATCGTCCGCAGAAACCTCTTGAGGTTAACGAGGAAGACGTAGCACGTCAGGTAAAAGAGACGTTGGCACGCCTTACATCAAAGACTCAGAACAAGAAAGGCGCCAAGTATCGTAAGGAGAAGCGCGAGGCTGTGCATGAAAAGATGGATGCACAGGAGGCTGAGGCACTGGCAGAGAGCAAAGTGCTGAAACTTACGGAGTTTGTTACCGTTAGTGAACTTGCTAACATGATGAATGTGGGCGTTAATCAGGTAATCGGAACCTGTATGTCCATCGGTATCATGGTAAGTATCAACCAGCGCCTTGATGCAGAGACGATAAACATCGTTGCCGATGAGTTCGGTTTCAAGACAGAGTATGTCAGCGCAGAGGTGCAGGAAGCAATTACCGAAGAGGAGGATGATGAGAACGATCTCGTTTCACGCGCTCCTATCGTTACGGTGATGGGACACGTTGATCATGGTAAGACCTCTCTGCTCGATCATATCCGCAATACCAACGTTATCGCTGGTGAGGCAGGAGGTATAACACAGCACATCGGTGCTTACAACGTGACACTCTCCGACGGACGCAAGATAACATTCCTTGACACCCCAGGTCATGAGGCGTTCACTGCTATGCGTGCCCGTGGTGCTCAAGTAACAGATATCGCAATCATCATCATTGCTGCCGACGACTCGGTGATGCCTACCACCAAGGAGGCTATCGCTCATGCTCAGGCAGCTAATGTTCCGATGGTGTTCGCCATCAACAAAATAGACAAGCCAGGTGCAAATCCCGACAAGATACGTGAGGACCTCGCTAATATGAACCTACTTGTGGAGGAGTGGGGCGGTAAGTACCAGTGCCAAGAGATTTCTGCAAAGAAAGGCTTGGGCGTAGACGAACTGCTTGAGAAGGTGCTTCTCGAAGCCGAGATGCTCGACCTGAAGGCTAATCCTAACCGCAATGCCACGGGTTCTATCATTGAGTCTTCTCTTGATAAGGGACGTGGTTATGTCAGTACCGTGCTTGTGTCAAATGGTACGCTGAAGGTTGGCGACGTTGTTCTTGCCGGAACGTCTTATGGACGCATCAAGGCTATGTTCAACGAGCGTAACCAGCGCATTGAGAGCGCAGGACCTGCAGAACCAGCTATAATCCTCGGACTCAACGGAGCGCCTACTGCTGGTGACTCGTTCCATGTGATGGGTTCTGAGCAGGAGGCACGTGAGATTACCAATAAGCGAACCCAGTTGCAACGTGAGCAAAGCTTGCGTACGACGAAGACTCTCGGTCTCGACGACATCTCTCACCGTATCGCTCTTGGCGAGTTCCATGAACTTAACATCATCGTTAAGGGTGACACCGACGGTTCTATCGAGGCACTTTCTGACTCGTTCATTAAACTCTCTACGGAGAAGGTTCAGGTGAATGTCATCAACAAGGCTGTGGGTCAGATAAGCGAGAACGACGTTATGCTTGCAAGTGCTTCAGACGCGATCATCGTTGGATTCCAAGTGCGTCCTTCTGCCGATGCTCGCAAGGTGGCAGAGCGTGAGGGAGTGGAGATAAACACCTATTCCATTATCTACGATGCCATCGACGAAGTGAAGTCAACGATGGAGGGAATGCTCGATAAGGTGAAGAAAGAGATTGTCACTGGCGAGATAGAAGTAAAGCAAGTGTTCAAGATATCCAAGGTGGGCACCGTTGCCGGCGGTCTTGTCATCGACGGCAAGGTTCACAACAAGGACAAGGCGCGTGTGGTACGCGACGGTATCGTCATACACACCGCACCTATCGATGCCCTCAAACGCTACAAGGACGATGCCAAAGAAGTGGCAACAGGCTTGGAGTGCGGTATCTCACTGGTGAACTTCAACGATATCCAAGTAGGTGATATCATAGAGACATTCACCGAGATAGAGGTTGATCAGAAACTTTAATAATTGACAATTGATAATTGGCAATTGACAATTTTTGAATGAGTAATAACAATGAGTTTGTACGTCAGGTGGCCGAACAGAAATATGAGTTCGGCTTCACCACTGACGTACATACAGAAATCATAGAGAAAGGACTCAATGAGGATGTCGTTCGGCTTATCTCTGCTAAGAAAGGTGAACCGGAATGGATGCTAGAGTTTAGATTGAAGGCGTTCCGTCACTGGCAGACACTGCGACAACCTACATGGGGACATGTGCATATACCGCCCATTGACTATCAGGAGATTTCCTATTATGCTGACCCTACGGCAAAGAAACAAAGTTCTGGGGAGCAAGGAAAGATTGACCCAGAACTGGAGAAGACCTTCGACAAACTGGGCATCCCGCTTGAAGAGCGCCTTGCGCTAAGCGGAACTGCCGTTGATGCCATCATGGATTCTGTGTCGGTCAAGACAACATTTAAGGAGAAACTTCGTGAGAAAGGCATCATCTTCTGCTCTATAGGAGAGGCTATTAAGGAGCATGGTGACCTTGTGCGCCAGTATCTTGGTACTGTGGTGCCATATAAGGACAACTTCTATGCTGCCCTTAACAGTGCCGTGTTCAGCGACGGTTCTTTTGTTTATATCCCTAAGGGCGTTCGGTCGCCGATGGAGCTGAGCAGTTATTTCCGCATCAATGCACGTAATACAGGACAGTTTGAACGCACACTTATCGTTGCTGATGATGATAGTTACGTCTCTTATCTTGAGGGATGCACTGCTCCGATGCGTGATGAGAACCAGTTGCATGCCGCCATTGTGGAGATAATAGTTAAGGACCGAGCTGAAGTAAAGTATTCAACGGTACAGAACTGGTATCCAGGTGACGAGAACGGTAAGGGTGGTGTGCTTAACCTCGTTACAAAGCGTGGCGACCTGCGTGGCGAGAATTCTAAACTCTCATGGACTCAAGTGGAGACAGGCTCGGCCATAACGTGGAAATACCCGTCATGTATACTGCGTGGCGACAACTCGCAGGCAGAGTTTTACAGCGTTGCGGTGACCAATAATTTCCAAGAAGCGGACACGGGAACGAAGATGATTCACATAGGGCGAAATACCCGTTCAACAATCATATCAAAAGGAATCTCGGCAGGACATTCCCAGAACTCCTACCGAGGATTGGTGCGTGCTGCATCAACGGCTGAGAACGCACGCAACTATAGCTCGTGCGACTCGTTGCTGCTTGGCAGCGACTGTGGCGCGCACACTTTCCCTTATATGGATGTTCACAATGAAACAGCCATCTTCGAACACGAGGCGACGACAAGCAAAATCTCGGAAGACCAACTCTTCTATTGCAACCAACGAGGTATTCCTACCGAGCAGGCCGTTGGACTTATTGTAAACGGCTATGCAAAGGAAGTGCTGAATAAGTTGCCAATGGAGTTTGCTGTTGAGGCACAGAAGTTGCTTAGTGTTTCATTGGAGGGAACAGTGGGATGATATTGCCCCCTATAGGGGGATGGGAGTCTGAACAGGCGCAGACTACCTCTAAAGTATAAAGTAATATATAGTCTGATAAACGCTTGTTCAGACCATATCCCCTAAACTCAGAGGGTAAATGATATGTTAGAAGTAAGAAACTTGCATGCCAGAATAGGCGAGAAAGAGATATTGAGGGGCATCGACCTCGTGATTAACGACGGCGAGACTCATGCTATCATGGGACCTAACGGCTCTGGAAAGAGCACGCTATCGGCAGTTCTCGTAGGTAATCCTCTATATGAGGTCACCGATGGCGAAGTTTTCTTCAATGGTAAGAACCTATTGGAGATGAAACCTGAG
Source organism: uncultured Prevotellaceae bacterium (assembly GCA_900315095.1). Classification (GTDB taxonomy): domain Bacteria; phylum Bacteroidota; class Bacteroidia; order Bacteroidales; family Bacteroidaceae; genus Prevotella. The sequence continues at coordinate 54,325 of OMXS01000005.1, read as the reverse complement.
GACCGTGCTCATGAAGGACTGTTCCTCTCGTTTCAGTATCCTGTGGAGATTCCTGGTGTTTCGATGACCAACTTCATGCGCGCTGCTATCAACGAGAAACGCAAGTACGAGGGTAAAGAGCCAATGAATGCTGCTGAGTTCTTGAAGATGATGCGTGAAAAGCGTAAGATTGTTGACCTCGACTCAAAACTTGCAAACCGTAGTGTCAACGAAGGCTTCAGCGGTGGAGAGAAGAAGCGCAATGAGATTTTCCAGATGGCGATGCTTGAACCTAAGATGAGTATCCTTGACGAGACTGACTCAGGTCTTGATGTCGATGCAATGCGCATTGTGGCAGAAGGTGTTAACAAACTGGCGACGCCAGAGAGTTCGTGCATCGTAATAACCCATTACGACCGTCTGCTTGAGATGATTCGTCCACAGTTCGTACATGTATTGTACAAGGGCCGCATCGTAAAGACCGCTGGACCAGAACTGGCAAAGCAGATTCAAGAATATGGCTACGACTGGATTAAGGAAGAAGTAGGAGAAGAATGAAAAGACTCTCCCCTAACCCCTCCCTGAAGGGAAGGGGATAAATAGTGAAGCAATGAGTTATAAGACAGCTTCTCCTGACAGATATGGTTTGCTGAAGGAGTATGCTAGGGAAAATCGTAGAAATGCTACTTTAGCTGAGAGTGTATTGTGGAATAGTCTTAGAAAGGGCATTTCAGGAGAGAAGTTCTTGAGACAACACGTGATTGGCGATTACATTGTTGATTTTGTGTCATGTCATGGAGGACTTATTATTGAGGTTGATGGCGGATACCACTCTGAACCACTGCAACAAGAAAATGACAAGTTGCGTGAGGAGGAATTAGAGCGAATGGGGTATCACATGTTGCGGTTTTCCAATGAGGAAGTCCTGAATGACATTGAGACCGTATTAAACGAAATTGATAAGTATTTCAATGAACAAAGATAACATTCCTAATAAGAGTCTAACTGCTCCCCTCCCTCACAGGGAGGGGCCGGGGGAGAGTCTTCAATATATAGAACTGTACGAGCAGGCGCGGCAGATGATTTTCGGGCACTCTTCCGACGTGATGAATGCCGTGCGCGATGAGGCGTTCAGCGACTTCAAGCGTCTGGGATTTCCTACAAAGAAGGTGGAACGGTACAAATATACTGACATTCCATCGCTCTTTGCACCCGACTATGGACTTAATCTCAATCGTTTTGAAATTCCCGTTGACCCGTATGAAGCATTCCGTTGCGATGTTCCCAACCTCTCAACGCTGCTATATTTTGTGGTCAACGACGCATTCTATCAGAAAGCATTGCCCAAAGTCTCTTTGCCTGATGGTGTGATTATAGGCTCACTTAGAGAGAATACAGATATAGTGAAGGCATATTACGGACGTTTGGCGAAGACTGCCGACGACGGAGTTACTGCCTTGAACACTATGCTGGCACAAGACGGGCTGCTTGTTTACGTGCCAAAGAATGTTGTTGTGGGTAAGGCTGTTCAGGTGATAAACATTCTGAAGTCCCCAACACCGGTATCCCAGCACTCAACACCTTCTTTTATGGCCAATCGCCGTGTCCTTGTCATTGCCGAAGAATGTGCTGAAGTAAAGTTGCTTTTCTGCGACCACACCGCTGACGACTGCAACTTCCTCACCACACAAGTCATAGAGGTGTTTGCTGGCGAGAACTCCAAGGTTGACCTTTTCTGCATGGAGGAAACGCATGCAAAGAACGTCCGTATAAGCAATGTTTATGTGCGTCAGGACCGTAACAGCAGCGTGAAGCATAATGTGCTGACGCTGCACAACGGTATCACACGCAACAAACTAGACCTCATATTGGCAGGCGATGGCGCCGAGTGTCAATGCAACGGTTGTGTCATTGCTGACAAGCAGCAACATGTGGACAACAATACGCTCATCGTTCACGAAGCTCAGCATTGTACTTCTAACGAACTATATAAATATGTTCTCGACCAACATGCCACAGGTGCCTTTGCAGGTCGTGTCTATGTGGCTCACGGGGCACAGAAGACAGCGTCGCAGATGACTAACCAGAATCTCACCACTACGCGTGAGGCGCGCATGTTCACTCAGCCAATGCTTGAGATTTATGCCGATGACGTGAAATGTGCTCATGGCTCTACTGTTGGTCAACTAAACGATGCCGCACTCTTTTATATGCGACAGCGAGGTATCACCGAGAAGGAGGCGCGCATGCTTCTGCAGGTGGCATTCATTCGTGAGGTAATCGACATGGTGGAACTTGTGCCTCTTCGCGACCGCCTTCACTATCTTGTGGAGCAGCGCTTCCGTGGAAAACTCTCTAAGTGCGAGGGATGTAAACTTTGTAAATAATGTATATGCGAAAACTACTATTAATTAATCTCTTGCTCATGTCTGTCCTGCTGATGCAGGCCCAGACATATTGCGGTCTGCATAAGTATGACGGCGAGCACAAGAACGAAGCGTCAGGCTACATGATGGGAGGCAGTAATGTGGTCAGCGATGCTTTCTTCGGATTTGAAGGCTCCTATCTGCGCCATCTTACTGACCGCTGGCATGTGGGCGGCGACATGCAGATACAGTTTGGCAAGCAACTCTATTCTGTAGATGTGAAGGGAGGCTATCGACTGCCTGTCAGTTGGATGGACTTCTATTTCGACGGTCAGCTTATGTACAACCGCTACAATCGCTGGGATACAAACGAGACCATCGCCAACATCTCTGTTACCTGGGAGACGCCTTATTTCCAGTTGCGCATCGGTGAGTCGTACATCCACTATCATCTGTTGCATTTCGGCACCACCGAACCGCTGACCTTCACCTTTGGCACTAGTGTCAATATCCGTCCGCGCTGGAACTCCTGGAACATCGGGCTCTACTTCCGCAACTACGACGACTTCTATTATGAGAACTGGAACATCAACTGGGGTCTGAACTTCTATGCCGGCATCGCTAAGGACATGCAACTCTTCGGACAGTTAAACATCCGTCCTGCAGGCTCCATGAGTCAGTTGGCCAGCAGATACGAGACATCATGCAAGTTAGGAATCAAATACGTGTGGTAAGTTATGAAGAAGTTTCAATATATCATGCTGGCAGCAGTCGCCGTATTGGTGCTGGCTTCGTGCGAAAAGGTGAGTCCCATCGGTGTGCTGGTGTCTGGCACTGGCGTGGAGGATCGTGTGAAGATGTCACACATCTATTTTCAAGAACACAAGGGAGATTATAACGGACTTACGGCTCCCGACGGCGATGAATACACCTTCTTGGTGGGAGCCGACAGTCACATGACCAATGATACGAGCCGAATGGCAGAGATGCTGCAGAACGGACTCGATCACGATGATGTGCTTTATGCCCATCTGGGCGACATCGCTGACACCAAGGCTGAGTACTATATCAATCTTGAAGATGTCATAGATGATTATAAGTTGAAATTTGCAAAGAAATACTATAAGGAAGTGAACTTGCTCGACAGTCTTGAGAAGTATGCATCGGAAGATTATGCCGAGGATGGTGGCTATACGCTAATAGGTGAGAGCATCTATTACGAGGACGAAAAGACTGGCGCTAATTTAACTCTGGATCAAATACAGTATCCCTTCTTCCCTGTGGTGGGCAACCATGACATCACTCACAATGGATGGGCTCTCTGGTCTAACATCTTCCATTCGTCATTCTATGATGTTTATGTATATGTTGGTGAGATTGATGGCAAGTATACCTATGACCATTTCATATTCCTAGACACGGCCAATGGTACACTCGGCAAGGAGCAGGTAAATCTAATAGAAGCAGGACTGCTTGACGACAAGTATTATGAGCAGTCAGGAATTTATACCCGCAACACGTTTGTGTTCAGTCATACAAACATCTTCCGTCCGTCGAGTCTGCAGTTTGCCTCTACGTTTGCCCGTGAGGAGACGTTCTTCCTGCTTAATCAGTTCATCGAGTGGAAAGCCAACATTGTCTTCTGCGGCCATGTGCATAAGTGGGACGAGCAGGAAGTTGGAGGCGTTCATTACCTGACCCTCGACTCCATGAGCGAGAACAACAATCCCGGTCCTGGTGACTATCTCGTACGTGTCCATGTGAAGCGCAATGGCGACATCACTTGGGAGCGGGTTCACATGAATACAAAAAAGAAATAAAGTTCGTGAGCAGGCTTCCGTGGGAAACACTCCAAGTGGCGAGGGCTGAAAACTGTCATGTTTGAAAAAAACAAAAGGAAACAACGATGTACGACATAAATAAGGTGCGGGCCGATTTCCCGATATTGAGCCGCGAGGTGTATGGCAAACCGCTAGTATATCTCGACAATGCTGCTACGACACAGAAGCCGCGGCAAGTGGTTGACGCGCTGGTGGAGGAATACTACAATGTGAATGCCAATGTGCATCGTGGCGTACATTACCTCTCGCAGCAGGCAACTGACCTGCACGAGGCGGCGCGTGAGCGGGTGCGGCAGTTCATCAATGCGGAGAAGACCGAGGAGATTGTCTTCACACGCGGCACTACGGAGAGCCTTAACCTAGTGGCGGCAACCTTCGCGGAGCAGTTCATGAAGGAGGGTGACGAGGTGATAGTCTCCGTTATGGAGCACCACTCGAACATCGTGCCTTGGCAGTTGCAGGCATCGAAGCGTGGCATTCGTCTGCGCGTCATTCCGATGACCGACGACGGGCAGTTGCAGATGGACGAGTATGAGCGGCTCTTCAACGAGCGCACTCGTATCGTCAGCGTGGCTCATGTGAGCAATGTGCTGGGCACCGTTAACCCCGTTAACGAAATCATTCGCATCGCCCATGAGCACGATGTGCCAGTTATGATTGACGGAGCACAAAGCGCGCCGCACTTCAAAGTTGACGTGCAGGCGATGGACTGCGACTTCTTTGCTTTCTCAGGTCATAAGATGTACGGCCCCACGGGTGTCGGTGTGCTCTATGGAAAGGAGCGGTGGCTGGAGCAGTTGCCCCCGTATCAGGGTGGCGGCGAGATGATTGACCGTGTTACTTTTGAGCATACTACATTCGAGCGGCTGCCGTTCAAGTTCGAGGCAGGCACTCCCGACTATGTGGCAACCAACGGACTGGCACGCGCCATCGACTACTTGGAGACTCTCGGAATGGACATTATTGCTGCACATGAGAAAGACCTTACTCGCTATGCCATGCAACGTTTGGGCGATATCGAGGGCATACACATCTACGGCACGCCCCTCTCGGCAATGCACGAGGGCGCAAACATCCACGATGCCGTAATCTCCTTCAACATCCAACAACCGTCATCCACTCCCCAGCACCCATCATTCATTCATCATCTAGACCTCGGCACTCTGCTCGACCGTCTCGGAATAGCCGTGCGGACAGGGCATCATTGTGCCCAGCCGTTGATGGATCGCCTCGGAATACTTGGCACCGTGCGTGCTTCTTTCGCCCTTTACAACACCCGAGAAGAGGTTGACGTGCTTGCAAAAGGCATCGCCCGAGTAGCACAGATGTTTTAGATAAGTATGCAACTAATGCCTTATTGCTTTGTCACTTGTATCAAGTGAGGGAACAAAGTTAATAAGATTGTTCAACAAAGTTATTAACTTTGTTCGACTAAGTTAATAACATTGTTAAGCGTCTTGTATTACTTTGGAAACCAAGAGTTTACGGGTTGCCGTATCAAACGTGTTTACTAACCAACAAAACTGTATAATTATGAAGAAACTTTTATTAATTGTAGCCCTAGCATTCACTACGATGATGGCATCGGCTCAGGAGGAGAATTGTGCTTATCATCAATTGGAAATAGGCGAATTGTTGAAGTATTGCAAAACAGAAACAGTGCCTTATGTCGGCGATTATAATAATAAGAAACTGTCGCTCGTGACTCTGCTGCTCTCGTTTAGTGAGGCATATCCCAACGAATTGTTCAACCAACTTGTCAGGACTCAGCTGATGGGCAAGAACGAAGAGTCTGATTGCGTCTTTGATACGGCAAACGGATATTGTAGTGCTGAACTGTTGACTGAGTTGTCGCCCTCGGTCGCGCTCTGCTACTGGTTGAAGACCGACGGCACTTACCTCGTAGGACTTGCCTTAAACGGCTACACTTATGGCGAAGTGCCAGGCCGCGACTCTGAGGAAAACAGCACTTCGATATCATCGCTGTTCTTTTATACCTACACTCTTGGCGAGCCGTTTTTTATTCCTGTATCTACCGATGAGATTCTTGGCACGAAACTCGGTTCGTTAGAGAACTACACTATACGCCTTCCGCGACAAGGCAAGGACATAGTTCTTGAAAAGGACGGCAAGAAAACTGTGTTCCGCTGGAACAACGGAACGTTCAGAAGATAATCGCGAACTATGTGTTACGCGAGTTATGTTTACCTATCTTATATAAAAACAACAGATTGCATAGATTAAATCCGCAGAATCTATGCAATCTGTTGTTAATTGTTTATTCAAAGTAAAAAGGCCTATTTAGCTTTGTAATAGAAGAATCGCACACCTTGGGCAGGGAAGTGGTACATGCATTCTACATATTCAGGCTTCTTCTTTGTCACGGTATCAATGATCTTTGCAATCTGCTTGTCATCGAGTTTCTTTGGGTCGAGTTGGCGAGCATTAATTTCTTCTTCGGCTACAACTGACAGACTCTTGTTGTACTTGATGAAGAAGTTGTTCCCTTCCTCTCTGATTTCAAAGTTGTCTGTAGTCTCTTCCAACTCAGGAATCATTTGGCAGTCAATGTTGTAAGTGACAGGGATGACAAGAGCACCGTCTTGCAATACTCCCACCTGAAGAGTCTCTCCGTCGAGTTCATCATACGAGTCACAAATGGCAATGTCCTTATACTTGCCGTCCTTCAACACGCGGCACTTGAGGCCAATCTCATCTCCGTTTTTCTCAAGCATATCTGCATTGATAGGACTCATCTCGATGTCTCCTACGTCGGCTTTTGAAATGTAGGCACTTTCTATATCACACCATTTGTTGAGGATGCTCACCTTATAGTAGTTGCCTTCCTCGCCAATTACAGGGAATATACGGCCTACGCCAGCAATAGCATCCGTTCCTAAATCAAAACCCTGCGGACGAGGCTGGCCTGTCCATAGATACTTCTGCTCGCAAAAGTCACTCTCACAGTTAGACTCAAGCCATCGCTGCAAAGAAGGACTGTTGTCATTAGGTTCTTTCAAGAGCGGTGTTCCTTCTGCTTCGTCTTCTACGGTCACCACCACGAATTTCTGGAATTGCGGTGTGCTCAATTTGATTACGCTCTCTGTTTTGGCTGTTGCTTCTGCCGTTTCTGCTTTTCCTGCAGGTTTCTTGTTGCTGCAGTTTGCTGTCAGCATGGGAATCATCACGCCCAACAGCAATAGAAAAAGGTTCTTCATTGTTTTCATAATTGGTTGATAAATTGGTTTGGTGCGACAAAGATAGTAAAACTTTTTTATATAGCAATGAAGTTAAAACGAAAAAAAACACCAAGTCGTCATAATAGTGAAATCGTCAAATAACTGCATGGTAGTCCCTCCGAGAATCGAACTCGGATCTAATCTTTAGGAGAGACTTGTTCTATCCATTGAACTAAGGGACCATCATTACTCGCAACTGCAGCGGCTAAGAAAAGCATGCTGCCACATTTGCGGTTGCAAAGTTACTGTTTTTATGCCGTATTTCCAAATTTGACGTGCCATATTTTATTTTTGTAAAAAAACAACGTAGATGATTAAACCATCATATATATATGTACGTCAAAGAAGCAATTATGAAGAAGATCTTTTTTATGATGTGCTTGTTGATAACAAGCACTCTATGTGTATTTGCACAAAGTGGAACAGTAAAAGGTAAAGTAGCAGACAAAAGCACTGACGAGTCATTTCCATACGTTACTGTTGTTGTAAAAGATGCTACTGGTGAAAAAACTATTGACGGTGGAGTTACTGATATTGAAGGTGACTTCAAGGTTGGGGGATTGCCGTTTGGCTCTTATCAACTGGAGGTTTCGTATGTGGGATACAAGACATTGACGAGGAAATTTACGCTCACCAGCGCAAAGCCAACTCATGTTTTCCATAAACTTTACTTGCAAGAAGACGCTACGATGCTGAAGGAAGTCACCGTGACTGGCCAGCAGTCGTCGATGCGACTGGAGGTTGACCGTAAGTCTTTCGACGTTAACCAGCAGATTGCAAATTCTGGTGGCTCGGCAAGTGATGTGTTGGAGAACATACCTTCTGTTGAAGTTGACAACGATGGAAATATCTCGTTGCGTGGAAACGAGAGTGTGGAAGTGTGGATTAACGGAAAATCAAGCGGACTGACATCAGACAACCGTGCCGAGATACTCCAGCAGTTGCCCGCCGAGAGCATAGAGCGAATAGAAGTTATAGACAACCCGTCGTCAAAGTTCTCTGCGGAAGGTAGTGCTGGAATCATTAATATTGTGCTGAAAAAGGACCGCAAGGCTGGATATTATGGTTCGTTACAGGCGGGAGGAAACACCAATGGTGGAGCAAATGCTAGCGGCAACATAAACTATTCGAGTCCGAAGTTTGATGCTTATGCTAATGTGGGTTACCGTCATCGCCGCAATTATCAAGGCGGAGGATGGAGCAATCAGAACTATCTGCTGACTAACGAATACCAGAACTACGACTCAAAGAACCGTGATCAGGGCAACAACCTCTTTATGCGTGCAGGAGTAACATGGCACGCCACAGAGAAAGATGATATAACGCTGAGCGGTATGGGTATGATAGGCGGTCGTAACGGGTCAAACAGTACGCTATATCACTATGGCACAATGGGTGCAGCGGCAGACACTAAGGTGATGGACCGACTGACTCGTTCTGGCGGCAACAACCATTTCTTCCATGCTGAAATGAATTATAACCACACGTGGAATGCCAAGCATAAACTTGATGTGATGGTCGGATTTAACCGCTGGTTTAGTGATAACCTCAACTATTATCAAGACAGCACCACAGTCTTTGAGCCTCTGTCAACCACATACGACTATCAGTATCGCCCGATGTTCATTTCCAACCATGCTTGGGAGACTAAGGTAGATTATGAGAACCAGATAACAGACATATTCAGATTACAAGCGGGATACAATGGTCGTTTCTCGCGTGAGAACAACCCTCAGGAGTCATGGGTAGACTATTCATCGTGGAGTGGTGAGAACTTAGTTGAGGACAAGGACTACTTCAACCGCTTTATCTATGGTCAGGACACACATGCTCTCTATGCTACTGCATCGTTGCAATTTGGCAAACTCGGCGTCATGGGTGGTTTGCGCGGCGAATATTGGCGGGTGAACACAGAGAGTTATGACTGGTGGCAGGAGCATGATGCATCGAAACGTGAGGCTCCGTTCAAGAAGGACTTCTTCCAACTCTTCCCCAGCGTGTTCATTTCATATCAGCTTACTCCAACGCAGCAGTTGCAGCTGAATTACACACGTCGACTGAGACGCCCGTGGGGAGGACAGCTGAACAACTTCAAGAACACAAGAGACGCCTCGATGGTGGAGTATGGAAACCCATATCTTACGCCTGAATACTCCAATGCCTTTGCTTTGAACTATCTCAAGCAATGGACAGAGCACACTTTGTCTCTTTCGGCATATTATCGTCCTACTACAGATGTTATGCAACGAATCAGGTACCTGAATAGTGTTGACTCGAAGATGTACCAGACAACGATGAATGTCACAAAGAATCTCAGCACAGGTATTGAGATGGTACTCAAGAACAGACTGTTCAAGATTGTTGACTTAACCACAACGTTCAATGCCTACTACTATAAGATAGACGGCTTTAGTTTCGACATTGACGGGCAGACAGTGACAGGCGACGAAGACCACAACTTCTCTTGGACAGGAAGGATGATGGCATCGGTGAGACTGCCATACGACTTAAGCTTCCAACTTTCAGGAAACTACCGTTCACGTCAGGTGGTTACACAGGGATACCGCAAACCAATGTACGGTATGGATCTTGGCATTCGCAAGACATTCTTCGACAAGCAACTTGCCATTTCTGTTAATGTTCGTGACCTGCTTGACAGCCGTCACTTTGAAATATTCACCTCAAGCGATACCTTCACACGCCATCAGCGTAACTGGAGAGGTGGACGACGTGCCAACATCAGCATAACATGGAATTTCGGTAATATGAAGAAGAAGCAGCAGAAGGGTGAAGAAGGTGAGAATGAACAGGAGGACGACCAGCAGAATAATAACAACAATAATAATTTCCAGCAGCAGGACAACGGCTTCGGTGGTGGGGAGGAATAATCTGTTGTAAAAGTTGAAAAGGCAGGGGGTGAGATATAGTCTCACCCCCTGCCTTTTGTTATATGTTCAGGTCCGTCAACCAACAACGCTTCCTGGTTTCACCTCGTCGAGAACAGAGGTGACATGGAGCGAACCGTCTGAGTCAACGGCAGAGAGAATCATTCCCTGACTTTCTATGCCCATCATCTTGCGAGGCTCGAAGTTGGCTACGAACAAAACTTGTTTGCCTGTCAGCTGTTCTGGTTCGTAGTATGCAGCGATGCCACTGAGGATGGTGCGCTCGGTACCGCTGCCGTCATCGATGGTAAACTGCAAGAGTTTCTTAGATTTCTTTACCTTCTCGCATTTCAGCACCTTGCCAACACGGATGTCCATTTTCTCGAAAACATCAAAAGGAATGTTCTCTTTCACGGGCTCTGCCTTGTAGTTGGCAGCCTCATTTTCCTTGCGAATGCGCTCTAGGCGGTCGAGTTGTGCCTGTATGGTGTCATCCTCAATCTTCTCGAAAAGCAACGAAGGCTCTGCCAATTGATGACCAGGCTTCAGTATCTCGGTGCTTCCGAGTTGCTCCCAATCGAACGTTTCAACGTTAAGCATTCCGCGCAGTTTCTTTGAACTGAACGGAAGGAACGGTTCGAAGGCTATGGAGAGGTTTGCCACCAGTTGCAGCGAAATGTTAAGAATGGTTTTTACGCGTTCCATGTCGGTCTTTGCCACCTTCCACGGCTCGCATTCGGTGATGTAACGGTTGCCGATGCGTGCGAGGTTCATTGCCTCTTTGAGAGCGTCACGGAACTTAAACTGGTCGAGCATCTGCTCCACGTTCTCTTTAACATCCTTGAACTCATTGATAGCCTGACGGTCAACATCGAGCAGTTCGCCGCATTCTGGCACCACGCCTTCAAAGTATTTCTTTGTCAGTTGCAGAGCACGGTTTACGAAGTTGCCGTAGATTGCAACCAGCTCCGAGTTATTGCGCTCTTGGAAGTCCTTCCACATGAAGTTGTTGTCCTTCGTCTCCGGTGCATTGGCTGTTAGCACATAGCGCAGCACATCCTGCTTTCCTGGGAAGTCAACAAGGTATTCGTGCAGCCAGATGGCCCAGTTGCGCGATGTTGAAATCTTGTCATTCTCAAGGTTAAGGAACTCGTTTGCCGGCACGTTGTCGGGCATGATGTAGTCGCCGTGTGCTTTCATCATCACAGGGAAGATGAGGCAGTGGAACACGATATTGTCCTTTCCGATGAAATGGATGAGTCGAGTGTCCTCGTCTTGCCACCATTTCTGCCATGTGCCCCAGCGCTCAGGATTGCTCTCACACAGTTCCTTGGTGTTAGAGATGTATCCAATGGGCGCGTCGAACCATACGTAAAGCACCTTGCCGTCAGCTCCTTCGACAGGAACAGGGATACCCCAGTCGAGGTCGCGTGTCATTGCGCGTGGCTGAAGGTCCATGTCGAGCCATGACTTGCATTGTCCATAAACATTCGGTCTCCACTCCTTATGATCCTCGAGAATCCACTTCTTCAGCCAGTCTTGCCACTGGTTCAAAGGTAGATACCAGTTCTTAGTCTCCTTCAACACCGGCTTTGAGCCGCTAATGGTGCTCTTCGGGTTGATGAGTTCTGTAGGAGATAGGTCGCGTCCGCACTTCTCACATTGGTCGCCGTATGCCCCTTCGTTGTGGCAATGAGGGCATTCGCCAGTGATATAGCGGTCGGCGAGGAACTGTTTTGCCTCCTCATCGTAGTATTGCATTGAAGTCTCTTCCACCAGTTTACCGTCATCGTAGAGCTTGCGGAAGAAGTCGGATGCGAACTTATGGTGTGTCTCGCTCGTGGTACGGCTGTAGATGTCGAATGAAATGCCGAACTCCTCGAACGAGTCTTTAATCATCTTGTGATAGCGGTCAACAACATCCTGCGGTGTGATGCCCTCCTTGCGGGCACGCATTGTAACAGGCACTCCGTGCTCATCAGAGCCGCCGATGAATACCACTTCTTGTTTCTTCAGTCTGAGATAGCGCACGTAGATGTCGGCAGGCACATACACGCCAGCCAGATGTCCTATATGCACTCCGCCGTTTGCGTATGGCAGTGCAGAGGTCACCAATGTGCGTTTAAAGTTTTTCTTCTGTTCCATTGTTTATAGATATTTGGGTGCAAAGTTACAGAAAATCGAGGGCAGAACAAAAGAAACTTGTTTCTTTTTTATATTAGGTGCAGCAACTTCGCCATTTTATTCATAGAGTTAGTATAAAACATGTGCAATGCTTGACGCAATTCTTTTAAAATGTGTCATATCGCAGCACTAAATGTGCAATGATGAAAAAAGTGACGTCAAAATGATGTAATCTATTGAAATATATATATATTTGCAACAGGAAACTAAAACCGAAAATGTGATGGGAAGAGAACGAAATAAATCGATATTGACGGTGCTTCTACCGCTCCTGCTTGCCTTGCTGATGCCTTCAACGGCAAGGGCACAGGGTGACTCGTTGCTGCTGCGCTATCAGGTAAGGGGGTCTGTGCGCGACGCCAAGAGCGGGCACCGGCTTCAGTACGTTAGTGTGTCAATACCGGGGAAACGTTATTCCACGGTGACTAACAGTGACGGAGAGTTTGTCTTGAAAACTAACGAGCCGCCAAAGGAAGTGCTGGTGAGTCACGTGGGATATAACTCGCGCCGCGCCGTTGTTACAACAGACGGCAAACCGCTGACCATTCGTCTTGAGCCGAACACGATACAACTGAAGGAGGTGCTAGTGATGGCTGAAGACCCGATGCTCATTCTCACCACAGCTCTTGACAAGGTGAAGGATAACTACATCACAACCCCTGAAATGTATCGCTGTTTCTATCGCGAAACGGCACAGAAACGTAGCAAATACATCTATATTGCCGAGGCGGTGACCGACCTTTATAAGACTGCATACACACACCGCGACATTGGCGACCGCGTGTCGGTGGTTAAGGACAGACGCCTGCTTAGTCCGAAGAGTAGCGACACGCTGAGCGTGAAGGTGCTAGGAGGGCCGACTTTCGCCGTGTCGCTCGACCTCGTGAAGAACCGCGAGTTCCTTCTTAATAGCATGGAACTTGAACTTTATTCGATGAAAATGGGATCGCCAACGGTCATCGACGACCGCATGCAATATGTTATAGAACTGGAACCAGGGGTGTCTATTGACCGCCCGCTTTACTATGGTAAGATTTATGTTGATCGTGAAACACTCGCCTTCACGCGCATAGAGTTGTCGCTTGATGTCAGCAATCGCGACCTCGCAACGCAGTTTATGCTGTTTAAAAAGCCTTTAGGACTGCGTTTCAAACCGCGCGAACAGACTCTTCTAGTCAATTATAAATATGAGGATGGAGTGACACGACTGAGTTATGTACGTTCCACTTTCCGCTTTGCATGTGACTGGAAACGTCGCTTGTTCAACACGAATTTCACGGCTGTAAGCGAGGTTGTGGTTACCGACCGCGATGAGTCGCCGTCTCAAACGATAAAACGCAAAGAAGCATATAGCAAGAGTTCTTCGCTCTATGACACCGCTTCTTATACCCTCGATGAAGATTTCTGGTCGGGATATAACATCATCGAGCCTACTGAAAGCTTGGAGAAGGCGGTGAGAAGACTTTATAAAGAGGACAAAAAGAGGTAAAAGAGGGGTATAAGGAGTTAAAAGTGGTAAGAAGGAGATAAAGGGAGATAGAAGACAACGCCTTTAGTGAATGTAACACTAAGCATGGCATTTGTCTTCTATCTCCCTTTATCTCCTTCTATCTTCTTCTATCTCCTTTTTACTTTATTACCTTCTTTCCTCCAACAATATAAATTCCGTGCTCAAGACGGTCGAAGTCGGTGCCCAGATAGCGGCCGTCGATGCTGTAGATGCGTCTGCTCTCTGCCGCACGCTGCGGAGTGATAATGCTGATGGCGGTAGGTGCGTCCTGCTCAGCATTGATGTCGTCGAGGAAGAATCTTTTTTCTGAAGCCATGAAGGTGATTGTAGTGTATCCGTTTCCTGTCAAAGTAACGGTGCACTCGTTCCATGTCTCGTTTTCCAGTTCAAAGGCTTCCTGCGACAGCGTTATGCCGCTATTAGATGAAGTCAACTGTATTGCACCGCCTTCTGTGCCCCACGGAGCCACCTTGAACGTCATTGTGACAGAGCCGTTGACCTCAAACTCAGGCGTTGTCGCGATGCCCGTCTTCTTGCCTGTGCCGAAACGCGCGCACTTGTTGCCGCCGTATGCTTGTGTCACTTCCCATCCTGTGTTGTCAGGCAAGAAACCTGATGAGGCGATGGTGCCGCTCCAGCGGTCGTCATTGCCGCCCGTGCCCTTACATTCGTTGAATGTCTCGCAGAAAACATCGCCTTGCGGTTGTGGTCCTACAGAGCCCTCGTTGTTGTTCACGAAGTTGAACTCTATTGTTCCGTTGCTTTTCTGCGTGATGCCTGTTATCTCGATGTTCATCAGTTTCGTACCATCGGTGTTGGCATTGTACAGTTTTGCGGCAGGAGAGGTGTTGTTGCCGAAACTGTTATTTGAATTATAAGGGAACAGGTCGCCATAAGTGGAATATGACGACAGCGAGTTGTCGGCAGGGAATATGGTGCATCGCTGGCGCGACGTGGTGTTGTTCACCACATCCTGTTGCCAAATGTCCTTGTCATAGTCCACATGCATTATCATCAGTCCCTTGCTCTCGGCATAGAGGTCCCAGCCTTTCTTCTGCACATTCTGCAGAATGTAGTACTCGTCATGATGTCCTGGGTTATACATGATGTAAACGTCGCCATAGTCTTCAAGCGACTTCATGCCTGTTACCTGCATGTCTTCCGTCAGTTCTATCGGTTCCACCCATCCGCAGAACATACGCTCGTATCCGGTGTAGTTGCACGGAGTGTATCCGTTGTTGTTATAGCAGCCATAATCCATCAACGACCAACTGTCCATGCCGAAGTTCGTTCCGTTGGTGCGAGTGTCGTAGAAGTCGGGCAAACCAAGGCAGTGTGTGAACTCATGGCACATCGTGCCCAGCCCGTTTATTTGGCTGCTGCCGTTCAGCTCAGGACCGCAGGCGTAGGTGTTTATGTGCACTCCGTCGATGTCGAAGTCGGAATAGGTTTCCGACAGTTCCCACTCGTGCGGCCAGATGGTGTCCTTTGCGCCGCCGTCAGCCTCGCCCTTGCCAGCATAGACGATGTAAACCTGGTCCACCTCGCCGTCGCCGTCCCAGTCGTAGTCGTTGAAGTCAACCATGTCTCCCACTAGATTGCATGCCTCCACAACCATCTGCTCAGGACGCATGTCATCGCCGGCGGAGTTGTTCTGCCCATAATAAGCATAGTTTTGCGACAACGTAACGGGACCTACCACGTCGAAGGTGAGGTCGAACTGACCGTTACTCTGCGACGTGAAGTAGTCGTGCATGGAGCCGTTGAAGTTGCCTTGGTTGAATCCTTCGGTGTTAGCGATGTTATTAAACAAGGCTTGGTTGTTGGCTGCATTAAAGGTCTTGTCGGCGAAGTTCACCAGAATGATGATTCCCTTCTTCGAGCCTGTGTATGATGTCGGCACACCGAACTCCTTATGGCGTACGTTGCGGCGCTCCGCACGCTTAGCGTTGCGAGCCGTTCTGCGTGCGTTTGCTTTGTTTAAAATTTGCACCTTGTCGGCTTGTTCGTAAACATCCGTATTTGCCGACTTCACGAACACACGGCCATCAGCAGCCTCATAATAGTGTCCGAACTCGTCACCGCGCAGTTCTGCCACGACCTGTGTGCCGTCGGTAAGCGTCAACGTAGTCTTCTGTCCTCTCTTTGCAGGAATGGCAAAGGCGGTAAGTGCGGCTAGTAGGAACACTAGCCCAAGGAATATTTTCTTCATTGTTGAAATGTGTTTTTTGTCTGTATGATTAGCTATTCGCCGTGCAAAGATACATTATTCATTTTATATACATCCGCAAATGGCCACAAAATTATGTATTTATAACGTTTCCTAACCCCTAATACCACCACCTGACACCCTCCATCCAACACCTTTATAATATGTCTCTTGTAATCAGCAGAATTTCAAGAAGATATAAGTGGGAAGACAAAGTTAATAACTTTGTTCAACAAAGTTAATAACATTGTCTCCTCATTTGACGTATTTGGGAATGCAAGAAGGCATCAATCGCAATCTCAAAGATGGCTTTTCATGTTCTCAATCTTTTCTTTCAGATATTCCAGGAATCCCTCGTCGCCCTTCACGCAGATATCATCGTAAAGTCCAAGTACGAAACGCCCGATGCCGGCATAACTGCAAATGGGCAACTTGAGCAACCATTGGTTGTCGGGCAACTTGCTGATATACTTCTTAGAAGCGGGGTATTCTTCCTTCAGGATGTTGTACGAGAGAGGGCCGAGCGTCATCTCCACGTCGTGTTTCTCCTCGCTTGAGAACATGAAGATGTCGGTGTACATCATGCGGTGTTGCCCCTCGTTCACCCATTCGTCGTCAAGCACCTCTACTTTTCCCATTCGTGACACCTTGAAAGTTTTGTTCATCATGGACTGAGGCTCATAGCATCGTACCTCATTGTTGTTGTTCATCAGCAGGAAAGGCTCCACCAGACGGTTCTTTACCGTCTTGCTGTGAGGCGAGTTGTAGCGTTGAATCACCACCATTCGCTTGAACTTGATAGCCTTGTGCAAAGCAGAGACGTTTCGGGCTGACTGCTCGCGCAGCTCGTCGTCTGCGAGTATTTTGAAGTCGTACAGCCGTTCGAGTTTCCTCAGCAGGTTAGCGGTGATGGCATTTTTCCTTGTTGTTGCCTTCAGCAGTCGTCTGATGGTGATTATTTCGTCCTCGGTGAAGTCGATGCGTTCCTGCAGTCGTCTGAAAAAAGGCGAATCGCGGTCGATGCTGTATAAATTACTCACTTTCTCCACGATGAAACCGCAGTCGCGGAAGAACTCCAGATAGTAGTAGAAGTTTCTTCGGCTGATGTTCATCTTGTAGCATATCTGTTCAATAGTATAGCCTCTGTTGCCTGCCAGCAGCAGCAAGAGGTTAAGTTCTCTCTCAAGTTTGTCGTGACGCATTTGTAGTTAGAAGTTAGGAATTATATAATACTTAAAAAGGTATCTCCAGTTGTCCGTCTCCCAGCAGGTTATAACTCTTGCGATGATAAGGCGTGATGCCGAATTGCCGAATTGCCTCGCGGTGTTTCTTTGTAGGATAACCCTTGTTGCTCTGCCAGTCATACTGAGGGTATTCCTCAGCCAGTCTGTCCATGTAGTCGTCGCGATAGGTCTTGGCAAGTATGCTCGCCGCAGCGATGGACAGGTATTTCCCGTCGCCCTTCACTATACAGGTGTGGGGCAGAGGTTTGCCGCCTTCGGACTGTGGGGGAGTGTATGGTTTGAAGCGGTTTCCGTCAACGATGACTGCCTCTGGGCGCACTTTCAGTTGGTCCAGCGCACGATGCATGGCAAGAAACGAGGCATTGAGAATGTTAATCTTGTCAATCTCCTCGGGCGTAACTATGCCCACAGCCCATGCAATGGCGTCGCGCTCTATCTGCTCGCGCAGTTTCTTTCGGCGGCGGTCGGTCAGTTGCTTCGAATCGTTCAGGTCTTCGTTAACGTAATCGGGCGGCAGAATCACCGCCGCAGCATACACACTTCCTGCGAGGCAGCCGCGTCCTGCTTCGTCACATCCTGCCTCTATCACCCCTTCATAATAGTGTTGTTTCAGCATTTCTTTATGATTTTTTAACTAAAAACGTAGAAACATTGAACTTATTGTGCACAAACGGCATTTATTTTTGCAGCAGGAACAAAAAACAACAAAATATAAATGATGAACAAGACCACAACAACGAGCAACAGCGCCATGATAATGGGCATGCTCACAGCAGCTAAGAGAGTGACTAACACCTATGACAACATGATGAATCATGTGGCCGATTTCTACAGCAAGCAACTGGAGCGGAACATTAATCGCAGACAAACACTTGCTCTGCTTGAGGCTCAACTCGCCTTCTTCCTCGGTATTATGCCCATCGATATGCCGATGGCTCTGCGCATAGCCTTCACCGTATGGACTGTAGTTGCGGTGAAGAAGTGCAAGAGATGTCTTTGATAACAAAGCATTAAAAAAGGCTGCGAATATCATGCGTGATATTCGTAGCCTTTATTTCTTAATTATATCCCGCTTTTAGCGGTTAATCACCTTCTTGCCGTTGATGATAACGATGCCGCGGTATGAGGAGTTCACCTTCTGACCAGAGAGGTTGTACATCTGGTTGTTGCCGTCAACCTTTGGCATAGCTGTTACCTGCTCTATTCCGTTGACGATTGGGTCGTCTTCGGGCAGTTCCTCGCCTGGGTTGTATGTTATGGTGATGTCGTCGATATAGTTCAGGACATTCTTTGTTGTAGGCTTGTTCTGAATGCGGAAGAATGTGCCTGGCTCTGTCTCGTCGAGTTGGTAAACTAATTCCACGGTACTTCCTGCACTTACGCTCACCTTTAACGCGTCAGCATTAAGTTCTTTCTTGTTAGTCCAGGTGCTTCCGTCGGTTGAAGTTGCGAAATAAACCGATGTGGGATTTGTTCCTGTGTTCCAGAATTTGAGAGTGATTTTGTTTATCGGTTTACGAATCTTCGATGATGTCAGTGTGCCGTTGCGCTCTATCTTAACAGCGCGGTTGCCGTTGCCGTAGTCTGTTCCTGTCTCCACGATTGTAGCACCTGCGAGGTCCCACTTGCAGAACACGCCTTCCAATGCTGTGGCGTCTGCTGTGGTTACATCGAGTGACTCGAAAGGTTCGTTGTCGCTTTCCAGTTCCACAGCATCACTTGCTGTTGAGAATGTAATCACACCGTTAGATTCTGTAATGCTGTTTATCACCCAGTCAGACTCCTTGCCAGACCATGTTTTCAGCGATGGAGAGGTCTCGTTGTTTATCTCTCTCACTCTGCCAGTGCCAGGGAAAGCATCGCTGGCCTTAGCGCCTTTACCGTTCTTGGCGCGTAACAGCTCGAAATAGTTGTGGTTAGGGTTGCAGTTCACCTCGTTGTCGCGCCAAACAGCTGTGTTTGTAGAGTCAACGCGCCATATCAACATGCCGTGACCAGGGAGATACTTATCCCATTCAGTCTTCTGTCTGTTCTCAAGTATGAAGTATTCTTTGTTCACCTTGGTGTTCAGGCGGAGTGCCTCGTTAGAGGTGTTCAGCGGATTCAGAGTGTATTCATTTTCCTCGTTGATATAGTTCAGAGTGCTGAGGAATCCCAATGAGTATTTCTCGTAGGCGTTATATCCCGCTGGTGTGCGACTATTGTTCAGATAACTGCCACCCGACATTACGTCCCACTCGCCTGGGTCGTTGCTCTCACCGTCCTCTTCGTAGTTTGTGTCGTAGTGGTCTGCTAGTCCAAGTACATGACTGAACTCATGGCAGATGGTGCCAATGCCGTCGATGTATGAGTAGTCTGGATAATCGGCATACTCCTCGTATCCACCCATCTCCACGCTACATGCATAACGACCAAACCTCTTGTTGTCAAATTTCAGGCCGTCAACGTATGAATAATAGGAGAGATCACTTGCATATGGCCATAGATAGTCTTGGTTATTACCATCATAGTTGCTGCCGTAACCTGATACTATGAAATAAACCATATCCACAGAACCATCGTTATCTGTGTCATAGTCAGCATAGTTAACTTGGTCGTTCGCCTTTTGCAGAGCTTCTTTGGCAATAGGGTAGAAGTTAGATGTCTTATGTGCATCAGTAGTCACTTTGCTCACCTGTATAGGTCCCACGACATCGAACGTCGGGTCGAAAATACCGTTGGAGTTATCATAGTAATAATCTCTTACGCTTCCTGTACACTGAGTGAACCGTGTGCTGTTCTCTTCATAGTAACCTTCGAAGTCGGGGGTGTTCACCATGTCATTATAGAATGCATTTGCATCGCTACGCTGGAATGGACGGTCAGAATACTCAACGAGGATGATTAGTCCCTTGAAGTTGCTGTAGTTGTATGCCGATGCGCCGTTCTTCACTTTCTTCGGACCGTTCCACAATGCCTGTGAACGATTCTTGAACTCCAGTTGCTCTGCGGTCATATCGGCATGTTGCATCTTTGCCTGCTGGGCAAGGAATGCTGTCTCCTTAGCATCGCGCATGTTGCTGTCGTGAGCCACAATGTCTGTAGTCGTCAAAGTGCTGCCCTGCTTAACAGCATAGCAATAATATCCTTTGTCGTTCTTGACAACGGTGTAGCCGTCTTCTGTAGTGGTGAAGCTCATGTACTCGTCGCCATGCAGCCTTATTGTAACGGTGCTGCCGTCAGGTTGTTTCACGCTGACTTTCCCTTTGTGTGCAGGAACAGCCATCGCTGTGAAGACGCTCACAAAGAAAGACAGTAATAGTAGAATCGTTTTGTTCATATTCTTTTTTTGTTATATTTGGTTGGCAAAGATACAAATAAACGCCTATATATGCAAAAGATAAACAATTTTTAAATAAAAAGAGGGGCTACAACGCCTATTAACTCGCCCAGCTTACAGGTATTCAGTCACTAAATCCCGCGAAAAGCAATGTGGATGATTTTAATTAGGAAAAGACATTCTGCGGTCACATGGTCACAGCTGTGACCATGTGACCATTTGGTAAGCAGAATAGTGTAATATTTTAAAACGTGTTGATTATCAAATAGTTAAGTTTGATTTATGTATGGTATTACTTTCTTCGGTCATGCGGTCACACGGTCACAACTGTGACCGTGTGACCATTTAGAAAGAGTTTGTTGCACGATTTTTCTTCGAATCAGTCTGTGTATCAGCGTGTTATGTATTTTAAGATGTTGCTGTCTCTTCCTGTGGTCACATGGTCACAGCTGTGACCGTGTGACCATTAATCCATAAATTAGATATATATAATTAGACCCACAAGTAAAGAAAGGTCAATTTTTAGTCTGGTTGACAGTTCCTTGGCCCTGATCATTAGGTATGGGGCAAACAGTATATATTTAACTAAATAAAAATCGGGGAGTCACAATGGACTCCCCGACTTTTAAAATTGTCGTTATCGTTAACGTTTATGATTACTTCACGATGAACTTCTTGCCGTCCTTAATGATGAGGCCCTTAGCATTGCTGTTCAGGCGCTGGCCTGCAACGTTGTAAACCTTACCGTCGGTAGTGGTCTTTGTAACCTTAACATCGCTGATGCCTGTTACGGTACCCTGTGTAACGGTAATGTCGAGCTTAGCACCTGGCTGCATCAGTGTGAATGTAGCCTGACGACCTGCTGCTGCTTCCTTTCTTGGAGCACCAGAAGCACTAGTCAGAGGATCAGCTGTAACTACTAGGTCGAAGCTATATTCATCGTCTGTATATACCTCGTTTTCTATATCAAGGCTTATCCATTCTGGAAGTTCAGAATTCTGGTCAATGTCAAGCATTGTTCCATCTTTTCCTGCTAACATTGGCTCGATGTGGATTGACTGGCTGCCACCTTCCTCTGGGAGTGTAATATCGGTATTGTCCTCTGTGTAGAGATAGCCAAATACTGCTTCGTTGAAACCAACTGCGACTTTTCTAGCACTCCATCCGTAACCTCTCCAATCAGTCTCGCCAGCCAATATGGCGTAAGCATACATTCCATTGTCTGTCAAGCAAAGGAAATTGCCAGCGTATGTGGCATCTTTAGCACTTGTATTAACACCTTCGAATACAACTGCGAATTCGTCTTCTATCATGATATAGTCAAGACCGTAGCTCATGCCGTCTTCGTCGTAAGCATAGAAGTCATTGAAGTTAAGACGAGTACATTTTGAACCTTCTTCGATTGCGTCAACGTCAACTTCCGACTCTGCAATGGTCTCTCCAATGACAATGTCTCCTGTTGCGTCATCACGGGTGGCCTTGACAATCTTACATGTCATATTGAAGTTCTCTTTCTGCGAGAAATTGTACATCAAAACATTGATGCCTTCGAAATAGAGAGGAGAACCTGGTTTTCCCTGATATGCTACGATTGCATCAGCGCCAGCTGTATTAGCTGTTGTCAAACCACCTCTCATGTCGAAGTTACCCCATGTAGGAAGTGAAGTTCCATCGCCAAAATCAAAACTTCCCGCATAACTTCCCGCATTAAATCTTACGTCTGGATCCAGGTAATATGCAGGCTCGCCAGCGTTGCCCTCGTATGAGGCAATCAGTTCAGGAACGTAATATGCTCCACCGCGGTCTGGATTGAAAGAGAAATCAGCATCCTGTCCTTCTGCTGCTACTTCTCCCTTAGTCCATTCACTTCCAGTCCATTCTGCATAGTTTACAGTCCATGCACTTTGGTCGAAATTGTCGGTCTTGTTTGTAAATTCTGCTGCTGCCGTAGGTGATGTTATCATAAGATACCAATAGCTCCATTCAGTATTGATACCTGCTGTAAGGAAGAAACTTGATGGTACATATTCAGCATTAGGAATAATTACCTGACCTGGCAAACGGTATTGTAGGTTAACCACGTCTTCTACAGAACTTATATAGATACCTTCTGCAGATGAAAGGCTGAATCTGTCTTCTGAAAATGCAGAGTAAGCGATATCTTCATCTTCAATTGTTGTAATAGAACCATCGTCACCAACGGTAAACACGATAGCACCATCATCAGACGCCCAACTATGGATATAATAGTAAACAGAAGAACCGTCATCTTTAGTTCCTGAAACTACTTTCTGTGGCTGAATAGTAATTGTAGAACCTTCCAGTGTGTACACAACAGGAATGCTCTCCAAAGATGCCCAATCTTCTGGAAGTGGAATAACATCTTCTAAGAACAAGATCTCTGGGTCTGTATCTGTTGCGGGAACACTACCGCTGGTCATTGTCCATGTCAATTTATCACCAGAGAAGTAATCTTTACCTGAGCCGTTGTATGTGCTCTGTACTGCACCAGCCTTGCGTATGATTGAATTCTTGTTGATAGTGTTTGCTGGTTTTAGAGAATATTTCATCATAGCTACATTGCTATTTTTCTTCATGAAATTCTTATTCACCAGTTTTAAAGTAGCATCTGTCTCTTTTACAATAGTGTGCTGCCCTTTACTTACGACAACATCTTTGCTTTGTGAACGCTTAGTAAAGCCTTTGTTGACTTTCTGAGCATTGGCTGAAACAGTTATGAGTGCTGCAGCCGCAATTAGTAAAATTTTTTTCATAACTCTTTAGTTTAAATTAATAATAATGATTCAAAATTCTAAAATATTATTTTGCCAACACAAATGTAGTGCCTCCGTTGATAGCGGTGAATGTTCCGCCAGTGGGGAGGAAGTAGTCATCTGGTGTTATGGAATAAGTGCCATTAAGAGTGGCAGCGAAACTTCTTGCCAGAGACTCCAGGTTGGTCGCCTTTTTGCATACATTGGTCATGTTGGTATCTATCTTGTCTGAAGCATCAGCGATTATTTGTATTTCTGCTTCTCCAACTTTTTTCTTTGTTAAGGCAAGGCCGGTTGTGTTAGTACGGGTTTTTGCTGTATTAGTATAGAACGTAAATACCAAACCGTTAACAGCACCACCGCCCGAACTTTTTCCCATACCGATGCTTTCAAGTGACCAGTTGGCATTGTACTTCTTTATCTCCTCGTTTATCTGTTCAAACAATGATGCTTGCTCAGCTGAGAAAACAGAGGTGTCGAATTTCCAAAGAGTAGTGTTTGTGAGAATGTAATTCTCCCACATTGATACCACCTTTGTCAGTCCGTCTTCAGAAAGAAGTTTCTGCTTGTCTTCTGCCATTGTGAATTCCTGGAATGTCTGTGCTCCTAATGAGTCAACGCGGTTAAGAAGGAATCCGTTAGGGGTGAACACGCATGAGAGTGTCTTGCGCTTCAATGGGTCAATCAAACGGTCGTAATAACCGAATAATCCCTTGTTGAGACCTGCAAAATACATGGTATCTGTGCCGTTGGTGACTATGAAGTTGTTCATCGTGTTTGAGGTGATGCTGTTTTTGAACTCGTTTACTGCAGCAATATACTCCTCAAATGAGCGGTCGCACGGAACGAAGCGAACCAAAGCAGAATGGCGCTCCCCACGGAATACAATCTCGTCGTCGTTGAATGACTTCAGAACAAGATTGTGGTCGCCGTTCATTCCAACACCGTCCTGCACTATGCTGCCTGGTGCAGATGTAGGGCTAACAGGGTCTTCAAACACAGTGAGGATGTCGTTCCATGTGTTGAATGAGAGCACTGGACCCTCCTCTGCCAGCATCTCGTAGTGGCTGGTGTGCTCGGTGTACTTATTGGCATTGCCGTTGCGCAGATAGCGGTGGTTGCTTGCCAATGTCACCTTGTTGTCTTTATAGAAACGACCGAAGAGGTTGAAGCCTTCAAAGTCTAATTCGTCTGTTCCCGCAACGAAATACTGAATCACCCAGCCGTTGTTCTCGCCGGTGCTTTGATCCACCAGTCGCGACTGGATGTCTTCGTTGAGGTGTGTGATGCGCAGCGATGCGCTCTCATCGAAGAAGTCTTCCTGCTCAAAGGTACATGAAGTGCTGAGCATTGCTGCTGTTGCACACATGAGTGAAGTATTAATGATATGCTTTACTTTCATATTCTTGTCCCCCTTGATTTATTGATAGTCGTAAATTGTAACATTCTCTTTCACATACTCGTTGATGCGGTTCTGACGTTCACGCACCTCACGACGTATGGCATAAAGGTCAAGTCCCCATTTCTCGGAGTACCATTTCTTGGCGATGTCAATCTTCTTCAGTATAGCATTGATACCTCCGTCAAAGTCGCTGGTGTCGAGTTCTACGCCGTTGAGGAATTCGCGGAATGAGGTGTATTCTGCCACTTTCTCAAACTTGAGAGTTTCATCTGTCTGAGCCTTTGTGTCTGCCTGATGGAAACTGGGAACCAGACGGCCTGTCTCCTCATAATTTTTGGTATTCTTGTTCTGCATCGATTCTTTGTAAACAGTGAACTTGTTCCACGGCTTGCTTGGGTCGTCAAGTCCTTCAATCTCAAGATTTTCAATGAGTTGATAAATCTGCTCCTTGTCGCCTTCGCGAACTCCGCCGTTAAGACAAGCGTCAATGATGGTGTTCATCCAGCGCTCGTCGGTGTCGGTGATGGTGCATGAAAGAGTCTCCACAAAGTCCTCGTATGTTGCAGAAGAACCATACTGTGTAACGAATCCCAGACGGTGGCTCTCAACAGAGTCGCGGTCTTGCCAGTTACGTCCGTCGTAGCTACCAGGTGTCACCTGTCCGAAAGAAACAGGATAAGACTTTGTCTGGTGCAGGATATGCGAGAACTCGTGGTGCATTGTGTGGAACTGGTCCTTGTTGAGGTAGAACATGTCTGTAGGAGAGTACTGGTTGTCCTCTGTCCAGAGTTTCATGTTGTTCACGTTGATAAGCGTGATCTTCACACCCGCTGATGCATAACCCAGAGTCTCTGTTCCCGTGGTTGGCGAGTATGCAGCAGAGCCGATGTAGTGGAAGATGCGCGGTCCATACTGCTTCATGAAGTCTTCGCCTCCATATTTTGTATATACATCATAGAAGAGGTACTTGATGAAGTGTGACAGCAGTTGCGACTTCTTATAGTCGGCCGGTGCCAACTGGAAATTGAGATTAGATGCAGGGAAGTTGAACTTATACTGTATCTCCGTGTTGTAAGGAACTACGAAGTTGTCGTAGAGCCACTGGTCGAATGGCGCTGTTGCTGCGTCATTGTCAACAACAGGAGTATTGGTGTCGAATATTGACTCTGTGAAATCCTCCTCGCTGCTGCATGACCACATGGCAACACAGGCAGCAAGCACCAGGGTAATATTTATAAACTTTCTCATAATTATCATTCCTTTATTGATTATTACTGCATCATTTGAGGGTTAGCGTTGAGAGGACTTGACTGTACATATCCGCTTCCGCCGATACTCATTCCTCCAGAATAGCCAGTCTCACGGTTTGCAGGATAGCCTGCCTCGATGACGTTGTTAGGCAACTGAAGCACGCGGCGTGGGTCGTTGTAAGTCAGAGAGTCGATGTGTATCTCATCCTCCTGCGGACCACGATAGAAGTGACGCACCTTTATTCCGTAGCGTTTGATGTCGAACCAACGGTCGCCATTGTGTATTGTCTCGACGCGGCGGAAGTGGAGCACACAGTCGAGCACGCTGAGGTCGTCACCGGTAAGCACTTTCTCGAATCCCATCTCTGCTGGGTAGAGTTCGCTCACCCAGTCGTTGTTGTTAGCGTTCATGGTGGGAGTTGCCACATCAGTGCTGCCCGTTGCTGTACGTCTGTACTTAGAACGGATGTTGTCCATCGTGAGCGCGCTGGTCACGAGGTGTGAACTTGTCCAGTAGCCCAGGTCTTGAATAGCGCCGTCACGGTCGCCCAAATAGAGTTTGGCCTCTGCACGGCAGAGCAGAGTCTCTTCTGCTGTGAATGGCTGATAAAGCATGTGCACATAACCGATACCTGCAATCTTGTCGGTGTATTCAAAGTACTCATATAGGCGGAAGAGCCAGCCACCGTATTCCTGACCATAACCGTTAACATAAACGCCAGTGTTCTGATAAGCAGGCAGAACTGATGACCAGTTAGGACCGCTTCCGAAGATTGTAACATCCATAGTTGAAGGCACGTGCCATGTCTTTCCGTCCTTTGTGAAATTTGTTCCTTCGTTCACAGCAAAGCGTGCGCTGTCAAAAATCATTCGCCACATCAGGGAATAGGTTGACTGGATGAGGAAGTTGCATGGCTGATTTGCGTCATTATAGTCGTTTACCTTTGACACCAAAGTGTTAAGGTTTATTGACCCCCATTTGCGCAGCATGGTAGTGGGATTGGTGCCCAGTGCTTCGTCTGCGTAATGGATTGTCTTTGCATAGTCGCGCTTAAACAGGTAGAAACGGGCTGCAAACGCATTGGCAGCGTTGCGGTTGAAGTGATATGCTCCCACCTTAAACTTAGAGTCGTCGATGAGGTCGATTCCTTCAAGAAGGTCTTGCTCAATGAGGTCGTAAGTTTCTTTTACGTTGTGCAGATACTGTGATGTGCTATAGTCCACATGCACCACTGTCTCTGGCTCAGTAACGTATGGTATGCCTCGGTCTGATGCACTCATGGCATCGTTCTTATATGCCTCGGCGAAGATGTTCACCAAAACGAAGTGGAGGTAGGCACGCAGCACGTGAGCCTCGCCCCAGGAATGTGCCAGTTCGATGTCGTTAGCGGGGTCTTCGCTCATCTCTTTCATTGCAGCGATGGCATGGTTGCATACAGATATTCCTGCATAGTACGACTCCCATACCTGATATGGCGTGTCGTCAGAGTTAATGGAGTAGTTGTTGATGTCCTTCCACAGATAAGCCTCCTCATGGAACTTGTCGTAAGGGTCGTTATGGGTAGCGGGCACCACTACGTTATCGTCAACCATGTTGTCGCCAGAAAGTTCCAGAATCATTGCTGGTGTCATTACCGGATATGCCGATGTGAGTAGTTTCCTCACTTTATCTGGGTTGTCGATAAAGGTACGGTTGTCTGGCACTTCGTCGAGTTTGTCAGTGCATGCTGCGAACATGCCTGCTGCAACAATCAGTGCAAAAGCGTATGATAAATTCTTATATAATTTCATAATCGTCGTTGTTTTATTTTAGAAGCCTAAACGCAGTGTTAATGTATATTGCTTGGAGATTGGCGATGCCACACCACCTGAGTTGATGAACTCAGGGTCTTGTCCGTTCAACTTCTTGTCTGCATAGATGAGGAAGAGGTTGGTGGCAGCCAGTTTCAGTGATGCGCTTGAGAGCAAAGTCTTCCTGAGAATCTCTGTCGGCATGGTGTAGGTGAGGGCGATTTCCTTCATACGGACAAAGTTGCCTTTCGCAATGCGTGCTGTAGAGTAGTTGTAAGCATTATATGCCATAGAGAGTGATGTGCCTCCGAGTCGGTCGCGCTGGTTTACAGAAGCGATGGTCGGAATGTCTGTGCGCAGCTCGTCGCCAGGAATCATCCAGCGGTTTTTGAATTCGCGTGGCAGAGAAGACAGGTCTGAGTAGCCTGCTCTGAACACTGGGTCGAGACGTACAACGTTACCACCAGAGTATGTGATGAACACGTCAAGGTTGAGCTTGCCCCATGTGTCGGTATAGGTGAATGTGTTATTCAAAGATCCATACCAAGTTGGGTCTGATGGTCCTTCGTAAACGAGGAACTTGTCAAGGTTCTCGGTCTCCTGGAAGTTTACATCGCCCACGGTTTCTACTCCTTCTTCGTTGATTACCTTAGGCAGACCCTCAGAGTTGAGGCCGGCGAACTGGTAACTGAACAATGCGCGAACGGGATAACCCTCAACACCGTAACCAGTACCTGTCACGAGGTCAACGGCACGTCCGTCGGTCTTCAGGTTAGTGATTTCGTTCTTCGCGTAAGAGTAAATAAGGTCTGATGTCCATCTGAACTTGGGACTGGCGATATTAACTGTAGAGATACCCAACTCAACACCGTTAGACTTCATGTCGGCAACGTTGGCATACTTCGAGATGGTTCCACCAGCACCCTGTGTGAATGCAGTACCGATGAGGTCGAAGTTGTTACGCCAGTATGCGTCGAATGTCACGGCGATGCGGTTGTTCAGGAACGCCATGTCGAGTCCTACGTTCCACTCGTGCTTCTTTTCGTATGTGAGTTCGGTGTTTGCAATCTGGTAAATGTAGATTTCCGACTCTCTTGATGAGGTTGTCGGACGCCACTTGTTCTGAGTCTTGTAGATGGCGGTAGCATTGGTTACCCATGATGGACCGGTGTCGGCTGTCAGTGAGTAACTGCCGCGCAGTTTCAGTTGTGAGAGCCAGTTCTCTGTTCCCTTCATAAATGGCTCGTTGGTGATGTCGTATGAGGCAGAGATGTTCCATGTAGGCAACCAGCGGCTGCTGCGGTTCTTGCCAAGGCGGTTGGTTCCCTCGTAGCGGAATGTACCGTTGATGGTGTAACGCTGGTCGAAACTATAAACGGCCTGTCCGTAGTATGCCAAAGTGTTGGTGAGTGTGAATGTCTCGCCGAAGTACTCGGTGTTCTCCTCGTTCATCTGCTTCAGCCAAATATACGGTGTGTTGGTGATACCACCATTGTTGAACTGGTAGCCCCATCCTGTCCACCATGTAGATGTACGCTTTACAGAAGAGTACTCTGAACCCAGCATAGCGTTAACGACATGCTTGTCTTTGAATACATCGCGATATTCTGCCATTACACGGTAGTTGTGAGAACGCATTTTGTCATCGTACTGGTACTTGATACCGCCCTCAGGAAGTACAGACTCTGGAAGGGCCAAGTCATTGTCCGGGTCAGTATAGAGCAATGCGTTGTTGTCACGGATGGTAGAGTTGTCGTCTGTTGCATCCACACCGGCGCGATAAGCGTTTGCCTGGTTGGCGTTGTCCATTACGTTGTGCTGGCGTTTTGTGTTAGACATACGAGTAGAAACAAGTCCGCTCAGGGTGACTGAACGAATCGGCTTGTACTCCAACTCAGCACGGAACATAAGTTCGTTAACGTTGATGTCGTTATAGTTGTTCTGTAACTCGTCGAAGATATTGAAACCTGTATAGAAACGAGTGTAGTTGATGTTCGGGTCAAGACAGCGGCTAGTGTTCATAGCGTAGCTGAACGGGTTGATATCGAAGTCACGCTTTACCTCACCAGTAACCACGTCGGTAGTCTGGTTGAGAGAACCTGGAGCCTCCTGCTTACGATGGCTGCCCTGTGCGGCCAGTTTCACGGTGAGGTTGCTCAAGATGTCGTATGAAGTGTTGCCGTTGAAGGTGTAACGCTTCACGCTGCTGCGGTTGACATACTGTCCCGGGTCATTCATCAATGACATAGAGAAGTAACTCTGCGATTTCTCAGTACCGCTACCAACACTTATAGAGTGGTTCTGCGAGATGCTGTTAGAGAACAACAGGTCGAACCAGTCGGTGTTGCGGAACTCTGCAGCCTGGAGGTAAGCGTTGCGTGCAGCCTCGGTGTTCTGCAGTCCGAATGCTCCTGAAGTGACGTCATATTTTCTCAACTGCTGGAACATGTATCCGTAGATACCGGAGTTCTGTGCATTTGCAAGGTTCTCCAACTGGAGCCATCCCTTGTCTGCCATTTCCTTGTAAACACCCATGATCTCTTGTGAGTTCATGATGTTATAGTTGGCATAAGAAGGCTTCAAACGTGTGGTGAACTCACCAGTATAGTTAACTGTGGCACGTCCCTTGCTGCCTCGCTTTGTGGTGATTACAATCACACCAGCCATAGCGCGGGCACCATAGATTGATGTTGCAGAACCGTCCTTAAGAATGGTGAACGACTCGATATCGTCTGAGTTAAGACCAGCCACAGCTGAAGAAATAAGGGTCTTGGCGTCACCTGATGCCAGCTCGTCTGCACTAACGTCAACGTTGTCCTCATAGATCACACCGTCGATAACCCACAGAGGCTTGGAGTTACCATAGATGGAGGTAGCACCACGTACGCGAATCTTTGGTGAAGCACCGAATGTACCGCTGACGTTGGTAACCTGCACACCGGCAACACGGCCTTCGAGCGAGCGGCTGACATCAGCCATACCCGAAAGTTTTGTCTTGTCTGCGTCAATCTTTGAGGATGCACCGGTGAAGAGGCGTTTGTCCATCTTCTGCATACCAGTTACCACAACCTCGTCAATCTGCTGTGTAGCCTTGTCAGGATGGAGCGTAATCTTCATTCCTTGTCCACCCTTTAGGGTGACGGTCTCCATGCCGATGTAACTTACTACTATTTGTGGATTCTTAACTTGAGTGGTAATGTGGAAATTACCATCGTAGTCGGTTGCCGCACCTACTTGAGTGCCTTTTACGATCACCGAAGCACCGATTACTGGCTCGCCGTCTTCCGATGAGGTGACGGTACCAGAGACAACCGTTTGCGCCTCTGCCATCCCTATAAATAGAGAAAGGAGGGCGAAGATCATACAAAGTCTTAATTTCATAAAATGCTGACTTTTCAGTGTGTTATTAATTATTATAAAGATACTTTTTTACGTTCTAAAGTGCAAAATTAAGAGTTTTTTTCCTTTCTTGCAAGATAAATGTTACAAAAATGCAATTTTAACTCTTTTTTTTAACACAAATACCATATTGGGTGTATATTTAATACCCTTTTGAAACGACATTAGCTTATTTTGTTGTCATCGTGGAAAGTACGCTTTAAAATGACGAAATAAACGCCAAAACATATGTACTTTTATCTTTCAAAATGACTCATGGAAGACAGAGAGCGAACAAGAATGCTATGAAAAGGTGTAGCCGAGTGCGCTCCCTGTCTCATCATGAGATATTGTTTGCTGTTAATTGCGTTTCTTCTTAATTCGAGTACTCGTATAACTTGACATGAAGGATTTTCCATTCTCCCACCCCTATGCGAGCATGTCGTCCCTGATGGTCCTGGTCGCCGTTGTCACGTCGGAGGTACTTCATCGTGCCGTCCTCGCCAATGCTTACCTGATCAACATATCCTATGCCGAGACGCTTACCCTTGAAACGCTTAACTTGCTGGGCAGTAGCATTATTGTCGTTGCCTGAGGTGTTGCCCTCCACGAAACCGTCTTCGCCGAGTTGCTTCTTCACTTCTTGTTCTTTCTCGCTCTTTGTTTTGAATTCAACCACTATTCCCTGACCTGCAATGAGGTATTCCATAGGCGCTATCTTCAATATGTACGCCCCTCCTTCGGGCCATGTGGAACCATCGGTGGCGCGAGGGTCCCAAGGCAGAGTGAAGTTATGCCTGCAAGTGAGCACGTGGTCGCCGTCGGTTATGATGCGCTCCTTGTCCTCTTGGTCAAAGAGAAGCCCCCAATGGTTGAGTGTTGAGCGTTGAGCGCTGAGCGACTTGTTGGTGTTGTGGCTGACGTAGTTGTGCATCTGGCGCAGCAAAGCATAGGCATTGGTGACGTTCGATGGGTCTGCGTACTGGTCGATAGCGAAAGGGGAGAACCCCACAGCGTCGTATTCACCGAATGTGTAGAGCGCTCTTGCACCGCTATTCTCGCAGCATCGCGTCTCAGGAATAAATAGAGGATTGCCCTCGAAGGCGTATTGTGATGCCCATGACTTGAACCCTGTGTCGTATATGTCAGGCGAGAGCATGTCTATGCTGGGCGCTCCGCACTTCCATATCGTGGCGAGATGTGCGAGCGGACCTGCCGAGGGATATTCGCCGGGCTTGCGTCCGCGGCTGTTCATTGCGGCATTCACATAGAGCGGAACGTTATAGATGCGGCGTGCTACCTGTGCCAGACGCTCCACGTAACAAGCATAATGCCAAGCCATGAAGCACTCCTCGCCGTACGGGTCGTTGCCGAATGCCTCGCGCCAAGTTGTCTTTCCAGCGGCAATAGGTTTGCCTGCTTTCTTCAGCGCGGCGAGAAGCTTTGCCGGAATAGGCAGGTCGTAGGCTTTCTCGGCAAGAGGCGAGTGGTCGCGGGCATCCTCCAGCATGCCTATCTCGTTCTCTATCTGTATCATAATCACCGTTCCCGAACCGCTGTCTTTTTGTGCTATGTGCTCCATCAGGCGTGTGAAGACACGGCAATCGGCATTATACACATTCTCCGAAAAGCATGATGCAATCTCCAGAGGCTTGCCTGTGGCGGTCATAGCACGCGGGTATTTCTTTGTATCTTGCTTGAACCATAATGGTGCATAACAACTCATGGAGTTCTTCCATGCGCCAAACCACAGGAACACGACTTTCAGGTTGTTCTCGCGGGCGCGGTCGATGACGCGGTCGATAAGAGTGAAGTCATATTTTCCTTCTATGGGTTCTATGAGGTCCCAGTATGCCGGCACCAGTACGGTATTCAGTCCTAATGCAGCCATTCGTGGCATCACCTCGTCGATGTCCTCGATGCTTGTGGCGGCAGAGTTAGACAATTCGCCGCCAAGAATAAAGAGGTTAGACACAGAGGGATTTTGAGCGCCCGTTGAAAGCACCCCAATGAATAACAGTAAGGATATCAGTAGTTTCTTCATAAATTGTTGAATATCAGTTGTTCCAAAC
Source organism: uncultured Prevotellaceae bacterium (assembly GCA_900315095.1). Classification (GTDB taxonomy): domain Bacteria; phylum Bacteroidota; class Bacteroidia; order Bacteroidales; family Bacteroidaceae; genus Prevotella. The sequence goes on along the minus strand of OMXS01000005.1, from coordinate 20,882 downwards.
TTTTTGGTATGCTCTGGAATAAAATTCCAGAAGTTTCCAAGCGCTTTGGAATGTTATTACAAGCGGTCTGTAACACTATTACAAGCGGTTTGTAATCTTGTTACAAGGCATCTGTAATCCTGTTACAAGCCGCTTGTAATGATGCGAAAGATGTATTGTTAATCCACGATTGGTTGCTTGCTGAATGTCTGGAAGTACTTCAAGCACACGTCGCGCCACTCTTGTGCGTTGTACACTTGGTGATTCATGCGCTCCGTAACCTCCTCGTAGCGTTGCTTGTCAACGTGCATCCATGCTCTGTTCCATGCCTCGCGGTGGCGTATTACCGTCTCGACGCCGCGGTTGTAGTGCATGTTCAGTTCCTGCCAAAGCGTGCGCCCGCTCTTCATCTTGTATGTCCAAGGCACATGATGGAACCACAGCAGATACTCCTCCGGGCAGGTCTCGATGTTATCATAAAGGCTGCAATAAGGCTCACGATACTGCGATACTGCGTTGGTACCTTGCGATGAACGGTCGAATCCCACACCTTCGGCGTCAGCCTTGTGGTAATAAACGGGGCACCACTCAATGGGATATTCCGCCTTGAAGCCGTCAGGCTCGGGGCCATAGTGGTGGTCGAACTTGAAGATATGATGCAATCCGAGCGGCATCATGTAGTCGACGCATGCCTCACGGCTCTCCATCATAACCTCGGTTATAGGCTTCACGAACTGCTCGTTCTGTGTGAATGTCTGGCAAAGCCATTCCTTTGCTATCTCCTCTGCTGACAACTGAGGATTCCATGCCAGACGGCCGAAGGCGTACCAGTTGGCCTGCGAGAAGTGGTGTCCGCACCAGTCGCGGTCGTTACCGATGTTAGCCACACCAGCAATGCCCACAAGACTCTCGGGAGAAACGAAGGAGAAGAACTCCTTCCACATTGTTGCGAGATAGACAAGATGGCGCGATTGCCCCAGATATTCTTGTGTTATCTGCAGTTCCACCATGTTCGGAGTCTCCTGAATCTGGTCGAACACAGGGCTGTAAGGCTCGCGTGGCTGGAAGTCGAGCGGTCCGTTCTTGGTCTGAAGGATAACATTCGGGCGGAACTTGCCGTCGAGTGGCTTGAACTCTGATACCGCCTGCTTCACTCGGTCCTCGCCTTTGTGGTTGGCACCATAGACAAAGCAGCGCCACATTACAATGCCGCCGTAGGGCTGCAAGGCGTCTGCTAGCATATTAGCACCATCTGCATGCGAGCGTTTGTAGTCGCCTGGACCCGGCTGTCCTTCAGAGTTGGCCTTTACAAGGAATCCTCCGAAGTCGGGAATCAGCGCGTAAATCTCCTTCGCCTTTGCTTTCCACCATGCTGCAACGTCCTTGTCAAGCGGGTCAGCGGTCTTCGTTTCGCCCAATGCCATTGGCGTTGCGAAGTTGATGCTCAGGTAAACCTTGATGCCATAAGGGCGCAACAGGTCAGCATAAACCTTCACCGAGTCGAGATACTCTTTTGTGAGCATCTTCGGAGAAGCGTTCACGTTGTTCAGAACTGTGCCGTTAATGCCGAGAGAGGCATTAGCACGGGCGTATCGTGTGATTATCTGGGTGTTGACGGCTCCTGTATTCCAGAAGATGCTGTTGCCCGCATATCCGCGTTCAATAGAGCCGTCAAGGTTGTCCCAATGATTGAGAAGGCGAATGCCGAAAGCAGGTGCAGAGAACTTCGTGAGGTCCTTTTTCACTTGCCCTTCACCCTGAGTGCGCAACAAGTCGTATGCTCCGTAGAGTATTCCGATGTCTGTTCCAGCCTCGATTGTTACGTCGTTCTGAGTGCCTTTTATTGAGAACGCGCCGTCTTTAGCGCCATTCTCGCTTACCACAAGTTGAACCTTTGCCCCTTGCCAGTAGTGTTTCAACTCGCTGATGGCGATGTCGATGGTTGCCGACTGCTTGTTGGCAGTCACTTTTGCCTTGTTCACCTCGTTGTAACGCAGCCACAGGTCATGCCCGTCTTCTGCGCTTGCCGCGATGCAGAACAGCATTGTCGCGAGCAAGAAAAGCGTTTTCTTCATTAGTGTTTATTGTTTTTATTGGTTATTATCGTTTTCTTTTGGACCTTCCGAGACGTTTGGTTCCTCCGCAGTTTCTAGCGTCTCGGGCGTATCTTCATGATTCTGCTCAGCATACTCCGAAGGAGTGACGCCGAAGTGTTTCTTGAATACCGTAGAGAAGTGGGTTTGGTTGTTGAATCCCACGGCATAAGCCACTTGTGTGACGTTTATCTTATGCTGGCGGATAAGGCTTGCTGCCTGCTCCAGACGGAGATTGCGGATGAAGTCACCAGCCGATATTCCCGTTATCTCTTTCATCTTGCGGTGGAGCTGTGCACGGCTGATGCCCACGTTCTCGGTGAGTTTCTCAACGTTGAATTCTGGGTCGGAGAGATGTTCGTTGATGCATTTCATGATGCGGTCCATCAGTTCGTCGTTATTGCTCTTCACCTCCATCTTCTCCAATTTTGACTCTTGTCGCTGAGCACCAGAGAACTTTCCGCGCAGTCGCCGCACGTTATCGATGAGGTTGTCGATGAGGATGTGCAACTCGTCCATGCTGAACGGCTTGGCAAGGTAGGCATCGGCGCCGCGGCGCAATCCCTCCAGACGGTCCTTCACTTCAGCCTTTGAGGTAAGCAATATCACAGGAACATCGCTGATATTGGGGTTGCCCTTGATGTTCTTAAGAAGTGTTATGCCGTCCATCTCAGGCATAATGATGTCTGAAATAACAAGGTCATAGTCGCTCGTAAGCAGCGCTTTCAGCGCCTCCTTGCCGTTAGGCGCGGCATCGAAGCGATACCAGTTGCCCAGTTCGTTGCGTATGTAGCTTGCTATTTCTTCCTCGTCGTCGGCGATAAGAATCTTGAAGTTCTTGTTCGCACGTGTCTTGCTGTTGGCGTTTGCGGTGTTAATGGCAGCATGCTGTGTGGTGTCTTCAATCATATCTGGCGCGAGATGCTTGTTCCCCTTGGGCAGAGTCACGGTAAGAACTGTGCCTCGTACGCCGTCGGTACGGTTGTTCGCCTTAATCGTTCCGCCATGAAGTTTCACTATGGCCTTGCTCAGATTCAGTCCGATTCCTGTGCCATCGAGATGCACGTCACGCGCGTTGCTTCCCTGATAGAAGCGCTCGAACAACTTGTCTGTGTTGCTTTCCTTCAGTCCGATACCGTTGTCGATAACTTTGATAACCACGTTGTCATTTTCTTCAGCAAGTAAAATGTTGATGTCTCCGCCGTCGAAGGTGTACTTGAAGGCGTTGCTCAGAAGGTTACTGATGACCTTATCGAAGTTTATTCGGTCTATCCAAGCCATCACGGGTTTTGCCTCGCGCGCCTTGACTCTGCCCTCTGGCGTCTCCACCTCGAAGGTGTAGTGCATGTTTCTTTGCTGCGCATTGTACTGGTAAAGCGTGAATATGCCGTTGATGAACTGCACAAGGTTGGTCTCGCGGCATTGCAGTTTCATCTGTTTCTTGTCAATCTTGCTCTCGTCGAGTATTTGGTTTACAAGTTGTTGCAGCCTCTGAGCGTTGCGGTCGATAGTTTCGATGTCGTTGAGGCTTTCCTCGTCGAATGCTTTTGTTTTCAGTTTCTTCAGCGGACCCATGATAAGTGTCAGCGGAGAGCGTATGTCGTGAGTGGCATTGATGAGGAACTTCATCTTCGACTCCTCCATCTCAATCATTCGCTTTCGCTCTATATAGTAAACGCCGAGCGTGACTATGCCTGCTGCCAGCAGTCCGTAAAGAATGAAAGCCCATATAGATGAGTACCACGGGTCTTTCACCCTGACCACTATTTCCTTAGTGTTCTTGGAGTAAACGCCGTTGCTCAGCGCTCTCACCTCGATGACATACTTGCCTGGCTTCATCTTGTTGAACGAGATAGAGTTGTTTCCCTCGCCTGTCTGAGTCCATGTGTCGCCGCCGTTGATGCGGTATTCAAAGTTGATGTTGTCTGCATTCTTGAATGTCAGCAGCGAGAACTCCATCGTGAAACTGTTCTCGTTGTATGGCACGCTGAAGTGGTCTTGGAAACAGTCCATCGACTTTCCGTCAACAATGAAGTTAGTAAGATGGATGTCCCCCATCTCCATGTGCTGCTTCTTAACCTCCTCGGGGTAGAATGTTGTAATGCCGTCGCTAGTACCATAGGCAATCATGTCGTCGTCATTGTGTATGACAGCGCCGAGGATATACTCCTTTGTGATAAGGCCGTTTCCGCTGATGTGGTCTATGAATTGCTTGTCTTTCGGACTGTAATGCCATATACCCATCGAGGTGCTCAGCCACATGTCGCCAGCATGGTCGAATGTTATGCTGTAGATGGTTTTGTCAGATAGCTTCTCCGCATTCTTGAAAGGCTCTATCTTGTTTTGGTCTCTGAGGTAGATGAACATCCCCTCGTGCGTACCTATTATTATATTGCCTTTGTCGTTTTCGTTAATAGCGGAGCATTGAACATGGTTTAGCTGCACGTCCCATCCTAACGGCTTAAACGACTGTTTCTCTGGGTCGAAGCACGAAACGCCGCTCGTTGTGCCTATCCACAGCAGTCCGCGACTGTCGTAGTAGAGCGCTTTTATCCAGTCGTTGCAGAGCACTCCGCGCGCCTTGTCCTTGTCGCGCATGCTATAGGTCTGCGTTTCGCCGGTGTTGGTGTTGTGAACGATGAGTCCCTTTCCGTAGTTGCATATGAACAATGTGCCGCGCGAGTCATCGGTAATACAGTTCAGTCCCCATCCGTCTGTTTCCAGTTGTGTCTGCATAGCGCCTGTAGACGGTGAATACTTGTTTACCTTGTTCTCGGAGCAAAGCCAGTATTGACCGCGCTTGTCACGATAGATGTTGTTAGCTGTAGGCAGGGTGTTGGGCATCGGGCTTACTTTTCCCTTCTCGTCAAATCTATAAACTCCCGAGTTCTGTACGGTGCATAGAATGCTATTGTCGTCGCCAATTGCCAGTGAAGAGACGCTGCTTCCAATGCTGTGTCCTTGCTTTTCGAAGGTGTACGACTCGAAAAGGTCCTTGTGCTGGCTCATCTGGAAGAGTCCTTTCTTGTAGCAACTCACCCACAGATTGCCGTCCTTATCCTCCATGATGTCATTGATGTTTGAGGAGGTAAGGTCGAAGTCGTTGTTGTCGCTGTTAACAATCTCTGCAGAGATAGAACCTTTCTTTATCACATAAAGACCGTTTCCAGCCGTTCCGAGATAAAGATTGCCCTCGCGGTCGAGCCGCGCTTTCAATATGGAAGCCTTGCCAGAGAGCACCGAAAGGTCATATCCGGCATCGTCTATTTCGCCTGTGCTGTAGTCGTAACGCAAGATTCCGTGGTGACAAATGATGATGAAACCGCGGTTGTCGGTGCGGATGAAAGACATGGGAGGTCCGCAAGGCGACTCGTAGTCCTTAAACTCAGTAGGGTTGCCGTCCTTGGTGGTGATGCGTGTAAGCGTCACAAGGTGGCTCGAACGCCATAAGTGGTGCTGGTCGTCCTCAAAGATTCGACTGTAGAACTCGTCAACGTCGCGCTTCACAAACGACTCGAGTTTCCTTATCTTGTCCTCGCCCTTGCGTATTACAAACAGTCCTTCACCAGCCGTTCCTATAAGAATGTCACCGTTAGATGTCTCAAGCAGAGCGTTGGCTCGTGGTCTCACGTTGCCCGGGAAATGGTAACGGCGGAAGTTGTCGTTATGATAATCATATTGCGCCAGGCCGTAGGTGCATCCCACCCACAGGCGTCCTTCGCTGTCACTCATCAGTCTCACCACCTCGTTATCGACAATAGTGGTGCTGTCATCCTTATTATATAAATAAGGTGTAAACCTGTATCCGTCGAACTTGTTCAGACCGTATTCTGTTCCAATCCATATAAAACCATACTTGTCCTGCATTACACAGTCAATCAGACTGCTAGTCATCTTGTCGCTGGTGTATAGCCGCGACATTCCTGCCCTTACCATCAGAGACAAGAGCAACAGACATGCAATCGTATAAAAATGTTTCAGTCTTTTCATCTTTTCTGGTTACTGCGGTTAATTAGTTGTTTGGAACAAAGGATTTGTAAACATGCATTTTCACGGCAAAGTTAAGAAATTAAATTCATACATGAAACATTTGGCATGCTACTTTTGCAACAAATAACATGTAAAAAATTGAAATGAGACATAAAGAAACAAAAACGCAACAAATTGAATGCTAGATATGCGTAATAATGAGTATATTTGCACCATTATTTTAGAATAACACTAATATTTCTGATGCATTGAACACGGATTTCTTAGTAGTAACACCAGGGAACATAACAATCAAACAATAATTAACAAAAATGACAAACAATCAAACCACTAGCGAAGCGAAAGGCTTCTACAAACTTTCTTGGCTCCAGCGCATCGGCTTTGGTGCTGGTGACATGGCCCAGAACCTGATTTATCAGACTGTTAGCATCTGGCTGCTATTTTTCTACACGAATGTCTATGGACTTGACCCCGGTGCCGCTGCCGTCATGTTCCTTATTGTAAGGCTCATTGACTGGGCTTGGGATCCTGTAGTAGGTGCGTTTGTTGACAAGAGCAACCCAAAATGGGGAAAATACCGCTCTTGGCTTATTCTCGGCGGTATTCCTCTGACGGGATTTGCTATTCTCTGTTTTTGGAACGGATTCAGTGGCTCTTTGTTATATGCATACGTCACATACGTATTAATGTCCATGTCCTACACGCTGGTCAACGTACCCTATGGTGCGTTGAACTCTTCGCTCACCCGCGACACCAATGAGGTCACAATTCTTACCTCAACCCGTATGTTCATGGCCAATGCCGGTGCCCTCATTGTCAAGTCGCTGCCGATGGTTTTGGCCATATTCGCCCCTATGGCAGCTGACGGCACAGCCATTATCAACAAACCTGTGTCAGCACCAGCATGGTTTATCACGATGACGTTGTTCTCCTTGTCAGGTCTTGCACTCCTTATTTTCTGCTTCACGCAAAGCAAAGAACGCGTTGTTATGGATAAGGCAGAATCTGACAAGGTGAAAGCAACCGATTTGTTTACGGAATTTGTACGAAACCGTCCGTTGCGCGTTCTTGCATTCTTCTTTGTTACAGCCTTCTCCATGATGAGTGTCAGTAATGCTGCCGATGCTTACTTCATGACTTATAATGTTGGTGCTAATGAATACATGACGACAGTTTTTATGTGGCTTGGCACTATTCCGGCGTTCATCTTTATGCCCATGGTACCTGCCATCAAGCGTAGTATTGGCAAAAAAGGCATGTTCTACTGTTTCCTTGGCATTGCCGTCATAGGAATGATACTCATGTATATTTGTGTGCAGGTGGAGTCGCTTAAGCAATTCTGGATTCTCTGTGTCATTCAGTTTGTCAAATCTACCGGAATCATTGTTGCCACAGGTTACATGTGGGCACTGGTACCCGAAGTAGTATCTTATGGCGAATACAAGACAGGCAAGCGTATTGCAGGCATTGTCAATGCTCTCACAGGCATCTTCTTCAAACTCGGCATGGCGTTGGGTGGTGTGGTGCCTGGTGCTGTACTGGCATTTGTGGGATTCGATGCCAAGCTTGACCAACAAACCCCGTTTGCAGAGCAAGGTATCCTGTGGTTAGTATGCGTGATTCCTGCTATATTACTGCTGCTCGCCATGTGGATTATCAGCAAATACGAACTTGAAGACGATGTTATTGATAAGATTAACGCAGAAATTGAAGCACGTCACCATAATGAATAAAAGCATTAAGATACTTATATCCTGTCTGGCCATGATGCCGTTGGCATCTATGGCTCAGCAGGGGTTGAAGGATGCCATTGGCAAGTACTGCCTTATTGGAGCGGCAGTTAATCAGTGGCAGAGTGACGGACAGGTGCCACAGGCAGATGCTGTGCTTGCCAAGCACTTTAACTGTGTGGTGGCTGAGAACTGCATGAAACCAGAGGTGCTGGCACCGGCAGAAGGCATCTTCGACTTCCGTGTGGCCGACAAGTTTGTCAACTATGCACGGCAGTTGGGACTGAAGGTGAACGGGCACTGCCTGGTATGGCACTCACAGGCTCCCGACTGGTGGTTCACCAATGGCTATACCGCCATGCCCGCATCCAAGGAAGTGCTGAAGGAGCGTCTCATCAAGCACATCAAGACCGTCGTGGGACATTTCAAGGGACAGGTCTTCGGATGGGATGTTGTCAACGAGGCCATCAACGACGACGGCTCGTTCCGCAAGTCGCCATATTATAACTTGTTGGGCGAGGAGTTCATCGAGATTGCTTTCCGTGCCGCCCACGAGGCAGACCCCGATGCCGAACTCTACTATAACGATTACTCGATGTCTGGAGCAGCCAAGCGTGAGGCGGTATGCCGCCTGGTGAAGAACCTGAAGGCCAAAGGACTTCGTATCGATGGCGTGGGAATGCAGAGCCACAACGGATTAGACTATCCTAATCTGGAGGAATACGAAAAGAGCATCGATGCCTTTGCTGCCTGTGGCGTGAAGGTTATGATAACCGAACTTGACATCAATGTGTTGCCCAATCCAGAAGGATTCGGAGGTGCAGCCGTTGAGCAGAACTTCGAGTTCCAGCAGAAGTACAATCCCTATGCAGCCGGTTTGCCTGCCGCTAAGCAGAAAGAACTGGACAAACGCTGGCTCGACCTGTTCAAGATTTATTATAAGCATCGCTCGCAGATTAGCCGCATCACTTTGTGGGGCGTATGCGACGAGAATTCATGGCTCAACGGATGGCCTATCAAGGGGCGCACCAACTACCCGTTGCTCTTCGACCGTCAGTACCAGGCAAAACCCGTTGTAAACGAAATCATCAAACTTTATAAATAACCAAAAACTCTTTAATTCAGAATAATATGAAACCACGTTATCTTTTCCCTAGTGACTATATGGCTGACCCCTCAGCCAATGTATTTAACGGACGTATTTACGTCTATCCTTCTCATGACTGGGATGCTGGTGAATGCTTCGACGACGATGGTGGTCACTTCCAGATGAAGGACTATCATGTGTTGTCATGGGACGACATTGAAAATGGCGAAGTCACCGACCACGGTGTTATCCTTGATGTTAAGGACGTACCATGGGCTGAGAAGCAGATGTGGGACAACGATGTCGTTGAGAAGGACGGCAAGTACTATCTCATCTTCTCTGCCAAGGAATACAGTGGTGTGTTCCGTCTTGGTGTTGCTGTGGCAGACAAGCCCGAAGGTCCGTTCATTCCTGAGAAGTTCCCTATCCGTGGCTCGTTCTCCATTGACCCTTGTATGTTCAAGGATGACGATGGACAGATTTACTGCTACTTCGGTGGACTCTGGGGTGGACAGCTGCAGTGGGGCCGCACGCTCTATCATGGCTTTGAGGCTATTCCTGGCAAGTATGGTGACGATAACGGTCTCATTGACCTCGGCCCGGCTCCAGACCATAAGACACAACTCTTTGCAAAGCCTGACGCACCCGCATTGCCTAGCAATGTGGTTCGCATGACTGACGATGTGAAGCAGTTTGCTGAGGCTCCACGTCCTGTCATTATTCTTGACAAGGATGGACAGCCATTGAAGGCTGGTGATCCACATCGTTTCTTCGAGGCTTCATGGATGCATAAGTACAACGGCAAGTACTACTTCTCGTATTCTACAGGTGACAGCCACTTCCTGTGCTACGCCACGGGTGACAATCCATACGGTCCGTTCACCTATCAGGGAGTTATCCTCGATCCAGTTGTCGGCTGGACAACCCACCACAGTATTGTAGAGTACAAGGGACAGTGGTATCTGTTCTATCACGACTGTGTTCCTTCTAACGACATCACACATCTTCGTTCGCTGAAGGTACAGCGCCTCTTCTACAATGAGGACGGCACAATACAAAAAGTAAAGAACGATTGATGCGAGTGCGAATGATGCACATTTCGCAGTGCCATTGCACACGTTTCGCTGTGCGATAAGGCATCTTTGACAATGCAATTAGGCACAAATGAATAAATAAAGCAGTCGAGTTTAAAGTAAACTCGCCTGCTTATATTATTAATGGTTATTTGTTTTCTTGGTGAATCTTGTCAGAATAGGGCGTTGGTCGCACCCCGTACATGAGTCTTACGCGCCCGTTGTCACGGTCGATGGGCTTCACGTTTTGGTCGTTTTGTTTTCTCTGTTCTTCTTTTTCAAGAGCCTTTGACGACTTACATGCGCCCAGTCCGAGCAGCGCAATGATGCCCGAACAGAGTAGGGTGGTGAGTTTCAGAAATGGTTTTCTCATAATAATCTCTTCAAGTGACATGTAATCAGTTTGCCATCGGCATCGCGAAGGTGCATCGAGTTACCCTTGCAATAACGGAAATACTTGCAATCGGCACATTCGTCTTTGCGCATCCATGAGCGGTCTCGGTATTGCTGGTATTTGTTTTCCCATACAGTCAGGAAGTCATCGCGATAGATATTGCCCTGAGCATAGTCTGCCCTGATGCTTGCGCAGGCAGCAATGTCACCATTGGCCATTACCGAACCAACGCTGATTCCTGCCTGACAGCCAAGTAGGGAGTCGCGCACCTCGCCCTCATAATTGCCGAGAAAGCCCTCGCAGCCGTATGCAGCATTGATGATTCCTTCCTTTCTCGTTCTCTTGATAAAGTCGAGCATGCCGCGGTATTGTTCGTTGGAAAGTTGCAAAACAGGATCTTTTGCTGCTCTTCCCACAGGGAAGATGGAGAACATTCGCCAGTGCTTGACACCCTTGTTTATAAGGAAATCGCGTATTTCTGTGAGTTTCGGGTATGTGCGTTGGTTAACACACGTCACCACATCGAACACTAGTCCCACCTTGTCGCGCATCTCCACGAGGTAGTCAAGAGCCTCGCTGACGCGCAGGAAACTGTCGCGGTGACCGCGCATCCAGTTGTGGTCGTCCTCTAGTCCGTCGAGACTAACGGTGATAGAATGTAGTCCAGATTTCCTAAGTGCTATGAGCTTCTCGCGTGTGAGCATCAGTCCGTTGCTCACCATGCCCCAAGGGAACCCCCGTTCATAGATGCCTTTTCCACAGAGTTCAATGTCCTCGCGCACCAAAGGCTCACCACCGGTGACGATGACGAACACCTTGTGAGGGTCCATTTTCTCTTTAATGCTATCTAGAACACGGAAGAAGTCTTCGCGCGGCATGTCTTGTGTGTTGGCTATCTGACGACAATCGCTGCCACAATGACGACAATGCACATTACATCTCAATGTGCATTCCCAAAACAGTTGCGTCAGTCGGTGCTCGCGCCTGTAGTTGTTCTGCACTACGCGAGCCATTTCCAGTCCCAGTCGGTGGCGCAGGTCGAGTCGGTAGTCGTTAGCGCTGGTTTTCTGTTCCATTGTCTGTGTTTTGCTCTGGAACGTTCATGTTCTCGCCGACGGAGTCGATCTTCTCTATGTATCTCACGTCAGGCGTGCCGTATTCCAGCGGTTGCGGAAGTATCTTCTTGAACGGGTTGCAGCTCGAAAATCCCAATGCCACCAGCACAGCCGACACCAACGCCATTCCAACTTTAGTTATTCCCTTTTTCATTCTCGCTTTCAGCCTTTGTTGAATCGTTTGTTTCTTGGATGTTTTCAGAGTTGTTTTCTATGGTGTCCTCATACTCCATAGGGGGCGGTCCGTACACCTTCGGGTGAGATATAGTGCCTCCAATGATGTCACAACTGCTCAGTCCGAGAGCCGTGAGCACTGCCGAAATCATTGCTATTGCCGCTTTGGTTATTCCTTTCCTCATTTCTTATCCTTTATCGTTTGTGTTGTGTCGTTGTTTTCTATCACTTCTGTTTCCGAGTTGTCGAGAGAATCAACATATTCTGAAGGTGGTGGTCCATAGACATCGACAATTTCATGGTTGTTAAGAGCTTTTTTAGAACACGACGTTATGCCCAGTACCGTAAGCACTGATGTTCCGATGATGCCTAAAGCCCATGTCTTCAATCTTTTCATAAGCACTATTGCTGTTGTGTTTCTGTGTTTCCGACGTTTATTTCTTTTCCTTTACCTGAATGGTTTCTGAGGTGTCGGGTGCTTCAATGCTCTGCATCTTCACCGTGTCGTTGTAGAACTCTGGTGGAGGACCATAAACGCACTCCACATTCTCTCGCCTTAGTCCGTTCCCCGAGCATGCGGAAAATCCCAATGCGGCGAGCACTGAGGAGCCAATAATGCCTAAAGTCCAGTTTCTAAGTTTTCCCATAAGTCTTTGTTTTAATGTGTTTCACTTTTTCTTCTTCTCGTCCGAGTAGTCTTCGGGTGCCCTTTACACCCTTCATTGCCCTCACCTTTATTCTTCTTTGCGTCTTCTTATTTCTCCGTCTACAAGAGAAATAATTGATACTATTAGTTTTGCAAAGATAAGGTAAATAACTGAAACTGCAAAACTTATATCAATTTTTTTGTTTCTTGAAGCTATTTAGGTACATCAAAACTTTGCCATTAGCGGTTTTCTTTGTAATTTTGCACGCGAACTTTCCGTAGGAAAGAGGAATCATGCCCATTGTAGCATCATAGATTAAAACATTATATAACAATTGACAGTATGGCAAAGAAAGCATTACTTATGATTCTCGACGGATGGGGAATCGGAAAGCATGGTAAGGGTGATGTTATCTATAACACTCCGACGCCTTATCTTGATTATCTTAACGCAGTTTCGGCTCACTCACAGTTGAATGCTTCGGGCGAAGACGTTGGTCTGCCCGATGGTCAGATGGGAAACTCTGAGGTGGGTCACCTCAATATCGGTGCTGGTAGAATCGTCTATCAGGACCTCGTGAAGATAAACCGCGCGTGCAAGGACGGCAGCATCCTTCAGAACAAGGAAATTGTTTCGGCATACAGTTATGCACAGAAGACAGGCAAGCGTCTGCACCTGATGGGATTGACAAGTGACGGTGGAGTACATTCTTCACTCGATCATCTGTATAAACTCATTGAGATTGGCAAGGAGTATGGCTTGAAGGAAGTGTTCGTTCACTGCTTCATGGATGGTCGTGACACCGACCCGAAGAGTGGCGTTGGCTTCATTCAACAACTTAAGGACGTATGTGATAACAACGGCGCAGCCATCGCCAGCATCGTGGGACGTTTCTATGCAATGGACCGCGACAAGCGTTGGGAACGTGTAAAGGAAGCTTATGACCTGCTCGTTGAGGGCAAGGGAAAGCAGGCCGACGACATGGTGAAGGCAATGGAAGAGAGTTATGCCGATGGCGTTACCGACGAATTCATCAAGCCAATTAACAATGCAAAGGTTGACGGCACTATCCAGGAGGGCGACGTTGTCATCTTCTTCAATTTCCGCAACGACCGCGCCAAAGAGCTTACCGTAGTTCTCACGCAACAGGATATGCCTGAGCAGGGCATGCATACAATCAAGGACTTGCAGTATTACTGCATGACTCCTTACGATGCATCGTTCACTGGCGTTCACATCCTCTTCCCGAAAGAGAACGTAGAGGACACACTAGGCGAGTATTTGTCAAAACTCGGCAAGCGTCAGCTGCATACAGCAGAGACAGAGAAGTATGCTCACGTTACATTCTTCTTCAACGGCGGCCGCGAAGCGCCATACGAAGGAGAGGACCGTATCCTCGTGCCATCGCCAAAGGTGGCTACCTATGACCTGAAACCAGAGATGTCTGCCTTCGAGGTGAAGGACAAACTCGTGGGAGCGATAAAGACTCAGGAATACGATTTCATCGTGGTTAACTTCGCCAACGGCGATATGGTGGGTCATACTGGTGTTTACAATGCCATTGCAAAGGCAGTATGGGCTGTTGACAACTGCGTTCGTGAGGTCATCGAGACAGCAAAGGCTAACGACTATGAGGCAATTATCATTGCCGATCATGGCAATGCTGATAACGCCATCAATGCTGACGGCACTCCAAATACTGCTCACTCGTTGAACCCTGTACCGTTCATATATGTGACAAACAACAACTCGGCAACAGTAAAGGACGGCCGTCTTGCCGATGTCGCTCCATCAATACTCCATATCATGGGTCTTGTGCAGCCAAGCGACATGACTGGCGAGTGCCTTATCAGCGATAACATCGCTCAGTAAACAGAAAATACAGCGATAATTATAAAGGACGGATTCCACAGGCATAACGGATTATACTATCAAAAATCCGTGTAACCTGTGGAATCCGTTGTTTTTATATCTTTTTTTATTATTGTCTTGTAATGACTTTTGTGGTAGAACCGTCAGCATTCCTTATTATCTGAATGCCTCGGTGATTGTTGCCCACACGCTGTCCGTTGATGGAATAGTGTTCAACGACATTGTGGTTATCGTTGGTTGCAATGTTCTCAATGCTGTTGGTATCATCATTAGACATGTTTACGCCTATCGCAATCGATGTGGGGTCGTCAATGTTCTTATACCAAGTGTAAGTGCCGAGTGGTGCGTAGGTAACGGGATCCTCGTCTTCCAGCAAGTGATAGGCGGTGCACAGTTCGCCTTCATTACGGCGAAGGCAGTAGAGGTACATGTCATCACTGGCATTTGCAATGCCTTCCATCACAACAAAGAACTCACAGTCGATGCTAACAGGCTCGCTAAAGGTAAACACCGTGGCAGGTTTTGTGCTTGCATTGCATACAATGTCGGCAGCAGTTATCGATGCAGAGGCAATTGTCTCGCCTGGCATACCGTTGTCATCGGGCTTACAGATGACAGCCGTTATGGTGCTGCTCGGGTTTGTTGCCGTTCCATTTGCGAACAACGCCTTCACGCTGTTTATCTTTACTGGTGTCTCTGGACTGTTAAAATGCTCGGCAAACTTAACCATGCCCAGAGTGTTTGAACCGGCATAGTAGCCCCATATCCATAGTTCGATGGGAGCAATGTTGCCAAATTCTGCTTCCGTGATGTTCCATACATCGTATGAATCATCTGTTGAAGCCTGTGCAAATGCCGATAGTGATACTGCCAGAAGAAGTGATGTAATTGTTTTTCTCATATATTCCTGTTTTTAATATTGTATTAATGATGCAAAGGTAGTGTTTTTTTCATAAATGCGTTGTGTTTCGGTTGAAAAGTTGTATCTTTGCCATTGTTATGGAATACATAGGAATATTATTGATATTACTGGCAGGAATAGGCAACCCTGTGCAAACTGCGGTTAACTCGCGTCTCCGCTTTGCTTTGGGTACTCCGCTCATTTCCTCAACTGTCTCGTTCACAGTGGGGCTATTGGTGCTTATGGTGCTTACGCTCGTCACTTGCGACTCTCTGCTGGTTCCCGTATCGGTGGCATCGCAAGTGCCTTGGTGGGCATGGGGCGGAGGATTTGTAGGTGCTGTCATGCTTACAGCACTCATCGTTGTGTTCCCCAAACTTGGCGGCGTGCTCACCGTGCTTTTGCCAATGATAGGTCAGATATTCCTTTCCATCCTCATTGACACCTTCGGATGGTTCGGCAGCGCCCCCATTCCGCTTTCGTTCCCTCGTATCGTCGGATTGCTGCTTGTTACGGCAGGGCTTATATGTTATGTAATGGGCAAGCGCAAACAAGAGGACAACGGTTCCGACACAAAGGGTGTAGGCATAGTGTGGCTTGTGGCAGGTTTATTCATAGGTTTCTGCTTCGCCATACAGCCGGTGATGAACGGCGTGCTGGCCACGGCGCTCACATCATCGGTTCATGCATCGTTCATTTCCTTTGCAATATCCACCGTGATACTCTACATCCTACTGTTTGTCATGCCCAGCGAGCGCAAGCACATGGCAGGAATGTTCCGTCTGCAGTCGCCGTGGTGGATGTGGACAGGTGGCATTCTGGGCGCATTCTTCGTCACGATGTTCGCTTGGTTCACGCCATTGCTCGGCATAGGCATTTGTTCTGTGGTGAGCATCTTCGGACAGTTGGTAAGCGGTGCGGTCATCGAGGGCAGGGGACTTTTCGGCAATCCTGCACGTCACATCAATGCCCTGCAGTATCTTGGCATCGGCCTTGTGCTACCTGGTGTGGTGTGCGTTAATCTTTGAAAACACTTCAGTCATTATGAATGTACAGATAGAAGAATCGTGGAAACAGCATGTGGGCGCGGAATTCGACAAGCCATACTTCGCCAATCTCGTGAACTTCGTGCGTCAGGAGTACGCCACCACCACATGTTATCCTCCTGGACGAGAGATATTCAATGCCTTCAACCTGTGTCCTTTCGACCAAGTGAAGGTGGTGATAATCGGTCAAGACCCCTACCATGAGCCAGGACAGGCAGAGGGTTTGTGCTTTTCGGTAAAGGACGGGGTGATGCCTCCGCCATCTCTTATTAATATTTTCAAGGAGATACAGACCGACCTTGGCAAGCAGATGCCGAGTTCGGGCAGTCTAAGAAGATGGGCAGAGCAGGGCGTTTTGCTACTCAACGCCACTCTTACCGTACGCGCTCATCAGGCTGCATCGCATCAGCGCCGCGGTTGGGAGGAGTTCACCGATGCCTGTATCCGTGCCCTTGCTCGCGACCGTCAGCATGTGGTGTATATGCTGTGGGGTGGCTTCGCACGTGGCAAGGCGTCACTCATAGATTCGCGTAACAATCTCGTGCTTCAATGTGCGCATCCTTCACCATTAAGTGCAAACCGTGGTGGATGGTTCGGTAACCATCATTTCTCACAATGCAACGCCTATCTGAGAAACAACGGAATAAAAGAAATCGAATGGTAGAATGGTTATGACGTATGGAGAATAGGGTAGGAATAATAGATGTCAGCGGCGTTTTGGTCTCAGGAGATATCATCTACGAGCGTTTCTGCTGTGACCTCGAGAAATGCAAGGGGCAGTGTTGCGTTGAGGGAGATGCCGGTGCGCCCGTTACTCTCGACGAGATTGCTGCCATAGAGGATGCTCTTGATGTTGTATGGAGCGACCTCTCGGCATCGGCACAGGCGGTGATAGACAAGCAGGGAGTGGCTTACACCGACCAGGAAGGTGACCTTGTGACGAGCATAGTGCGTGGAAAGGACTGCGTCTTCACATGTCATGAAGACCTTCGTCTCGACGATGGCACAGTGGTGAGTGGATGCTGCCTTTGCCTGCTTGAGAAGGCTTACCGTGCAGGCAAGTCATCATTCTGCAAGCCAATAAGCTGCGCCCTTTATCCCATTCGTGTCAAGACGTTCAAGGGAGGGCTCATAGGACTCAATTATAACCGTTGGAAAGTGTGCGATTGTGCGCGTGAGAAAGGACAACAGCTCAACATTCCCGTCTATCGTTTCCTGCGTGAACCCCTCATCAAACGTTTCGGTGAGGAATGGTACAACGAACTCGTTGAGGTGGCAAAGCAACTGGAAAGCATGCCATAACGATATATCAAATATCCCACTTAGTCATATTGTATTGCTGCTTGCTGCACCAAGTGGCGTAACATTCTTGTTCACTCAGCTCATGTTGCCTACGTACGGACAACTTCTATTATAGCATAGGCTATGCCGATAAGTCCGAAAAAACCAGCTGCAATGATATAGACAATGAATGCATAGAGCAATATTTTCCACCAAGGGAATCCCGACATCTGCTTCAGCGGGATGAGCGAAAGCAACATGCTGACGGCAATCATAATCATATTAATGCATAAGAATTCGAACACGATGTTATAAATGGAAAACATGTTGGTGATATACACCAGTGCCACAAGAAACTCTGAATAGCGCAGGTCAGGAATGGCGGGACTTCGGCGGAAGAAGATGTAGAGGATGCCCGACAGTACAACCAATATCAGCAGCGTGGAGATGTTCGGATACCTTATACTTAAATCGTAATACTTGATAGAGTATTTCTTATATGCATCTTGAAAAGCCTTCGCTTTTGGGTCTACTGAAACATCGTCTTGCATGCTGTCGTTTAAGGCTTGGTTGGTAATGGTGCGCGACTCTTCAAAATAGTTCTTGCCTTTCAAGTTGAAGCCTCCTTCTATAACAACAGATAGGGCGGTGAGCAGAAAGAACAACTTGAATGGCGGGAAATACGCCATCTGCATGCCCGAGAGGTAGTCGCGAATCATATATCCTGGACGTAAGATAAGGTCGCGCAACGTGCGGAACATGCCTCTGTTGCCAAGTCCCCACACGTCGAGGAACAGCAAGAATGCGTTCTTTAACGAGTAACGTCCGATCCTAGACGACTGACCGCATCGCGGACAGTAGTTGCCTTGATATTCCGTTCTGCATGTAGCACACGTGTGATGCACCTCCGACAACGGAGCCACCTCATACGGCTTACGCTGCCATTCAAGGAAAGCGTGCCACTTCTCTGCTAAGCGTTTCATCATGATTTACAATCCCCAGATTACTGATATGGCTGCAAAAGTACAAATAAATATGATAAACACAAAAGTTTTTCATGGTTTTGGACATAAAGACATAAGTGGTTTTGGACATAAAGACATGTTTTGTTGGACATAAAGACATAATCTCTAAACTCTAAACTTTAATCTCTCCACTCTCCACTAGCACCTAATGCCATTGTCAGGAGATATTCCTGAGCATGTCAGAAGGCACTCCTGAGGAGATCAGATATATACAAGTGAGGTTGTCAGAAGGCTTTGTTGGACATACCGCCCTTTAAGGCACTTCCGATGGCGACGGTGATGTTCGGAACTGCCTTGCTGGTGAACTTCTTAAAGTCGCGCAGAATATAGAGTCCTTTTGTAAAATTCAATTTTGCCCTAGGTTTGGTTTATTGTGCATTACAAATGCTAATACTCAATGTGGGCAGATTACAAATCCGCCCGAGCAGGTAATAGAATTATATGTTACCTTTGTAGATTGTGCCATCTGACAATTTATATTCTACGATGCCTTTATATTTATGCCATTTCAAATATTCGAATGTGTAATTATGCTGACGATAATGATTCAGATGAGAATTTGTGTCGTCTATGATAATTGTATCTTTGTATATACCTGTTTTTGAGAAATTCCTTGCATCGTCAATAGGCATTGCGTAGCGTTCTCCTAAAATTATATTAAGAACAGGATCTTTATTATCTGCATCTTTTCTATGCGAAATGTGTATTTCCTCATTTGAGCCATTATGCCTAAAGACACCTTCACTGTAAGAGAATGCATTGAAAATAGTACCATCTACTATATCAATATACCACTCATTGTAATTCTCTTCTATCTGTTTCCTTTTGAATATTAAAGTATCTATCCCCTTATTCGTTTTGAAAGTATAGTATTGCAAAGTGTCATACATGTTAAAGTATAAACTATCACTTTGTGAAAAATGGTACATGTGTTTACGTTTTAATACACATGACGGCATAAGCATTGTAATACATAGTATAAATGCAATATAAATAAAGTTGTATTCTATCTTTATCATTTTCCGCTCGGGCGGATTTGTAATCCGACCGCATTGAGTATCAGCATTTGCAATGCGACAAGATATATTCATATTCATTTTTCTCATATTGTTACTGTAACATTAAAATACCGTCTTGACAGGACGTTTCCCAGGTGGTCCTTGTCATAGTAGAGGAAGGTGAAGTTGTCCTGCGTGGCATTATATTGTGTGGCTTGGCAGTATCCCTCGTCAAACTGGAACATGTCTATGCGTCCGTTCTTAAGCGTTAGAGCACCGCCCAGCAGATAGTCCGTGGAGTCGGTGTATAGTATCTCCGACGGCATGAGCTCCCTTGTGCTTCCTATGGCGACGGTGATGTCCGGAACTGCCTTGCTAGTGAACTTCTTAAAGTCGCGCAGAATATAGAGTCCTTTTGTAAAACTTAATGTTGCCATAGGTTTTGTTTATTGTGCATTATAAATGCTAATACTCAATGCGGTCGGATTACAAATCCGCCCGAGCAGGTCATTCCTCCCCCAGTTTTCTATTATTCTTTACTAATCACTCTATAAGTATAAAAGTATAATACTTCATCTTTACTATTTATTTCGTAATAAGGTATATATTTGTTATTTCCTCCGAAAGGATCATATTTCATGCTAATGGATAAAAGCCTATTGCCTGGTTCATATCTGTCGTATTTCAATCTTCTATCGGATTCTATATTATAATTAATATTGACCTCTTTAACATCATTAGCATTATAACCAATATACCATTTCCCATATAATGTTATACGGGTTGTATCATTTCTGTCTTCTATATCGTGATATGGTTCTTTATAGGATAAACATCTAGGATAGTTTGAAACAACACATGAACCATTTTCATTAAATGTCAGATGGTAATTATCATCATCAGATATCCAAGTTCTGCCACATACGTCTTTATTTTCTACAGGATAATCTGGCAACATCTGCATGTATATTGTTTTTTTATCATCATCATCAAATATACAAGAAACGAATGATATTGTAAATATACTTATAAAAGCATTTAATAATATTCTGTTCATTTTATATCTTTTTTTTCTATCCATACAAATTTCTGAGTTGTTGGCGACATTGGACCCGAGGAAAACATATCATTTAGTTCCTTGCCAATAGTATTCTGCCACATTTTTGTATAACCAATAACAGGTGGGCGGGTTCCAGATTGAATGGTCGACCCGCTCGGGCGGATTTGTAATCCGACCGCATTGAGTATCAGCATTTGCAATGCGACAAGATATATTCATATTCATTTTTCTCATATTGTTGCTGTAACATTAAAATACCGTCTTGACAGGACGTTTCCCAGGTGGTCCTTGTCATAGTACATGAAGGTGAAGTTTTCTCCAAGGCTCAAGCGGATTTGCAATTCGCTTGGATGGAGCATAAGCATCTCCAGATGCGATAAGCAGGCTTGTTGTTTTCATCATAGGTCACTTCGTTTT
>OMXS01000043.1 GCA_900315095.1 uncultured Prevotellaceae bacterium | reverse complement strand
AATGAGCTGAGCCAGCTCGTCGAGTTCGATGATGTCGAGCATCTTAGCTCGTGCGTACCACATACCCTTGTGGGTTGATGTGTCGCGGTTGTCCTGTTGAAGTTTGTAAAGTACAGCCATTTTCTAATTCAGTTTAAGTGGTTAAAAAATCGTGTTTATTAAGTCTCTTTGTGTGTGTTGGTTGAGGGCTCTGCCGCAGCCTTCCGATGTCCGCGCGCCTGACTTCTTCCGGCTCCCGGGAGCGACTGAGCGCCTTCCTCTTAACACCTACAAAGATACAAAAATATCCGCATACTACCAAATATTTACGGCAGTATTTTAAAGTAAAACTTTAATTATTTTTGTTCACAAGATACGCCCCCAATTTCGCCAGATTTACCTGCATGCAGCATTTAAAACTATGGCGATTTATAATGCATTATGCCCAATTTTTTCTCTTTTGATTGATGCTTGCAACAATCAAAAAATATAAAGAAATCGTCGCTTTTATTTTGTTTTTATTCTCGTTTTATATATCTTTGCAGATTAGATAATCTAAACACTAACCAATTATGGCAAAGAAAAAACGTAGTTACGTGTCAGGCCGAAGTTGCTTTGGTGTGTGTATTATTAATAATGTGTAAATTCCATCTCGGATTGCATCGTTATGTTATTTTGCAGAATTTACTAAGCGAACTAATAATATGGGTAGGATTCTTGATTATATTGCCGACGAAACGCAGGGTAAACGATTTGCATCGTTTAAGTACTGCTATGATGACACGTCTGGACCAATTGAATATGACCCTGACGAAGAGCATTATATCAACATGAAGGAGTATGCAGAAAGCGTACATGACCCTAAGATGCGAGATATAACTGCAAGAGCACAATTGTGCCAACAAGGGCCACCCCTTTTCAAATACTTTCTAGATGGCTCGCGAAAGGTGTACAAGGTGGACGATATTCAGTACGACAAGAAAGTATTCCCTGTAATAAGTGGTCAGGTATCTGTGGCTTGCTGTGGTCGGGAAATGGATGATGACTATAAATTCAGTTCATTTTGCCATATCGACGAAGAGGCTTATCCTGTGGTTTGTTTGCCTATAGTAGCCAATGGTGAAGGTATTGACAACGGAGTGTTCTTCAACAATCTCAGAAATAAACTGAACGAGCAACCCATGCTAAAGAAAACAGGCATAGAGATTGGCAAGGTACTTTGGTATTTGACACGTCTTGAAGGTCGTGAGACTTTGGAGAATAAGGGGGTAGCTAAAATACAGGATGAGATGATTGATTGTGAGAAGCGTATAGTGGCACGAATGATGAGCAAACACCTTCTGACTCATGAGAGTTACCTAATAAAAGACGGCTCTATCCAGTATAAGCCTATGAAGTCAGGTGATTATAAGGAATTGGCTCGAATCCGTAACAACTACCGTCATGTGGTGGGCGTTTCGAAGCGTTTCAATCCAAATCTAATGAAAGATAACAAGGGACAGAGTAGCGCAGCTGCTATAGCCAGCCTTCCTCTATTTCATCGCACTCCTGCTTTCCTGTGGAGTCCTGGCCCTGAATGGGGCAACGTAAACTTTGCCATTTGGTATGTACGTATCCGTGAAAGGAAATATACGGCCACCCCTTATTCGGGCGTGTTAAAGATAGAGAAGATGCTGATGACAGGAAGTGAGAATGATAATGGCTTGATGACAGACGAAATAGACACAATAACAGCTAACATCATCAACGAACGCAACCCTGTGTGCTATGGCAATGATGCTCGCTGGGCAAATCATCTTTATCCTGTCTATATGGCTGAAAGCTACTGCAAGAGCCGTTTTAGAAGTGACATTCAATTTATTAATCTATTTTGAGACATATGGAGACGATTGGACGAATAATAGCAACCGAGAAACAACCCTCTACGATTGAGGAGTTTACCTTTTGGACACGGAAGGACTTGAAGTTGAAGCCCTTCGACGTGGTGGTGGTTGACCACATAAAAGATGCTAATGGTGAGGATTCAAAGACTTTTGGTGTTGTGGAGGAAATTTCCCACATGACAGATTCGCCGAGTGCCTTAGCAGGTTACATTTCTAGCGACTTTGGTGATGTTGAAGCAAAAACCTATACAGAACGTATTGGTATGAATTATGTGAAGTGCAAGGTTGTTGGCAATGACAAGGGCATTTATATTCCTGTTCAAGAGGGCAAGAAAGTCCATTTGGCAGACGAAGAGCAGATTATGGAGGCATTGGGGTTGAAGGACGTGAAGAACCCATTGCCTGCTGGTTATATTGACATGTACGATGGTGTGAACAAGAAGACACTTCCCGTGTATTTCAATTCCCACTTCCTGATAGGACCAGAAGGCGCACATCTGAATATATCAGGTATTTCAGGTTTGGCTTCAAAGACCTCTTATGCAATGTTCCTGATGAAAGCAATACAAGACTATGCTATTAAGGGTAATGAGTCGGTTGCTTTTATTATGATGAATGTCAAAGGAACTGACCTGTTGAAGATTGATCAGAAAAACGAACGGAAAAAGGAACTCGACCTGATAAAGCCAGTTTACGACTTGCTTGGAATGGAAATGAAGCCCTTTGAACAGGTAAAGTATTTCTATCCCTATGCAAAAGAATATACGACGTATACCTATGAGAAAGAGAGCGTACTGAAAGAGCGATTGGCCAACAAGACGGCAGCTCAGTTCAAGTATTTGTTTGAGACTGACGAAGACAAGGAGTGTCTCGACCTTTTGTTTGCCAATGTTGACGACCCAAATGAAACCATTGAAAGCATTGTTAATTTCATTATGTCGAATAGCGGCAGTTTTAATGGTGTTGAGACATGGGAAGATTTCCAAAACGTCGTACACAGTTACACTCAGGCAGACAAGAAAAATGCATCTAAGGAAATCTCGGTAATGAGTTGGCGTAAGTTCTACCGACTATTCAACAAGAGTTTCCAAAAGTGCCGCCAAATGTTCACCAACCAGTTGGGTGATGGTGTGCGGTTACGTGACGAGATAGCCAATATCAATAAGAACGACGTGATGGTGATCGATGTTGCCAAAATGGACGAGGAGTCGCAGGGCTTTGTCTTTGGTGATGTGATGCGTGCAGTTTATAATCTGAAACTCGGAGCGTCAAAACGTCCAGATGAAGAAATTCCAGACCGCATAGTTATCTTCATAGACGAGTTGAACAAGTATGCGTCGAATGATGTTCCTAAGTCGTCACCTATTCTCCATCAATTGCTTGACATTACTGAGCGTGGACGTTCACTCGGCATTGTACTTTTTGGAGCAGAGCAGTTTGTGAGCGACATACACCGCCGAGTAAAAGGCAATTGTGCTACACAGGCATTTGGTCGTACTAATGCAATCGAAATTACCCGTGAGGACTTCCGCTTTGTGCCTAGTGTCTATAAGACGATGTTAACCCGAATGAAGCAAGGTGAATACATCATTCAAAATCCTGTGTTCCGCTCAATGCTCCACATTAATTTCCCACTACCCATCTACAAGTATTATAACGACTAATCAAAGATATGGCAAGAATAGGCAAATACGTTATAGATTCACTCACACGAAGCATGTATGAGGACAGTCGCTGTATATATCGCGAATATATTCAGAATGCGGCTGACCAGATAGATATTGCAAAAGAACAGCATCTTGAAGAGCATGACTATTACGAGATTCATGTAAGAATTTTCCGTAGTCAACGGCGCATTGAGATTGAGGATACTGCTACAGGTGTAAGTGCTGCCAAGCGGGACACGTTGAAAGACGTGGCCACCTCACAGAAGCAACGAGGAAAACGTAAAGGCTTTCGAGGCATTGGTCGCCTTGGAGGATTGGGGTATTGTACCACTCTTACCTTTGAAACATCATACAAGGGAGAAGATGTAAAGACATTGATGCATTGGGACGCCGCCAAGATGAATCGTATTGTTGACGATGAGTTAGACGAAAGTGAAGCTGGTAATGTTATCGACGAATGCACTTCGTTTGAGCAACAACCTGAGGTAGCAGACAAGCACTATTTCAAGGTAATCATGGAAAATGTTTCAGACGATCGCTTGCTGGATGTGACTAACATCCGAAAATACCTTTCAATGGTAGCACCTGTGGATTATCCTACTCAATTTGGCGTTTTTTCTTCTCAGATAAAACGGTATATTCAAAATAACGGAATTGTGCTTGATGTCTATAATGTTTATGTAGGCGATGAGTACGGCGAGGAACAAATATACAAAGGCTACACAACTAAAATTGAGGATGCTAGGAATGGCGATTACGACATAAAGGACATAAAGATTTTCGACCGTAAGGACTCCGAAGGAAAGATTATTTATTGGGGATGGTATTCTATATCAGAATTGCGCGGCCAGATACCTGCCAACAATGTTGCCTATGGAATAAGGCTTCGCTGCATGAACATTCAGATTGGTGACGAACGTACAACCCGAAATTTTTTCTTGGCAGAAGGCGATAAGCGTTTTGCACAATACTTTTTTGGAGAACTTCATGTAGAAACGCCACTTCTTATGCCTGATGCAAGGCGCGACTACCTTCGCGAATGTGAATACAGAAGTACGTTTGAAGGGATGGTTAGAAGCGACTTCATAGCCCTAAAAGACCTTTGTAACGAAGCCTCCAATATACGCGGAATAATCAAGAATATTACAAAGGCAGAAGAAGGTCAAAGAACGATTGAGAAAAAACGTGAGACTAGTTCTTTTCTTTCGACAAAGGAGATAGAAGATGATAATGCAAAGTATGAGCGTTTCAAAAAGAACAAAGAAATTGCCCAGCAGAAGTTAGAGAAGAAGAAGCAGGAAACAGAACAAAGCGGGTCGCCGCTCGGCTTTATCTACGGAACATTGCCCGCATCACAGTCGACAACTGAAACACCTGCACAAGATACTTCGGCCGTAACGGCGAAAGATTCGACATCTGTTGCTGAAAAAGAACCAGGCTTATTTGATGAAAGCAAACAGTCCAAACTACGTACCGACAACGATATATACAAAAAATTCGGTGTGAAGGAAAAGAAAGTAATCAATGCTGTATATAATGCCATCTATAATGCCATCGCCGACGAGGATATGCGCGAAGGGCTTATTAAAAAAATAGAGAAGGAACTGACGAAATGAACAGGAGGGTTTTACTTTTAGAGCCTAACTATAAGAACAAATTCCCTCCTATCGGCCTGATGAAACTGGCCACTTATTTTAGATTGCGAGGTGACGATGTGGTCTTCTACAAAGGAGACCTTACTGAGTTTGTTATCCGTCAAATAACGGAAGAATGTGTTGCGCAACTGGCAAAGGTAGATGATACTATTGATTGGAAACTACGATTCAACCGCATTGCCACATACATACGGTATCGACGCAAAGCAGATTTGGACAGTATTGGAGTTGACGATTCGGATGATGCTATATTCATTTATCCTTGGATAGAGCACTTTAAGAAGTTCTACCATAGCGGAGAGTATAAGAAACACCCTCGATGGGATTGGGTAGGTGTAACTACGTTGTTTACTTTCTATTGGGACATCACCATTGAAACCATTGAGTTTGCAAAGATGATGGTGAAAGATTCCCGTAATCTGATGGTAGGCGGTGTACTGGCATCTATACAACCAAAGGAGATAGAAGAGGCAACAGGCATCAAGCCTCATTGTGGTACGCTCCATACTCCATATAAAGATATAGATGAGGATAATCCATATATCATAGACGAGTTGCCACTTGACTATTCTATTCTTGACGAAATAGATTATGAATATCCAGATGGAGGTTCATACTATAGTTATACGACACGCGGTTGCATCCGAAAGTGTGCTTTCTGTGCTGTTTGGACGCTTGAGCCACGTTATCAGGAATATATTCCATTACGTGAACGTATTGAACGTACAAGGCGGCTTTATGGTGAACAACAGAATCTTCTTCTGATGGACAATAATGTGCTGGCATCAGAAAAGTTGAAAGAAATCATAGAGGATATTAAGTCGTGTGGATTCTCTAAAGGAGCTAAATTTGTTGAGCCAAACCAATACTTCATCGCTATCCGTAATCTACGCTTGGGGATAAACAACAGAGCCTACGTTCGTAAGTGTTACAAACTGCTTCAGGGTATCAACAATTATAAGGGGCTTAGCGAAAAAATGCGTACCGAGATACTGGCATTACGGGAAAAGTACCATCTGCTACATCCTGATACTTGTCGCCGAGATGTGCTGATAGCTACTTACAAGGACTTCGCACCCTATTTCGATGCAAAATATAAGCGTCTTAAAGGGCGTCTGCGCTTTGTTGATTTCAATCAGGGAGTTGATGCGCGATTGTTTACCGAAGAAATTGTTTCTTTGCTGGAGCAAATACCTGTTCGCCCGCTTCGAGTGGCTTTCGACGATGTGAAGACAGAGCCGAAATACAGGAAGGCTATACAAATGAGTGAGAAACATGGTATGCGAGATTTCTCAAACTATCTACTTTACAATTTTAAAGACAAACCAGCCGATCTTTATCACCGCCTGAGAATCAACGTGGATATGTGCGAGAAGATGAACGTAAGCATCTATTCATTTCCAATGAAATATCATCCAATCCGTGGTGAACATAGTCACGACCGTGACTATATTGGGAAACTTTGGAACAGAAAATATATCCGTGCCGTGCAAGCTATTCTGAATGCCACAAAGGGCAAGATAGGGCGAGGTGTGTCGTTTTTTGAAAAGGCATTCGGACGTAATGAGGAGGAGTATATGGAACTGCTTCTAATGCCCGAGACATTCCTCTTGTTCCGTTTTTTCTTTGAGGATTTGGGATACACCCAAGAATGGAGAGAAGCAATGGCTGAGCTATCAGATGAAGAGCGAGAGGAACTGTTGCCAATTATTTATAAGAACGAGTTTAACCATATAGAGGAACTGACCGACAACGAGAAGTATCGCAAGATACTGACCTACTATAAGGACTATCGGAAGGATATTGCAGACCATTCATCGGAGTTGTACAAATTGAAGCAGGATTTTGAGAAACGACAGAAGGAAAAACAAAAGACGTTATGATAACAATAAGCGATACAAAATCCACATTGCCAGCTATTCAGCAAGATGATTATAGGGCTTTCTTCCAACAAGAACGGATGAAGTTCCTAAGTGGAACATCGTGGCAGAAAATTGTAGAATCGTTCTGGAGAGAAATGCGCCTGAATGTGTCTCCCAATGATACAGAGGCGCTTGTCATGTTTCTCAGAAATAAGCGCGATACTATTTTGCAAGCTTACAAGCAAGCGGAATTTTTCGTGTTTTGGAATCGTTGTTTTGACAGTTCGACACGGCAGTTCGACGAAGAGAAATTCATCCGTCTGCTGTGTGTCGCTTATAGCAACAACATTGAACGTAGCGACCTTGATGCTTTCTTTGCTTGGCATTGTTTGACTGAATTTATAGACAACCTTCTTACGCAAGTGCTTGAATGTCAGAATTCTTTTGCTGGAAATACTATCAATTTCTTCTATAATGATGGTGGCGAAATTCATTTTGGAACTCCTTCTAGTAAAAAGAAGAGCGATGCACCTGTAGATGATGAACTTTTGAGAAACATCATTTTCAATGAGCGTCTTTTTGACTCCAATGCTCGGCTTTCAAAACTTCGTGACACCATAGCTGCAGCTATCGATATGGGAGATGCAACCATCTTATATGGCGAACCGCAGAATATGCGTATCAACCCAGCTGTAAAGGGCGAATGGTACTATATTGTAAAGTCTATAGAAGAAGCAAAGGTTGCACATGGGAAACTCTCTGTGACTGGATTCATTGAACAGATGATGGAGTGGTATCCTATGCTTTTTCCTGATGGGACAAAAGAGGAGTGGGAAAAATTCAAAAGGAGATTGTCAAAGTCTATCTCAGACGAAAAGAGCCTGTGGCGGCAAGGAAGGATGAAGGAAGTTGTTTCACTTCGTGAAATGTGGAGCAAGGGTATCAGCAAAAAGATAGGTAATGTAAAAGCAAACCGTATATTTGAGATTGCCTACAAGGGTCTTTTCCGAAATCTGGAAACTTTGAAGACTGAGATAGAAAAAGAAAAAAACGAACAATAGACTTACTTTCATTTTATATAGAGCAAAGGGATTCCGAAAGGAGTCCCTTTGCTTTTATATGCCTGTTTGTGTCGGACACACAGTCGGACTTGTTGGACAAAATGGTGTAAATATGCCGGTCAAGCCGGACATGCGAAAACCAGATAATTAAATTATAACTAATTAATTTGAATGCTTTTTATCTTTGCATCGAATTCAAGGGGAAAAAGCCCCAGCGTGGCTCCCGCCAGTCTCGGTAACCATCTGGCCATAGGACTGGTAACGTTACAGATGTTCACTTCCTTAAAAATTACGACAATGGAAGAACAAAACTATTTCTCAAAGAAGTCCAGCAATGAAGGTTGGCACAAAAGCACAGAACTTGGCTGTGACCTGAAAACGGTTCTCAGCAGCGACGAACACATGCAAGCGGGCAAGGAGTACCGCGGTCTGCTCTGTCTCGACTCGGACGCCATCGTGGAGGAGTTTATCTCACGTGACGCGCACTACACGTTCATCGAAACAGTAACGCCCACTGCCTGTAGGAGAAACCCCAAACTCTTCGATGGCGAGCATATCACTCTGACGCGCTGGAATGACGGCAGCATACGTCTGTACTTCAAGAAACTGAAGACCGATGCCGGCTTCTCGGTCGATGGCTTTGCCCTCGCCGTATGCAATGAG
>OMXS01000021.1 GCA_900315095.1 uncultured Prevotellaceae bacterium | reverse complement strand
GATACCAACACGAAAAGGCGAAAAGTCATTCGCAGGACAAGTCCCGAGTGGAAACCGCTGGCGTGGAAATATGTGGATAAGAAAAAGGAATACCCCGTAGTGATGAAACGCAAGTGGGGCAGGGGAGAGATAGTGATTTGCACCACACCGCTGCTCTTCACCAACTACGGCATAATGAACGGAGATAACGTCTCTTTTGTCTATCGCGTGCTGAACACCGTGAGCGACAATCCTATAATGAGAATAGCAGAAAAGCCGTTGGCTGAGGAGCATATAAGCCAGTCGCCGATGCGCTATTTCATAGCCAATCCGCCGCTCCGGTGGGCTGTCTATCTGGCGTTGCTCACCCTGCTGCTGTTCTTCATCTTTACCGCAAGGCGCCGCCAGAGGGCGATACCTATCGTGAAGAAACCCGAGAACCATCAGTTGGAATTCACCAAACTGATAGGAACGCTCTACTATCAAGACGGGGCGCATGGTGATTTGGTAAGGAAGAAATACTCCTACTTCACGGAGTTCCTGCGCCGTGAGGTGCAGATAGATGTAGATGAGGATGCCGATGACGAAGAGAACTTCAGCATGCTTGCAAGGCATACGGGCATGTCGGCAAAGGACATAGGCTATCGCATCAAGGCAACGAGAAGAGCATGCCGCAGCGGTCTCGACATGACCGTTGACGAAATGATAATGTATATCGACTACATGAATGAAATAGAGAAAAAACTTACAAACTGACATAAATGGAAGAGCAAACAAGAATGGACCTGACTGCATTTTCAGAGAAAATACAGCAGTTGAGAGAACAGATAAGACGAGTGATTATCGGACAGCACCAGGCGGTTGACCTTATCCTCACCGCTGTGCTTGCCAACGGCCATGTGCTCATAGAGGGAGTGCCAGGAGTGGCAAAGACACTCACGGCACGACTGGTGGCGCGACTGGTGAATGCCGGCTTCAGCCGTATACAGTTCACTCCAGACCTCATGCCGAGCGACGTGCTCGGAACAACGGTGTTCAACATGAAAGACTCTGAGTTCCACTTTCATGAAGGACCCATCTTCTCTGACATCGTTCTCGTTGACGAAATAAACCGTGCGCCGGCAAAGACGCAGGCGGCTCTCTTCGAGGTGATGGAGGAAAAGCAGGTGAGCATCGACGGCACCACATACAAGATGGACGACCTCTTCACCATTATCGCTACGCAGAACCCTGTGGAGCAGGAAGGAACATATAAGCTTCCTGAGGCTCAGCTCGACCGCTTCCTCATGAAGATAACGATGGGTTACCCGTCGGTTACCGAGGAGGAGCAGATAATGCAGCTGCATCAGGGCAACCTCGACTTCGTGAAGTTGAGCGACATCGAGCCGGTCATCACGAAGGAGGAACTGACTTACCTACGTCGCAATATAAACAAGGTGTATATCGACCCGACGCTGGTGAACTATATCGTGAACATCGTGCAGCAGACACGTACCAGCAAGCGCGTGCTGCTGGGTGCTTCGCCGCGTGCTTCCATCGCTATGATGCAGTCGGCAAAGGCGTATGCCGTGCTTCAAGGGCGCGACTTCGTAATCCCTGAGGATGTGCGCTTCGTGACGCCAAGCATACTCCAGCACCGCATGATAATAACCGCCGAGGCAGAGATGGAGGGATTCACTCCGCTGAAGGTGACTCAGCGCCTTATCGACAAAGTAGAGGTTCCGAAATAAGGTTGAAGTACTCGCCTTTGGCGACCCATCGTAATTCAACCATCGTAATTCAAAATTAGATTATGTTCTTAACTCGCAGATTCTATATCGTCATAATAGCTATAATCGGAGTCATTGCCGCTGGCTATTGGCTTCCGCCGCTCTTCGTGGTGGGCAAGGTGCTGCTTGCGCTCTTCCTGGCTCTCGTGCTCACCGAGACGGCTATGCTCTACTGGCGACGCGGAATCACGGCGAGACGCTCGTGCAGCGACCGCTTCTCTAATGGCGACGACAACGTGGTTAGGGTTCATCTTGCTAACACCTTCCCATATAAGGTGCGCGTGGAGGTTATCGACGAGATACCTTTCGTATTCCAGCGACGCGATATTTGCTTCAAGGCATCGATGGAGGCAAAGGGAAACACCACCATAGAGTATCGTCTGCAGCCGAAGGAGCGTGGAGTGTATGGGTTCGGCGATATACGCACCTTCGCATTCGTCGGGTTGGGACTCGTAAGCCGGCGGTTTACCGATAAGGCGGCACGCGACATCAAGGTCTATCCTTCCTATCTCATGCTGCGACAGTATGAACTGCTCGCTATGAGCAACAACCTGCAGGAACTGGGTATTAAGAGGATTCGCCGAGTGGGACATAACACCGACTTCGAGCAGATAAAGGAGTATGTGCAGGGCGACGACTACCGCACCATTAACTGGAAAGCAAGCGCCCGAAGGCATGCGCTAATGGTGAATGTCTATCAAGACGAGCGTTCGCAGAACATCTATAACGTCATCGACCGCGGTCGCGTGATGCAGCAGGCATTCGACGGCATGACACTTCTCGACTATGCCATCAACGCCTCGCTCGTGCTCTCCTACGTTGCCATACGCAAGGACGACAAGGCAGGACTCATCACCTTCGACCAGCAGTTCGAGACATTCATCCCTGCATCGAAACAGACGGGGCAGATGGAGACGCTCATGGACAGTCTATACGCACAGAAGACATCATTTGGCGAGACCGATTACTTCTCGCTTTGCGTGCATGTAGATAAGCATATCAACCGCAGAAGTCTTCTTGTGTTATACACCAATTTCTCGGATATGGTGTCTATGCGCCGCCAGATGGCCTACCTCCAGCAGTTGGCTCGTCGTCATGTCGTGCTTGTGGTGTTCTTCATCGACAAGGAACAGCAGGAGTTTATCGACACTCCGGCACATGGTGTAGAGGACTACTACCGCCACGTCATAGCCGAGAAATTCTCATACGAGAAACGACTCATAGTAAGCACATTAAGGCAGAACGGAATCTATAGCCTGCTGACAACCCCCGATAAACTGTCTGTTAATGTCATAAACAAGTATCTGGAGATGAAAGCCAGACAGATAATATCATAACCCCATTGCCTCAATTGTAAATTATCCGCTTAACCCGAAGGAACTATCAATCATCAATTGTAAATTATTAATTATTATGACAAAGGCTATTGTTTTCGACCTTGACGGCACGCTGCTCGACACTCTTACGGACCTCGCGGCAAGCACCAACTATGCGTTGCGCTCTTGCGGTATGCCTGAGCATAGCATCGACGATGTGCGTCGTTTCGTTGGCAATGGCGTTCGCATGCTCATGACGAGGGCGGTACCCGACGGAGAGAGCAACCCTCGCTTTGATGAGGCGTTCTCCGTATTCCGTCAGCACTACATGCAGCATTGCCTAGACACCACCTGTCCTTATCCAGGTATCATGGATGCGCTTGCCCGCCTCAAGGAAAAGGGAATGATGTTGGCCATTGTCAGCAATAAGATGCAGGCGGCGACAGAGGAGTTGCGACAGCATTTCTTCTCACAGTATATTGATGTTGCTATAGGGGAGAGTGCCGCCATAAGGAAGAAGCCTGCGCCAGATACCGTCAACGAGGCGTTGCGACTGCTCGGCATTAGTCATGATGAGGCCATTTATGTGGGCGACAGCGATGTGGATATCGACACGGCACGTGCTGCTATGATGCCTTGCGCCAGCGTCCTGTGGGGATTCCGCGACCGTCAGTTCCTTCTTAATCATGGTGCCACCCGCCTTCTCTCGTCACCAGAAGAACTTCTTAGTCTCGTTTGATTTTTTAGACATAAAGACTGTTGGACATAAATACATAAAGTATGTGTCTTTGATGTATGAACGGCAGTTGCCATAAGACGTTTCTGAGTTTGTCAGGAGATACAAGTGACAACCTCAAACATATATAAGTGAGGTGCTCAGAAGGCACAAGTGAGATGCTAAGGAGAATATATGATACTAAATGATTCTGCCTTGCAGCAGGGCAAAGAAGTTCTGTCGGTAGGTTTCCACCATTGTGTTGAAAAGGGACTCGGTGACGCATACGGTACGCATCATTTCGGGTGTTATGTCATCGGGAACGGCGCTGAATGAAAGTCCGTTTGCCTCTGCAATCTTTGGGAATACAGCACGATGGAATGCCGCAGCCACCTCTTCATAATGCTCAAGCATTGCCTGTTTCAGCAAACGTGGCTCCAGTTGCTCGGGTGTCATGCCTGTCTCTGCCAATGTCACCTGCTTTGTGTAATCACGAAAGAACGTGTTTACGATGTCCCTGATATATTGCTCTTTAGTCATTATTCATTCCTCTCTCCTAACTTTATTGATGTTTCTCATCAACCCTTCATATTTCGCTCTTTTCACAGCGCTGCCTTTGAAGAGACGGCGGAAGTCGTCCTCTGTTAGTTGCTGCCATTGTTCACGAGTCATGCTGAGCAGTTCCTCCTTAGGTTGCAGCAAAGGCTCTTCGGTGGGCTGGGCGAAGCGGTTCCACGGACATGCCTGTTGGCAGCGGTCGCATCCGTAGATGGTGTCGCCCATTGCCTCCGCAATATCGTCGGGGATGTCGCCTCGGTTTTCTATTGTCTGATATGAGAGACAACGCGACGATATGAAAACGCCGCCCTCGTTACCCTCTGAAGGTAATGATTGCTCTTTTGTTGCCAATGCACCTGTCGGGCATGCTTCGATGCAGCGGTGGCAGTTGCCACAGAGCGACTCCATAGGAGTGTCATAATCAAGTTCTATCGGCAGGAACACCTCACCGAGGAAGAACATGCTGCCGGCACGTGGGATTATCAGTTGGTGGTTGCGTCCTATCCAACCGAGTCCTGCTCTTACCGCCCAGTATCGCTCGAGCACAGGGGCGCTGTCTGAGAAGACACGAATGTCGGCACCCTCTTCGAATATTGAACCGTCAGCCTGAATGTTGCTAACCAGTTGTCGCAGTTTGTTCTTCACTATGTCGTGATAGTCTTGTCCGAGAGCGTAGGCTGCTATCTGATATTCCCCTTCAGGCAAGCGTTGTGCTGGTGCATAATTGAGTGCCACGCTGACGATGCTCTTCGTGCCGGGAACAAGCAGCCGCGGGTCGAGCCGTTTCTCCAGGTGGTTCTCCATGTATGCCATTGTGGCATGCCCTCCGTTGCTAAGCCATGCTGTGAATCCCTCTGCCACGTCGGGGCTCACCGCCTCGGCGCGCGCTATCCCACAGGCAGAAAAGCCGAGACTTAGAGCCTCGGCTTTTATCCTATTTGAAAGTTCGGAATTCATAACCCTGTTCTTTAAGCCACTTCAGAGCCTCTGGCAGAGCATAGTGCAGTTTGTCGATGCTCTTCAGCGAGTCGTGGAAAGTTATAATAGAACCATTTCGAGTGTATCGTATCACGTTCTGCAGCACCTCCTCCGCGGTGAGTCGCTTAGAGTAGTCACGTGTCACGACGTCCCACATCACCACCTTGTAATACTTGCTAATCCAATAGTAGGGGCTGTGGCGCATCCATCCGTGCGGAGGTCGGAAAAGGTGGGCGTGTATCAGTTCGTTCGCCTGATATGTGTTGATGATGTATGTCGTCGTCCAGTGCCTGAAACCACCAATATGGTTCATCGTGTGGTTGCCCACCTGATGCCCCTCGCTCACAATCCTCTCGTAGAGTTCTGGGTGTTTCTTCACGTTGTCGCCCACCATGAAGAACGTAGCCTTTGCCCCGTATTCCCTGAGAGTGTCAAGGATAAACGGTGTGGCTTCTGGTATAGGACCATCGTCGAAGGTCAGATATACCGCCTTCACATCCTTTTCCATTCGCCATATCGCCTTAGGATAAAGCCATCTTAGCCACTTGGCAGGCTGTTCTATGAACATATTCTATTTACGAACGTTGAATTATGCGCTCGGCATTAACTCCTAACTTCTAACTCCTAACTCCTAACTCCTAACTATTCATACCCACTCCTCTTCTTGAACTCATCGCCATATTTCAGGTAGCGTTCCTCGAGGTTCATAGTGTATTTCTCGCCATAGGCATCGGCAATTTCGATACACTTGCTCATTATATAGAGGTAGTTCATGCAGTCCTGAACAGATTGTGAGAAGCGGTTGTCGTTGAGTGAGAGATACCACTTGACATACTGCTCGGCATTCTTGAATGTCTCCTCGAGCCAAGGCTTGCCCTTTGCTGGTTGACCAGCGAGGATATAAGCCCTTGCGAACTCGTAACCGCCACCCATGTAGTTCACAGGAACATTATATGGAGGAAGTTCCTTGGCACCGCGGTCAAGCACTTCAATTGCCTTGTCTTTCTTTCCTTCCTCGATGAGGTTGACAGCCAACTGTCCGAAGAGACGACGATGGGTATAGCACATGCGCATCACAGTCTCGTCGAGATAGATGCCCTTCTGGCTGACGCCACCAAACTTGAAGCGTGTCATGATGTTCTTGTAAACGCGCTCTGTGTCGAAGTCCTTCACGCCCTCAATAGGTTTTCCGCCGATTCTTGTCTGGAACGGAGTGATGCGGTGGGTAAGACCTTCCTGCACGAAGTTGTCTCCAAGACTCATGTAGTTGTCTCCGCCTACGGTGGTAGCAACATAAATAGGACGAACCCAGTTACATTGCATCAGCATCTCAAGAATCATGAGGTCAGACTTTGACAGACCGCGTCTTCCTGCAAGTGAGATTGTCAGAACGTCTGGGATAGAGTCGGTGGGCATGAACATTCCGCTACGACGCACAGCCTCCTTGTCAACCTTGATGTGAAGGGTGTCGGTAGGAATGATGCGCATTTCAGGATCTTCGTTGTGCAGCCACACCTTGAAGATGTTCTTCACATCGAATGGGTCATCGCCCAGTTGCTGGCGTGCAGCCTCGGGATTCTTCTTGAAAAACTCGCGTATCTGTTCCTTTCCGTTCGGGTCAATGAGTACCCAGTCGTTGGTACCGCTCTCATAGTTGATTCGCGACCATGAGATAGGTACTGCAGGCGAGTCGTATGCAGGACGCTTCATCTGGTCGATGTACCAGTCTGTCTGCAGGTAACTGAGGTTGCATACGCGTGCGTCAGTCCTTATTCCTTCCGTCTCCTGGTCGTACCACAGAGGGAAGGTGTCGTTGTCGCCGTTGGTGAATATAATCGGGTTGTTCTCCTCTTGAAGTGACATCAGGTAGTTCTGACCGAAGTCGCGACAGGTGTAACGGCCAGAGCGGTCGTGGTCGTCCCAGTTCTGACATGCCATGAGAATAGGCACGCAGAGCGATGCGAGACCTACAACGGCTGCAGGGATGATGCCCTTCAGTTTCACTCTGCCGAGCAAGTCAACGATGGCAGCAACTCCGATGCCGCACCATATTGCAAAGGCATAGAACGAACCAGCGTAAGCATAGTCGCGCTCACGAGGTTGCAGCGGTGTCTGGTTAAGGTAGATAACGATGGCAAGACCTGTCATGAAGAAGAGGAAGAATACCACCCAGAACTGGCGGATGCCCACAGGGTCAACCTCCTCCTTCGTCTCTCCGTTAACAGTCACCTTACGCTTGCGCTGGTAGAATGCCTGCCAGAATAGACCGATGAGACCAAGCAGCAGAGGCAGACAGTAGTATACATTATGTCCCTTGTTTGCCTTCAACTCGTCAGGCAGCAGACTCTGGTCGCCCAGACGCATGTCGTCGAATGCCTTGAAACCCGTAATCCAGTTGCCGTGTTCCAGTTCTCCGTTGCCCTGCACGTCGTTCTGGCGTCCTGCGAAGTTCCACATGAAGTAGCGCCAATACATGAAGTTACATTGATATGACAAGAAGAACTGAATGTTCTCTGCCTGTGTCGGAATCTTTATGTTGTCGCCATATTGTCCTTGAACAATTCTGCCGTCAACGCCACCCATCCAACTCTCGTATGCCTCACCATGACCTGAGTCGTACATGCGCGGGAAGAACATGTTCTGCTCGAACAAGTAGTTTGTCTTGTACGATACGATGAAATACTTGTCTTTCTCGTCGGCATTTGCCTTTTCCTTGCGCTGATATATAGGCGCGCCGTCGCTTTGTACAGCATAGCCCTTTTCGTCACGCTTCACCTCTGAGGTGTATGCCTGTCCGTAGAACAGCGGGCGGTAGCCATACTGGTCGCGACTAAGATAAGAACCCAGCGTGAAGATGTCCTCTGGCGAGTTCTGGTCCATTGGAGGGTTGGCTGACGAGCGAATTACAATTACTGCGTATGTGCTGTAGCCAATCATCAGCATCAGCATGCACAGAAGTGTAGTGTTCTTGAAACGTGTGGTTACAAACAACTTGCCCTCGCGCTTGATGTTAAGAACAAAGGCGAGGATAGCGAGTACAATGATACCGATGAAGAATGCTTTCCAGCCATAGCTATAGAAAGGTATTCCGAGCATGCCGACAGAAGCGATATAAGCAATGTTTTGGCGTTTCTTGCTGCGGTCGGTGTATGTCTCCCATATAGCCCACAGCACGATGGCGATGAGCAGGATGAAATAAACGATTGTACCAGAATTGAACGGCATTCCGAGAGTGTTCACGAAGAACAGCTCGAACCATCCGCCAACGGTGATGATGCCTGGCACCACGCCGTAGAGTATCGCTGCCACGATGACAAACGAGATGCCCAACGCTATCAGCGAGCCTTTGAGGTTGGCGTTAGGGAAACGGCGGTAATAGTAAACCAGCACGATGGCAGGCACACAAAGGAGGTTCAGCAGGTGAACGCCGATAGAGAGTCCTGTCATATATGTGATGAGCACCAGCCAGCGGTCGCTGTGAGGCTCGTCGGCATGGTCTTCCCACTTCAGGATAAGCCAGAACACGATAGCCGTGAATGCCGAAGAGTAGGCGTAAACCTCGCCTTCGACAGCAGAGAACCAGAACGTGTCGCTGAAAGTGTAGATGAGTGCGCCCACCATACCGCTTGCCTCGATGGTTATCATCTGAGCCAGCGTCATCTCGCTTATGTTCGTCACAAGGAGTTTCCTCACCAGATGCGTGATGCTCCAGAAGAGGAACAGGATACATGTGGCGGAGAGCAGCGCGCTCATGGTGTTCACCATTCGAGCCACCTGTGTGACATCGCTCACAAACTGTGAGAAGAGGTTGGCGGTGAGCATGAAGAACGGTGCTCCAGGCGGGTGACCGATTTCAAGTTTATATCCAGTAGTGATAAACTCAGGACAGTCCCAGAAACTGGCTGTCGGTTCAATGGTCATACAATAGGTTATGGCTGCAATGACAAAAGCCACCCAACCAAACACATTGTCAACCAGTCTAAATTTTTTCATTAACTCGCTTAGGTTTAAATTTCAAAGTGCAAAGGTACAACAATTAATAGAGAGTATGGCTATCATGCAAATACTTTTTTATTTTTTTAAGTATAAAAACTCCTCTATCAATTATAAATTACTCAAGTTTCGCTTGTTATTTAGGAGATAGAGGAAGATAAAAGGAGATAGAGGAAGATAGAAGGAGATAGAAGGAGAAAGAGGACATCACTCTGTCTGCAATTATCACGCATGACTATTGTCTTCTAACTCCCTCTATCTGCTTTTAACTCCTTCTATCTACAGAGCAAGCGAGGCTTGCGAAATATCAGTTAACCGAACAATCCTGCTCCATACACAAGCAGCACATAGCGAAGCACCTTGCCAATGGTGATGCTGAGGATAGACAGCACCATGTTGGCACGCATCAGACCCAGCAATACCGTTATGGCGCTACCAAGTACTGGCAGGAAGGCGAAGAAACCCATCAGGGCACCGCGATTGCCCATAAACCTTCGGGCACGGTCCATGTTCTTCTCGCTGATGTGCAGATAACGTGTGAACCACTCGGTCTTTCCCATGCGCCCCACACTATAGTTGAACATGCTGCCCGCCACATTGCCGATGCTGCCATATACAATCAGTTGCACAGGGTCGAGACCTGCTGCAAGCAGGGCTAACATTATGGCTTCGCTGCTGAACGGGAACACGCTGCCCGCAAAAAATGCCGCGATGAGCATGCCCCAGTAGCCGTATCCTATCAGAATGTCAGCGATGGCGTCCACAGGCCTAAGAAATAAGTTACAAGAGGAATTGACAGCGCAATAATCATAAGCACAATACACGTGATATTGGTCAGTTTCGTGTTTGTGAGTGAGATGAAATGGCCGATGAGCGGGCTGGTGTTCACGATGGCAATGCGTATGAGAATGTCGAAATGTTGCGGTTGCAGAATGATGAACACAACCGTCGCGATGTCCACGGTTATGAACATCTCGAAAATCATTCGCGTGCGTATCTTGTCCTTGTTGCTGTTGCGCAGGAAATGAACAGTTCCGATAAGGGCGCAAAGTAATACAAAGGCAAATGTGATAATCTGGTAGGTGTTCACGCAGAAGATATCAGCAATCCTGCCAAACTCGGCAATGGAGGCAAAGTGGGCCGCAAAGTCGGAGAAATCGCCGATATAAGCATAATAGCCCGCAAAGAACCAGTAGGGTAGTATAAGCCCGAAGATTGAAGCGAAGAACGTGCGCCAACTAAGTGCCACCATATTTGTTGCGAGAAGCACCCAAAGCAATGGCACATAAAAGAGCGACTGAACGAAAAGCACACTCGCAAGTCCTACGCAGAAGAAGGCATAGAACACTCGTCCCGTAGCATTGCGGTCTTGAAACGAATGCAGAAACAAAACGTAGAACAAAACGGCGCAAACCGCTATCATTCCGCCTTTTACGGAAGGAAACAAATACACAGAACTGCATGTGAGCGCCATGAAAGCACACGAAATCATACGACTGTATATTCGTATCAGCGAATTGGCGTTGTTCAGTTCCACCATCAGGAACGTGGCAACGGCAAAGCATACGAACGGCAGCCACAGGTGTTGCTGTATCAGCCCACATAACAACCATATAGCCGCCGCTATCGCACCGGCTACGGGCAGCGTTTTCCTGCTCTCGGTAATTTTGTTTTGAAACCGCTTAATCAAATTTTATACTCTTAATTCCTCGCTCACCCCACAATTCCGCCCCTTAGAAAGGGGAGGCCAGGAGGGGATTGATAGCGAAACGGAAAAATAACTCCTAACTCCTTGCTCGGCTTTGCCCTTTTATCGCTCGGCTTCGCCGCTTAATAAGCGAAGCGAGTCTTAAGAAAGGCTTCAGCCGACTAAAAGAACTCCTAACTCCTCGCTCGGCTTCGCCGCTTTTATAAAGGCTTCAGCCGACTAAAAGAACTCCTAACTCTTAACTCCTAACTCCTAACTCTAAAGGTCCTGTCCAATATCCGAACGGAAATACTTGTCGGTGAAGCGTATCTTCTGAGCCTCCTTGAACGACTTGGCGAGAGCCTCTGCCTTGTCCTTTCCGTATGATGAAACGGCAATCACTCGACCGCCATTGGTAACCACCTGGCCGTCTTTCAGCGCAGTACCCGAATGGAACACAATGCTGCCCTCCACGTCGTCGATGCCCTCAATGGGGTAGCCCTTCTTGTAAGCCTCTGGGTAACCGCCGCTGACGAGCATCACACATACTGCCGAACGCTCGTCGAACTCTATTGTCTTCTCATTGAGATTTCCATTTGCGACACCCTCAAAGAGGTCAACGATATCGCTCTTCAGACGCAGCATGACGCTTTCTGTCTCTGGGTCTCCCATGCGACAGTTATACTCAATCACCATCGGTTCGCCCTCAACGTTGATAAGTCCGAAGAAGATGAATCCCTTATAGTCGATGCCCTCTGCAGCAAGACCGTCGACCGTTGGACGGATGATGCGGTCTTCCACCTTCTTCATCCACTCCTTTGTGGCGAATGGCACAGGTGTTACGCTACCCATGCCGCCTGTGTTCAGACCCGTGTCATGCTCGCCAATGCGCTTGTAGTCCTTTGCCTCGGGCAGAATCTTATAGTTCTTGCCGTCGGTAAGCACAAACACAGAGCACTCGATGCCGCTGAGGAACTCCTCGATAACCACCTGTGCCGAGGCGTTTCCGAACATACCGTCGAGCATCTCCTTCAGTTCCTTCTTAGCCTCCTCGAGCGTGGGGAGTATCAGCACGCCCTTGCCGGCGCACAGGCCGTCAGCCTTCAGCACATACGGAGCCTTCAGCGTCTCAAGGAATTTCAGACCTTCATCAAGTGTCGTGCCGTCAAAAGTGCGGTATTTCGCGGTGGGGATGTTATGGCGCTGCATGAAGCCCTTGGCGAAGTCCTTCGAGCCTTCCAGCACAGCACCCTTCTTCGATGGTCCTATGACAGGGATGTTCTTTGTGCGCTCATCGTTAAGGAACTCGTCGTAGATGCCTTTCACCAGCGGGTCTTCAGGACCTACAACCACCATGTTGATGCCGTTGTCAACAACAAAGTCCTTCAGCTTGTCGAACTCGTTCACGCCGATAGGCACGTTCTCGCCCACATTGCTCGTCCCGGCATTGCCCGGAGCAATAAAAAGTTTCTCACACTTATCGCTTTGCGCGATTTTCCATGCCAGCGCGTGTTCACGTCCGCCAGAGCCTAAAAGTAATATCTTCATTGCCATATATTCTAAATTGCCTGCAAAGTTACTAATAAACGAGTGAAATGCAAAAGGAAAACATGTTTTTCTTTTCGTTTCCGAGTGTAAGAAACTTCGACAA
This sequence comes from uncultured Prevotellaceae bacterium, assembly GCA_900315095.1. GTDB lineage: Bacteria > Bacteroidota > Bacteroidia > Bacteroidales > Bacteroidaceae > Prevotella. The sequence continues at coordinate 28,627 of OMXS01000021.1, read as the reverse complement.
AGTCAAAGTTAGTGCAAACCGAGCGAAATACAAAAAGAATTTGTTCTTTTTTTATTTCCGAGGTGCAGCCTAAGTTCGACGTAGTCAAAGTTCTTGCAAATTGAGGACAATACATTTGAGTTCCCTTGATAAGGGAACGGCGTAAGCAAAGGATTCTTTTATTGTTCTTTCTCCGCTTCGTTATGCCGCTTAATCGAGTGCTAGCGAGTCTTAAGAAAGCGTCTCCTTCATCGCCGAGCGGAGATGCCGCCTAACTTTACAAGCGAAATGAAGAAAATTAGTTTAAATTGAAGACAATACAAAATAAAGTTGTTATTTATTTTTATTGTTGAAATGCAGCCTAAGTTATCAAAAGTTCTATCTCCGTAAACTACTAAAGCGGCAAGCCGAGCGACGATTAAGTGAGCGAAAAACCAAATATATTTGGGTTTTTCCGTTACGAGTAGAATCGCTTATACTTTTAGGTGTAAGAACGTGAGGACTCGAACTTGTTCGCTTTGCACCTTTAGGTCAAAGAAATTGGATACAAAGCATCAAAGTATGGGTTATCTTGCAAGTATAAATAGGTCGCTTTGTCTCATCATTCAGAAGTTATTCCTTCGCTCTACCCAAGGTGTAGGCTCGCTCTTCTCTCGCTCTAGCATACCCAAACAGTATGCTTAGAGCGAGAGAAGAGCGAGAGAAGAGCGAGAGAAGAGTGAGAGAAGAGTGAGAGAAGAGTGAGAGAAGGGCTTGCCTAGGTAAGGTTCTTTCAGTCGCTTCGCTTTATAAAAGCGGCCGCTCGACATCCCGAAGGGTGGCGCTTGCTACCGAAGGGACGCAAGAAAGCCGAGCGTCAAGTTCCAAGTTTCATGTTCAATGTTCCAAATAATATAGAACTAATTCACGCTGACAGTCGTTTGCCATCACCATGTCCATATACTGGTGTTGGGATTATTGCTGTTCTGTTGTGTTGAGGTGTTGCCAAAGGAGTCTGTGTAACTTGATGATGACCCGATGCTTTGTCCATGATTGTCTCGGTAAGTCGTTGACGTGTTTCCGAAACTGTCTGTGTAAGTATTCGAAGAACCTGTGTTCCTGCCGTTATAGTCAGAATAGGTTGTAGAGGTGTTGCCAAAACTATCGGTTTGACTACTGGCAGTACCTGTCACTTGCCCGTTCTTGTCTCTATGCGTTGTCATAGTATTCCCGAAACTATCGGTGTAAGTGCTTGACGTGCCTATCATCTGTCCGTTTCTGTCGCGATGAGTGGTTATCGTATTGCCGAAACTGTCGGTGTACGATGAGGAGGTTCCTGTTGTCATTCCGCTCCTGTCACGGTGAGTGCTGATAGAATTACCATAACTGTCGGTGTAAAGTGAGGATGTTCCCACGTTGTACTGAGCGTTTGCTGTGATGGCAATTAGTATTGCCGCGAGTGTCATTATTACTTTTTTCATAATGCTGGGTGTTTTAATGTTACAGATATTATTTCTTTTTCATTCTCGCCTTCAGTGCTTCCAGAGCCTTTGCAGCCAAGTCGCTACCTTCTTTTCTTCCCCTTTTATAGTCCTTCTTCGCATAAGATGTATAGCCGAGTTGCTCGTAAGCGTATCCCCGAATGAAATACAAATCACCGTTGACATAATCAGTGCTAAACGCATTGTTGACATTGTCAATCACGTCACTCCATCTCCTGTTGTTATAAGCGTCGATAGCAAGATTACTGAAATATCTGTAGTATTCCAGCCTTTGTGCTGCCGTCTCCCTAACTGCCTGAATGTGTGCTATCATCAGGTTAGTGTCATACAGGTCCATCGTAGGGTACTCCAGTCCCTGCCAATACTGCGCATTGCAGTTCACCACCATCGTGCACATCAGTGCCGCTGTCAATATAATCTTTCTCATAGTCGTAATGTTTATTTGTTGCACGCAAAAATAACCACTCTTTCCGACCCATCCAAGGAAAAAACAATCGCAAGGCTTGTGAAAATGAAATATATGTCTCAATATAATCACCAGTCGTAACTTGCCCCGAGGCTGTTGCCGTACTGGTCGTAGTAGGTTGTGGTATAACCGCCTCCATAATTGGAGCGGGTTGTTGAAGAACCAATGCGGCCTCCGTACTGGTCATAGTAGTTTGTGGTTGTTCCGCCACCGTAGTTGGAACTAGTTGTGGCGCTGCCAGTATTGCCACCATACTGGTCGTAATAATGAGTGGTGTAGCCACCACCATAGTTAGATTGTGTCGTGGCACTACCGGTACTGCCCCCATACTGGTCATAGTAGTTCGTGGTTGTTCCGCCACCATAGTTGAAACGTGTTGTTGCGCTACCTGTGCTACCTCCATACTGGTCGTAATAGTTGGTAGTGTAACCGCCGCCATAGTTAGAGTGGGTGGTAGAGGAACCGATACTGCCACCATACTGGTTGTAGTAGTTGGTGTTGTACTGAGCGTTTGCTGCGATGGCGAATACGACTGCCATCAGTGTCATCATAATTTTTTTCATAATCGTGATTTTTTGAGTTATACTTCTATTTGTTTGTAATATTATTTTTTCTTGTTCTCTTGCCCAAGCCGAACCCCTTTCACAACCTTGTTTTCGACTCTTTTTCAGGCTTTCTTTGTCTTTTTATACCAAAAAGTAAGAAAAGGTAACTGACTTTTGAAGGAAATTTGTAATTTTGTAGAAAAATATCTATTATGAGAAGATTAGTTTTATTTTGTATATTGCATTTATTCATAGGATACATCAATGCACAAGTTGTCGAAAATCCTGTTTTCGACAGGACTGATGTTTACGAATTCCGAGTACAAAAAATAGAAACTAAAAATGACACAACCTATGTTTATTGTTCATATTCTGCAGATGCAGGAAGTTGGGCCAATATTTCAGATAAAACATATATAGAAAACGTCAATGATGGAACCAAATATCCTATAATTAAGGTAACGGGAATACCTTTCAGCCCAGATAAGAGACATTTTAATAAAGCAGGAGATATAGATGTTAAGCTATATTTTCCGTGTGTTTATGCAAATAGAATTAATATTATTGAAAATGAAGATGAAAGTGCATTTAATATATATGGGATTGATTTAACCTGTTCTTACGATTCTACATATACCACAGATGATATTCATTACAATTTTGATGCTTATCAAAAGAAGGAAAAAGAAGAGGATTGGGCATCGGCATTAAAATATACACAGAATCAACTTGAAGCCACTGACTACGTTGAAGGCATACGCTCATTTGCAAGTGCATGTTCTTTGTATAATATGATGATGGTTCTCTACAAACTTAATGAATATGATAAAGAAATTGAGTGTGGTCTTAAAGCAATTGATATTTTGCGTGAATTACCTCAAGATAGTATATACTTGGATGTTCTTGCAAGAGCCTATGGGAATGTTGGAACAGCATATAGTTTGATGAAGCAACCAGATATTGCCGAAGAATATATGGAATTGTCGTTAGCAACTCGTCGTCTTAAAGAAGGGGTAGGTGTATACACATATGAAGAATATCTAAGGGAACTGGCAGAAAGAAGTTATTATGAAGACAATTACCCGAAAGCCCTCCTGTACGGTAAAGAACTTGTAGATATATACGAAAAGAAGTATAATGAGAATCAAATTAAGTATGAATGTGCTTATATAGCACACCTTGGTAATTTGATTGAGCTTTATAATAGTATGGGGAAGACAGAAGAGGCTGTTAATACAGGCAGGCTAGCATTGGAACTAAGTAACAAAGGTAGATGTGACGATTATTCATGGTTGAAATATGGAATATACAACAATCTTGGAATAGCATTAATAGACCAAGGTGAAATTGATGAGGGGATTAGATTTTTAGAAATGGCTGTTTCGGCTGGAAATAGGGGAGATTATAGCCATGATCTAATTTTTCAGAATTCTAGACTTGTACTTGCTGCAACTTATTTATATAACAAGCAAGATACATTAAGGGCTTTACAGGAATATGAATTCGTTTTAAAAGAGATAGAGGATTCTATATCTTCTGGAAACAGTTATAGTATAATGCAATATATTCGAGTATTGAACAAATTATTTGAGATTTACATGTGGAGTGATCCAGATATCGCAATTCTGTATTTAGACAAGGCCATAAATGTGTATAAAGAAAGGGTGGGCGAAAGTTCTATCGGTTATGCAAATATGTTGATAAAAAAAGTAGAGATGCTGTGGATTCCATCACTTTATGAGAAAAAAGACCTGGACAGTTTATTACTTTATATTAGCCAAGTATCTGAAATTGTTAAAAGGCACATAAACAATTCAGCATTTAACATGTCAAGAAAAGAACAAAAAAACTATTGGCATCGTTATAGTGGCTTGTTTACATGGTTTATACCAACAATAAGCGGAATACTAAATACTGATTTTGGCAATTCATTGGCTTATGATGCAGCACTCTTCTATAAAGGTATGTTGTTATCTTCGGAAAGGGAATTCAAAAGAGTTATTCAGACATGTAATGACAATGAATTGAACGAACTATATAGAGAATACACTATCAATCTAGCCAAACTAGAGAAATTGTATTCTGAAAATTCAAGAAGTCAAACTGTAGACTCTTTGGAATCTATAATAAAAGGTGAAGAGTTTCTGCTGTCTCAAAAGGTAACACGTTTTAGTCGCCAATATAAAGGAACAGATTATTCGTGGAAGGAAATAAAAAAACAACTAAAGAAAGGGGATGTCGCCATTGAAATACTATCATATCGTGGTCTTGATGGTCAAGATATTTATTATGATGCATACGTCATAGATAGTGATTCTAAATCTCCACAGTTAATTCGCCTATGCAGTGAAAACCAATTGAAATCATTAATAACTGATAGTATAGACTATAAAGGATTATCCATGTTATTATGGGGGGATAAAAAGTTACAAGATGCTTTAGTAGGTACCAGAAACATCTATTTTTCAACAACAGGTTTGCTCAATACTATTGGGATAGAATATCTGCCAATTGCTGGAAATAAATATATATATGACAGATTTAATTTGTATAGACTTTCATCCACCAGAGAACTGTGTATGAGATGCAACGCCATGACTGTTGACAATGCATACTTATATGGCGGATTGGATTATAATGATAAAGTTGAGCAACCTAAGTATAAAGAAGCCATTCCCTATAGGTTGTCACGTTCAGCAATAGAGTCTTTAACACAAAGAGGGGGATTTGATTTGTTGATGGGATCTATGCAAGAAGTCGAACTTATTAAATCAACATTGTCTAAGCATAAGATAGAATGTGTGGTCTTATCTGGATCTGCAGGAACAGAGGAATCTATAAAGGAATTGTCCGGCAACTACATGGGAATACTGCACCTTTCGACCCACGGGATGTATATTCCTGATAACAATGACAGTATAAGGGACGCCAACAATTACCGTTTTATCATATTGGACGAGGCACAATTTTTTGATGAAGAAGAGATATCGTTGTCACATTCATTCCTAGTTATGTCTGGTGGAAATGCTTTAATTCATAGAGATAGTATATCCGTGGATAACGAAGATGGGATACTGACGGCTTTAGAGATTTCTCACCTTGACTTTACTAATTTGGATTTGGTCGTTCTTTCGGCATGTGAAACAGCACTTGGCAGAATTGACTCAGAAGGAGTCTATGGCCTTCAACGTGGTTTCAAAAAAGCTGGTGCTAATACAATCGTTATGAGTTTGGACAAAGTCGATGATGAGGCAACAAGGATACTGATGGTTGAGTTCTATAGGAACTTGATGAACGGCAAGACTAAGCATCAATCATTACAAGACGCCCAACAATATCTACGCAAGTTTGATAATGGGAAGTATGATGATCCTAAGTATTGGGCATCGTTTATTATGCTGGATGGTTTAAACTAATAGAGAGCGTGTCTGTGACACGCTCTCGCAATTGCAATTAGTGGCAGAAAATCGTAAACAATGATGCTACGATGGTCAACAATGCTGCAATCAGTTGTAAAACACCTGTATTACAGTTGTCTTTGTTATGCCACTCCACGTTTACCTTTAGAATAAGATTTATTTTCATAATCAAATTCGTTTTGGCTCCGTGGCTCCATGGCTCCTGGAGTTTAGTTAATAAAAACTTCATGGCTCTATGGCTCTCCAGAAGATGAACGTGTTTCGTCCATGATGCGAAGGTAGTAATAATTGTTGGAATCGCCAAATATTTACCCGGTTTTTTGTGTCTTCACAAGAAACGCAATCATAAAAGCACATGTTCGCATATGAACACCTATCATTAGTGATTTCTTGAACACGTTCTCTTCTTCCTGGCTCATCTGTCCCCTTAGGAACTTCTCTATCGACTCAATATATTCTTCCATGCTGTATCGTATCTATTTTTACCTTTGATACATCATGCAGGAACAAGGTAATCGAAAAAGAAAAAGGACAACCTTGTGATTGTCCTCTCGATACTCTATAAATCTTGCAGTTTCTTTATCAATTCGTCTGCCTTATTATAAATAGGTGTATCTGGGTTATCCGCTTTAAGTTTTTGAAGAATGGTGATGGCCTTATCTATTTGGTCATCTTTTACGTATGCCAAAGCGAGGTTCCAAGCGATGTCATTGGCGTAAGCGTTGTAAGTGAAGTTTTCATCAAGGGATTTGTAAATGGGTTCCAGTTCTTTGATGATGTTTGATACGTTCCTATTGCCTTTTATCTGAATGAAAAGGTCATATAGATGCGCTATCGTGGCTGAATCTACGTCACCACGAGAAATATCGCTCATATCATATTCCGTATAATATGGAGAGACCGCCGCATCGAGCATACGGTAGCGCTGGTCTTTGTAGATTCCGAAGAAAATAGCGAACACTGCAGCAACGGAGCAAGCCCACCAGAGGAGAGGACGTACTTTAGATTTTGCCGTATTCTCTTTGATGATATTGGCTTCTTTGGAGGAATTCTGGTCGTGCAGACCTTTGATGAGCGAGGTCATAGCCATAGCACGGTTTCGCAATTCAGGATTCTGACGAATCTCCTGTTTGAAAGCCGTCTCTTCATCTGCACTCATCTCACCACGAAGGAATGCTTCTATTCGCTCATCGATGCCATCCATCAATATATCGTCATTCTTATCCATAGAATTTATTCATTAGTTCGTTATACTTGGTGCGAAATTTCTGTAGGCACTTATACTTCTGTGTCTTGACAGAGTTGGCATTGGCAAAGCCAAACATATCCGCAATGGTTGATGTCGTGAGATTGTCCCAATAATAACCTTGGAAAACGTTTTTACAGGTGTCGGGCATAGACTCGATGATATTCTGTACTACTTTTTCAGAACGCGAAACCTTTTCAGCCTCTTCATTCTCGGTGCAGAGTTGGTATAGTTCGTCAATTTTGTCAGGCCGGAAAGTATCTTTATTAGTGAGTCTGCTTTCATCGAACAAAGGCACCACTTTCTTTTGCTTTCCCATAATTTTCAATGTCTGGTTGATGCAGATGCGAAGAAAATAAGTGGAAAGAGTACTTGTAAGGTTTGTCAGTTTTCCATCGCGTATATTCATGAACAGAGCAACGGATGACTCTTGATAAATATCGCTTATGTCATCATCTGAGATGGAATATTTTTTCCTCAGATAATTCACCACTTTATTTCTTTCGTCAGTAATAAAGCGGTTCAGTTCGATATTTTGCAGTTTTATCTCTTCTGCCATTTCAGTAACTTGTTTCCGTTACAAGATTCTGGTTGTTGGGCCATCGTCCTGTTTTAACTATAGTATGTTTTAAGTTTTCAATAAAACCCTTGGCATTGGTTTTGAGAATATAATTTGACAATGTCTGTGCGATATTATACGAAAGTGGTCCATACCGTTTTCCGCCAACTTTGATTTCTTTATTAACTTGGTCTGGGCGACAGGCTTCAATAAACATCACGTTGGATAATTTAGGAGATGCCTCAATTCTGTAATGTGATTTTTTGTTTGTGGAAGGTTTGAAAACCTTATTGCTGTATGTGAAGCCAACGTAAGTTCCTCTGACGGTATCGTCGTTTGCCCTTGAAGCAGTTCCTGCATGACAAGCATCGATAATCACATAGAGAAAGCCTGAAGGTCCAATCCTTTGGCGTAATTTCTTGACCATGCTGTTCAGATGATCATCTATAAGATGGTGCTTACCCTCATAAACACCTTTCTTGTATAACTTATATGCATCAATTGGCACTATGGATTCGTCCCAACCGTCATCTTCGTCACCATTTATGTCTTCTACTGGTTGCCCGTGAGTTGAGAAGTGAAGATAGACTATATCTCCTTTCTTGGTTCTGCTTGTAAATTGTTCGATTTGACGAACAATATTATTATAGGATGCATGTTCGTCTAATAATGCTGTTGTAATGAAGCCTTGTTTCTTTAATACACTACAGAGTAGATTGACATCCTCGACACCATTAATATTATTCCATTGGTATCCCGTAAGTGCTGTGTCATAATGTGAGATTCCAACCATGAAAGCCCGTTTCCGTTGTGCCAGCACTGTGGAATGGAGCAGAATGGTTATCATAATAAAGACAATTCTGAATCTCATATTCAACTATTTTTTTGCAAAAATACTATTTTTTTTCGAATTCACGGTTACCTTTTCTTTTTTTTGAGTATAAAGAGGCAAAATAACAAGATTGTGAAACCTATAAAATTTATTTAAAATGGAAAATCTTAAATTGCACATCGTGAGAGTGTTCGGTAAACTTTGGTACCTTCTAATAATTATGTGTATCATTTCACCTTTTTTGTGTTCAATCGTATTCGTGGTGGCATTGATAATCTCAATGGTGTTCTTCAACAATTTCACCGAAGCCAAAAATCCGGAGGACTATTTCACCGAAGAAGAATGGAGAAAGATTCACTCGGGGGAAAGCATTGATAACGAAGAGTATCTGATTTTATTGGCAAAGTATCAGACTTATGAATGTCCCGTCAAAGTAGATGAAATAACGACTTGGACTAGTTCGGAAATTACAAAAGACTCCTTCATTTGCAACTATGAGATCAACGACAGATGGCATAGATATGGCGAAATTGACATGAATATTGTGAAGGGTAATATCCTTGACCAGATTGACAAGAAAGGTATCAAGGTGCAAAGTATCATAGCAACTAACAGAAATATGATATTTCGTTATAGAAACTATAGAACAGGTACCATCGAGGATGTAATCCTGTCAAACGAAGAATTAAGAAGTTAAAATCTAAAATTATACAATTATGGCATTATTAAAGTTATTTGGCTCAAAGCCAGCAGATATAGTAGAGATGATTCCCGCTGTATCAGAGAACACTCTTGAAAAAGATAAAGAAGAGGAGAACTCCACAAATGACGGGAAGAAAGTTGAAGAGGGTATTATTACCATCACTTGGGGGACGGGGATGCCTATAGATGTAATCTTCAATTTCATACATAAGAATTTTGAAGAAGAGGGATTCCAGGATGCTCTGGTAAATTGTGATATTGCCTATAGGGATGCGAAAGAGAGGATTATTCGCAATGACCTAGAGATGTTGTTCAAACGCATCATTCTCAAATATAAGAATGATATAAGAATTATAGATGTCAAGATTGATAATGCTCAAAAGGCGCTTGCGCTTACGTCTGCATCTAATATGATGGCACTTAGGGAAACGTACGAAGAGCATCTATCTGAAATACAAGAAATGCAGCAACAACTTAAAGAGAACGATCCGAAAATGACAACGATGATAGAATCATATCGTAGAGGATTCCTCAAAGGAATAGCAGCAAATACCGTTAATTTTATCAATAACAAATAGATAAGGAGGTGATAATATGAAAAGAATGAAGGATATTGGATGTTTACTCATAGGTTGGGATAAGAACATCTTGAAAGAATGTGGCGAGGCAAGTCATAGGCAGTATCGTATATTTTTGTCTGCTATATGTATAATGATGGTATTATGGGGAACGATTGGATACTGTTTCGCTGACAGATATGTTAATATTGAGTCTTATATTTTTAAAATTGGTGTTGCGGTGGCTTTTATGTTCATTGTTCTCTGTGTAGAAAGGGTGATTATCTTGACGGTAGGAAAAGCCAGCTTGATGAGTATTATGAGGGTGATGCTTGCATTATGTATGTCTGTCCTAGGTTCCTGTATTTTTGATCAGATTATATTCCGCAATGACATTCAGTTAGCCATTCAGGAACACAGAGAAGATGTAATAAGTATGACCATAACAAAGCGGTTGTCAATATACGATAGTGACATCCAAAGGATTACTCGGGAGATGGATTCTTTAAGCATGGCGACTATTACCTTGAATGAAGAATTACAGAAAAGACCTGTGATTAAGGATACAAATGTCTCTACTCAAGAACAGGTCGTGGGAGTGGATAACAACGGGAAACCTCGGAAAGTAAGAACCCAAATCGTAAATACGGTAACGATAGCCAATCCATTGGCAGAACAGTTGAAAGCAAATAATGATCAAATACAAATATACTCCACTCAGTTAGATAACCTTAGGCAGGACAAAAAGAAAGTAGCGGAGAAGGTAAGAGAAGAAATAAATCTGCGTGCTCCTGGTTTTATTGAAGAATTAGAAGCGACATTAAAGGTTGTATCACAAAGCAAAGTGTCGCTGGCTTTCTACATCATCTTGTTCTGTTTATTAACCTTCCTTGAATTGTTTGTGCTTACTATCAAGATTGGTGAGAATAAATGTGATTATGAGTTAATAGTTGAAAATCAACTTAATCTGAAGAAAAAACTGATGGAACAGACGTCAAAATGTATTTTAGTGAAATAATAGTATTAATAATTTAAACAGCAGAAACTATGGAAAGAGATTTTGATTTTAAATCTTACGAAGAGTGTGACTCTTACGAAGAGTATGATGGTTACGAATGTGATAACTATGATGAAGAAGACTTCGAGTGGACTGAAGAAGACTCTTGGGATGCTCTGACAGATGGCATGTATGGTGATATGCCAGCCGATCCTGGGATGTACGATGCAATGATGGACGCAATGGGATTCTAAATGGCACAGATATGGAGAACCATGTAAAACAATTGATTTCAAAAGAATTGGAGCAGTTCCATTGCTCCATTCTTTTGGATGAAATAAAGGAGAAAGTTCGTAAGTTAAAGGCTTATGGCGTGGATGATGCTGATATTGTAGCAGTGATGGACGAAGAGGAGTTCTTCCCGCAGTTGGTGGTGACGGAGGACTACAAAATAATATTGGCTGATGGCGTAAATTCGGAAGTGAAAATGGAGCCCTTGGTAAAAGCGGTATATTTGTTGTTCCTCTCCCATCCCGAAGGAATCGTGTTGAAATGTCTTCCTGACTATCGGAAAGAGTTGACATCACTATATCTGCTATTGCGACCTAACGGAATGACCAATAGAGTTCAACAAAGTATTGATGATGTTACAAATCCAACATTGAACTCCGTTAATGAGAAGTGTGCACGAATTAGAAAAGCGTTTTCTGACATTTTACCTAAAAGTATTGCGAGGTACTACTCAATATCTGGAAAACGTGGCGAACCGAAAAAAATAGATCTGGTACGAGCCAATGTTCTCTGGGAGTGTATATTGCCTAATCCGCAAGGCTTGCGGAGCGGAATTGCTTGGAGGTAAAGGTTCAAGTTCGTATCTTTACCATTGATTTTGTATTGAAGTATATATTGATACCTAATAACTGCAAAGATGAATGAGATGATGAACGACGGCTATATCGACATGCGGGAGATGTTGAGTGATTGCATATCTGATGTAAAGGTAAGGGCTGCAAAAACAGGTGTACTGGAAATCTCCACGGGTTTTCAGCCTTTAGACAATTTGATAGGTGGCTTCGAGAAAGGAAAAGTATATGTGGTTGGTGGAAGACCTTGCATGGGAAAGGAAGAATTCATGCTGTCAATGATGATAAACATCATTTTAGAAAGCAAATTGCCCGTCTTGGCTTTCTCTACGAATCACCTGAAGTCTGACTATGTACAAAGACTTTTGGCCATGTACTGTGACATACCAGTTATGCACTTGTTTCAAGGCAATTTGGAAATCCAAGAGTGGAAAAGGCTGGATAAGCGATTATGTGATTTGCTTGATGCACCGCTTTTTATGCATGACAGTTTGGATTTGCCACTTAACGAATTAACTGAAACTGCACGGAATTGTATCAGAGAAAGGGATGTACATATCATCTTCATAGATTGTCTGCAAATGATAGATTTTGCCAATGAAGGCGATAATCCTTCTGATAGAGTAGCAAAGGTGATGCTTTCGTTAAAGCAATTTGCTCATCTAAACAAAGTGCCTATTATAGTAGGATCTATGTTGAGTAGAGGAATAGAATACCGGGAAGGGTTTGAAGGCAAGCGGCCTCAGTTGATGGATTTAATGAACTCCAGTTTTATCGAAGGCCTTGCTGATGTTATTTTGATGGTGCATCGCCCCGAGTATTATCACTTCTATCAAGATGAAAAAGGACGAGACCTGTGTGGGCGGATAGAAATCATTGTGAAAAAGAATGCCTTAAAGCCTTTGAACAGCATTTTCCTGAACTATAATGATAAAACGGGTGTAGTTTGCGTACGGAAGAAACGTAAAAGTACTAATGATGAAAATTTTGACATCATAAAACCCGATGTGGTTTGCGTACGGAAGAATAGTAAAAGTACTTTAAAACCAATCAGTCTGAAGGATTTGAATTCAGATAATGAAACTGTGAAAAAGTTAATCAAGGCTTTTGATCTTGAAGAAGAAATACCATTTTGACGTTTTAAAAAAGAGGAAGATGTGACAGATTGATATAGATAGAGGTGAGATATGAAAAATACTGTACTTTGCATGTTGTTGCCGTTCTTTGCGTTGCTGAGTTGTAAAGACAACGCAGCATCTAAGGATATGGAAGTCGCGACAACGAGTGATGAGGTTGAGATGGATTCCTTGAGTCCTTATTGGTATGACAAGAACCAGAGGGAGGTGACGCTCTCGGAGAGTGGGGATACGCTATTACGTTATCCGCATGATGTTGAGGTGGACGAATATGTGGTTCCTGCCTCGGTGAAGTGCATCTTTGAAAGGGCATTTCAGGGGTGCAGGAATCTGAAGAAGGTGGTTGTTCCTGAAACGGTGAAGCATATAGATATGGCGGCTTTTGACGGATGTGAGGACCTGAAACAGGTGTTTCTATATGCTCGGGTGGACACTATGCCGTATCGTTTTATGAATGGCTGCGACAAACTGAGGGAGATTCACATTGCGAGTGAGGTGCCTCCTGTTGTTGAGGAGTATGAAGAGGACGAGATGTATAGTTTTCGGATAGTCTTCGGTAGTGCAGGCCTTGACTCTCTTGTATTGTATGTGCCAGGTGATGCCGTTCAGAAATATAAAGAGGCATACGGATGGAGGATGTTCAAAAATATCGTATCTTTGTAGATAAACAACTTAATTATGAAAAATTATCTGATTAGTGAGGCTATTGGAGATATTGCGGGGAGTGTTTACGAAGGAAAAACGAAACGCATAAAGGATTATGACAAGGTGAAGTTGTTTGGTGCAGATGCTCATTTTACGGATGATACTGTGCTGACATTTGCTTGTGCTGAGGCTTTTATCGATGGTCTGGACATGACAATGAACCTATGGAAATGTGCTAACGAGCATCGCCATGCAGGGTTTAGCAAAAGGTTTAAAGAGTGGATGGCAAGTCATAAACCACAGCCGTACCGCAGTCTTGGCAACGGCTCTGCCATGCGTTGCTCTTCGGCAGGATGGTTGGCGAAGACAGAAGAGGAATGCGTGAGAATGGCTACTGAAACGGCAATGCCAACGCACAACCACCCTGAGAGTATTAAGGGAGCGGTGGCAACGGCACTTGCTATATTCCATCTGAAGAACGGCAAGGACAAAGACTTCGTTCGTGAGAATGTGCTGAATGAGTATTATCCAGAATGGGCGAACAAGAAATACGATGAGTTCCATGATGAATATTCGTTTTATTCGACATGTGCTGGAACCGTAGGTCCTGCGATGATATGTTTCTTGGAATCGAAGGACTATGTTGACTGCATAAAACTCGCCATTTCTCTTGGTGGCGATGCCGACACGCTTGCTGCTATTGCCGGTCCTATGGCATACGCCTATTATAAGGAAATGCCCGATGCTCTCATCTATCAGGCACTGAAAAAACTTCCTGACTGGATGGTTGATGTCAGCGAGAGGTTTGATAAGGTGGTGAAACGCCTCCCAAAAGATATGTAGATATTTGTTTTTATGATAAAAAGTATATTCAATTCCTATAAATACAATAGACCTTCTTTTGAAGTAAAGGAAGAGCGTCTCGAACAAATTACAATGCCAGACATGGCTAAAGAATCGATTTGTGATATTGACGAGACACTAACAGGTTATGAAGACCCGCGATGGATTGAAAAGAGTAATGCAATAAAAGCCCGTGATAATTATACCTGTCAACTTTGCCATGCTTTTAATCCTATGCAAGGAGGCTTTATCTATGTAAAACAAGGAGAATATGATACGATTCATCATTATTATTGGGCAGGCAATAGTAAATACGATATATATGTTAAAGGTTATATTTTGACTATCACCTTTGATTTCATGCCTTACTTTCATTTAGCAATGCCACGATTAAATGTGCATCATAAGATTTACTACAAAAATCATGATTTATGGGATTATCAGGATGATTGCTTAGTTACTCTATGTGAAAAATGTCATCATTATGTTCATTCTTTGAATGATGTGGGTATTCCTATTGTAGAAATGAATGCAGATGGACATACTATGCTGATAGGAAAAACTCGACCAAAGCCTTATCTGTCAAAACTTGATCATACTGATTTAGGATCATTTCGACCATTGGCCTTAGTTGAAGAGAAGAGATGGTGTGATAAAATCAATGGGCTAGATTTTGCAGATTTTATGCAAGCTAAGACAGAAGACAAACAATGGTATGATTATCACAATGTACTAGATGATAATGTTGTAAGAATAAGTTATTTTACTGCAGAAAGCCCTTATTTTACAGAGCATACCCAGAAAGAAACAAAGATTGTTGCAGATTTCATTATCAATGATTTTATCGAGAATTTTTTAGGCTTCAGTATAAGAAAATAGTGGTCGTGCTAAATGTTCTGGTCTTCATTGTAAGGAACATATTGGCTCAAGTGGATATCATTTCCACAAGCCTTGTGAAAGGGTAATTCCGTAAAACTCTTCCCCATTCACTTGGAACTTTCGAAACTGTTTCATATCTTTGCAAAAGAAAGATGAAGAAGATATGACTACTAATCAAATAATAAAATGAAAAAAATACTGAACTCAATCATGTGGGGAATGCTTGCTCTACGATTTCAGGGTCATCTGTAAGAATGCCTGCTTCAAAGTTACGGGTGCTATCAGCCTTCATTCCGATACCTGCACCAGTAAGGTTGGCACTGCCGATATACACCTCTTTGCCATCAAAGATTATCATCTTGAAATGTACTCTTGGGCAAAGTACTCTCTCCAGCCCATCATACAGAATAGGAAATCTGTCAAAGTCCTCACGGAAATTTGGGCCAGGTTCCTTGGCATGAATCAACCTCACCGCAATCCCTTTCTTTATCAACTTTGCCAATACCTCCAAGAACGGCTTGGTAGTCTTCCCATCCTCAATATACAAATCCTTGATATCAGCCGTGCCGATCCACAAAGAATGCTTTACGTGGGTCACACGCGAAAGCACTTCTTTGTAATGTACAGAGTTGGAGATGTATTTAAGCATAGTCCATAATCTGAATTAAACTCTATATTATTTTGTAGCAGAAATTGAAAAATCAACATTCGGAGTAGTTTGTCACTCTAATTCTTTTTCTTCTATTTTTGCAGATACTATATCCATCTGTTGTTTCAATTCCGAATGAAAACCCATCAGTTTCTCGTATTGAGTCTTAGGCGTATCTGTGTTTTTGATTTCGCATATATGGTATAATATATTTAGGACACGTTGCTTTTCTGTTTTTTCAAATAAACCTGCATACCTTTCCAAGTAGTCAATGTATTGCTCAATCGCACTTTTGAGGTATACCTCTTTAAGAGTCAGATTAGGTAGAATATACTTATTAAGCCAGGTAACAATATCATCGCAGAAGGATACTACAGCAAATCTTCTTATAAATGATTCTTTATACTCTCCCCATGTTTGGGCAGAAGCGTCTCGAATTACGCTTGGCATATAAATCACAAAAATTTGTTCTTCGTTATAGTTGTTATCTTTTGTTTTATTAATATATGTAGCCAGTTGTTCTTTTTGATCTCCTGCTTCATACACTTTGTTCTCAATGATGATTGCATAATTGTCGTCTCTAATCCATATGTCTATTCGTTGCTCTTCTTGGGTAATTCGCGGTTTTTTAATTTCAATTTTATCAAAAGCTTTATCTTTGTTGTTTTTTAAAATGTATTCAATAAAACTTTTTAGAATAACATATTCACCATCAGTATTTTTATACTGAAAAAGTTTTGCTAAAATTCTACTATGGGCATTCTCGTTTGCATGCAATTCTTCTATGATATTTAAATGATAAGGACTGTTTTGTCGGTACTCATCAAATGCGAGAATACTCCTTTCTACTCTATTTAATTGATTGTCTTCCATATTACTAGATTTCAAAACCTTCATTTTTAATATCCTCAGCGCAAGCAAGCATTTCTTGAATCATCTCTTTAAAATCGCTTACCATCTTTCCACTTTCTATTCTGGAAACAGATTCACGGCTATGCCAATCGTTTGGACCTTTAAATTTTTTATATATCCATGATTGATTGTTAGGGTCTTTCTTGCTGTACTTATTTTTGAGTTTTTCCCAACAATCAATGTCTTTCTTAAGATATTCCTCTTTCTTTAAAAATCCAATTATGGGTTGTTTTAACCATCTTGACTCAAATTCTATTCCTATGATAAAATACTTCCAATTGGATACTTCAATTCTAAACCCTGCATAAGAAGAATTCACCCAATCGTAATCTGATGGATAATCAATTAATACAAAACGGCTCTCTTTATTAATCCCCTTAAGCATATCCTTCATTTGTGGGACAAAGGAATTACGAATAAGTTGGTTTAGGATGTCAGCAACTTGATTTGAAATAATTGAGTTAATTCGCGACATCGAATTAAGTTTTCTGCTCAATTCCATATATCGTTGTCTTTGTTCGGACTGATTTTTGCCGTAACCTGTCTCATTTCTTTTAGTTTGTTCCATAATTGCTATTTGTTTTAGTCCAACTTTTCAAATGCAAAATCACATGCATAGCAGTTTCTATTGTACCATACTACTTTTTAAGCCTCTTCACCAAACTGACAATCTCCTCACATAGGGATTCTTCAGAGACGGGTTTGTAGAAGTAATTACCATCCTGTTTGTAGTCGGGTACTAATGATGAAATCATCTTGCGGTAAGTGAGTTGATTCCTATCAACTTTGAAGATGAAATCTATACTACTAGAGAAATACATAGGAATAGTTATGGTCGCTTCTTCATAAGCTAAGGACAAGTTACCATTCTTGTCGAGCGGAATATTATAGCCTGCATTGTTAATGGCCAGAAGAACTTTGTCACGTATTTCCTTTTGGTGTTCATCTTCAATCTCGTCCTTTCTTTCCTTGACATCCGACAAAAGAATGTTCAACTCTTCAATGGCTTCGTTAATCTCGTCCTCCCTGTCATTAAGGTATTCTAATTGTTCCTCGTAGGACAATCCATCAATGGCTTCGTTAATATCGATTATATCAAAGTCTATCATAATCAATTTGTTTTATTTGGTCCAACTTTTCAAATTTAAAATAACTTTACGATGAATTATATCACGTAAGTTTATATGTTTTTCTTCTGAAATATTTATTCTAAAGAATCTCTATAATGCTCTATATCACGAATAATATCATTCAGAAAACTGATTCTATCTTCTTTTTCGCACCATTCCAAAGCACAATCAAGGAGTTCATCGATATAACACTCATTTCCATAGCCATCTTCATCAGGCACTATAAGGCAGCTATATTCGTACTCTTCTTGTTGTTTGTTTTTACTTTCCATAATAATTCCTATATAAAAGTTAAGTATTTGATAATTTTAGTCCAACTTCTCAAATTCAAAATCATTCACTGAGCAACATGCTTTCTTGTAGTCAAAATGATACATGCGCATGTACTGTTCTTTAATCTCTACTGCTCCATTGTAGAATGGAGTGGTGGTGTGTGAACGTGTTGTCACCGTGATTGACATGTCTGGTGTCAACACCTGCCCATTAGAACGCTTTGTGCGTTTGGGTGTTATTCGAAATACTTTTGACATAATATAAGGTTTTTAGTTATTTGTCAATACGTTGTTTTTAATTTTTTCTCTGCGCAAAAATAGCGATTTCACAGCGAACATGCAAACAATATTAGAAATAAGTTGATAAAGGGCTTAATATATCTTCTATTGTATTCCGGAGCTTCCCAGTCAGACGGGGTTGCATAAAGCATTATACCACACAGTTCATCGATATATGAGCAGAGGGACGATGCTTCATTGTAGAGTATTCTTTCCTCGGAGGACAGGTTTTCCTCGTCAAAGTTGTTTTTGAGATACTTCTTCATTTGGTATGATTCTTCGTCAACATCCCAGAGATGGTCAATACAAGAATCGGAAAACTCTAACCATTTATTATCCCTGATATGGTCGTTTTTAGTAATCCAATCCTTGATGTATGATTTCTGTTCTTCTGTCATATTCATATTTATTCTTTAAGTAAAGATGATGATATTAATGTGAATCAGTTCATAACTAAAGTATTTCCCTTGCTATCCAAGCACATGCCTCTGCATCGGCAAGTGCGTTATGGTGATTTTCAAGTTGATAACCGCATTCGGCGGCGACGGTTTGCAACTGATGGTTGGATAGATAGGGGAAAATGCGACGAGATACACACAGCGTGTCATAAAACTCATAGTCAGGATAATCCATCTGATATACACGGAACACTGATTTAAGACACCCTTCATCAAATGGCTTGTTGTGGGCGACGAGCGGTAAGCCCTTTATCAAAGGTTCTATCTGTGCCCAGACCTTTGGGAACATTGGAGCTTCCTCCGTGTCTTCGCGACAGAGGCCGTGAACCTGACTGCACCAGTAGTTATAATAGTTCGGCTCGGGCTGAATGAGTGAGTAGAACGAATAAACAATCTCACCGCCACGCACAATCACGATTCCTACTGAGCAAACGCTGCTGCGCTCATTGTTAGCCGTTTCAAAATCTATTGCTGCAAAATCTCGCATATCTTCATTAACATCAATCCAGCAAATCTGTAATCTTCTCCCATTTGTTCTGAGATGTTTGAGACAACGTACTCTTATACTCAGGATGCTGTTTCTTAGCATTTAGTTTTGAAGCTTTAGAAGGGTTTCCTCTAAGCCAATCTACTTCAACGCCAATCATCGGTTTACTCTTCAACTGGCGATTCCATTCATTGACGTACCAATTGTTGCTCGTCGTAACTAGTTCTATCACTTCTTCTTTCGTAAGAATGAAAAACTCCATATTTGATAAATTATTATCAGGCATATATACAAATACCCAAGGACCGATAACAGAGGTTTCAATATTGGGTATCGTCCCGTCTAATTCAGATGTAAAGCCCGTCAATATGTTATGTGTTGTTCCTGTCTTCACTTGAATCATGACACTCTTACCATTGTTGGCATTCATGCAAATTAAATCTGCATTCTTGTAATTGCGATAGACAGTATTGATGTTAATTACATCCCATCCTTGATTCATTAGCTCTAAAGCGACAATAGTCTCACCAAGAATTCCTTTTTGACTATAATTCATTTCCATATCATTGAATGTTTTTATCTCCAATCAAATTCTGCTCCCAATATCTCAAGTCCTTTATATTTCCATAGTTCTTTATCGAAGTTGGGCGTGTATTTTGCCATAAGGGCCTTTATACGTTTATCTTCTTCCGTATCTCTCCATCCGTTAAATTCCATGGTGCGCTGATTGACACCTGTATAATCGCTTGCATCCAACTGATAAAACACAGTACCGACACGTATCAATCGATAGTTTTGCCGGATACACTCCTCCAATTCCCAGTTATGATTGTCCAAGATGAAGCAATACTCGCCTTTCCCATCTTCACGGCTCCAGGCTCCAACTGCAAAATACTTGGTAGGTACATCCTCCTTTATCAACTTGATGACGTCGCCTGTGTATATCCCTTCCCCATTGTCATCGACGAAGTCTGTCAGAACACCTGCAAAAAGAACTCTGCGGGCATAGCCACGCCCTTTGCATTCATCGTCAAAAACTTCCTCAACGATGTCTTGATTGTGATATACCGCATATTTGTCGTCTTTCTCCCAAACATAAAAGTCATCATCGAAGAAGAAAAAATTGCCAAAATAGGCATAGCCGAATTTCTTGTTGGCCGCGACATATCGGACTTTTATGCCAGGCAAGAATTTGTTTGTGCCCGTACCAATGTCATGACGATACTTTTGACAAAGATATTTCAGGGTTACATCACTGATTACCATATCCATAATATTTATTATTTTACTTACTATATTTGTTCCACATTCTCTTTATCTTGCCGGCAATCTCCTTACGAAGCCAGAGAGGTTCGAGCACTTCCATGTCCTCACCGTTCCAAAGTAGTTCCTGCTGGAAATCAAAGGTGGGACGGAGGTTGAATTTGAATATACTGTATTCCTCATTGCGTTCTATTTCTTCCTGCGACTCGTGCATCTTCAGGTCACGGATATAGTTGGCTTGGCCTGCCGATACTTTTAACTTTACTGATTGGGGCTCAAGGTGCTGATCGGCAATGATACCAAAGCACCCGTCAAAGAAATCCTTCGCAGTCCAGTCCTTTGGCATCTCGAAAGCCTCGTCTGTTGCATGAAGATCGTTGATGCGGTCAAGGGCATAGATACGAGGACCTTTTTCATAATAATAGGAATAGGTGCTACGGGCTACCAAATACCACCGCTGACGGAAAAGTTTCACACAATACGGCTGCACATCGAAGTTATTCTCCTCATCTTTCCAATAACTATGATAGGTCATGTTAAGAACACGGTTTTCCTTCATTGCCTCGATGATGGGCTGCAAGTAGTGCTGGCCAGACGGCACATATTCTAGGACAATACGGTCTTTAATGCTTTGGCTGTTCGCCAAGGCATTACTCACACAAAAAGTGTTGTATAACCAAGAACGGAGTCCATTCTTGCTAATATCCTCTTCGTTCTCAATGTAGTAGCGGTATTCACCACGGCTCTCGTTGACGATATTGATGCCGAACATATCCCATATGGCATAACGCCAATTATCGAAGGTGCGCTTGGGAATATCCACACCTCTGCTGATGTCATCACGAAGCCACAGCTCGTTCAGTTCCTTGAACGAGATCTTACGTCTGCGATGGATGGTTTCAATCACCCAGACGTATTTGCTTGTCAAGCTTTGTCCTCTATCATTATCAGCCATGTTCTTTTTTTTTGCAAAAGTACTCCAATGGTACGCCAAACTGTGGCAGAGGTTTAAGAAAAATGGTGTTTAGTCTATATAATCTTGTTAACTATAGGTCTTTCATATTAATATTTGTATGATTTTAGTAGGATAGATTACAAATATTTTGATGACAAAGATACTGTTTATTTTTCAAATGACAATATGTTTTTCTATGAAATTAAGTTATCTCGGATGAAAAAGGTGAAATTCTGATTCACAGATTAATTCTTTTAGCCACAACAAACCTTTTTAACGTGCTGCACTCTCACCTGCGACATAGCCCATAGTCCATGCTGCTTGGAGATTGAAACCGCCCGTTATGGCATCGACATCGGTAACTTCACCAGCGAAGAAGAGACCGGGCATGTGCTTGCTCTCGAGAGTGCTGGGGTTGATAGAGGAGAGGGATATGCCGCCGCAGGTTACAAATTCCTCGCGCCAACTGCTCTTTCCCTCAACGTGATAAATGTCGTTGGAGAGCACCTCGACGATTTTGTTCTGCCATTTCTTTCCCGTCTCATTCCATCTTTTGTCAGCAGGTATGCCGATTTTCTGCATGAGATAGTCCCATAGTCGGGTGGGGAGAACCCCTCTCTTAATCCCCCCGTTTTGGGAAGAATTTTCCCATTCTCTATTGTCTACACTATGGTGGATGAGTGGTTGGGCGTTAGTGACAAATTTGGAAGCATTTGCTTCTGCTGTTGTTCTTATAATGTCTGCTATGATCGAGGTGTTGCTTTCGCCTATCCAGTTTACAGAAACGTTGAAGCGGTATTGATGTTCATGTGAGAAACGTGCTGCGTAGGATGACAGTTTGAGTACCGCAGGACCGCTCATGCCCCAATGTGTTATGAGTAGCGGTCCTTCGCTACGCATCTTCTCTCCGACAATACCGATGGCGGCATTTTCCACGACAGTACCCATTAGACTACGCAGACTTTTGTCGTTGATATTGAATGTGAAGAGTGATGGGATGGGTGCGGAAATCTCATGTCCTAAACGAGCTAGATAATCAAATGATGATGACTTTGGATAGCCACCCGTTGTGATTATAATCCGCTCTGTTTCAATACGTTTTTCACTATCGTTAAATAAAAGAATAGTCCTGTTGTCCTTTCTTTCGATACCTGTCAATGTGTGCTTTGTGAGGATGTCCACACCCAAGCGCCGTGCCTCGTTAGTGAGACATCTGACAATAGACATTGCATCTTGTGAACGTGGGAAAACACATTGGTCGTCTTGCGTTACCAAAGGCACTCCGTGGCTCTCGAACCAACGGAAAGTGTCTTGGTAATCGAATGTCTTGAATAGCCGTTTCATAAATTTATCGCCACGCGGATAAACTCTTTTGAGGTCGCTCACATTAGCAAAAGAGTTGGTGAGATTACACCTGCCGCCACCTGTTATGGCAACCTTTGCAAGTGGCCTTTCACCTTTCTCGTAGATGGTGACGATGGCATCGGGATTCACTTCCTTTGCCCTTATGGCAGCGAAAAAACCTGCCGCACCACCTCCTATAACTGCTATTCTGTGAGGCATTTCAGATAATCCTCGAAATACTGTGTTATGCGCTCGTGCAAGTGCACGCTCTGGTGACCTCTCATGTTGTGAGGCTCGCCAGGATAAACGAAGAAGTCGGGCTGTGTACCTGCCTCGATACATGCCTTCAGGAACGAGAGACAATGTTGTGGCACCACAGTCTTGTCATTATATCCAGTAATTATCTGTAGTTTGCCCTTCAGGTCTTTCGCTCTTGGTATGAGAGAAGTCTTCTCATAACCCTCGGGATTGGTCTGCGGGGTGTCCATATAACGCTCGCCATACATCACCTCATACCATTTCCAGTCGATAACAGGACCGCCAGCAACGCCCACCTTGAACACCTCAGGATGATTAACCATAAGTGTTATGGTCATGAATCCTCCGAAACTCCATCCGTGAACACCAATGCGGTCTTGGTCAACAAAGGGAAGAGACTTCAGATAGTCCACGCCCTTCATCTGGTCAGCCATCTCTGTTTGTCCTAATTGACGGAATGTGGCTTGCTCGAAGTCACGTCCACGGTTCTCGCTTCCACGATTGTCGAGGATGAAGAGCACATAGCCCTTCTGTGCCATGTATGTTTCCCATGAACGGCTGCACCAATGCCAACGTGCATCAACGTTATGTGCATGTGGACCTCCATAGACATATACTACCGTGGGGTATTTCTTGGTGGCGTCGAAGTTCGCCGGTTTCACCATGCGGTAGTATAGGTCTGTCACTCCGTCTGCTGCTTTTATCGTGCCAGAAGAATAGTCAGGAACCTGATAACCTTTCCAAGGGTTGGCTGCGGTGAAGTAGGGTTGGGCAGGTGTTAGGTGCTTGGTGTTGGATGTTGGACTGATGGTTATCACTCTTGGAACATCGGGTTCTGAGTAATTGTCGTAGAACCAGGCACCTGATTCAGAGGTGACGGCATTGTGCCATCCGCGTCCGTTGTCAAGGCGAGTCATCTTGCCGTTGCCCACACTCACGCTATATATGTTTCTCTGAATGGGGTTCACCTCGTTTGCGGCGATGATAACAGACTTGTTCTTCTTGTCGAAGCCACACATCTCCATTACCACCCAGTTGCCTTTGGTTAGTTGCTTTATCTGCTTTCCCTTCTTGTCGAAGAGATAGAGATGATTATACCCATCCTTCTGGCTCTGCATGATGAACTTAGAGTCGTCCCAAGGCAGGAACGCGATGGGGTTCAGCGGTTCAACGTATTTCTCTGATGTCTCGCGGTAGATTTCAGCAATACGCTCGCCTGTGGCGGCATCGTAACTTACCAGACGGCAGTCGTTCTGGTCGCGGTTCAGTTCAAAGATATAAACGGTTTTGTTGTCTGGCGACCATGATATGTTTGTGAAATAACGGTCGGTAGGGTCGCCTGCCTGCAGGTAAACGATGTTCTTGGTGTTGAGATCATAGACACCTACGGTTACCTTGTGTGATGTTTCACCAGCCATAGGGTATTTGTCTGGCTCATATGCAGCAATTCTTGAGTCGATGTTCACTTGGGGGAAATCGGTAACCATAGACTGGTCCATGCGGTAAAACGCTAACTTTGAACCGTCGTTGCTCCAGAACGTTCCTTTGTTGATGCCAAACTCATCGCGGTGAACACTCTGTCCGTAAACTATCTCGCGTGAACCGTCGGTGGTCAGCTGGCGCTCGTTGTTGTCGGCATCGCGCACAAACAGTTGGTCATCCTTAACGTATGCCACAGCACGGCTGTCTTTGTTCCATTCCTCGTTGCTCTCGTTGCGGCACGACTGTCGCCACACCACTTTATGCTCCTTGAAGTCGATAAGCATTCGCTCGTTGACGTTCTGCATCAGCACGTATGGCTTGTCGCCGTAAGGGAATGTGGCATAATAGAAATGGCGGAACATCAGCGAGTCGGTTGTGCCAGCCCATTGGTTTATGTCCTCTATGCCGATAAGCAGTTCCTCGCTATTTGTCTTTTTATCAACTACATAGCAACCCTCTATGTCTAGGCGCACCAGTTCATCGCCCCACCACTCAAACCACTTGTTCTCTGGCGTCATGTTATGATAGTTGGTGCCGCCGTAGTTGAGGTCTTCGAGAGTGAAGAGTTTGTCTTGTGCCATTGCTGTCATTGCTGATAAAAGGAATGTAAGAAGCAAGAACGATTTATTAATCTTCGTCATCATAACGTCCTCCTCTGTCTCTAAAGTCGCGTTTCCCTTTGCCCTTAAATGGTCTGCCGCCTCCGCGGAAAGATTTGTCTCCACCTCTGAAAGGTCTGTCGCCTCCTCCACGACGCGAATCACCATCTCCGCGACGGAAGCCACCACCACGTTTACCATCACGACGGTCATCATCCCATCCCGAACGGCGTCCTCTGCTGTCTCTGCTTCTTTCTCTCTCTCGGTCGCGTGCCTGACGTTCGCGCTCTCTTTCGCGCTCAATTCTTTCACGTCGTTGCTGTGCAATCTCGTATGCAGGGTGGTGCTTGAAGGTGAACGAGCGGATGTCGCCAGAGTCAAGTTCTGCCTCCTCGTCAATTCTCTTCTTGAACTCACGGTGCTCCTTGAAGCGGCGTTTCTCGGCCATAGCAGCCTTCTCCTCCTCAGTCTTTATCTCGTTGCCCTCCTTGCGGAAATCGCGGAACTTGCCTTCAAACATCTGATATTTGCGGAACTCACACTCCAGGGAACCGTTGAATACAGGAATCTTGATAGAAGGTTTCAGTCCTATCTGGTCGAAGCATTCCTCTCTATATGAAAGCACCCAGGCCGTGTTGCCTTTGAAGGCATTCTTCAGTCGCTCGCCAATCATCTTGTATGTTGCCAGCAGGTTAGGAGTGCTGATGCGCTCGCCGTATGGCGGGTTAGTAACGATGATTGCAGGCTGTTCTGGCTGTGTGAAGTCTTTGAAGTCTTGCTGCTCTATTGTAATGTCGTTGGTGAGACCTGCTGCCTTAGCGTTCAGGCGTGCTGTATTCACCGACTTCATGTCTATGTCGTAGCCGTAGATGTGATGCTCGAACTCGCGCTCCTGTGAGTCGTCATTATAGATGCTGTCGAACAGTTCCTTGTCGAAGTCAGCCCATTTCTCAAAAGCATACTCCTTGCGGAACACGCCAGGAGAGATGTTGCGTGCTATGAGTGCTGCCTCGATGAGCAGAGTGCCCGAACCGCACATGGGGTCGATGAAGTCGGTCTCTCCCTTCCATCCTGTCATGAGAATCATTCCTGCTGCAAGCACCTCGTTGAGTGGTGCCTCCACCGATTCCTGACGGTAGCCGCGACGGTGCAGACTCTCGCCAGAAGAGTCGAGACACAGGGTGGCGTCCTCGTCTGCAATATGGATGTGCAGACGAAGGTCAGGATTGGTTACAGATACGTTAGGTCTTACGCCAGTATTCTCGCGGAACTGGTCAACGATGGCATCCTTCACCTTGTATGCCACGAACTTAGAGTGGCGGAACTCATCGGAGAACACCACCGAGTCAACGGCGAAGGTCATCTTGTTGTCCATCAGCGTGCTCCAGTCAACCTCCTTCACCTTGTCATATACATCATCGGCGCTACGTGCCTTGAATTTCTTTATTGGCTTAAGTATCCTTATAGCAGTATGCAACTGGAAATTAGCACGATACATCATTTCCTTGTTGCCGGTGAATGACACCATACGGCGACCAATCTCTACGTTGTTGGCGCCCATGTTGGTTAACTCTTCTGCCAATACGGGTTCCAGTCCCATGAATGTTTTGGCAATGAGTTCAAATTCCTCGTTCATTTTGTGTTATATGTTTTACGTTTAATGTCTATTGTTAACTTTAACTCTTCGAGTCGGGCGCACACAGGGGACGCCCCTACAAATTAACTTCCAAATTCTAACTTCTAAATTCTAACTTCTAAATTCTAACTTCTAAATTCTAATTCTCTATATCCCTCCTCCGTCAAGATACTCGAAATCTATGTTGTCAGACTTCACTTGCTTGTATTTCTTGGTGTTTGGAGCAAGGTTTTGTGTCACCCATACGTTTGCCCCCACGACGCTGTTCTTGCCGATAGTGATGCGGCCGAGAATGGTGGCATTGGCGTATATTACCACATTGTCCTCGATGATAGGGTGGCGTGGGATTCCCTTTATTGGGTTGCCATTCTCGTCGAGTGGGAAACTCTTTGCTCCGAGAGTTACACCCTGATACAGTTTCACGTTGTTTCCAATAATACAAGTGGCACCAATCACAACACCCGTACCGTGGTCTATGGTGAAGTGGTCGCCAATGGTTGCGGCGGGGTGGATGTCGATACCCGTCTCCGAGTGAGCCATCTCGGTTATTATTCTCGGTATGAGAGGCACTCCCAGTTCCACCAGCTCGTGTGCCACACGATAGTTGGTAAGAGCCTTGATTACGGGATAGCATGATATTATCTCTCCGAAACTCTCTGCTGCGGGGTCGCCGTTATAGGCAGCCTCCACGTCAGTTGCGAGAATCTTGCGTATTTTGGGGAATCGCTCAATCAGAAGTGTTGCAAGGCTTTTCGCCGCCGTACGGCATTGCTCTTGGTCGCTGTCCAGCACGTTACAGTCGCAACGGTTGAAGCAAAGGCCAGCCATTATCTGGTCGGTAAGCAGTTTGTGCAACCTTTCGATATTTACTCCGATGTGGTATTTTATTGTTTGGCTATTAACAGTTGATTTCCCGAAATAGCCGGGGAAAAGAATAGTGCGGGAGAGCTCTATAATCTCTCCGAGTGCTTTGCTTGATGGCAGGGGGTCTCCTTCGCGGTGTTGATGGAATATTCCTTGCAGCGAATCGCCCGCCGATAGTTGTTCTATCGCCTGCGTTAGAGTCTGATTTATTCTGTCAGTGCTCATCTCTTAGTGTGTCAATAAATAGAAATAGTGTGCAAAGTTACCTCTTTTCTTTGATAATGCAAAATAAAAGAGTGAAATATTCATAGAAAAAAGAAACCGCCGTGTTTCTCAACGCAGCGGGAGTCTACATCTTACAAATAATTAATAATAGGGGCTTAGTAATAAAAAAGCCTTCGTCTTGCATACAACTTCACAGTCTTGCTTAACACAAACATTAACTAAAGTTACTCAAAATGAAATTTGTAATCTGATACAAAATGAAAATATTATTTACTTCAACATATCTATTTCCTATAATTTTTGTCGATATAATTTTAATACAATCCTCATGCCTCTGCATGAATAGTTTAACCGTTTGCAAAATTAGTGGATACTTCGCAAAAACCTTTCATTATGGGGCTTTCCATTTAGCCATTGGCGAAATAGAAGGCATTATTTCTTAAAAAGTGACGTAATTCAACTTTCGCAAGCTTCGCTTGCTCTGTAGATAGAGGGAGTTAAAAGCAGATAGAGGGAGTTAGAAGACAATAGTTTTGCTGCGTGATAATTGCAGACAGAGTGATGTTCTCTATCTCCCGTCGCCGTCAGGCGACTATCTCCCTTTATCTTCCTATATCTACTTAACATGCGAAACTTGAACAAATCTATTTTAAATCTCTATATTC
>OMXS01000001.1 GCA_900315095.1 uncultured Prevotellaceae bacterium | reverse complement strand
AATTCGACGTTCCAATAAGATTGGAATATTGGCACAATACATTTGATAATTATTTCAATTAAACAAATGACTATGGTAAAGAAAGAGAGGGAAATAACAAAAAAGAAACATGAGAGTTTTACTTTAGCCTCTGCATTTGAAATGATATATGAGAAATCTTGCGATAGTAAACTTTCACCAGAGTTCTACGATACATGCAATGACGCTATAAGTTTTGTTAGCAAGGAATTAAACGTCACACCTTTTCAATCGATTATGCTTGCCATACTCGCAAATAGTGACGGATCTAAATCTCTTAACGACATGTCAAGTTATACGAAATGTTCACCAATCAGATTTCGTATACATAAAAAAGAACTGGATGATTTACATTATAGGCACTTCGTGCAATGGAGTATGGCAAGATATTCTTTAGAATACCGCATTCGTGATGAGTTTATGGAGGCTATCATAGATAATATACCATATACTCCCAAGAAATATGAAGACTACACAGCATACGATGTCTATACAAAAATTACTAAATGGATAGAGATGCTTAAACGCGATGATAGTCTCTATGAAGACATAGTTAAAAACGTCAGACGACTTTTAGAGGCAACAAAGCATCTGACATTTTAAAAGACTTGCTGACCTCCGAACTAAACAACCTTGCCATGATGGTGATTCTTCTTACGGTGATGGATAAGATAGAAAACAATTCTGATTACATTTCGTCTTCTGAGATTTTACGAATCCTCCCTGAAGAATCAGGCATTAAGTCCTTCATTTTCGTTCTAAATGCCAATACTTGTATATTAATAAAAAAAGGATGGATAGATAACTACACCGTCAATGGCATGGTTGAACCAGACAAATTCTGCCTTACAGATAAAATATTAGAAACTACTCTTGTAGAACTTAAGGAACATATCGATATAAAGCACGAAACCATAAGTAACTCATTACTTATGCCAAATGTAATCGTAGAAAAGCGCATGTACTACAATGAACGTGAATTAGAAGAGATAGAACGCTTAACAAAACTACTATCAATAGATAGGTTCAAGGATATTCAGCAACGGCTTAAAGAAGCAAATATGCGTACTGGCTTCACTTGTCTCTTCTATGGTTCCCCTGGTACAGGAAAGACAGAAACTGTGCTACAACTGAGTCGTAAGACTGGACGTCCAATCTTTCAAGTCAATATATCCGATTTGAAATCAAAGTGGGTTGGTGAGAGCGAGAAGAAGATACAGGGACTTTTCAGTAAGTACGAGGCAATGGTCAAGAAGTATGACATTTGTCCTATCCTATTTTTCAACGAGGCAGATGCCATTATAAACAAACGCTCAAATAATATGCCTGTCAAAATATCATTCTTCAGGCTATGGAAAATCTCTCTGGAATAATGATTGCCACAACCAACCTCACAAATAATTTGGATTCAGCATTCGAACGTCGTTTCCTTTATAAAATTTGCTTTGACAAACCGACAGAGAACACCAGAACACAAATTTGGAAATCCATGTTACCATTCCTTAGTTATGAAGAAGCGAGAAGTCTTGCTGGGAACTATAATTTCAGTGGTGGACAGATCGAGAACATCGCACGAAAACAAACTGTTGATAGTATTCTCTATGGGCATCATCAAGATATTTCTAGTGTCAAGTCTTATTGTGACCGTGAAACTATCAGGAATTCGATAATTAACAAAATTGGATTTGTGAACTAATAAAGTACATGAATTTACTTCATGACCGAAGATAAACCAATGCGGAGTTAATTGTATGACATCGTTTTACGTGTATTGATTTAAGATTTGATTATGTTTGTTTTGACCAAATTTAATCGGTAACGAATTCATGTTTTATATTCATTATAGAACAACAAAAAACATTTACATTTAATTCTTGCTCTGGCAAGCGCCCATGCGGATCGAACGTTCGGTTATTTTCAGAAAATTTTAAAAAAGACCTCACCACCTCACTTTTTTGTCTAAAATGCCTTTGTTTACTGGGGGTTCAGAGAGTGAGGTGTTTGGCAAACACCTCACTCAACACCTCACTCAACAGGTCACTTTTTCTTCTCGTACTCCCGCCTTCATCAGATTATTGGAAGTGGAATGTTATGGAAAAGAATAGATGCAGAATAAAATGAGGGAGGTGTTAGGTGAGGTGTTGAGTGACCTCTTTACGAAACACCTCCCTCGTGAAAAGCCCTGTAAATAAAGGGATTTCGGAAGGAAAAGTGAGGTGGGGAGGTGTTTTCTCGATTTCCTCTTTTTATATGTAATCGGTTGCTACCAGTATATGAATGAGAAGCGAAAGATATATCATTGAGATATACAAGAACATGTCTATGAGAAGCCAGTTATATATTACTCAAGAGATAGAGGACGTAACTCTGCCTGCGAATATTACGCGGCAAAACAATTGTCAACTAACTCCCTCTATCTACAGAGCAAGTGATGCTGCCCATATCATCCGCGCTTCTTGCAAAGGAAGATGATATGTTGTCCGTTCTCTTCTGTTGTAGCAAAGACATAATTCTCGCCTCCATCACGCAAGCGGAGACGCTGGCGCAACTGCTCGGCGGTCATAGGGAAGTTTCTTACTGCCACATTCGCCTTACTGATACCAGCAAAGGTTGTACGCAGTTCTCGCTTGTTCATCGATGAAATGGCTACTATTTCAAACTGTCTACCGGGGAAGTTGTCGATGAAATGGGGAGAAACAAAGAGATGACTGTTAGCGGATATTGGCGAAACATCATAGCGATGGGCAAGTTCCGCAAAACATCCCGCTTTCATTATCGAGGAGTTGGGGACGAGTAAAGACCCCCTCTTATCCCCCTCAAAGGGGGATGATATCACTTTCGTAACAGTTTTAGGCGATAATGGAGTGAATACGAAATGCTGGTCGTCGTTGACACAATAAACGGTTTGGGGTTTATCCTCGACTTGAGAATGAGAATCTTCCCCATTTTGGGGGTCTACGACCACTAACAGTTCCTTGCACTCGTTCTTTACAGACACAATGTGGAGTTCTTTCACGCTGCCCAACTGCTGTACCACAGCACGCCAATCGAGCATTGGCGAGAGTTTCAACATCAGGAAATCCGCCTTAGAAAACAATTCGTCTTTCATTGTGAGGATATCGGGAGTGCAGTCGCTGAGAGCGTATGTCCGTCCGCCGTTAGTGTCACGACGTGCCGGGTCAAGGAAAATCATCGTGGCATGGTTTATGGAATGCAGCATTTCAACAGCATTTCCACAATATGCCTCAGCATTATCTAAGGAGAGAGTCTTGAAATTATGACGTGCCACCTCCACAAGATTCTCTTGTTGTTCCACATAAACCGCTTTGCGGAAAAGAGGTGCAATATATGAGAAATCGACTCCGAAACCACCTGTAAGGTCATAAAAAACGCCATCCCTCGCCTTTTCGCCAAGCAGTCGCGCCACCACACCTGCCTTATAACGTGCCGTTTGTTCTGAAGAACATTGCTCCATAGCAAGATGAGGAGGATAGATTATGCCATCATGCCTCGCCCATTCTGGCAGTTTAGTACGTGCCGTCTGCCACCCTGCTATCTGCTGTAGTGCCTCGATGAGGTTGACATTAGCAGGAACTTTCGCCTTAAGGGCAAGAGTCCTCGGGTCTTCGTTGCGATGCTCAAGGGCATATAATATGGTTTCTGGGGAGATCATTCTAAAAGTTGAGGGTTGAGAGTTGAGGGCAAAGTTATCAATTATTGTCCAATATAGCAACAACAAAACAGCGCTTTAACAATTATTTGTTCCATGCATTGTGCTTTTGTCCCCAAAAATACCTAACTTTGCGCCCGATATGAATACTTAAAAACTCAAGAAATCACATATTCATAAGTTTACATGAAAGAAAAAGGACGCAAGGAACAGATAGTGGTACGCATCACAGGTGTGGACCGACCAGGACTCACCGCTTCGGTGATGAGTATATTGGCGAAATATGACGCAATGATTCTGGACATCGGCCAGGCAGACATTCACAACTCGCTATCACTGGGTGTGATGTTCAGGATTGACGAGCAAAACTCAGGTCATGTGATGAAGGAACTGCTGTTCAAGGCAACGGAACTTGGAGTGAACATCGGTTTCGCGCCCATCAGCGACGATGAATATGAGGAGTGGGTGAACCGCCAAGGGAAGAACCGATATATCCTCACCATCATAGGCAGACATCTTGAAGCACGACAGATAGAGGCAGCGACTACGGTGATAGCAGAACAAGGGTTTAATATCGACTCTATCCGCCGACTTACAGGTCGCCTCTCGATACGAAACCCACGCAAGAATGCCCGTGCCTGCATAGAGTTCTCGCTGCGCGGCAATGCCAAGGACCGCGATGCCATGCAGGCAAGTCTTATGGCGCTGTCGCACACTATGGAGATGGACTTCTCATTCCAGGAAGACAATATGTTCCGCAGAATGCGCCGTCTGATTTGCTTCGATATGGATTCCACCCTTATACAGACAGAGTGCATCGACGAACTGGCGATGCGTGCTGGCGTAGGTGACAAGGTGAAGGAAATCACAGCCCGAGCCATGCGCGGTGAGATAGACTTCAAGCAGAGCTTTACCGAGCGCGTGGCTCTGCTGAAAGGTCTTGATGTCAGTGTGATGAAGGAGATAGCAGAGAACCTGCCTATCACCGAAGGCGCCGACCGCTTGATGACTGTATTGAAGCGCTGTGGATATAAAATCGCCATACTGAGCGGAGGATTCACTTTCTTTGGCGAGTATCTGCAGAAACGCTGGGGTATAGATTATGTTTATGCCAACGAACTGGAGATTGACGAGAACGGCAAACTTACTGGTCACTACGTTGGAGATGTGGTTGACGGACAGCGCAAGCGCGAGCTGCTGAGACTGATTGCACAGGTAGAGAAGGTGAACATCGCCCAGACCATTGCCGTGGGCGATGGTGCCAACGACCTTCCGATGCTCTCAGAGTCGGGACTTGGTATCGCTTTCCATGCAAAACCTCGCGTAGTGGCAAATGCGGAACAAAGCATTAACACCATCGGACTTGACGGCGTTCTCTACTTTCTTGGATTTAAAGACTCGTACCTTGATTAATTGAAGGTTGAGGGTTGAATGTTGAGCGTTGAGCGATATTAGTTTTGTTCAATAGTAATAGGTGTTATCGCTCAACCCTCAACATTCAACCCTCAACATTATTCTGAGAATATAACCTGCACCACCGTTTGTCCCACTGCTTTCAGCGTGTTTCGGTCGATGTGGTCCATGTCGTCGCTGACGGTATGCCATGTGGGACCAAAGGAACTTTGTGCACAGTCGGGATAGAAGGCAATGATATCAGCAGTTGGAATCTTCGCATTCTGGTTCACAGGCACATGATCATCAGTAATAGGACCATTGCTCTTCTCTGGGAAGAAACTGCCAAAGCCCACAACCTTCGCAGCAGTATGTATTTTCTTAACTATCATAGGAGCATACTGCATTGACATTCCCTCTTGATAGAACTGTGCGCCCTGGCCTCCTACCATATCAAGCAAGATGCCGTAGGTTGCCTCATAGCCCTGCTTATGCGGGTTCTGTGACCAGTACTGCGCACCTAACGCCCATGAATCACCTCTATCGGGAGCATCGCTCCACTGAGGCACGCCATAGTCTTCTGCATCAAAGCATACGAAATCCACTCCCATGTTCAGAGAGTCGGCTTCATTAACAATGCGTGCAAGTTCCAAAAGAACCGCCACACCAGATGCACCATCATTAGCAGCCATTACAGGCTTGTGCCAGTTGGCAGAGTCGGGGTCGTTGTCAGCCCACGGACGGCTGTCCCAATGGGCGCAAAGGAGTACGCGGGTGGTCATCTCTGGCTTGTATGAAGCAATGATATTAGTACACTTCAGCGATTTTCCATCCCATCCTATAAGGTCTATTTTCTGCTCTGTCACGCTACATCCGAACTGCTGGAACTTCTGAACTATCCACTTGCCACAGTCATCATGGGCTTTAGAGTTCATCACTCGCGGTCCGAAGTCGCACTGCGCCTGACAATAGTTATAGGCGCTGTCAGCATTGAAATCTGGTCCCACGGGAGTAAGCTTCACCAGAGGTTTGTCGTCACCACCCTGCTTGTTGGTCTTGCAACTGTTGAGGAGGGGCAGCGACAGTATCGCTGCACACATGACGAGAAGAAAACTAATGTTTTTGGTTTTATTATACATATGCATTATTTCTTTGTTGCTGCTGCTTGTATTTGAGCCATCACACGAATCCAGTTGCCGCCCCATATCTTCTGTATGTCACGTTCGCTGTAACGGCGAGACATCAGATGGCGTGTGAAGTTTATCATCTCTGAAGCATCTGCCATTCCACGCACTCCGCCGTCGCCGTCGAAGTCAGTTCCAACACCAACGTGATCGATGCCCATTATCTCTATAGCATGCTCCAGATGGCGCAAAGCATCAATAATGGTTGCCTCACCCTGTGTGCGCAGGAAACCAGGATAGAGAGTTATCTGCGCCACACCACCCTTCTGGGCAAGTGCACGCAACTGGTCGTCGGTAAGGTTGCGCGGATGATCGCACAATGCGCGACAGTTACTATGACTGCACACTACTGGCACACGACTCATTTCCACAGCATCGTAGAATGATTTCTCACCAGCATGCGACAGGTCAATCATTAGTCCGTAGTCGTTCATCTCCTTTATAACCTCACGTCCGAACTTGCTGACGCCACCATGAGTGTTGCATCCCTTAGCAGAATCGCACACGTCGTTGTCACCGTTATGGCAAAGCGTGATGTAAA
Organism: uncultured Prevotellaceae bacterium; assembly: GCA_900315095.1. Classification (GTDB taxonomy): domain Bacteria; phylum Bacteroidota; class Bacteroidia; order Bacteroidales; family Bacteroidaceae; genus Prevotella. The sequence continues at coordinate 264,504 of OMXS01000001.1, read as the reverse complement.
CCACACCTCGCTGTGCAAAGTGGCGCACATTCTGAAGGTCATGACTCAGAGCTAGAGCGTTCTCAATGCCAAACATTATAGACTTGCGACCTTTGCGCTTATCTTCGTAGAGGTCGCTCGCCGTACGTGCGATGCTTAGATATTGACGGTTGTTTTTCACAATCTCCTCTATCTTGTCAAAGATAAGGTTGGCATAGTCAGTAGGACCTTTCACATCGAAAGCCACCTTCTGCGAGAATGCCTCTCCAATCTTAGGCTGTGGGAGATAAGCTGCCATTATCACAGCGTCCTGCCTGCCATCTGTCATCTTATGCAAGTCGTAGAGAATCCTTGAGTCGCGCTGCTCGAAGTGAATACCCTTAGGGAAGAACATCGGCGTGTCGCAATGAGTGTCGAGAGTGAGCACACGGCGGTGCATCTGCTTTGCCAGATAGAACTTCTCAGCCTCATCGACGAGCCACTTGAACAACGGCGCACCCTCTGGCAACCACTCAGGATGCCATTGTACGCCGAGAATAGGCTTATACTCGCTGCTCTCCATCGCCTCAATAGTGTTGTCGGCAGCACGTGCCGCCACACGGAACCTCTTTCCAGTGTCCGCCACAGCCTGATGATGGAAACTGTTTACGAGTAATCGTTTCTGGTCTTTAAAGATCTTGCGCAATTGCGTTCCCGGTTCTATCGAGACGCTGTGTGTAAGTTCATCGCGCGGAGCATCCTGCGAGTGCTTTATCTCCGATGCCACATGTTGCTGCACCTTACCATCGAGAGCAACCGCCAGCGTCTGTATTCCACGACAAATGCCGAGTATTGGCATCTGCCTGTTATAAGCCAAACGGGTGATGAGCAGTTCTGGAAGGTCACGTGTGCTGTTGATGTTACTGAGGTTTGCCGAAGGTTCTTCTCCCGCCCACAGCGGGTTGATGTCGGCACCGCCCGTAAGCATCAGTCCGTCGAGATGCTCTAGCGTTCCTACAATTACATCCTTATCATTGACAGGGGGTATAAGCACAGGAGTGCCGCCCGCTTCTAATACTGAGAGGTAGTAGCGGTCGGCAATCCGTGCATCATGTTCCACGAAGTTTGTTGTAATGCCAATTATAGGCTGATGTTTGCCCTCTGGATATTGGGCATAGATTTCTTCTAAATGGCGCTTCAGGTCGTATGTGCGCATGATGTTGTTGATATGATTTACAAGTTAGTCTGTCACAACAGGCACCTCTCTCTTTATGCTCTGCTCGAGCGAGATGAGAGTCTCTGTTGCCACCACGCCGTCAATGCTCTGCAACTGATTGTTGAGCAGGTCCATGAGTTGCTCATTGTCGCGTGCGTAGAGTTTCACGAGCATGGTGTAAGGACCGGTGGTGAAGTGACACTCCACAATCTCTGGAATGTGCTGTAGTTTCTCTACCACCTTCTTATACAAGTTACCTCGGTCGAGTGTTATGCCCACGTAAGTGCATGTGCTGTATCCGAGAGACTTAGGATTTACGTCAAAACCGCTTCCTGTTATCACGCCGTCCTCAATCAGATGCTGAACACGCTGATGAATAGCGGCACGGCTGACATTGCATTCTGCTGCCACGTCCTTGAAAGCAATGCGTGCATTTTTCGACAAGATGCTCAATATCTTCATATCGAGCGCATCAATCTTTTCCATTATGTTTAGTTTTTATCCAGTTGTAGTTCTCTTTTTACTATTTCGATAGCAAAAATAAAAACAATAATTGAATTATGCAACATTTTGAAAGGAAAAGTTGCTATTTTGTCGCTTTTTGAATGCTTTTTGCTTACTTTTCGTTCTCTATCCCTATTACTTCAACATCGAAGATGAGTGTTGAGTAAGGCTTGATATCCTTGCCTGCACCGCGCTGTCCATAGGCCAGTTCCTGCGGGATAAAAAGCTGCCACTTAGAACCTACCGGCATCATGGTGAGAGCCTCAGTCCATCCCTTTATTACCTGCTTTGGCTGGAAAACGACACCATTGTCGTCATGCTTTGCGCTGCCGTCAAACACCGTGCCGTCGATGAGTCTTCCCTCATAGATAACGCGCACCTTGTCATCAGCCTTGGCCACAGCACCTGTTCCCTGCTTCAACACCTTGTACTGAAGACCGCTGGGCAGTACCACAACGCCGTCTTTCTTCGCGTTCTCTGCAAGAAAGTCCTCGCCTTCCTTCTTGACTTTCATTTCTGCAGCCTTTCTAAGGTCGCTCATCTTGCTGCGCGAGAATGTCTCTGCTTTATCCTTGGTCATGAGTGTTGGTTCTCCCTTCACGCCCCCGAGGAATGCCGAGAGGAATGCGTTGCGGTTGATAGCCAGCGACTCGTCTGCCGCCTTTATCTCTGTCTCCATTGTCGGCACCATACTCTTCACCACCTGCAAACCAATTGCATGACCTGCAAAGCGTGCCGATTCCTCGTCGGTAATAGGCGTGTTAGCCACCTCGAGAAGTCCTTCACAAAAGGCGTCGATATATGTGGTGTCCACCTTTAGTTGGGTTGCGAGGTATTTCTTCAGTCCCATACTCTGCGACATACCGAGCGCATAGCTCAGCGAGTCGATGCCGTTAGTGAGTTCAACGGGCTGCAGCATGGTGGTGTTACCCTTCTTTTTCTTGTCTTTCTTTCCTGCTGTGGCTGTTGTCACGGTGGCACTTGCAATAATAAGAAGTGCCATGAGAATAGTCTTTTTCATTCTTCCTCTTTATTTATTATATGTTATCATGGGTTACAAATTTATGGAATTAAGGAGTTAAGACATCGCTTTTATCGCTTACTATATAGTAGCAAAGCATTTGTCTTAACTCCTTAACCCCATAACTCCTTAACTCCCAAACCACGGGAACCGTGGAATTAGTTATTTCTGTGTGCCAAGAGCAACGAGCTCAATCTTGAACACGAGAGCAGAGAACGGCTTAATCTTGCCAGCCTCGCGTGCACCGTAAGCCTGCTCCTGTGGGATGCAAACTTCCCAAACGCTACCTACAGGCATGTGAAGCAGAGCCTCTGTGAAGCCTGGGATAACCTGGTTAACGCGCATTGGCACAGCCTTGCCGCGCTGGTAAGAGCTGTCGAATACAGTACCATCGATGAGTTTGCCCTCATACTGCAGAGTAACCATAGAAGTATCCTTTGGCAGAGGACCGTTGCCTTCCTTGATAACGGTATAGAGAACGCCCTTGTCGAGTTTCTTCACACCATCCTTCTTTGCATAGTTAGCTACGAATTCCTCGCACTTCTTCTTGTTGTCGCCATACTGCTTCTCCATTGCTACAGCCTTGATCTTATCCATCTTAGTCTGTACGGTATGAATAGCCTGCTCCGTAGTCATCACACCCTTGCCTCCGAGTACTGCGGTAGAGAAACCTGCCATGAAGTTCTTCAGCGAGATGGTCTGTGTAGAGTCGTTGCCGAAGAGTTCGTGGTTGATACCCTTCACCATCTGGGTGCTAATCTGCTGACCTATCTGCAGACCTGCGATGTATGCGTTCTTTTTCTTGTCGTCACCAGCATTCACACCTTCGTTCACACCTTTGAGGAAGTCGTCCATGTAAGCGGTGTCAACGCCAACGCGCTGTACGAGATAGTCTTTAAGACCGTTTGTCTGTGCCATACCTATGGCGTAGCTCAGAGTGTCGAGGTCTGTCTTGAGGTCGGCCTTTGTAGCCGAGTTGTTACAAGCCGTGAATGAAGCGGCTGCAATGGCAAGTGCTGCCACGATTGATAACTTTTTCATTTGTTCTTTTATTATTTATTATTTAACGTTTCGTTTAAAAATGGATTGCGGGGAACAATAGGTGACACATTACAGCACCTCAAGGAGTTCCACATCAAACACGAGTGTAGCGAATGGAGGGATGCTTGCGCCTGCGCCACCTTCGCCATATCCCAGTTTGTAAGGGATAAAGAAGCGGTACTTGCCGCCCTCGCGCATCAGCTGAAGACCTTCTGTCCAGCCTACGATAACGCCGTCGAGAGGGAATACTGCTGGTTCTCCGCGCTGAACACTAGAGTCGAACACGGTGCCATCGATGAGGAATCCCTCATAGTGGCAACGCACCTTATCGGTTGCCTTTGGCTGTTTGCCCGTTCCTTCCTTAAGGACTTTATATTGCAAACCACTTGCTGTGGTAATGATTCCTTCCTTCTTGGCATTCTCGGCGAGGTACTTCTCACCTGCCTCTTTTGCTGCCTTGCCCTTCTCGGCGCGCTCTGCCTGCAACTTCTTCTCCTGCTCAGCGAAGTAGTTCTGCACTATCTGCTGCGCCTCGCGGTGCTCCACCTTCAGGTCATTACCATTGATTACGTCTCTGATTGCATCTGCAAAATCATCGATGTTTAGACCTTCGATGTTCATCTGCGCCAACTGCTGGCCGATACCGAGGCCCAAACCATAACTAAGTTTGTCCATCTTTCTCTATAAAATATTAGTACTAATAAAATTTGCCTGCAAAAGTACTGATAAATTTCTTTACTTGCAAACAAAAGGAAGAAAAATGGGAGTTGAGACGTTAAAGGGAGTTAAGGAGTTAAGGAGTTAGGAATTTTATACTTATTTTTGCAAACAGAAAACTCTAAAAACCATTAATTATGAAGAAGATAGTTGTACTTACGGGTGCAGGGATGTCCGTGGAGAGCGGTCTGAGCACCTTCCGCGATGCCGACGGACTATGGGAGAACTATCCTGTGCAGCGCGTCGCAACGCATGAGGGTTGGGAGGCTGACCCCGAGTATGTGAATGCTTTCTACAATATGTTGCGCACCAAATACACCGATGTGAAGCCAAACAAGGGGCATTTGCTTGTGGCTGAACTCGAGAAACACTACGACGTGACGGTGGTGACACAAAATGTGGACAACCTGCACGAGGTGGCTGGCAGCACTAAAGTGATTCACCTGCACGGCGAACTGATGAAGGCATGCTCGAGCCGCGATGTAGACAACCCGCGCTATCATGTGCAACTGGGGCCCGACAAACTGACAATAGAACCGGGAGAACTTGCTGGAGACGGCTCACTTCTGCGCCCCTTCATCGTCTTCTTCGGCGAGGGAGTGCCCAATATCAGCGTTGCCGCAGAGGCAGTTGCTGATGCCGACATCATGATAATCATAGGAACTTCGATGGTGGTTTATCCCGCTGCAGGCCTCATTCAGTATGCCCGCCGCGACGTGCCCGTATACCTTATCGACCCTAACGACGTGATGGGAAGCGGCCGCTATAACGTCACGCACATCAAGAAGGGCGCTTCGGCTGGCATGGAGGAACTCTTTGAGAAACTCACCGAGAAGTAAACGCAATCTTAGAAATCCCTTTCTACAAAGGCGTTCCAGAGATTTTAGAATCCCTGGAATAGAATTCCAGAGGTTTACAAAAGTCTTGTAATCTTGTTACAAGCCGTTTGTAATGATGTTACAAAGCATCTGTAATACTGTTACAAACCGTTTGTAATGCCGTTACAAGCGGCTTGTAATAATCTAAAACACATACGAATAAAACTTAACCACAAATAAACGATGAAAGAAAAAGAAACAATGCAACTGCCCGAAAACGCGTTTCGGGAACTGAAGGAGGGTGAGGAATATAAACCGTTGATGAGCCCTGACCGCCAATATCCTGAGGTCAACGCATGGAGTGTGACGTGGGGCATCATCATGGCGATACTCTTTTCAGCTGCCGCTGCCTACCTCGGACTGAAGGTGGGACAGGTGTTCGAGGCGGCAATCCCCATCGCCATCATCGCCGTTGGTGTCTCCACTGCGGCAAAGCGCAAGCAAGGACTTGGCGAGAACGTCATCATCCAGAGCATCGGAGCATGCTCGGGAGCAGTAGTGGCGGGCGCCATCTTCACGCTACCTGCCATATATATCCTGCAGGCTAAGTACGGAGAGGCGATGAGCGCGTCGTTCCTTAACATCTTCCTTGCATCGCTCTTGGGCGGCATTCTGGGCATTCTGTTCCTCATACCGTTCCGTAAATACTTCGTGAAAGATATGCACGGAAAGTATCCTTTCCCAGAAGCGACAGCCACAACTCAGGTTCTCGTGAGCGGCGAGAAGGGCGGTTCGCAGGCCAAACCGTTGCTGATAGCAGGTATCGTGGGCGGACTTTACGACTTCATCGTCAGCACCTTCGGCTGGTGGAACGAGAACTTCACCACTCGTGTTGTGGGCTTTGGCGAGACACTTGCAGAGAAGGCGAAACTCGTGTTCAAGGTGAACACCGGCGCAGCCGTGCTTGGTCTGGGCTATATCGTTGGTCTTAAGTATGCTTTCATTATATGTCTCGGCTCGTTGGCAGTATGGTGGATCATCGTGCCAGGTATGGCATTGCTGTTCTCAGGCGATGTACTGAACCAATGGGACCCATCCATCACTACCGCCGTTGGCGACATGTCGCCCGAGCAGATATTCAAGGCGTACGGCAAGTCGATAGGTATCGGCGGCATAGCGATGGCCGGTGTGATTGGAATCATCAAGAGTTGGCCTATCATCAAGGGTGCCATAATGCGCCTGAAGCCTGCTCCTGCCGCAGCACAGAAGGCCGATGAAAGCGTGGAAAAGCGCACCGACAAGGACCTTGCGTTCAAGATTATCGCCATTGGCACCGCTTTGACACTCGTGGTAACGTTCATCTTCTTCTGGCTTGGCGTGATGGACAACCTTCTCTTCGCCGTTGTGGGCATCCTGCTTGTGGCTATCATCGCCTTCCTCTTTACCACCGTGGCGGCCAATGCCATTGCTATCGTGGGTTCAAACCCCGTCAGCGGCATGACACTTATGACACTTATCCTCGCCTCTGTGGTAATGGTAGCAGTAGGACTTAAAGGTCCTGGCGGTATGCTTGCGGCACTCATAATGGGTGGTGTGGTATGTACGGCACTCTCAGTTGCAGGTTCTTTCATCACCGACCTTAAGATAGGATACTGGCTGGGCACAACTCCTAAGAAACAGGAGACATGGAAATTCCTCGGCACTCTTGTCTCGGCAGCCACCGTGGGCGGCGTGATGATAGTGCTGAACCAGACATACAACTTCGCTTCTGGCGAACTTGCAGCGCCTCAGGCAAATGCTATGGCAGCCGTTATTGAACCACTTATGAGTGGCGTCGGCGCTCCTTGGGTGCTCTATGCCATTGGTGCCGCTATCGCCATCGTACTCACTTTCTTCAAGATTCCTGCCCTGGCGTTCGCTTTGGGTATGTTCATCCCTCTCGAACTGAACATCCCTCTGCTCGTGGGCGGCGCCATCAACTGGTATGTAACGTCGCGTTCAAAGGATGCTGAGGTGAACAAGGAACGCGGCGACAAGGGCACTCTGATTGCCTCAGGCTTCATTGCCGGCGGCGCACTCATGGGTGTTGTCAGCGCTCTTATGCGCTTCGGAGGCATCAATCTGATAAATGACGCATGGCTGCAGAACTCACTTTCTGAAGTGCTTTCTCTCGTTGCATACATCTGCTTGATTGTTTACTTCATCAAAGCAACGAAGAAATGACCGACATCGCATCAACCCTACTCCACCGAGGCATAAAACCTACAGCCACACGAATACTTATTCTCAGGGAGATGTATCGCGGTGACGAGATGGTTTCGATGCCAGAACTGGAGCGACTGCTGCCTACTGTCGATAAAAGCACTATCTCCCGTGCGCTGACATTGTTTCTGGCGCACGGGCTGATTCATGCTGTTGACGACGGCAGCGGCACCATGAAATACAACGTTTGCGATGATGACTGCGACTGTGAGGAACTCATTGAGGACGAGCACACGCACTTCTACTGCACCCGATGCCATCGAACGTTCTGCCTGAAGAACATTCGTGTGCCTGTAGTTGAACTGCCCGACGGGTTCCAGTTGTCAAGTATCAACTACGTTCTGAAGGGCACTTGCCCCGAATGCAGCATGAAAACATTCATCACTTAACCTACATTTTCTACCAAAGTAGTTTCTTTTTGTTTCAGTAGACGAGAAAGTTCCGAGAGGCACTTGCATGAAATAAATAATAATATTACCTTTGCGAAGAAATCATTACTTAACCAATTATATGAGAACTCTAATATCAATAAAACGCTGCACAATAGCAGTTACATTATCATTAGTTACATTGGCGGCAACGGCTGCACAGCAGTTTGTCTCGTTCAACAGCGGAGACATTCAGGTAGCAGGCAACGGAGTGACAACAATTCTCGTTGACCAACAGGACCTGAAGGGAGTTATGATTGCCGCACGGAACCTTGCCGAGGACTTCGGAAGGGTGACGGGAACCAACGCAACAATAGTTTCTGAAGGCGATGCACGCATCGTCGTGGGAACGATAGGCCATTCTAAGGAGATTGATAAACTGGTGAAACAGGGTGTCATTGACCGCAAGCAACTGCAAGGAAAGAATGAGAAATTCATCATTCAGACGACAAGTGACGGGCGCATTGCTATCGCCGGAAGCGACCGCCGAGGCACCATCTTCGGCATTTATGAACTTTCTCGCCAGATAGGAGTGTCACCTTGGTACTGGTGGGCTGATGTTCCTACGCCTCATCATGATAACATTTATGTTATGAAAGGCACCTACACCGATGGCGAACCAGCCGTGCGCTACCGCGGACTCTTCCTCAACGACGAGGCTCCATGCCTCACCTCGTGGGTAAAGAACACATGGGGCACCAACTACGGCGACCATCGTTTCTATGCGAAAGTGTTCGAGTTGATTCTCCGCCTGCGTGGAAACTTCATGTGGCCAGCCATGTGGGGATGGGCATTCTATGCCGACGACCCCGAGAACAGCCGTACTGCCGACGAGATGGGTGTCATCATGAGCACCAGCCATCATGAGCCAATGGCGCGCAACCACCAAGAGTATGCACGCCACAGAAAAGAATACGGCGCATGGAACTATGCCACTAACAAGGAGAATCTTGACAAGTTCTTCCGCGATGGCATAGAACGCATGAAGGGAACTGAGGATGTTGTAACCATAGGAATGCGTGGCGACGGCGACGAGGCGATGTCAGAAGATGCCGATACTCGCCTGCTTCAGACCATCGTTGAGAACCAACGGCGCATCATAAAGGAAGTAACGGGAAATCCAGCAAACAAGACTCCACAGGTGTGGGCACTCTACAAAGAGGTGCTCGACTATTATGACAAGGGCATGAAGGTGCCCGATGACGTCATCATGTTGCTCTGCGACGACAACTGGGGCAACGTTCGGCGCGTGCCAAATGCACAGGAACGCAAGCACCCAGGCGGTTGGGGACTCTACTATCACGTTGACTATGTGGGCGCACCGCGCAACACCAAGTGGCTCAACGTCACCCCGACGCAGAACATGTGGGAACAACTGACGCTGGCATACGACTACGGTCTCGACCGCATGTGGATTCTCAACGTGGGCGACCTCAAGCCAATGGAATACCCAATAACGCTCTTCATGGACATGGCTTGGCAGCCGCATGAGTATAATGCGCAAAACCTCACCGACCATACTCTTAACTTCTGCCAGATGTTTGGCAAGGAAGAGGCGGCTGAGGCGGCTGAAATACTGAACCTATACTGTAAGTATGCCGGTCGCTCAACTGCCGAAATGCTCGACAAGAGGACATATAATCTGGAGACAGGAGAATGGGAAGAGGTTACGCGTGAGTGGATAGAACTGGAGAACCGCGCACTTGTGCAGTATGCAAACATAAGCAATGACGCCCGCGATGCTTACTACCAGCTGGTGCTGTTCCCCGTTGAGGCGATGTCGAATGTTTATCAAATGTACTATGCCCAAGCAATGAACAACGCGCTGGCAGCAAAGAACGACCCAGCCGCTAACGAGTGGGCAGAGCGCTGCAAGAAGGCTTTCCGCCGCGACTCTCTGCTCTGCAACGAGTATAACACACAACTGGCAGGGGGCAAGTGGAACGGCATGATGACACAGAAGCACATTGGCTACACTTCATGGAACGACGACTTCCCCGCCGACCGTCTGCCAAGACTGAACTATGTCAGCGCAAGCGGCGAGGGCGGCAACGTCTTCTGCGAGAGCAACGGATATGTCTCAATAGAGGCAGAACATTACTACAGCAAGTCCGATGCAAAAGAAGCCAAGTGGACCGTGATACCTTTCATGGGCAGAACACTAAGTGGTATGGAACTAATGCCACAGACCGCAAGCGTCGACGGAGCAAGTCTTGAATACCGCTTCACGCTGCCCGAGGACGTGAAAGACGTGAAGGTGCATGTCATTCTTAAGTCAACGCTCGACTTCCTCAACAAAGGCGGACTGGAATATAGCGTGGCTCTCGATGGCGGTGATGCCGTGAAGGTGAACTTCAACAGCAAACTCAACGAGAAACCAGAGAACATATACTCTATTTACTACCCCACCGTGGCGCGCCGCATCATTGAAACCGTGACGCCGTTTGCCGTCGGCAAGGCCGATGTTCATAGCCTCGTGTTCAGGCCACTCGACCCAGGCGTGGTGATAGAGAAGGTTGTTATCGACTGCGGAGGCTACAAACCATCCTATCTTTTCGGTAAAGAGAGCCCGAAGAAATAGCCCTTTTACAATGCAAAAAAACATGACAAAACAGGCCGTTTGTAACTTCTTGTAATTCAAGAGGATACAAACGGCTTAACAATGTTATTAACTTTGTTCGACTATGTTATTAACTTTGTTCAACAATCTTAATAACTTTGTTCCCTCACTAAGCACCTTTGAGAAGCCAATTGTATATCAATCGCCATCTAAGAGATGGCTTAATGGAATGCAACATACCGCATTTGAGAAAGTGGTCGATGAAGAATCGGGAAGTGGTCGAAAGTTGTTTTGAATGTAAGTGTTATCATTTTATCTTTGCATCGTAATTAAATAATAACCTAATCATGAAGAAAGTATTAAAAATATCGTTGCTGGCAGTCCTCGCGCTGATTATTGTCTTTGGTGTTTACACATGGAATTTGTTCGGTCCTATGGTAAAAGGGGCGATGTCGGTAAAGAAACTTGACGACGGACTCTATTATATGGAATATAAAGGAGACGACGGTTTCGACGAACTGATAAAGAAAGGTGGCGCCGCTAGTGCAGAGGAGATGCTGGGCTTTGTCATAAACTTTCTCTCGAAAGGTTACTACACTCCCGACGTTAATCCTCAAAAGAACAGCTACGGTTGTTCTACTTTGACCGCAAAGAGCAATGAAGGCCATGTGATGATGGGGCGCAACTTCGACTATCCCTCGGGCACAGCCATGATTCTGCATACCATTCCCGACCGCGGATATGAGTCGATAACAACGTTCAATGTGGAGTTTTACGGCTTTGGAAAAGACTGGTTGCCCGAAGGCTTCGCTAACCAGTATATGGCTCTGTCGGGACTTTTCTTCGCCCTCGACGGCATCAACGAGAAGGGATTTGCCATTGCCGACCTCATGGCTGGCGACAATGTGGAGACTCACCAGCGCACAGGGAAACCTGCACTCACCACATCTACAGCGATACGCTACCTGCTGAACAATGCCGCCAACGTTGAAGAAGCGCTGGAACTGCTCCAAGGCATAGACATGCACTCAGACATCGGCTCGGCACACCACTATGCAATGTCTGACGCTACGGGCAGGAGTGTCGTGGTGGAATATGTAGAAAACAAGATGATGGTAACCGAGACAAAGGCCGTGACCAACCATTATCTGTGCGACGCTAAGCATAATGTAGGACTGATAGAGGGCGACAAACGATATGAGCAATTATGCCAACGATATGAGCAGAGCAATGGAATGATGAGCGAAAAAGAGATTACCAAAGCCATAGAGTCGGTATCGCAAGCAGGCAACAACGAAGGATTCATGGGCACACTATGGACAATGGTGATGAATCTTGACGACCACTCGGTGACCTACTACTCACGCCGCCATTTCGATAAACCATTCCATTTCGAGATGACAAGAAAGAAGTGACATCACATAACTTGACATTTCCTTTGATTATTTCGAATTAATTCATATCTTTGCACCTATAATATCAAAGATATGTTCAACAAATTGCTAACAACTATTATGCTGGCTGCCTTGTCGATAGCAGCCAGCGCGCAGTCGTGGACTGCCGATAACGGAAACGGGACCTATACCAACCCCTTGTTTTATGATGAGTTCTCCGACCCTGACATCATACGAGTGGGCGACGATTATTACCTTGCCGGCACAACGATGCATTGCCTTCCAGGACTCGTAGTGCTACATTCGCGCGACCTAGTGAACTGGGATTTCGCCAGTTATTGTCTGCCTCGGTTCGACATGGGGGATGAGTTCCGCCTTGATAACCATAAAGAGGCGTACGGCCAAGGCATCTGGGCACCATGCATCCGCTTTCATAACGGGAAGTTCTATATCTTCTCTAACATCAATGGCCATGGCCTTCAGGTTTTCATAAGCGAAAAGGCGACAGGGCCATGGAAACACATCAACATGAAAGGAGCTATCTATGACCTTAGCGTTCTCTTTGATGACGACAAGATATATTGTGTATATGGCTACGGCAACGTTAAGATTATAGAGTTGAAACCCGACTTCAGCGGTTTCGTGGAAGGCTCAGAACGCACCATTATTCCTGAAGGTTCGGCAATGGGCGAAGGGCATCACATATATAAAATAAACGGGAAATACTATATCCTAAGTGCCGACTATGCTCCCATGGGACGCATGATGTGTGCACGAGCAGACAACATCGACGGTCCTTATGAGGTGCGCACGATAAGCAGCAAAGAGTCGATGGGCATCAGAAAGAACTCTATGGTGGACAACCCTACTGACCATAGACAGCTGCCAGGAGAGGGTTATGAGTTCCGCATAAGCCGCAATACAGGCAACGGACTGGGCAATGCAACCATTCATCAGGGCGGTATCGTCAGCCTGCCCAACGGCGACTGGTGGGGCGTGTCGATGCAAGACTTCGCGGGAGTGGGGCGCACCACAAGCCTCTCTCCTGTGACGTGGCACGACGGATGGCCGTATTTCGGCATCGAGGGAAACCTCGGACGCTCACCTAAGACATGGACAAAGCCCGCCACAGGAGCGGCCGTTGAACCACATGCTCCTTACGACCGCAACGACGACTTCACACAAAAGACGCTGAAACCAATATGGCAATGGAACCACGAACCCGTGGACAAGCAATGGACTACGGGGAAAGGGGAATTGCAACTGCAGACAATGCCCGCCGAGAACTTGCTGTGGGCAAAGAACACCCTGACGCAACGCGTCATAGGACCTGTGGCCTCTGCCACCACCGTTCTTGACTTCAGTCAGTTGAAAGACGGTGACCGCGCAGGACTAGGACTGCTTAACATTCCGTTCGCTTGGCTCGGAGTGAACGTGGAAGGCGATGCCAAGACTCTGCGTTTCTACAACCAGAATGGCAACATAACACAAGAAATGCCGATAAAGGGGAAACAAGTGACTTTACGCATCACGGCAAATCTCGACGAAGAAATGGCACAATTCAGTTACAGCAACGACGGAACGACATTCCAGAACGTCGGCGACAGCGTGCTGTTACCCTATCAACTGAAGACTTTCCAAGGCGCACGCTATGCTCTGTTCGCTTACAACACCAAGCAGCGACAGGGCGGAAAGGCACGCTTCTACTCGTTCCGCGTAGACGAACCGATGGCCGACCGCTCGAAGAACATTCCCTACAATAAGATTATAACATTAAGAAACATTGGCAACGGCGAACTCCTTTGGGCTAATCCTCACGGCGTTATACATGGTACAAACTCAAAAAACGCCGATTTCATCGTCAATTACTGTTTGTTCCGCGTTCTCGACCGAGGCAACGGAAAGGTAGTTCTGCAAACCTCGGATGGTAGCGGTTATCTCACCGTTGTTGGCTTAGGGCTTTGCGGTGATGTGCGTATCACAAAGGAAGAAACCGAAGGCTCTCTTTTCATGTGGCAAGACATGCTGCGCTCCCAATGTATGCTGCTCTCGCTTGTCACCAACCGTTATGTGGGCGTTGACCCAACAACAGGCGAGTCATACTCTGCTACATGGGAGGGAACGACACCCGACCGCAAGAATGGAACGGTGTTCTCGTTTAGCGAAGAGTAATGAGTGGAGAGTGTGGAACTATGATTGCATGATGAGACATGCTACGCTTTAGAGGTTAAAAGAACTGCGTTAATATTTCAAAATCACTTTGCCACATCAACCATATTTATTAATTTTGCAACCCGAACAATATAGAATATTGTCTGACAATTAAACAAACAGAAATGAAAAGGAAATACATGAACATCGCAATGGCAGCAGTTATGTTGCTGTCATCGGCGGTTTTGCTACAGCAAGCGCGTGCTGCTGTGAACCAGGATAACGTGATGACAAAGATGGCCGACGGCACGGTGATTGTTAACACCACAACACTTGCAAAGGACGTAAAAGGATATAGCTCTGCCACTCCACTTAATATACATATCAAGAACAACAAGGTGGTGAAGGTGGAAGCGCTTCGCAACCGCGAGACACCTAAATACTTTGCCGTGGTGAAGCGCCAAGTACTGGTGAAATGGGAAGGCAAGACCGTCTCAAAAGCACGCAAGATGAAGGTTGACACCACTACTGGCGCCACACTCTCTGGCAATGCCGTGGTAGAGAACGTGCATCGCGGACTCGACTACTACAATGCTCATAAGTAATACTTATTATTGCAGGAACTATGGAGCACAGTCATGCTGAAGAACTGTGATTTATATACTAATAACTAATCTATGAGAGGATTGCAGAAGAAGCAATGTATTTATGCAGGCATGGGCTTATGCATATGGGCTGTTGCATGTTTTGTATTCTTCCAGTTCTTTTATCCCGACCATCTCTTCTATCAAGAGCAGAACCAGATATTCCTGATGTCGGGAGAGTACATAAGCACTTATTTCGAGAAACCCGCATGGTTGGCATGCCTAACGGGCGATTTCCTAACTCAGTTCTTCTATTATGTGTATGCAGGAGCTGCCATTGTCTCGATGGTAATACTTGCCACAGGTTTGCTGATGTGGCACGCTTTAAGGCGGTGCGGCATCAAACGCCTTGCTTTCTTAACAGCAATGGTGCTGATGGCGGTGCTCATAGTTTTTCATTTCGACATATTCTACAGGTTGTCTTCAGACATTGCCGTTGCTGGAGGAATCATTGTTTTTATCATCTTCGACACTTTTAGGCGGCGTATCACCTATTGGCGCAATGGACTATACCTTCTCCTGCTCGTCACTAGTCTATTTCTTTCATACTGGATGTTCGGTATTGGCTGCTGGATGACGGCGTTGCTATTCATAATTTGTGCATTCATGCAGAAAACAACTTATCGCTGGGTTTCTGTGCTCTCTTTACCGATAATCATTATTAGCGCTATAACTGTCAGCAACCGCCACTATCGACTGCATACTGCTGACAACCTTACATATCCTGGCCTAGGAAAACTCTCTGCACCTGACTTCATACTGGAGCGTGAACTGCACGTTGACAACGAGTATTATTTCGGTAATTACAACCGCGTTGTGAACTTTGTGAGAAGTCAGAAGCAACCCACCCCGAGCATGTCGTTCTTCTATAACCTGTGCATGGCACGCATAGGGGAGCTGCCCGACCATATCTTCGACCTCAACACAACCGAACTGGGCACACTATACACGATTGGTCCTAAGACGCCAATACTCGTAATCAAGCGGATGAACGAACTCTATTATCTGCTGGGTGACATGACATTCACCGAACGCGCCGCCATGATGGGCAACGTCTTCTCAAGAGACAACCGCAACGTGAGAATGATTAAAAGACTCGCAGAAGCAAATCTGGTGAGCGGTGACACGGTTGCGGCAAACAAGTATCTAAGACTTCTGAAAAAGACTATTGTGCACAAGAAATGGGCTGAGCGACACACGCCAGGATCAATGACACCCGAAGTAAAATCAGAGATAGCCAACAAGCAGAAGTTTCTCAACAAGACAGACACCCTACAGGTAGGCGACAACATGCACATGATGATGACCGAACTGATAAAGTCTAACCCCGATAACATAGCAGCACTCGACTATACTCTATGCACTCTGCTTCTTTTGAAAGACATCAAGAGTTTCAAGCGCGACTATGACCTATACTGCATGAACACAGGACACCCACGCACTAAATCGCTCTACCAACAAGCATTGATGATTTATCTCGCAGGCACCAACGCACCACAAGAAGAGTGGGATAAGTACATCAGCAACCAAGCGCTGATACAACGATTCCGTCTATATAACCAACATCGGGGCGACCCGTCATTCAGCGACAGCTACTGGTACTTCTTTGACAAGGGAAAAGCAGCGGAGTATTAAACACTAAACTCTAAAAGCATTAAACATTGAAACATCTACTATACATCATCATAATATGTTGCTTGTTCGCATGTGCTGAGCAACCAAAAGACGTGACATACAAAGACGAACTGCCGCCGATGTATCCCGACTATGCTAATGTTACCATCCCGAAAAACATTGCACCGCTGAACTTCCTGTTACGAGGCGACTTCGAGGGCGTTCAGGTAACTGCCACATGCAACGGCAAGCAGATGCAGGTAACAGAACGGGGGAACAGTGTAAGGTTTGACTTAGACGACTGGAAAGACCTATTGCAACATACTGCAGGCAAGAGTGTCAACGTCACTGTGACAGCAAAAACGGGAGGTAAATGGTATGCCTATAAGCAGTTTACATGGCAGGTAACCGCCGACACCATTGACCCTTACCTCACCTACCGCCTCATCGAGCCCGACTACGAGATATGGCAAAACCTTACTTTGCGCGAGCGATGCTTGGAAACATTCGATGAACGTGTGATAAGCGACTACAATCTTGTGGAGAACCGATGTATGAACTGCCACATCTACGGTAACCAAGACCCGTCCCTATCCATGATGTATATACGAGGCGAGGGCGGCGGCGCCATTCTCAACCGCAACGGCAAACTGTCGAAACTTGGAATTAAGACCGACGACATGGTGTCGGGAAGCGTGTACTACTGTTTCAGTCCTGACGGACGTTACATCACCTTCTCAACCAACATAATTATTCCTGCCTTCCACTCTATGCCCAAAAAGCGACTCGAAGTGTTCGATACAAAATCGGATGTTTATGTTGCAGACCTTGAAAACAATGTGATAATAGAATCTCCGCTACTCGCTGACAGCACCATACTGGAGACATTCCCCACATTCTCACCAGACGGGAAGAGCATCTACTACTGCGCAGCCGATGCAACACCGCTGAAGACAAACAACATAAAGGGACTGCAATATGTACTAGTGCGCATACCTTTTGATCCCATAACAGCCTCTTTTGGAGAAAGAGTAGATACAATTTTCCCATTGCCTCGCTCGACTCAAAGGGGCGCTTTGCGTGCAAAGAACATGCGCGACACAAATGAGCGCTATCTAAGTGAAACGGATAAAGAGCATCCGTCATCAGTCTGCCATCCTAAGATCAGTCCTGACGGCCGATATCTGCTCTATACCGTGGCACATTATGGCACATTCCCCATCTGGCATCCAGAGACAGACTTGCAGATGATTAACCTAAAGACAGGTACTATAGACACACTTGCCATTGTAAACAGCAAGAAGAGCGACACATATCACTGTTGGTCGTCGAATAGCCGATGGTTT
Organism: uncultured Prevotellaceae bacterium; assembly: GCA_900315095.1. Classification (GTDB taxonomy): domain Bacteria; phylum Bacteroidota; class Bacteroidia; order Bacteroidales; family Bacteroidaceae; genus Prevotella. The sequence goes on along the minus strand of OMXS01000001.1, from coordinate 246,830 downwards.
GTCTTCGCATCAAAACGCGATGACGGACTCTATGGAAAACCTTACTTCTGCTACATCGACAGCAATGGCAAGGCGCACAAGCCCTTTGTGCTGCCGCAAGAGAATCCCGACTTCTATGACAACTGCCTGAAGTCTTTCAATGCCCCGGAACTAGGTCGCGGCACTCTCCCCTTCGATGCGATGGACATCAGTCGCGCAATGAAACAAGACATCATTCCATTCAAGAAGAAATAAAAACTATACATTTAGCAAGACAAACGTTTTAGAAAGTTAATAGGGAGTAAGTCAAAATATAACATTATTATATTTACCTTACCTTCGTCTGCACTCGCTCGTCGCTAAGAATCTCACGGGCAGCGGCACGGGCATCAAAATCGACACGAGTCTTGGTAAAGTCGGGAGTGTTGAACGAATAGAGCGTTTCGCTGTAATACTCTTGCGGATTTTGCTGCGGCAGCAAGAAGGGCTTTGAGAACCGTCCATTGTCATCAATAGCAGCAAGGAAGAGTTGCGTGTAAAGCCCATTCTCTCTTCGCGATGTAAACACTATCCAGTGGCTGTTAATGTTCCAGTTATGGTAACTGTCGGCATCGGGACTGTTAATCTCGTCAAGTGGCCGTGCCTCGCCAGTGCTGAGGTTGAGCAGCCACTGGTCTGACTCTTTATGCCACATAGAGAAATAACCATAGTCGATGAGTGTGAAGAGAAGATACTTGCCATCGTATGACGGGCGTGGCCAAGTGAGACTCTTGCCCATTTTAACAGCATTGAATACAGTGTCCACATGATCACCATAGCGACCAGTCTCCGGGTCGAAACTAATCTTGCAGAGATTATATTTCTCTTCCTTGAAGTTAATGGGATATTCCTGCTGTAGGCATGTCATGAAGTAGAGTGTCTTGCCATCAGGAGAAAACACCGGTGTGTTCTCCGACCAGTCGGGTGTCGAGATGAGCGAGTCGGTGAGCACATCATGTTTCTCTAGGTCATAGACGAAAATGTCAGACGAAAGGTCGAACACCTCTATACGTTCTTTTGCTACGACGTGGAATCCCTGCCTTGTCTGGTTGGTAGAGAAGGCGCAATACTTGCCAGAAGGATGCCAATAAGGATATACCATTGAGCCGCCAAGCAGTTCGTTCTTCGCTTGCAACCACTCGCGTTTGTCTCCTCGTTGGAACATTGTTGCACCATGCTGTCCACGCACATGGAACACAAACTGGTCTGGATTGGTCTTATTTGCCGTATGGCAGTTGATACACATGCCAGGCACGCGGGTGTTCTCTATAATCTCAAACTCATCGAAATTGCTAAGGTTTCGTTGATATAACCCCATACTGCTGTACATCTCATAGCCTGGTGCTATACGGCGATACGTTAGCCCCCACTCATCAAGTGAGTAAGGGCTCACATGTATAGCAAAATCGCGATATTGAATCCATACTCCGTCCTTCTTGACTGACACCGTGACTATAAGGTCGCCGCCCTTATTAAGTTCAAGCAATGCATGCCAGTCATCGATGTCGAAGTCGGCATATTGTCCGTTGGAAGTTATCTCACCACCCTTCTTCCCTTTCACCACAACATACATACATTCGATATCACCCTTAACACCAAAGTTCAGCGGTGCTATTCCTACTGGTACAGTAACATCGACATAGTCGGGATAGATGACTGGAGCCTCTGCCACAACCTTAGGATTTGACGGATGGTCAGCACATGCCACAAACAGCAGCAGTGAGAACAATATGAGGAACTGTTTTTTCATTGTTTCGTAGTATTAGAGGTGAGATAGTACCACACCGAATTTTTATATGATTCTAGTGCGGGCGACTGAGGTCCCTGTTGATAGACTCTGACGAAACCTTGCAAGTTTTGGAGTACTGCCTGACTGACGACGCCTTGCGGTACAGGTCTGTTTGTCTGCATATACGCAAAAGCAATGGCTTCTTGCACAGCACGCGGACGGTAATTAATCTTTTCGCTTACCACTTGTTCATACTGCATAAAACGATTAATATCGCCATCGAGTAATGGTATCATGAGAAGGTATTGAACAGCCATCATGTTGTCTTTATTCTTCAAGAACAACTGTCCACATATCTTGTCTTTTTCTTCCTCGCTGTAAAGGAAGTCTTCGTCGAGTCTTATCTTTCGTAACCAACCATAGACGGGGTGGGCATTGATTTTCTCTTCGTTTCCAAGCAATGACTCAGTCTGCTCAGCCCAGCGTTTATAGAAAAGTGTTTGTTTCAATAATAAGAGGTATTTGCAAGCAACTTCATAATGTCCGTTAATAAGATTTGTCTCTGCGAGTCGTTTCACCACTCTCACACTCTTCCTTTGGTCAGGCAAAGCCTCCATAGACTCCATCGCAAGACGTTGAGAAGTATTAACTAGGCCAAGATAAAAATTTATCTCACCTGCGAGTTGATCGGCAGTGAAATGTCGCTGGAAATTTGGAAGCAGACCCTCACTTCCATGCTGATAGAAATCAAAAACACGGTCGCCCAACTGGCCTTTCATTGCCAACGCCAGATTAGTGGCGCACACGCTCATGGGCAAATCGGGATGTTTGTTCTCTGCTTTCTTCAGTATAGCATCCCACTGCTTTGTTCTCACCAGATGGTCATATTCCATCAGTTCGTACTTTCGCAGTTCATAGGCATGGGGTATTGTTAGCAAAGCCAGCGATGCAACCGCCACTGTTTGTAGGCTTACAAGAGCCAGATTCCATTTGCCTTTGGCAACTGATGGCAAAAAACATACAATAAAAGGCAAAACAGCACAAAGTAACGGCACAAAAAGCATCATAAATGGTTGCACAGCAAGGAGCCTGTAATAACAGATGCCTGCAAACAGACGGTCTAATGGATAGTGAACAAAAAGCGAACTTAACAATATGCATGTTACTGCCCACAGAAGTATCAGCACAGCAAGAATACCTCGCCTAAATCCTTTAGCAGTGAAAATAAAGACAAGAGCGACAAAAACAGCGACCATAAGCACCATCGAGCCAGCCACCCAATAGAGCAAAGGAATAGTGACAACTGAGAAGACTGCCTGCGCCACCGCCTTACGGGGCCATGCTAACATGGCAAGAAGACATAAAACCAAAGACACTACATAGGCAAACAGGACACTCTCGTCACCCATAAGTACCCATAATAATACAGCAGGAAGAAAACTCGAAGGATAGTATACTTGCTGAGATTCTCCGTCAACAAAGCGACACACCTTGCAGATGAGTCTCCATGAAATCTGTTGTATCAAAATGAAAGCGACAGTAAGTACCATTGCACCCGCAGTGAAACTAATATATAACTGCACCAACCACTCAGCAATGTAACGTGCCAATCCCCCAGGAACTGCCAGCGCTTCAGAAAAATATGCTTTGCTGTCAAGGAACAACTGAAACTGCTCTTGATAGGAAAGTACAAATGGATACCTCAGCCTCCAAAAAAGAAAGACGGCAAGACCGAACAAAAGAGTCAGTCCCCATTGGAAACACTGCTGACCATATCGTTTCATAGGAATGTAAGGTAAATGTATAATTGATTATTCTTTCGCTTTAGGCAAGATTTGATTCAGGAAACCATACAGCACGCCCTGTTTTAAATTGTCTGCCAACTGACGTGTGCGTTTTATATATACCGTCTGTGCACTGTCTGCAGCAACCCTATCATTCGCTTTTCTAAATGCAGACATCTCGCTGTTATGACGCTCAGTCAACTCCTTCCAATGTTGCAGAGAGTCATTCTGTGGAGTTCCCTTCGCACTGCTTATAGAAGCAATGGTCACCTCCACATTTCCTGGTTCAACTACAACGAGCAGCGGTTGCACATCGAGTTGAAGACGGAAAGCCGTGAGCAACTTTGCCATCATCATGGTATCGCTGTGGAACTCAAATCGCCCGTCCTTAATAACAGTAGAATCGACATTAGCACGTGTGGCATTACTGAAAGGTACAAGGAACACCCACTGACCTTCCATAAATGAGTCGGGAGCCACACCTATTATACGGCATGTTTTACCTTCGGAGTTATCACATGCCGCACTCAAGGCGACAATAGCGGCAAGACAACACAAAAAAAACAGTTTTCTCATTAAGTTGCAAAGTTAAAACAATTATATGAAAAGAACAAATAATAAGAAAGAAAAACCGCCCCATCTGAAAGCGGAGCGGTTTTCCCCATGGATATATATAAACCTATTCATTAACTTTCACCATTACCCAGAAGCATCCTTCCCATGTAGCGTCATTGGTGTGCTGTGCACGGAGCACGAGATTATCCTCGTCGAGCAATGTCACTTCATAACGCGTTGGGTGGTAGTCGCCTTGGTTAATCATTATTGGGTGAATAATGTTACCTGGTTCTGTTGTCTTCAAAACGAAGAGCACATTAGTCTCTGCGTTCTCGGCAGCAAAGTCGAGTGAGAATGGACCTGATCCGGACTTGTCACCATCGGCAGCATCTTCTTTCTCCAGTTGCTTAGTCAACGTACCAGTAACGAAGTCGAAGGTCAGCGTACCCTGTGTACCTCCCTGATCCCAAACGGTTGTGGTCCACCATGAAGGCTTCTTGTCGTTGTTGCCACCATTACCCCAGTTGTTCTCAGGAGCCATAGTCCAAGTCTTAGTAGCCGTTGGAGCCTCCACAGGATCATAACCTGTAAGCAGTCTGATACCCGCTGGCAGGTCAGAATATGCCTCAGCTTTAAACTTGCCAAGACTGAAAGTGGCAGTTACACCGCGAGCGTCCTGGAAATCAACAAAGAGTTCCTGTTCCTCGTCAAGCGCATAGGTAACAATCTTACCAATGTTCGTATCAATGCTGCTGCTACCCCATCTGAATGTACAGAGTGCAGGGTTAGTGTTCTTGGTTATATTGATGCTGTTTCCTGGCTTACCTGTCAGGTTATCAATAGTCTGAGAAACCGTGATGTTCGCAACATTAAATCCTTTGCCAAAATAAGTAGGCGCACCTCTCTGGCCAATGCACAAACGATTCTTTATAGCATCGGTGATGTAAGAGATAGTGTCTATTTGCACTGTGATTTCCTTTACAGCAGGAGAACCACCATTATTGGTAGCCGATACACGAATTATGTTAGCACCCAACTTGGTAACATAGATATTACCTTCGGTAGTAACCGTGTGCGTAGTGTTCTCTATCAGCTGGTCAGCATCCCATGCTGTAACCACAGGAGAATTGGAAACCACATGTATCACGTTACCGTTCATTCCATTCACCTCTTGAGGTGTGGCTGTAGCCTGCAACTGGTTGATGTCAAACTGTGACCACTCGCTACCACCTTCTATCTCAGATGGGTCGCAAGCAGTTAAGGCCAAAGCCAGCAAAGGCATTACATAAAGTATCTTTTTCATATAGTTTTTCTTTATTTTTTTGCTGTGTTAGACATTAACAGATTACCAACCCTGATACTCTGAATCGGAACCCTTCCAACCTTCGTTCTGCGCTACACGCCCTTGCAGTACCTGGTTTTCAGGCATCTTCTGGAATCCGGCAGTAGCATTATAACGGGTTTTGTAACCACCATTATGAGCAGAGTTGACGTCTGCCTTGCCACGAGAGTAAGTAGGCTGTCCTGTTTGTTTCTCCAGAGCTTCGGCGGCAATATGCCAGCGACGAATATCGTTCCAACGAACGCCTTCGAAGGCAAGTTCCCAGCGGCGTTCGTCCTGCAAAGCCTTCAGAGAATATGAACCGATTGGACTCAATCCTGCACGGGCGCGAACTTTGTTTATACCAGAGACATCTTCTTTTAGTTCGCTTTGCATAAGCAAAACGTCGGCAAAGCGCAACAGCACGAGGTCGTGAATGTTAGAAGTCTGGAAGTTCACTCCGTTCTCCCATCCCTTGTCGCCATACATGATAGCTTCGAAGCATGGCTGATATTTTGCTCCGTCGAAGCCTGCGATAGCACACTGCTTCTTTTCAAACCAGTTGGTCTCCTGAATGAAGTCAGCCCATGTAGCACCACCAAACTGATACTCAGGCAGTTCGCGAACGTCCTGAATGGAAGCGTCACGGCGCACGTCTGAAGGCTCAGCAGTCTGCCAGTCGGTAACGAGGTTTGGAGCAACAGGACCAGCACCCCATCCTTGTCCGAACGGGAAGGTCTTGTCAACATCCTGTCCACCGCGGATACCGAAATGGAGGGCATAGCCGTTACCATAACCGATAGTGGTACTCCAAGAAGCCAATTTGTTGAACTTGATAGCGAACATCGACTCTGGGTTAACAGCGTTGTCATTCTCTACCCACTCCAGTCCTTGTCCTGCGGTGTAAGGATAGTTTTCAACAGTACATCTGTTTGTGTAAGCCCACAAATTTCGATAGTCGGGAACGAGTTCGTAGCCAGAGTTATTAACGCAATCGTCAATATAACCTATAACATCCTGCTTGGTGAGTGTTGTTCCGTCGGCAAGTTCCACGCTGGTAAGAGGACTATAGTTACTACTCGTCAGAGCAGCAATGTCAGTGCCGTTGCCATAGAAGCCAGTGTAGAACAACCATACACGTGCGAGCATTGCCTCTGCGGTGTATTTGTCGATGTGTCCATCGGTGAGTTTCTGAGCGGGCATGTCCTTAGCAGCATCGCGCAGGTCAGTCAGAATCTGTGCCCAAAGAGCAGTCACGTCACCCTGTGCGTTGTCGTCACCCGGCTTAATGTTCAGAGGCACGTTGCCATATTGTGAAGCCAGTTCATAGTAGTAAAAAGCACGGAGAGTCTTAGCCTCACCAAGAGCCTGAGCCTTTGTCTGGTCGTCAATATTAGTGTTTGGCAGAGCCTCGATGATGGCGTTTGCTCGTGCGATGCCTTCATAACGGTCCTTGAAGAACTGCTCAGTCATGTTAGCATTGTAGTTACACATCAGGTCGAGAGCCTGCATCAGTTTATCGTTAGCACCGCCGCCGCCGAGATTATCATCGGCTGCCAGCATAGAGAGATAGTAGAACGACATCTGCGGGTTCGCATTCACAGCGTTCAGGTTCTCATATACGGCTGCGAGCGATGCGGTGACATCCTTTTCTGTTCTCGGGAAGTTCTCCGAGGTGCTGTCAGTCAGGTTCTCAGAGTCGAGAGAGCAAGATGTCACACTCAGCCCAAGAACAGCCGCAGCAGCGAAATATAATATTTTTTTCATCGTTATTCTCGTTTTATTTAGAATTTAATGTTAACACCTACCATGTAAGTACGCGGCAGCGGATAGTTACCAACGTCAACACCTGTTACCCAAGGTTCACTGCCGTTGAGTGCCATACCATTCTCAGGATCCATACCCTTATAGTTTGTAATGGTGAAGAGATTCTGAGCAGTGAAGTAGAGACGTAGTTGCTGGAATGGGCAGTTATTCCACACGTTCTTAAAGTCATAACCCACTGTGAGGTTCTGCAGACGGAAGTATCCAGCATTCTCAACATAGAGGTCAGAAACTTGCTGCCAGTTAGGACCACTGTTACCTGGAGCCAAGAGAGGATATCTGTTTGATGTTCCCTCACCGTGCCAGTAGTTGTAAACCTCTGTGGTGTAGTTCTCATACTGTCCGTCCGTGAACTTACGCCATGAGCGAGCTACCTGCTGTCCAAGTGCAGTGTAACCAGTAATGCTGATATCGAAGCCTTTATAATCGGCACCGAGAGTTAAGCCCATTGTTATGTTTGGATGTGGGTCGCCAAGATCAGTCTTATCGTCGTCGTTAACGATGCCGTCGCCATTGACATCGACAAACTTCAGGTCGCCCGGCTTGATGCCAGCACCCTGCAGAGAGTTTGCTGCGTCGCCGCCGCAGTTCTGTGCCAGATATGCCTGCACGTCAGCCTCATTCTGCATTACACCGTCTGTTTTATATCCATAGAAGTATCCGATGGGATGTCCCTCAGCCATGCGAGCCATTGTACCCGTATTCTGAGCCAACAGGTCATTACCGCCATTGATGTACTTCACCAAACCATTAATCTTGGTTACCTCGTTCTTGTTTAAAGCCATGTTCCAGCCTACATTGTAGTGGAAGTCTGAACCAATTTTGTCACGCCAGTTAAGTGCAAGTTCAACACCAGAGTTCTTAACGGTACCTGCGTTGCGCCACTGCTGAGCAAAACCTGTAGAAGCAGGAATCTGAACATAAAGGAGAAGATCCTTTGTGGTTTTGTTATACCAATCGAATGTTGCACCAAGGCGACCTCCGAGGAAGCGAGCGTCGAAACCGAGGTCTATCTGCTCTGATGTTTCCCATGTCAAATCAGCGTTTGGCAAACGTGTTGAATAAGCACCTTGGGTTGAGTTGTCCTTTGTGCTTCCAAATGAATAGTTACCGAAATCGCCATAGCTGAAGGTTGTCATGTAAGCAAAGCCATCACCGATATTCTTGTTACCGTTCTGTCCCCAACCGGCACGAATCTTCAGGAAATCGAGCCAGCTTGAAGTACTCTCCATGAATTTCTCGTTTGTAACAACCCAACCGGCACTTACTGACGGGAAGTAACCCCAACGCTTGCCTTTTGCAAACCTAGAAGAACCATCGGCACGGAGCACGAGGCTTAGCATATAGGTCTCATTGAAGTCATAGTTGACACGGCCGAAGTAAGAGAGAGATCTTTCGTCGCCATAAGGCTTACCGTCAACAGATGCACTAGAGCGGTCTTCTGTGAGACCTACGTACGCCTGCTTCAAGTTGCCGAAGATGCTACCTGTAGAGGTTGCATTAAGTGTCTCGCCGAAAGTTGGGCGGCTCTCGCCATACTCGGTACCAACGAGCACGTCGAAATTGTTCTTGTCAAGATTGAACTTATAGTTCAGAGTGTGAGTCATGCCCCAGCCCCAGCCATTACCTGTCTGCTGTGTAACCTGGTCAAGATCTCTCTTGCCACCTTGGTCATTGCTATAGAAAACAGGCAGATATGCACGCCATGACCAAGAACTATAGTTATAGTTAACCTGTCCGCGGTATATGAGATTCTTTATTGGCTGAATCTCAATGTATCCAACAGCGTTCATGTTAAAACTCTTCGACTTGTTGTTTGCACTCTGGCCGTTCATCATGTTATATACCGGGTTAGCCATATAACTGTTGAAACCGAACCATCCTGACTGGTCTAGATAGTCGTGAGCTGTGAGATTGCCTTCGCCATCATACATTGGGATAAGCGGGTTGGCGCGCAGCATGTTTGAAAGTTCGTTGCTATACTGATTACCTATCTGGAGACCTTGGTTCTGACGATGCTGGTAGTAGAAGTTCTCGCCCAACTTGATAATATCAAATCCCTTGTCCTCACTGCGGAGTACCACATGTTCAGAGTTGAGGCGCAGGGTGAAACGGCGGAAGTCAGACTTTGCCATTTTTCCGAATACACCGTCCTGATACTGATAACCGATACCAGTAGAGAACTTTGAAATATCGGAACCGCCGGCCAAGTTGAGGGCGTGAGATGTTGTTACGGCATTCTTGTTACGGATAGCGTCAATCCAGTTGGTACCTGCGTTCTTGCCACTCATGTAAGCATCAAGCAGACCCTCGTTGACTGCTGTAGGACCTGTTGGGTTACCATTGGCGTCATAAGCCACATTGAAGAATGAAGCCCAGTCGTAGCTGCTGCCGCCATTGTTAAGGTTCACCATATCCTGAACCTGCATGAACTGACGTGCATTGAGCAACTGTGGGACCTTGGCAACGTTCTGCCAACCGATGTTACCATCGTAACTTACGGTCACTTTACCTGCCTTCCCTTGCTTTGTAGTTATAAGGATAACACCGTTTGCACCGTTTGCACCATAGATTGCTGCAGAGGCAGCATCTTTCAGCACGTCGATACGCTCGATGTCGGCAGGGTTAAGGTTGTTAATGTCACCACCAGCCACACCATCAATTACGTAAATAGGCTTGGTGTCGCTGTTGGTACCAGCACCACGCACAGCCACCTTAAATCCGTCACCTGGCTGACCTGAAACGGCCTGAATAGTAACACCAGGGCTTTGGCTCTGAAGAGCACCGAGCACTTGAGTGGTGTTGAGTTTGGTGATGTCCTCACCCTTCACCTCAACAGTAGCGCCAGTTACGAGTTTCTTTTTCTGAACACCATAACCGACTACCACAACTTCCTCGAGCATGTCAGCGTCCTCGGTAATGTCAACACGAATTACCGACTGGTTGCCAACAACCACTTCCTGAGTCTTGTAGCCAACATAAGAGATTACAAGTGTAGCACCAGGCTGCACGTTGAGAGAGAAATTACCGTCCATGTCGGTAACGGTAGCGTTAGAAGTACCTTTCTCCAATACTGTAGCTCCAATTACTGGACCTTCAGCATCGACGACAGTACCACTCACTTTCTTTGACTGCTGAATTGCCTGCGGGGCAACTTCAGACGAGGCGTATGCTGGGTAGGCAAACCCCACAGCAGCACAAGCGCTCATCAGCAGCACTGTTTTTCTGAGATTAAAATTCATACAAAAAAAGTATTCTTAGGTTAAAATGTATTAGCATTGTTTTTTCATTTTTGGAGTTTCAGGCACATTATTGCTCCTTTAATCTCCTTTTCCTTCCTTATATATATAAATAAGGTGGAATTCAGGGTTATTGCAGTCGTTATTCACTCATAGGCATTTTTATCTTAATTATAATATAGGTTACAGTATTCTAAGTATAGTCTTCCAATGAAATCAGAGTTACTATTTTCTCGACAGAAAAACACTACATGATTTCAGTTTGCAAAAATACTACAATTAATTTTAACCGAAAAGTATTTTTTTGCCCAATGTTGATACTTTCTTGCTTAATGCATAAGAAGAGGAAGAAAAAAGATAAAAAATTCATTTTCTTTTAATAAAGCGTAAATTAGACACTTTATGGTATATATAATTATATCCCGAAAACATAAAACGATCCAAATGAAATCCCATCGGCCTACCTATAATTCCTCTTGAGAGGCGGGGAGTCAATAGCAATGAAGCTTAATTGCATATAATTCCCCGAAAATCATATTTTTTAGCAAACAATTAACTATACGCTCCCCAACTCATCACCTTTCACCTCTCCAGATGCCACAAGTGGCTTCTCATTATGTATATAAACCGCATCTCATTAAGCGTCTAGTGGCATCTCATTTGCCTATCACTCGTCGCCATCTTTCATAAAAAAACAAAATTGAAAAAAGACCTCCCCACCTCACTTTACCACTCCGAAACCCCTTTGTTTACTAGCAATTCCGACAGGGAGGTGTTTTGTAAAGAGGTCACTCAACACCTCCCTTAACAGGTCACTTTTTTGATGTCTCTATCCTCATAGATTATCGATTGCAGAAAATAATAAAAAAGTGCAGATACAGAAAAAAAAAGAAAGAGGGAGGTGTTAGGTGAGGTGTTGAGTGACCTCTTTGCCAAACACCTCCCTCTCTAAAACCCCTGTAAACACTAGTATTTCAAGCAAAAAAGTGAGGTGGTGAGGTCTTTTTCTGATTTCTTCAAAAATTATGGACACACTTCATCCTAAACGGGAAATTTTAACAGGACTTCTGTATTGGCCTTTCTATACCCGTAGGTATATTTGTATATAATTGTCTATTAAAAACATGTATAGTCGCTACTCAAAGAAATACTTTGGAGCATCGCTTGACTCAATATTGAAGTCTGTTCCCTCTTGCACAAGACGGAACTCGTATGAGAATTCTGTGCCGTTCTGCATGTTTCCAGAAACCAAATATACCCCTGTGCCGGCGCTCTCCTTGTTGAAATTCACATCCATGCGCTTCACCGTACGACTCGCAGAGGCCTCGGCAACGTTCTTCTTAAGCGACTCCGTGACATGCTTGAACAACCATGCTTTGCCTTCTTCAACTGGAAATGTCACCTTATTCGCCTCTAACGTGCCTCTCTCTGCATCCTTACTGCTATCGGCAACCGCCTCAACGCTTTTGTTATCGGCCGTTTTCTCCACTTCCTTTTGTTTACCCGAGCCCTCGCACGAGGCAATTACGAGCGCCACACCGAGCGCAATTGCAATTCTAAAGATATTCTTCATTATAATAGTTTTATTATTTCATAAGTTACTGAAAATAGTGTCACTTACACTCATTTTCGACATGCAAAGGTAGCAAAAAGTATCAAAAGACGGCAGAAAAATAAGATTTTATATAGAAAAGGCAACTATTTATTTGTCATTCATCACTTTTTAATTAATTTTGCACATGATTTAATTTCCAAAAACTATAAAAGAAAAACAACAAAATGAACAAATCACTTTTATTACTTATTGTAACTGCCACATTATCCGTGCCAGGAGCAAAGGCACAAGTGAGCACCGACACAATTTCGAATGCGGGCTATGGACAACAAGTAACACGAAAGGTTAACACTATTGACAAAAGCAGAATGAACAACAAAGACCAAGCCACCAACGCAATTGAGGCCATCCGAGGTCGCGTGGCAGGTCTTACAGTAGAGCGAAACAATTCTAACGCGCTAAATGCCGTGCGACTACGCGGTACGACATCACTCACCGGAGGAAACGACCCTTTGATTATCGTTGACGGTGTGATGGGCGACCTGTCGCTGCTTGAGAGTGTCTATCCCACCGACATCGAGTCGTTCACCATCATGAAAGACGCCGCCGAAACATCACAGTATGGTTCACGAGGGGCTGCCGGTGTGATTGAGGTCACCACAATGCGAGGCAAGGCGGGCCAGATGCGCGTCAATTATAACGGTTCTATCGGCATTCATCATGTGTATAAGCGCCTGAAGATGATGGACGCCAACCAGTATCGCGAGTTCGGAAAGCAACAAGGCATAAGCATTCTTGACCGTGGCGCAAATACCAATTTCCAAAAAGAGATAGAGCGCACAGGCTTCCTACAGCAACATCACCTGGCATTCCAAGGCGGTACAGAACAATCTAACTATCGCGTCAGCCTTGGAGTGATGCAGGACCAGTCGGTAATAAAGCGCATACAAGACCACACCATAATGACCAACATGAACATGATGCAGATGATGTTCGATGGACTGCTGCGCATAGATATAGGTATGTTCGGATCTACAGGCAAGGAACAGAACATCTTCGATGACCAGAAACTGTTCTATTCGGCAGCATCATTCAATCCCACGTTCCCCAACCACCGCAACAGCGAGGGCACTTGGGACGGTTATGCTTTGGCTTCTCAGATATGCAACCCTTTGGCTCTGCTCGAGGAAAAGGACCATAATGAGACATCACATATTTCGACCCACGCTAAATTCACGTTCCAACTGACTAAGGAACTGAAGTTCACTCTCTTCGGTGCATATACATACAACAACAAGAACATCATGCAGTACCTGCCCACCACCGTGTGGAACAAAGGACAAGCTTACCGCTCTGCAGGCAAGACAGAGACGTTGCTGGGTAACGCCATGCTGAGTTTCGACAAGTCGTTCAACGTCCACGACATCTCATTGATGGGTCTCGCCGAACTGCAACAGCAAACATATTCAGGACACTTCGTCACCGTCACCAACTTCTCTACCAACACCATGGGCTACGACGACTTGTCAGCAGGAGCATTGCGTCCGTGGGGCGGCACTAATAGTTACTTTGAAAGACCAAAGATGGCATCGTTCCTCGGCCGTGCAAACTATACCTATGACGGCCGATACTCTGTAGGAGTGGCCGCTCGTTTCGATGGTTCTTCTAAGTTCGGAGACAATCACAAGTGGGGATTCTTCCCCTCTGTGTCAGCATCATGGATAATCACCAAGGAGAAGTTCATGAAGAATCAGACCTTCTTCGATGACCTGAAGATCAACGTAGGCTTCGGTATCTCAGGCAACCAGGGCGGCATCGACAGTTACACCACGCTGGCATTGGTACAGCCCAACGGCTTCGTTCCAGCAGGAAACAACAACCTGGTGTCGTACACAAACCTAAAAAACAACAACCCAGATCTGAAATGGGAGGTGTCGAAGACCGTCAACACAAGTATTGACGCCAAGATGCTGGGCGGACGATTGCTCGTCTCTGTCAGCACATACCGTACATGGGTGAGTGACATGCTCTATTCCTATCCCGTCAGCATGCCGCCGTTCACCAGTCCTACTATCGTTGCTAACCTCGGCTCAATGCAGAACAAAGGTCTTGAGATCAGCGTTGGAGGCACACCGCTGGTGTCAAAAGACATGGAACTCACAGTGAATGCCAACCTCTCTTACCAAAAGAACAAACTGACTTCGCTCAGCGGATACTACAACGGCGAATACCTCACCACACCTGCTTCGGCTGGTATTGCTAAGATGAACGGAGCCGGATTCCATGGCGGCAATAACGATGTTACATCGCGAGTGGTGGGACAGCCACTTGGAGTGTTCAAGATGATGAGATGCAACGGACTGATATATAACAAGGCTATCGAAGGTTATGAGTATGACACGTATGGCAATGCAGAGATCTTGGGACAGGCAGTACCTAAGATACTGCTCGGCTCTAACATTTCGTTCCGATACAAGGACTTTGACATTACCTTGCAGGCGAACGGAGCTTTCGGACATAAGATATTCAACGGAACAAGCCTCACATACATGGACGTGACCGCCTTCCCGCTCTACAACATTTTCCCAGAGGCTCCCGAGAAGAACATCAAGGACCAGGTGGTAAGCGAATATTGGCTGGAGAACGGCAACTACGTAAACATCGATTACATTACCGTGGGATGGCGAGTGCCACTCAAAGCCAATAGGTTCGTACAGAAACTGCGCCTCTCCCTCACAATGAACAATGTGGCTACATTCACCGCATACAGCGGTCTGACACCAATGATAAACAGTTCGTCGCTCAACAGCACCCTAGGTCTCGACGACAAACGCTCTTATCCTCTCTATCACACCTATACGCTGGGCGTCAGCGTAACGTTCTAAAAACGGGTGTTGGGTGATAGGTGGTAGGTGTTGGTAAACACACTAAGCACTAAATCGTAAGCTATAAACATATATTAAGATAAACACATGAACAAAATAATGAAAAAGACAATAAAGATATTCGCAGTTGCACTTTTACCCATTGCTGCTGCAGCACTTTCCGCATGCTCTAATTTTCTCGAGGAAGAAGCGAAAGGCTCGCTCACTGAGGAAGAGGCATACGCCACAAAAACTGATATACTGAACAACGGTGTGCTGGCAATGTACAACTATATCGGCGGTAACAGCGACTCACGGGGACTGCAGGGAACAGGACGCGGAGTGTTCGACTTCAACTCCCTCACCACCGACGAGGCTATAGCGCCGATACGTGCATCCGACTGGTACGATGGAGGATTCTGGGAGACGCTGTTCACACACACCTGGACTCCTGGAACAGCATCAATGAAAGACATGTGGGACTATCTCTATCAGGTAGTGATGCTCTCCAACAAATTCATAGAGAAGATTGACGCCATGCCGACGGCAAATACTGACATCGACCTGCAGAAATACCGCGCCGAGCTGCGTGCCATACGCGCCATGTATCACTTCTACATCATGGACCTCTTCGGCAACGTACCCATAATGACAAGCACAAAGGTGAAGACCGAAGACATCGTGCAGTCGAAGCGTAGCGAGGTATTCCACTTCTGCGTCAACGAACTCCAAGACGCTTTTCCGCTTCTCATACCAGATAAGAGCAACCATCTCGGACCTAACTACGGACGCGTCACAAGACCCGTTGCGCTGTTTCTCCTTGCCAAGTTAATGCTTAACGCCGAGGTATATTGCAACGACAACTGGACCAATGCTCCCGTGCTGAAAGGTGAGGACATGAAGTTCACAATCGATGACAAGACATACAATGCATGGGAGGCTTGCATAAACTACTGCGACCAATTCAAAGGTTATGGCTACCAACTGGAACGACCATTCTCAAGCAACTTCGCTGTGACCAACGAATTTTCTGAAGAGAACATCTTCGTGATACCTATGGACCCCGTACGTTACAGCAATTGGTACATCTATCTGTTCCGCTCTCGCCATTCATGTCACGGCGCTGCACTTGGCGGTTCCTCCGAAAACGGTATGTGTGCCACCGTCGAACTTGTGAAGGCTTTCGGCTATGATACCGACAATGTTGACCCTCGATTCTACCAGACATTCTATGCTGACGAGGTGTTTGAGAACGGCAAGCAAGTATTCCTAGACGACGGCGTCACACCGCTGGTTTATTACCCATGGGACGTTGACATGGACATCACTGGCACCGTACATGAGAAGACCGCTGGCGCAAGACTTCATAAATATGTCCCCGACCCCAATGCCAATGCTGACGGACGCGCCTGCAACAACGACATCGTGCTCTTCCGCTACGCTGACGTGCTGCTGATGAAGGCAGAGGCAAAGGTGCGCAACGGACAAGACGGTTCCGATGAACTCTTCATGGTGAGAGACAGAGTTGGACTGCCCAAAGTCACCGCAACCCTCGACAACATCCTCCATGAGCGCTACCTCGAACTGGCATGGGAAGGATGGCGTCGCAACGATATGATACGCTTCGGCATCTTCGGTGACGAATACACAGCGCACACGCCCACAGACAACGACCTCAGCGGCGCCACGACTGTATTCCCCATCCCTGGTGACCTTATGACAATGCACCCCACATGGAAGCAGAACCCAGGATATTAGTTTTACAGAATACTTATGTACAAAACTATTGATTATAAGAACTGGGACCGTCGAGAGATATATGAGTTCTACTCGAACAAACGTCTACCTCACTATGTTGTGGCAGCGAATATTGATGTTACAAAACTCTTAGAATATAAACGACGCAACGGCATTTCATTTTATCTGTCACTCATATATCTAGCGACGGAAGCACTAAACAGTATAGAGAATTTCCATTTACGCATCGTCGACGGCAAGGTGGTACGTTACGACAGGATAGAAACCAACTTCACTCATAAAAGAGCCGAAGAACAATTATTCCATTGTTATACCGCTCCTTTTGAAGGTTCTCTTCGTGAGTATGTAGAGAAGACATCAAGGGCAATAGCAGGTCAGACATCGTTTCTTGGCGGTCTCGGCGACATTGACAATGTGGTGTATTACTCGTGTGCCCCATCCCTCGATGCCACATGTATAACCAACCCCGGCATGGAAAACCCTGATGATGCCATCCCTCGTATCAACTGGGGCAAGTACGTTGAGTGTGACGGACGTTGGAAACTGAACATATCATTCTCCGCCAACCACCGCTTTATTGACGGTTATCACATAGGATTGTTTTTCAAAAGACTTCAACTACTGATAGACGGTCTTGGAAACGAGTGATATCGTTTTTGTGTGAGAAATTTGGTAGTTATTTCCAAAATAGTTATCTTTGCGGAGATTATCAAATGGATATAACTTAAAACTTAAAATAATATGAGTACAGTAATTATGACATTAGTAGGGGGATTGCTAGGACTAATTTTCCTGCTCGTTATTGTCGCTGTTATTTACATTTTCTACATGCAGCGACAGTTTGTTGACATGGACGAGAAGTGCAAGAACGCACTCAGCAGCATCAAGGTGCAGTTGAACAGCCGTTGGGACGCGCTCCTCGCATTGGCAAAGACGGCTTCGGCATATGCCAAGCACGAGAGTGAGACAATCATTCAGACCATCCAGCAACGCCGACAGGTGGGCGGTAGCAACCCTACAGTAAAGGACATACGCAACCAGCAAGCAGGTCTTGCTGATGTGATGAACCGACTCATGGTTATCAGCGAGGCCTATCCAGAGTTGAAGGCATCGGAACTCTTCCTCAACACACAGAACAGTGTGAAGCAGTATGAGGAGAACGTGCGCGTCAGCCGTATGGTTTACAACGACACCGTAACCATCTTTAACCGTAACGTTCGCCAGTGGCCGTCATCATTCGTAGCATCGTTGCTCCACTTCGGCGAGCGCGAATATCTGGAGACCGACGAGGAGAAGAAACAGAGTATGCCCGAACTCTTCTCATAAGAAACCGTCCGCGGCATGAGGCGTTTTCTCTTTTTAACCGTTATATTGTTGCTGGGTGTGCTCTCAATGCACGCCCAGCGGCGGTATGCATGCACCTTTGTGCTCCTTTTGAGAGATGACGGCAAGGTGTATGTTGCCGAGAGCAGACTTTATGACGGGCAAGAAGAGAAAGAAAGTGAGCCAAGCAAGATGGTCCCAGGCGTGACGGGTTACACCGCCGATAGCGACACCCTGAGCATTCTTTTGTTGAAAAGTGGCGCTCACAACGGCATGAAGAGTCTGAAAGTTCTGGTGTCTTACTATAACGACAAGCAGAACATCAGCAAGGCAAATGCCCAGTTTAGACTCACGGGAATAGACTACCGCGTGCCTTTCAAGGACGATGGTTACATCGGATTATTATCTTCGAGCGTCAGCGACGATGCTGAGATACGCATTGAAGGCACGTTGAATCGTGGATTTCTGGCGAAAGTCCCTGCTGCAAAGAAGAATGAACCATCCGTCGAAAGCCCCGAGACAGACACGGCAAAGGCCACAACTGACGAAACCGAGAATACTTCCAAGGACGACCTGACGTCATCCCATTTCTACAAATACGATAAGGATTTGCCCATCACCTTTGGCATGGCGTTGCTCATGATTACTATGGTGGTGTTGCCGTTGGGTTTCTTTGTTTATTTTAAGGTGGACGTCGGTCTTGGCGGTTACATAGTAATGTGGTTCTTCAACGCCATCTTCTTCTTGTGGGATGTCGTCACCTTGAAGCACCTGCGACGGTTGCTGAAACGCATAAAATACTCAAGTTTCAGTTTCAAGAAATCGAAATACCTGCCCATGATGGGAGGACTGGTGGAGACACAAATGCTGCGCCGCCAGATCACTCCTGTGCGCTGGGGTATGAAGGCCAAACTATGGAAGGCGATGATATGGCGCATGGTGGCACACGGCGACCTCTCCCTCGGTATCGACCAGAGTGGAAAGGTGACGCTGATGCCCACATGGCAGGGAGGCACGGGCGACGGTATGGACCGCCGCATGATGCAATATATGTATGACATCATCACCTCTGTGCCCGACAAAAAGAACCAGTCGGTGACCGCATGGAGCACGATGAAGTCAATCTTTGGCGACACATCGTCAAACGCTTACAATAAAACCAACCGCGACAAGGCACTTAAAGCATCGGAAGAACTGATGTTCCTGCTGCGCACGGACGTGAAACTGAACAAGCGGAAGAAAGAGCCAATACGCCAAATCTCGGCATTCCGCCGCTATCTTAAGAATATAAAGCACGGCGCCGACCCGTCACTCGACCTCTCGCGACTATGGGGCGACTATGTTGCCTTTGCCTGTCTGTTCGGCATCGAGGGCAAGGTGTTGCGCAATGTGCTTGAACTAATGCGCCGCCAAGGAAAACTTAGCGGTGTTCCTCTCATGCTTGCAGAGTCCTCAAGAAGACGAGACATGGTGAAGAGTGTTGCCCGTGCGGCAGCCATTGCGTCGCCATGTGTCAACATTCAGGGCATTCGCTCCTTCGGTTTGCTGCCCATTGCGCGCATCATTCATGAAAATCTCGACGAACCGCTGAACTAGTTAGATTATGAGATACTGCCGCTACATCCTCACCTTGCTTGTATCGCTGATAACCATCGGTGCCCATGCAGACCTCAATGTTGAACTTATTGAGACTGAAATGACGCTGAAGAAGAACGGCGATGCTGATGTTATGACGCGCGTATGGATGGAGTCGCCCGCATCGATACCATTCAGCATCGAGATGGGACTCTGGGATGGTACCGCCATAGAAGACCTCACGATGTCCAACGAGAAAGACAGCGCCTTCACAGATGTCTCTGCAACAGCAGACAAACCAAGTGTGGGACAGTTTATTCTCAAGCAGACGGGTTCTACGGCGCGCATTTCTTGGGCAACAATCCCAGGGACAAAGCACGTCTATGTGTTGCGCTATACCCTGCGGTCGCTTGTGAAGAAAGGTTTCCTTTGCAACAATTTCGTAGTCACAGTACTACGTCCCACAGAGCCAAGAGCCCACCGCATCAACTTCATTATGAAGAACGAGAAGGGTAATCTGACAAGCAATTTCGCCACGGTGCGCACAGTTGGAGTCAAGGGAAGGGCGCTTTTCGAGGGCGGAAAGGTGCTGGCATCGTCACATGAGATTGTAGATGACATGGTGCCAATGACCAACGATGACAGTCTGATGGTCATAGCGAAGTTCACTCCAATGGCTTTCAGCCCCGAGAAAGAGACTGGCATAGGCTATTATAAGTCGTTATGGGTAAGCGGAATACGCGACTATGAGATACGCGACTGGAAGGACACACTCGAGAAGATCCTTGCTTGGGGTTCGTTATTCGGTTTCGTTGCTGCTGTCGTCATCCTGCTCTATGGTGGCAAGAAACTATGGTCACGCATTCGGTATGTCTTTACTCTATATCCACTCCGAAAGTGGTTGAAGCGCAAGTCACTACATAGCAAAGCGCAATGGTATCGTGATTTGCCTCTCGATGGTTCACTCGCACTTGCAAATATGGCATTGGTAAGGACCACATCCCACCTCAATCCCCCGCAGGATGGCATCCTCGGGGCACTCATTCTGCGGCTTATCCATCGTGGAGCGGCATCTTCAGAGATGGTGGAACCTGTTTATGGAGCCGAACCTCAGCATGTGTTGAGATTGCTAGAGTGGCACTCGTTGCCTTCTCCAAGTCCCGACGAGCATTTGGAACGCAGTTTGTATAACACGCTGGTTGATGCTGCTGGTCCCGACCGAATACTGCAAACGCGCGAACTAGAACTGTACATGCGCGACAAATATGCACCGCATGGCGAGATAATGAAAGACATCGAGGTTGCCGGAATGAAGAAAAAGATATCCGATAAAGACCTTGAGCAACTATACGGTTTGCGCAAGTTCTTGCTCGAGTTCACATACATCGGTGAAAGAGGAATACGCGAACTGCCCCTATGGCGTGAATATATGGTCTATGCCCAGTTGTTCGGCATCGCCGATAAAGTGTCGAAGAACTTCCGCGAGGCATATCCTGACTTCTTGCAGTTCAACGACCTTGCATGGCGCATCGCCCGTGTTCCTGATGTGTTCAGTTATGGGAAATGATATTATTAACGCTTATATATTTTAAGAATGTACATTAAAAACAGTATACAAACACTCCTCTTAATATTATTGTCAGCAGCAATGCCTGCGGTAAGCAGCATGGCCAGCACTGTGGAAAAACTTGATATAAAGGTTATTCTACAGAAAGACGGTTCTGCGCAGATAGAAGAGAGGTGGGACATTGATGTTAACGATGAAGATGCAAAGACCGAGTGGTATGTTGCGCATCGTGGTCTTGGCGCCATGAAAATCACCCAACTTGAGGTGGAAGGATACGTTCCAGGTCATGAGGGACTGCAACGTTACGAGACACTTGGCGCATGGAACATCGATGCAAGCCGCAAGGAGAAGACCGGAAAGTGCGGACTGAGCAACAACGGGCAAGAGATATGTTGGGGTTTTGGCGACTATGGCCAGCACGTTTACATCGTGAGATATGTCCTTACGGGACTTGTACAGTCCTACGATACCCATGATGGTTTCAACCATTGCTTCGTTGACATGGACTGCGACATACATAAGGCGCAGGTAGTCATTAGCACCGCTGACTCCATAAACATCTCCGAGGCAAACACCCGGCGGTGGGCGTTCGGATATGAAGGGCGCATTGAGTTTGATGTCGACAGCAATATAGTGGTCACTCCCAATGGTCCGCTCGACAGCGGTAGCCGTATCATAGTGATGCTCGAGTTCGACAAAGGAGTGTTCCAACCACAAGTGAAAGCCTCAGAATCATGGGCCGACCGCAAGCAGCGTGCCCTTGATGGCAGCGATTTCGAAGATGATGACCTCGGTTTCTGGGGTTGGGTGATGGTGATAGCGTTCATTCTGGTTGCCATCTTGATATTTTTCTTAATGGGACCCATCACAACTTTCCTGGCATATTGCATTTACTTAGGCATTCTTGTCGCATGGTGGGTATTCAGTCTCTCGCCGCTTCGCAAATATCTTAAGCGTAGGCGACTGGGCGTAAACAAGCCAAACTACTGGCGCGACGTGAAGCCTGAGTGGTCGATTATAGACAACAAGATGGTTGTTGACGAGTTAAGCTACTTCTGGGGCATGGACGACGAGAAGGTGATTGGTGCCCTCTTGTTGCGTCTTATATCGCATGGTGACGTCAGCATTGTGCAGCAGGAGTACAAGAACAAGATGCACGACATGCTCAGAATAGACAAACCGCTGGAGACGATAGACAAACAGAAGAAGGGCGACGACCGTCTGTGCCAGCATCTGCTCAGACTCCTTACATTAGCATCGGGCAGCGACCTTGTGCTGCAACCTAATGAGTTTAAGACGTGGTGCAGACAAAAGAGCAACTATTCTTTCGTTAAGAGTTTCATGGACTTGCTGAAACCGAAGCGCAACAAGGAATATTTGGAGAAACATGCAGCCGAACTATACGGTCTGAAGTCGTTCCTTAAGGACTTCACGCTGTTGAACGAACGCTGCGTGAATGAGGTGCCCCTGTGGGATGAGTACATGGTATATGCCGAGTTCTTCGGTATTTCCGACACAGTACGTAAGCAGATGAAAGAGATTTGGCCAGAGTATTCCAACCTTTCACTCATCACGAAGAACCTTGACGCAGCACAGGAGGGAGACATCGTCTATATGTTCAGCGACGCCATATATACATCTACCACCAGCGCCATTGAGCGTTATGCATCTCGTGCCAGCTCAACAAACAGCGGCCACAGCAGTTGGTCTTCGTTTAGCGGTGGCGGCGGTTCATCTGGCGGCGGCGGTGGCGGCGGAAGATAAATAATATAGTATCTATATATATGAAGAAGTTTTTGTTGTTATCACTTGCCCTTATTGCAGCCTTTGTTTGTAGGGCACAGACGTTCTATGGACTGGAGTTCCATACTCCAGACAATAACCATTTCGTGGGACTTCTCATCTATTCGGACGACGAACACATCTCGATGAGGCTCGTTGACGAAGAGATGCTGCAAAAGAATTCCTGTTATGCCACTAACTACA
Source organism: uncultured Prevotellaceae bacterium (assembly GCA_900315095.1). Taxonomy (GTDB): domain Bacteria; phylum Bacteroidota; class Bacteroidia; order Bacteroidales; family Bacteroidaceae; genus Prevotella. The sequence goes on along the minus strand of OMXS01000001.1, from coordinate 223,732 downwards.
CATGCCATATTGAGGAGAAAGAGGATGCAGACGATGTGGGAGTGATGATGTTTGTGCCCGACGATGAAGGCTTCCCGTCACTACTTTGGGTGTGGGAAAAGGATGATGAGTCGGACATCAGCGACGTGCCTTTTATTGTCTACGATGCCAATGATGCCGACTCCTGGTATAAGACCGACCAGTTTGCTGAAATAGCGCTGTCGGAGATGAACCCTGATTTCGTTAGTCAGTTCTACGGCGAGAACGAGCCAGAGTATAAGATGATGTTGCAAGGCATACAAACAGTAACGCAACAGAACACCTATACAAGTCAGGTGACGCCAGGAACAGGCAGTTCGACAATGCATCTCATGGTAGTTGCCAACACCGATGTCAGTGACATAGGCCCAGCTTGCGAGACAGACCTCCGCCGCATACGCAGCGAGTTCGGCGGCATTGCAAAGGTCTTGGGAATGACACTTAACGAACATATAATAGCAGGAACCAATTATGGCAAGCGAACTATGGACCAGGTGCTTGAAACTCTTAACCCTGAGGACAACGATGTGGTGGTGTTTGTTTACACAGGTCACGGTTTCCGCTTCAAGAACCAGCCCGACGAATACCCCTGTCTTGACCTCTCGTCGAGCGCATACGACGATGCTGAGGAGAACTTTATGGCATTGAGCGATGTGTTCCGCACCATTGTGAAGAAGCAGGCACGACTAAACATAGTGCTCAGCGACTGCTGCAACAGCGAGATAGACATGAACCAGCCGATGGTTTTGAGCAACTCTCTCTTCTCACGTTCGAACACTAACTTCGACATAGAAAAGCTTCGAGTGCTCTTCTTACAGTCGAAAGGCGAGGTGATAGCCACAGCTGCCAGTCCTGGCGAAAAGGCCTGGTGCGGCGACAACGGCGGTTTCTTCCTACTGAGTTTCTTTGAGAACCTGCGTAGTCAGATAAGTGCTTTGAATAATGACACTCCCTCGTGGGACACCTTGATAAAAAACACCATTCAAAGTGCGGCAAAGAAGACGGCAGACAATAAGAGTTGCAAAACGCAGAACGGACTGAAAGAGGTTAGGGTAAAAGGACTTTAAACGCAGAAAAATGAAAAAACTACTGACAACCTTTTTATTATGCGTTGCCACGATGTCATCGGCGACAGCACAAGAGAGCAAGACTTTCTGGCTAGGTGCAGACATCAGCGGCACCACAGAACTGGAGGCACGCGGCGTTCGGCTGTATAATAAGGCAGGAGAGATACGCGAGAACACGGCGTTGATGCACGAGCTGGGACTCAATGCGGTGCGTTTGCGCGTATGGGTGAACCCTCGTGGCGGCTTCTCAAGCATGCACGACGTGCTCGAAATGGCAAAACGCGCCCGCTACTACGGTATGGATATAATGATTGACTTCCATTATAGCGACTGGTGGGCAGACCCCGGCAAGCAACCCATTCCTGCCACTTGGCAGTATTTTAAGTATGACGAGATGAAGCATGCGCTTGCCGAGCACACTCGCGAGACACTACAGTTGCTCCGTCAGAACGGTATTGACGTCAAGTGGGTGCAGGTGGGCAACGAGACCACTCACGGCTTTCTCTGGCCTATGGGACGCGCAGAGGAGAATATGGAGCAGTATGCTGGCCTCACCGAGGCTGGTTATCAGGCTGTGAAGAGCGTATATCCCGATGCCGTGTGCATAGTTCATCTCGATGGCGGTTGTGATGAGAAACGCTACGACTTCATCTTCGACGGACTTCGTAAGTACGGCGCTCATTGGGACATGATAGGACTCAGCGTATATCCCTATTGGGATATGGATGCAGGACTAACCAAGAGTGAGGACGAGACTTTGCAGAAGGCGATAGCCAACATCAATCGTCTGCAACAGAAATATGGCTGTGAGACGATGATTGTTGAGACCGGAGTGCTCGTCCGCGAGCCAGCAAAGGGCAAGTCGTTCCTAAAGAAACTCATCACAGCAGCACGCCAAGAGACCAACGGCAAGTGCCGAGGCGTGTTCTACTGGGCGCCTGAACTGGAAGGACATTATCCCCTTGGGGCCTTCCAGAACCATCGTCCTACCGAGATAATGGATGCTTTCAGCGAGGCTGCAGCCATGAAATAACGGCTGAAAGATACTTGTGGTGTAACCTATATATATCTTTGGGGTTTTCAAATGTATACAAGTGAGGAGACAATGTTATTAACTTTGTTGAACAATCTTAATAACTTTGTTCGACAAAGTTAATAACATTGTCTTGCCACTTGGCACTTCTTGTTGTTCAAGGAGACACCTGTGAGGATGAAAGAAGGCTGCATCTATAGTGCCAGAGCAAATGAAATAGGGGCGAAAAGACGTGAGTCGGGAAATAAACCACTCTCTTTTCTTCGCTTCTCTTGTCAAGAATGGCTGCACCATAACAATAAGAACAAATTTTTATTTATTTTGTTTTATCTTCGGTTTGCACTATCTTTATGTCACAGCATTCCATGAAGATAGGCTGCATCTCGGAAATAAAAAATGATAAATCATTTTGTATTTCTCTTGATTTGCACTATCTTTGCAACCATGGACGAAACTTTTGACATCAGACAACAGGAGATTTCATCTGCCGAGAAAGACTTTGAGAACGCGCTGAGACCGTTGAAGTTCGCTGACTTTAGCGGACAGAAGGCGGTCGTGGAGAATCTTGAGGTGTTCGTGGAGGCGGCAAAATATCGTGGCGAACCGCTCGACCACACTCTGCTGCACGGCCCTCCGGGACTGGGAAAGACCACTCTTTCGAACATCATTGCAAATGAGTTGGGCGTGGGGTTTAAGATTACGAGCGGTCCGGTGCTTGACCGTCCGGGCGACCTTGCTGGTATTCTGACCTCACTTGAGCCTCGCGACGTGCTCTTTATTGATGAGATACACCGTCTGTCGCCAGTTGTCGAGGAGTATCTTTACTCTGCTATGGAGGACTATCGCATAGATATTATGATTGACAAGGGCCCTTCGGCGCGCTCAATACAGATAGACCTCAACCCGTTCACACTAATCGGAGCCACCACGCGCAGCGGTATGCTTACCGCACCTATGCGCGCCCGCTTCGGCATTAACATGCACTTAGAGTACTACGAGCCAGAAACGCTGATGCGGATACTGAAACGTAGCGCCTCAATTCTTAACGTTCCTATCAGCGACGAGGCTGCCATTGAAATAGCACGACGCTCGCGCGGCACGCCACGTATTGCCAATGCGCTGCTCAGAAGGGTAAGAGACTTCGCTCAGGTGAAGGGTACCGGACGCATAGACACTCAGATAACGCGCATCGCTCTGACCGCTCTGAACATCGACCAGTATGGTCTTGACGAGATAGACAACAAGATTCTGCTCACCATAATAGACAAGTTCCGCGGCGGTCCAGTAGGACTTTCCACCATAGCCACCGCCATCGGCGAGGACACAGGCACCATCGAGGAGGTTTATGAGCCGTTCCTCATCATGGAGGGATTCATCAAGCGCACCCCGCGTGGTCGCATGGTGACGCAACTGGCATACCGACACTTCGGGCGAAACATGTTCGACAGCAATATAGCAGAGCCTGATTTATTTGGGTAGAGCACTTAACAATAAACACAAAATATATCAGATGAGAAAGACAATGTTGCTCTTTGCCCTTGCTGTATGCATGGGTACATCGGCACAATTGAGAATAAACTTCGGCGGAGACAGTCCTTCGAGCAAGCTGAAGATGGCGGAGTCGGCCATCACCAACCTCTATGTAGACACCGTAAACGAGAAAAAACTGGTGGAGGATGCCATTCGTGGAATGCTGAAAGAACTTGATCCGCACAGCACCTACGCAACGGCCGAGGAGGTGAAGTCGATGAACGAACCGCTACAAGGCAACTTTGAGGGCATCGGAGTGCAGTTCAACATGGTCGAGGACACGCTCCTCGTGATTCAGCCTGTGGTGAACGGTCCGTCGGAGAAGGTGGGAATCATCGCCGGCGACCGTATCGTGACGGTCAACGACACCTCCATCGCTGGTGTCAAGATGTCGCGTACCGACATCATGAAGCGCCTCCGCGGTCCCAAGGGCACAAAGGTGAACCTCGGAATTGTACGCCGCGGCGTTAAGGATATGCTCCATTTCGTCGTTCGGAGAGACAAAATCCCCCTCCATACTATCAACGCTGCCTATATGATTCGTCCCGGAATAGGCTACATCCGCATAGAAAACTTCGGCTCGACAACATATAAGGAGTTTATGGAAAAGGCACAGATGCTTAAAGAACAGGGAATGAAAGACCTTGTACTCGACCTGCAGGACAACGGCGGTGGGTATCTTCAAGCAGCCGTAGACCTTGCTGATGAGTTTCTCGAAAAGGGCGACTTGATAGTCTATACCGAAGGAAGGACTGTGCGACGGATGGGTTATAACGCTCACGGAGGCGGCATAATGTCTGAAGGAAGGGTGGTTGTTCTCGTTAACGAACTTACCGCTTCGGCTGCCGAGATAGTATCAGGAGCGATACAAGACCATGACCGCGGCATAATCGTTGGGCGCCGTACGTTCGGCAAGGGACTTGTTCAGCGCCCTGTTGAGTTCAACGATGGCTCTATGATTCGCCTCACCGTAGCGCACTACTACACCCCTTCTGGCCGCTGCATTCAGAAACCTTACAAGAAGGGCGACCAAGAAGAGTATGCTCAGGACTTTGAAAACCGCCTGAAACATGGCGAGTTAACCAACCGCGACAGCATCCACTTCAACGACTCCTTGCGCTATTACACTCTGCGAAAGCATCGCCTTGTGTATGGAGGAGGTGCCATAATGCCCGATGAGTTCGTACCACTCGACACTCTGCAATACACCCGATTCCACCGTAGTCTAGCAGCAAAGAGCATCGTGGTGAACGCCTCTCTGAAGTACATCGATAAGGAAAGGAAGAGTCTGAAGAATCGTTACAGCACCTTTGAGCAGTTCGCCCAGTCGTACGAAGTGCCTCAGTCGCTCATCGACGGCATTGTTGAGGAAGGCAAGAAGCAGGACATCAAGCCGAAGGATGATGACGAACTGCAGCGCAGCATCGTCTCGTTGCGCCATCAACTCAAGGCTCTCGTAGCGCGTGACCTTTGGGATATGAACGAGTATTTCCGCGTCTTTAACGAGCACAGCGACATCGTGAAGGAAGGATTGAGGCAACTTACAATGAAGAACTGAAAGATGATAACGTACAATACAGACGGCGTTAGGATGCCGAAGATAAAGAAACGCGAGACAACAGCATGGATACGTGCCGTTGCGGCGACATACGGCAAGCGCATAGGAGACATCGGTTACATGTTCGTTAACGACGAGAAGATACTGGAAGTGAACCGCGAGTACCTCGGACATGACTATTACACCGACATCATCACATTCGACTATTGCGAAGACGACACGCTGAACGGCGACCTCGTGATAAGTCTTGACACGGTGAAAAGCAATGCCGAACTCTTCAAAAAGGACTATAACGAGGAACTGCATCGCGTCATTATCCACGGCGTTCTACACCTTTGCGGCATCAACGACAAAGGTCCAGGCGAACGAGAGATAATGGAAGCAGCAGAAAACAAAGCGCTCAACTTACGAGGTTGAGCGCTTTGTTGTTGATGGTAGAAGGCTGAGCGTTGAGCGAGGTTAGTCTATATGATAACGCTAATGTCGCTCAAAGTCCAGCCTTCAACCATCAACCATAATCACGGAAGAAACTCCTTGACGTCTTTTCCGAAGTGAATCAGTTCGCGAACCATGCTCGATGAGATGCTCTCATAACGTGGGTCGGCATAAAGGAGCAACGTTTCCACATCACCGATGCGGCGGTTTATCTCTGCCTGCTCACGCTCATACTCGAAGTCTTTCATCGAACGCACACCTTTTATAATATAACGTGCGCCTGCGCGATGCGCGAAGTCAACGGTGAGGTCGTTGTATGTCAGTACCTCAATCTTTGGTTCTTCCTTGTATAGTTCGCTAATGCGGCGGCATCGTTCCTCTGCTGTCAGCATGTATTGTTTGCGCTCGTTGACGCCCACTCCTATCACAATGCGGTCGAAGAGCGGTAGAGCACGGTCCACGATGTCGGCATGTCCGATGGTGAAAGGGTCGAAACTGCCCACAAAGACACCCGTGCGTTGTTGGGCGTTGGATGCTTTATTCATAGTAATCCTCCTCTGGTTTGTCCTCCTCTATTACGAGGTTGTCGATTATGAAGTTCTGACGCTCCATTGTGTTCTTGCCCATGTAGTACTCAAGAAGTTTCTGCACCTGGTCGGTCTTGTGCAGAGTGACCTGCTCAAGACGGATGTCTGGGCCGATGAAACCTGCGAACTCGTCGGGTGAAATCTCGCCGAGTCCTTTGAAACGTGTTATCTCTGGGTCTGGTCCCAAGTCGCTTATTGCCTGCAAACGCTCCTCATCGCTATAACAATAGCGTGTGATGTAGTCGTTCTTCTTTCCCGTTGCCTTTGCGTCGGCTTCCTCTATTATCTTCTTGTTCTTTATCTTTGTGCGCTTTGCTCGAACACGAAACAAAGGCGTTTGCAAGACATAGACATGTCCTTTCTTTATCAGTTCGGGGAAGAACTGCAAGAAGAAGGTGATGGTGAGCAGTCGGATGTGCATGCCATCGACGTCGGCATCGGTTGCCACAATTACCTTGTTATAGCGCAGAGTGTCAAGACCGTCCTCTATATCGAGTGCTGCCTGCAGCAGATTGAACTCCTCATTCTCGTACACTACTTTCTTTGTGAGTCCGAAGGAGTTAAGAGGCTTGCCACGAAGCGAGAACACCGCCTGTGTGTTCACATCGCGGCTCTTCGTTATACTACCGCTGGCTGAGTCACCCTCGGTAATGAATATGCATGACTCCTCTTTGCGGTCGTTCTTCACATCGCTGTAATGTATGCGGCAGTCGCGAAGTTTTCGGTTGTGCAGGTTAGCTTTCTTGGCACGCTCACGCGCCAGTTTCGTAACGCCAGCCATAGCCTTTCGTTCCTTCTCGCTTTCCGAAATCTTCTGCAACATCTGCTCTGCTACATCGGGATTCTTATGCAAGAAGTTGTCCACCTCAGTCTTTATAAAGTCCCCAATGTACTTATTCACGCTCACACCATTCGGGCTCATGGTTAGCGAACCGAGCTTTATCTTCGTCTGACTCTCGAACATCGGTTCCTCCACATTTACCGCTATGGCGGCCACAATACCGTTGCGAATGTCGCCATACTCGAAGTTCTTGCCTGAGAACTCTTTGATGGTACGTGCTATATGCTCCTTGAACGCACTCTGATGAGTACCGCCTTGTGTGGTATGTTGACCGTTCACGAACGAGTGATACTCCTCGCCATACTGGTTAGTGTGCGTGAATGCAATCTCGATATCTTCGCCTTTAAGGTGTATTATGGGGTAAAGCCCGTCGTTGGTCATATTGTCGGTGAGCAAGTCTTTCAGTCCGTTGCGGCTCTGAATCCTGCGCCCGTTATACATTATGATAAGTCCCGTGTTCAGATAAGTGTAGTTGCGGAGCATTGTCTCCACGAAATCATCGTGGAAATGATAGTTCTTGAACAACTCAGGGTCTGGTTCAAAGAAGATGTACGTGCCGTTCTCATCCTGTGTTTTCTCTGTACTGTCGTCCTTAAGTTCACCCTTCTTGAACACCACCGAGCGCACTTTGCCGTCTCGATAACTGCTTGCCTCGAAGTGAGCACTTAGCGCATTAACCGCCTTTACACCCACTCCGTTAAGTCCTACGCTCTTCTTGAACGCCTTAGAGTCGTACTTTCCTCCTGTGTTCAGCACACTAACGGCCTCTATAAGCTTACCCTGCGGTATGCCGCGTCCATAGTCGCGAACCGACACCCGCAGACCATCCTCAATGTCAACCTCTATTCTCTTGCCGGCGTTCATCTTGAACTCGTCTATAGAGTTGTCAATAACCTCCTTCAGCAAGACATAGATTCCGTCCTCGGGCATTGAGCCGTCACCCAGTCGTCCGATATACATACCAGGACGAGTCCTGACATGCTCCATATCAGAAAGATGCTTTATGTTCTCCTCATCGTATTGAACATCTTGTTGTTGGGTGTCGTTTCCTCCTACCCCGAACATGATGTTGTCGTCTGTTTGTTCTTTTCCGATTATGTTATCTTCGATTTCTGCCATATATCTTGTTGTCTATCTTCTTTTTAAAGTTTTCAAACTCCACTCCCATAAAGAAGCACTAGGATTGGGAGTTATATTTGTTTGCTGTAGCATCTCAGCCTTCGGTGATAGTCGGCTTCGAGATATTGCCATTGTCCCAGCATGTGTTCGTTGGTCTCCATCTGCGGCATTGCCTCCGCCCACTTGAACCCGTAGGCTTGATATTGCCGTATCAGGTCGTTGAAGATGAGTGCATTGGCACCCTTTCCACGATATTCTGGCAGCACACCTATTAAGAGCATGTCCACCGTGTCGGCACGATGCCATCTAATAGCATCAAGCAGTCGCCACCAGGTGAACGGCAGCAGCCTTCCGTTATGGCTCTTCCGCATAGCATCGGTCAATGAAGGGAAGGTGATGCCGAAGCCCACCATCTTGTCGTTTTCATTGCCGTCCATAATCACGCTGATAAGATTCATGTCGGCAATGCGTATATATTGGTCCACCAATTGGTCCACCTTGTTGTCTGTCAGCGGTGCAAAGCCATACAGGTTGTTATATGTTGTGTTCAGCATCTTGAACACCCTTCGCCCGTATCCTTGCTTCAGCAGTTCGTGGCGGGTAAGTTTATGCACATGCAGATTATAGCGTTTCTCCACCATTTGTGCCAGTTTAGCGAACTTCTCGGGCACTTTCTCAGGCACCTTCACGCGACATTGCACATAGTCGTTGTCCTTATGGAACCCCATTTGCTCCATGTGGCGGGGATAGTAAGGGTAGTTGTAGCTGGCATACATCGTGCCATACTCCTCGAAACCCTCGATGAGCATTCCCTCGCGGTCGGTATCGGCGAAGCCCATTGGGCCTGTCATCTTGGTCATTCCGCGCTCGCGGCCCCACTCTTCAACAGTTTTCAGCAGCGCTTCAGATACCTCCAGGTCGTCGATGAAGTCGAACCAGCCGTATCTCACCACCTTCTTTTCCCATCGTTTGTTGGCATCGAAGTTGATGATTGCAGCCACACGCCCCACCGCTTTGCCGTCTTTATAAGCAATGAAATAGTCTGCTTCGCATTGCTCGAACGATGCGTTCTTCCGCTTGTCAAGCGTGTTCACCTCGTCAAAGAAAAGGTATGGCACATCGTTAGGGTCGTCTTTATAAAGGTCGTACCTAAACTGAATGAACTTCAACAGCCCTTTCCTGTTGGTAACTTTTTCAATATGTATCATAGTATCTTCTTAAAGCATCTTCTACTCTTATGGTGTATCGGTCCCAGATACTCCCATTGTGCTTGTACGTTTCCGTTGGTCTCCATCTCCACCTGGCTCTCGCCCCATTCATATCCGTACTTCTGATACCACGGGATGAGGTCGGCGAACATCAGGGCGTTGGCTCCCTTATTGCGGTATTCTGGCTTCACGCCTATCAATAGCAGGTCAACAATCTTGGTTTTTCCGAACTTCAGCGCCCTCAGCACATGCCACCATCCGAAGGGGAGCAGTCTTCCGCGCGGACATTTCTGCAAAGCTCGCGCCAGCGAAGGTATGGTGATGCCTATTCCTATCAGCTCGTGGTCGGGCGTATTCCAGTCTTCTATGCCCGTCACAAGATTGAAGTCGACGAGCGGCATCCACATGTCGAGATACTGCTTTATCTGCTTATCGCTCATCTCGCTGTATCCGTAGAGGTCTTTGAACGTGTCGTTGATGAGGTGGAACATCTTCAACCCGTATCCGCCTTTATAAATCTGCTTCTTCGTGAACTTCTTAACGTGCAGATTGTAGCGTTTCTCCACCATCTGAGCAATCTTCACATACTTCTCAGGAACTGTCTTCGGAACGGGCAACTTGAACTCAACGTAGTCGTTGTCTTTCTCCCATCCGCCCAGCCGTTCCATATGTTCGGGGTAGTAGGGATAGTTATATATCGTGGCCATCGTGCCCAGTTGGTCGTATCCCCACGTGAGCATGCCCTCAGGATCCATATCGGTGAAGCCCAGCGGCCCCACCACCTGACTCATGCCTTGTTCGCGGCCATAGTCCTCAACGGCCTTAAGCAGCGAGCCGGACACCTCGATGTCGTCGATAAAGTCTATCCATCCGAACCTTACACTCTTTGTGCCCCATTTCTCGTTTGCCCTTTTATTGATGATGGCAGCCACACGCCCAACAATCTTTCCGTCCTTGTATGCGAGGAAATACTCAGCATCGCAGAACTCGAACGCCGCGTTCTTTTCCCTGCTGAGATTGTTCCATTCGTCGAAGAACAGCGCAGGCGTGTCATATTTGTTGCCCTTGTACAGGTCGTAGTGAAAGTCGATGAATGCTTTCAGCTCCTTATTTGTTCCGACCTTCTTTATCTCTACGTTTGACATATTGATTCTTTTATTCATTAGAGAATATACGTTGCAAAATTACAAAAATACTTGCTAATTGCCAAAAAATAAGAAAACAAAGACTGAAAAACGTCCATTTGGAACACAAGAAAGCATAAACGGCGTTGCCATTAAGCATTAATGGTAATGTCATTAAGCATCAATGAGAATGTCATTAAGCATCAATCGCAATGCAAAAGGTGCCTAATGAGGAGACTATGTTAATAACTTTGTTGAACAATCTTATTAACTTTGTTCGACAAAGTTATTAACATAGTTATCCCACTTGTATCTTCTTGAAACACAAGAGGTTATGAATCGTGATTTTATAAGGCTTCTTTCAAGGTTTTTTAGCGTGCGAACGCGGGGTGCTGAAGTATCTCTTCGAGGCTGTTGGCGACTACAATTTGGTCGCTATATGTGCCTCTTATCATGCCGCGTTGCTGCAAGTCGTCGAGCATCTCTATAAGTTTGTCCCAGAAATGGTTCATGTTATAGAGTATCACCTGCTTGTTGTGATATCCTATTGTTGCCGCCGCAGCCACCGTGAACACTTCGTCGAGGGTGCCAATACCGCCAGGCAGCGCTATAATTATGTCGCTATGAGTGAGCAGGAGGTCCTTGCGGTCGCTGAGATTGTCGCAATGTATGGCCACATCGACATAGTCGCTGGCCTTCCCGTGCTTCTCTATGATGGTTGGGATGATGCCGATGTTCATGCCTCCAGCCTCGTGGCAAGCCTTTGCGATGTGCTCCATGAGTCCCATGTTGCATCCTCCGAACACCACGGAGTGCTTGTTTCGCCCTATCCACTCGCCCAGTTCGCGGGTCAGGTCAAAGTAGCATTGTTCTATGTTGTTGTTAGCGCTACAGAATATTCCTATGTTCATAGTTTTAGGAGTTTAGGAGTGCAGTTGTTCTTTTTTCTCGGCAAAAGTACAAAAATATTCGATAATAATTCCATAAATGCTGAAAAATCAGTACCTTTGCACGCGAAATCGAGTTTCAGGATTCGAGAATAGCAGAAGTTTAGACAATTTAAGGCATCGAGGAACGTCGTTTGTTCTGGTGGTGATGCGGGTAAGGCGGCGTCTGGACATTTGCACTTCTTTACTCCTAAACTTCTAATTATCACTAAGAAAATAATGAAGACATTTGAAGAACTCGGCGTGAACGAGGAGATTCGCCGCGCCATTGAAGAGATGGGTTTCGAACATCCGATGCCCGTACAGGAAGAAGTTATCCCTTATTTGCTCGGAACGCGTAACGATGTAATTGCACTTGCGCAGACAGGAACAGGCAAGACAGCCGCATTCGGCATTCCTCTGTTGCAACGCATAGACACACGTATACAGCAGACTCAGGCCATTGTGCTCTCGCCGACGCGCGAGCTGTGCCTGCAGATTGCCGACGACCTGAAGGACTTTTCTAAGTATATCCCCGACATACACATAATTCCCGTGTACGGAGGAGCAAGCATCGAGACACAGATACGCCAACTGAAGAAGGGCGTTCACATCATTGTGGCAACGCCAGGACGACTCATCGACCTGATGAACCGCGGTGTGGCAAAGCTCGGGGCGGTGTGCAACGTGGTGCTCGATGAGGCTGACGAGATGCTAAACATGGGCTTCGCAGAGGACATGAACACCATTCTCGCGGGCGTTCCAGAGGAACGTAACACGCTGCTTTTCTCTGCCACGATGAGCAAGGAGATAGAGAAGATAGCGCGAACATACCTCCATGACCCGAAGGAAATTGTGGTGGGAAGCCGCAACGAGGGTGCAGAAAACGTGAACCACATATACTATATGGTGAGCGCTAAGGACAAGTATCTCGCCCTGAAGCGAATAGTGGACTTCCATCCGCGCATCTTCGCCATCATCTTCTGCCGCACTAAGATAGAGACTCAGGACATTGCCGACAAACTGATAAAGGACGGTTACAACGCAGAATCGTTGCACGGAGACCTCTCCCAGCAACAACGCGACCTCACGATGCAGAAGTTCCGCCAGCATCTGACGCAACTTCTCGTTGCCACCGATGTGGCCGCGCGCGGTCTCGACGTTGACGACCTCACTCATGTAATCAACTACGGAATGCCCGATGACATCGAGAACTATATCCACCGCTCAGGGCGTACCGGCCGTGCGGGCAAGAAAGGCACCAGCATCGCCATCGTTCATACTCGCGAAAAGGGCAAGATACGTCAGGTGGAGCGCCAGTTGGGCAAGGAGTTTGTGGCTGGCGAGATGCCAACACCGCAGGAAATATGCAAGAAACAGCTGTATAAGGTGATGGACCAGATAGTGAAAACCGATGTCGACGAGGAGCAGATAGGCCCGTTCATGCAAGACATCAGCCGCTATTTCGAGTTCATCGACAAGGAGGATTTGATAAAGAAGATTGTCAGCGTGGAGTTTGGCAAGTTCCTTGCTTACTATGCTGACGCGCCCGAAATACGCATTGAGACAGGCAAGAAGGAACGAGGCGAGGGCAAGAAAGACCGCAAAGAGCGCGGCAAGGGTGGCCGTAGACAGGCAGAGGAAGGCTACAGCCGACTGTTCATTAACCTCGGAAAGAAGGATGGTTTCTATCCTGGCGAGGTGATGCAGTTCATCAACCGCAACGTGAAAGGGCGTGTTGAGGTGGGCCATATCGACCTTCAGAACACCTTCTCGTTTATTGAGGTGCCGCAGGAAGATGCCGAGCGCGTGATGAACGGGCTCACCGGAACGGTATTCAAAGGTCGTGACGTGCGCTGCAACGATGCCGATGAAGGCGGAAAAGCGCCTTCTGGACAGAGAAAGTCATTCGAGCCGCACGGCAAGAAGCGTGACTTCCGTCCCAACCGCAGCCGAGACGACAGGCAACCGCAGAAACAACAGAAGCAGACAAAGTTCAAGAAGGAAGACTGGATGAAGTTCCTCAATCCCGACAAACTTAAAGGTGATGTCCCAGATTTCTCTGAAGAGGGCTGGGCACGCCGCCGTCCGAAGAAAAAGAAGTGACACTTGGGGGCTTGATAAATCCTTACACTCCTTATATAAAACTTAAATTCTCATAAAAACAACGGTATGTGCAATTATTTTTTTACCTTTGCACAGTTTTAATATGAAATGACATGAAAATAGCATTGATAGGCTATGGCAAGATGGGAAAGATGATTGAGGAGATTGCCTTGAGCCGTGGCCATGAGATTGTAAGTATTATAGACATCGATAATCAGCAGGATTTCGAGAGCGAGGCATTTGCAAGCGCCGATGTGGCGATAGAGTTCACCGCTCCGCAAGCCGCATACGGTAACTTCCTCAAGGCGTTCGCAAAGAACGTTAAGGTGGTTAGCGGCTCCACAGGATGGATGAAAGACCATGCCGATGACGTGAAGCGCTTCTGCGGCGAAGAGGGAAAGACGCTCTTCTGGGCAAGCAACTTCAGCGTAGGTGTTGCCATCTTCTCCGCCGTGAACCGATATCTGGCAAAGATAATGAACGGTTTCCCACAGTATGATGCACACATGGAAGAGACTCACCACATACATAAGATAGACGCACCGAGTGGTACTGCTATCACTCTTGCTGAGGGAATAATAGACAACATCGACCGAAAGGAAGGATGGGTGAAGGGACAGGAGAACCAGCCTTACGACCCCAAAACTCTCCGCATCGACTCTCTGAGGCGCGGCGAGGTGCCCGGCATTCACACCGTTCGCTATGACTCGGATGCCGACTGCATCACAATCACTCACGATGCACATTCTCGTCGCGGTTTCGCTCTTGGCGCTGTGCTCGCTGCAGAATACACCAAGGACCACGAGGGACTGCTCACTATTGATGACATGTTTAAATTTTAAGACGGAGTAAGCGACTCCAGAAAACGACAATACAATGATAGACAAGCAAAAGAAGAAACTTAATATGAAGTGGCAATGGACAAAGTTCATTGTCGTTACGGTGCTTTTCCTGCTCTTCCTCTACTGGGTGAAGAGCTGGTGGGGCCTGCTCGTGATACCATTCATCTTTGATGTTTACATCACAAAGAAGATTCGTTGGCAATGGTGGAAAGATAGTGAAGGCCCAGTGCGCTTCATAATGTCATGGGTAGATGCTCTAGTATTCGCCCTTGTAGCGGTTTATTTCATCAATCTCTTCTTCTTCCAGAACTACGTAATACCGTCGTCGTCGCTGGAGAAGTCGTTGCTTACGGGCGATTACCTCTTCGTTTCGAAGGTGAGTTATGGCCCGCGCATCCCTCAGACACCGCTTACGATGCCGCTCACACAGCACACTCTGCCGTTGTTCGAGTGCAAATCATACATTGAATGGCCACATTGGGATTATCGTCGCGTGAAGGGCCTGGGCAATGTTGAGCTCAACGACATCGTTGTTTTCAACTATCCCGCTGGCGACACAATATGCTCTGCAGCTCAATGGCAGGCACAGGACTATTATCAGATGTGCTATTCCTATGGTTATCAGTTGTATAATAGTCCTGTAAATCTTGACTCTCTGTCGGCACAACAGCGATGGGACTACTATCAGAAGGTGTTTGCTACGGGTAGAGAATATATCCGCCAAGAGCGCAACACATACGGCGACATCGACTCAAGACCTACCGACCGCCGCGAGAACTACGTCAAGCGATGCGTGGGACTGCCAGGACAGACGCTGCAGATAAAGGACCGTATCATTTACATAGACGGCAAAGCAAACAAGGAACCCGATAATGTGCAATACACATACATCGTGAAGAAACGCCAGGATTTTTCCGAAGAGTTGATGCATGAGTTAGGTATCAGCATGGAAGACCTTACGAGTCTTAACCAAAACGGATATATGCCGCTGACTAAACAGGCTGCTGCCGCACTTAGCAAGCGCACAGATATTGTGGAGAGTGTTAAGCTGAACACCGAAGCTGTGACTGGAGATCTCTACCCGCTGAACGGACATTACGGATGGACACGCGACAACTACGGTCCCATCTGGATTCCACAGAAGGGTAAGAGCGTGAAACTCACAATGGACAATATCGCCATCTATGAACGTCCGATACGCGTCTATGAGGAGAATGACCTGCAGGTGCGTGACGGAAAGATATTCATCAACGGCAAAGAAGCAAACGAATATACCTTCAAAATGGACTACTACTGGATGATGGGCGACAACCGCCACAACTCAGCCGACTCACGCTACTGGGGATTCGTGCCCGAAGACCATATCGTGGGTAAGCCGATATTCATCTGGTGGAGCAGCGACCCCGACCGACACGGCTTCTCCGGCATTCGCTGGAACCGTCTGTTCAGGTGGGTGGATAATATAAAGTAAGTTGAAGAGTTAATGAGTTGACAAGCAAACAAGTTGCTTGATACCAAGAACATGTTTCCGTTTGCTTGTCAATTCTTTTGCTCGTCAACCATAAGAAACAACTATGCGGAACGCCATAAAGTTCATTTTGGCTGTAGCGACCGCAATAATACTGATGCTGGTTGTCAGAGCCTACGCATTCACCATCTACAAAGTGTCAAACTCTAACCTTAACCCTGTGTTGAAGAAGAACGACCGTGTGCTGGTGAATAAACTTGACCGTGCGCGTTTCTTACGAGGAGACATCGTGGTGTTTTCCGCAGACTCATCTTATGTAGGCGTTGTCAGCGGCGTGCCTGGCGACACCGTAACCTTCGACAGCACCACTTATGTGTTGCCAGAGCGATGCGGATGTCAGGAATGCCAATGCAAGGAGAGGGCCGTCTTTCTTATATGGCAGGGCAAGGAGCGAGCTCTGATACATAAAGACGACATCATCGGGAAGGCCTACAAACTAACGCTAACAGGGAAATGACAACCGCATTGCTTTCTTCTGCCTACTGCGCTCCTGTGCAGTGGTATCAAAAACTTAACCGATATGATGCCGTTGTGGTTGAGCAATATGACAATTTCCTAAAACAAACATACCGCAACCGTTGTATTATAGCCACAGCCAACGGGACACAAACACTCACCATTCCCGTTGAGAAAGGTGATAGCGACAAGTGCCTTATGCGCGATGTCCGTATCAGCGACCACGGAAACTGGCGCCGTTTGCATTGGAATGCACTCGCAACAGCATACGGCGACAGTCCTTTCTTCGATTATTATGCCGATGACCTGCGCCCTTTCTATGAGCAACGTTTTGAGTTTCTCTTCGATTTCAACATGCAGTTGACGGAGAAACTGTGCGAACTGCTTGACATCACTCCGAACATTAGTCTTTCGGAAGAATATGTACAGGACGTGGAGAGTGGCGTTGACGACTTCCGCGATACCATACGCCCCAAGCATCCCATGCCCGATGCCGACTTCATTCCCAAGCCATATTATCAGGTTTATGCCCAGCGTCACGGCTTCATTCCCAACCTCAGTATCCTCGACCTGCTGTTCAACATGGGCAACGAGGCGTTGTTTTACCTATGATTATAAATTCCGTGTTATTTTCTTTATATTTTTTCTTTGATACTCTCTTTTTTTGTTGTCTTTTCATATACTCCTGCAAAATGGCATATATATTTCCAAAAGTCATAAATGTTTCAAATAAACAAGTGGTTCTGTCTGCGGTCTTGCCAAATGCTGTAACTATAAAAAAGAAAACAACTGAAAGTTTTGTATGACAAAAGAAAAACCATTAACTTTGCATCTGAAAAAATCTGTCATATCCTTATCATCTATTCTTTAGTATTATCTTTTTCAAAATGAAAAAAGTAAAGTTATTATTTTTATTTGCCTTTGCAACATCTGTCATTTCAACTTTCGCCCAAGACAGAGTTGGTTATGCTTACGACGAAGCAGGGAACAGGGTGAAACGGGAAATTGTCATAGTGCAAGCAGCAAAGGCATCGGGCAAAAAACCTGGAAAGAATACCTCTTTCCATGACATGCTCGGTGAAAAGTCAATAAGAATCACTTCGAGTACATCAGGAAGAATTAACGTCCAAGTGCTTCGCTTGCTGCCAACAGACGAAGGCATTATCTCAGTATGCACAACAAGTGGTGCAGAGGTGTTCAGACAACGAATCATTACTTCTGAAAACACTGTTGACCTCAGAAGCCTTCCTCGCAATGTCTATCTGCTTAATATAACCATAAATGGAATACCGACAACATGGAGAATCGCAAAAAAATAAGCAAACACACTATATACAAAATATTTGTTTTAGCAATATTTGCTTTCTACCAGTCAGTTTCCTATGCGTATTATATAGGCGACAGTATATCTACCGCTGGCACAAACAGCCTGCCACACAAGCCGATAGAGCCAGGAGAACCCATTATACCCAAAGATTCACTAAAGGTAGATGATTCTTTTATTGACATCGAAGGACCTACTGACCCTAACACACCAACCGTAAATCCCTTCAACCCAGGAATACCCAACGTTTCCAGCAATTACGACGTAGGGAACACGTCAGGTAGTTTTGTCGTGAATGGAGTTGGAGCGGCAGAGTACAGTTTGCCTATAAGTTGTCCAAACGGTGGAAGTCTCACTCCCCAGATAGGTTTGAAATACAGCAGCCAAAGTGCATGTTACGGAATGGCTGGTTACGGATTCACTGTAACAGGAATTTCCTCAATCACCAAAGGGAGCAAGACTTTGTTTAACAACAACGGCAGCATAGGAGGTGTCAACTATACTGCGGACGACTTTTTGTTTCTCGACGGCAAACGTTTGGTTCTTGTGTCAGGCAATGCATGTCAGGAAGGTGCTACATACTGCCTCGAAGGAGACCCATACACAAAAGTAATAGCACATGGTACATATAGCGACACATCCGCGACCACATGGTTTGAAGTAAAGACGAGTGACGGTAAGATTTACCAATATGGTCATGATGGTTGTTCACGTTTAATTTATACCAACAGCAATGGCATCCAGCATATTGCATCATGGAATGTAAACAGGATAGAAGACGTTCACGGGAATTACATTACATACACTTACTCTGTAAGCAACCTCTATGCCTATCTTACATCTATTGTTTACGGAACGAACAAGAACAAGGACAGAGGTATCACTTGCAGAATAGATTTCGAATATCAGAGCATCGGTGTCTCTCCATACGTTTTTAACATTGAAGGTAAGAAGGGGATGATTGACAAGTGCATATCATCCATAACATCTTCATGTAACAACAAGACGTACAGACAGTACCTGCTAACATACGACACTCACACAGACCAGAGTACGAACAAGTTCGCCCGCCTCGTTTCCGTTCAAGAAAAGAACAGTAGTGGGGAAAGCCTAAAACCAGTCTGCTTTAACTGGGGCTTCCTGCCTGCGAGAAATGTGTTTCTTTCCCAAATAAGCACAGATACATCAGACGGAGGAGAATTAGAGAAAGAAAAAGACAAATACTTCTTTTCCACAGACATTAATAGGGATGGTGTTAGCGATATTATAAAAATCTCATCGTATGAAGGCAATAGTATTTCTAAAACAATCTTGCATGTAAGCCAAAGTAGCATTTCTTCAACTGGAGATTTATCTTTTTTAAACCCAATAAAATTTCCCCTTCCCTGTCAGTCTTCATTCTGTGGAACGACTTCTATATTTGAAGGATTCTCAACTTTAGATTTTGACGGAGATGGCTTCAATGATATAATTGTACCTTTTCATAATTATTCCGATGGAGAATGGAATGTAGTTGAACTACACATGATTTCGGGATATGATTTATGTACTAGGACAGTAAGCAACTCATCCAGAATCAATGTGCCAATAACTTCAAAAGAAAAGATTCCTCTACTGGCTTGTTTCGACACAGATGGTGATGGCAAAGATGATATAATATGTGTTGACCAAGTCAAAAAGAACGGGACATATCCTGCTGTCATATTGAAAGACGGTGTCAACACAAGTATAGACAATACGGAGTTTACCGTGAGTCTTCCCCAAGAACCATTGAAAATGTTTTCTGGCGATTATAACAATGATGGTCTCATTGACATAATCATTCTATATAAAGGCGGGTACAAAATTTACTACAATAATGGCGGCAATGAAAACATACAGAAATTCTCTGAGCAGAATTGTTATAGCAGTGACGGACTGGAAGAACAGTGGCGCATGGAACAGGGCGACTTTGACGGCGACGGGCTTCTTGACTTTGTCTATTACAGGAACAAGGAGACATGGCTATGGGTTGCGCGTAACAATGGTGATGGCACCTTTACATGCACGGCAACAGATGACATCGGAATGGGAAACCATAGAACAAGTAATGACGATGATAAATTTGCAGTAAGGGTGTGGGATATAGACCACGACGGACGTTCCGACGTAATGGTGTGCAAGCCGTGGTACATGAAAGACCAATATGCATATACTGAAGTCAGAACGCTCTACTCCAACGGCACTACGCTCATACTCGGCGACAGTATAGTTAAGTTTCGTGAGGATGACGCGAAGGAAAGTTATATTTTCCTTGGTGATTTCAATGGAGATGGCCATTTAGAACTGGCGAACTATGGCAGTAATCTGCTGAGTACAGACGACACATTAACAGAAAACGTGATAAATGTCTATAAGAACTCTACAGACTTGTCACAGACAGGTAAGGTTACGAAAATCACTGACAGCATGGGCAACTCCACCGATATCAGTTACTCATACACAACAAACCCTGCCGTCTATTCAAGGACCTCTGGCACCAACAGCCAGTACCCGGTGAATACATACACCCTTCCTTTATCTGTGGTGAAAAGCACAACATCCACAAATGGCGCTGCTGGAAGTCAGACAGTCAATTATTCCTATAAGGACTTCAAAATACACTTGGCCGGAGCAGGGGCTCTGGGCTTTTCCGAGATGTCGAGAAATAACACCGCCACAGGAGAAACGTCAACGACAAGCATCACAAGTTGGAACACCAACAGGTGGATTCCTTCCACGACAAAAGAAACCAGAACCGTTTCCGAAGCGGTGGCTACAGCCATATCCACAATGTCTGTCGTGAACGTAGGAAACACTTATTTCGCTTACGAGTCATCAAGGGTAACAACCGATTTCGACGGCAACACCGCCACAACCACAACCCACTACGACACGGATAAGGGCGTAATTACAGACCAGACCGTGAGCAATGACGGCAGCAACATGTATAAAAAGGCTGAGTATTCAGGATTCCAGCAGAAGTCTGGTGTTTGGCTTCCCACTGTCATGACGATGACACAAAAGCATGCCGACGACACTGCGCCATTTTCCGCCATTACGACCTATACATACGATGACCGCGGAAACATCCTGACAACAGTGGGAAACAGCGGCACATCTATGGAACTTACCACCACAGCCACCTACGACACCTATGGCAACACACTGTCTTCTGTCACGACAGGAACGGGCGTAAAGCCGATCACGACATACAGCGAGTATGACACAAGCGGCCGCTTTGTCACCAAGACTTACAGTATCCCTGCGGCCGATGTCACCTCGTACACACACGACATCTGGGGCAACGTGCTTACAGAAAGCGACATCACTGACGCGACAAACGCACTTACAACCACTCACACCTATGACAATTGGGGCAGGCTCACATCGACATTGACTCCCGACGGAACGGAGACAGAAATCAGGACTGGATGGGGAGAGGACTACAGCAGGAAATACTACGTCATGAAATCCGTTACAGGAAGTCCCTGGGTGCTGACATGGTATGACAACGCAGGACACGAAATACAGCAAAAGTCCTTTGGACCAAAGAACGTACTTGTGTCCAAAGAGACAACATACAACAACAAAGGACTCGTTTCAGAGATAAACAAAATTCACGGGCAACAGAACATCACGGAGAGCCGCACATACGACAATCGCGGACGCATCGTCAGCGACAGGTTAAGCACAGGGAAGGAAACGACATACAGTTACGGAAACCGCACGGTGACAACCTCTGTCGGAGGGCGCGACTATACAAAAACCTATGATGCATGGGGCAACATTAAGGAATCCACCGACCCAACTGGCAACACAGTGAGTTATGTATATAACTCTAACGGCAAGCCTGCAAGTGTCACGACTAACGGCTCCGCAGTGAGCATGGCATACGACGAGGCTGGCAACCAGACCTCACTGACCGACCCCGACGCAGGCAGCACGACCTACGAATATGCTGCCGACGGGAAATTGCTGGCACAGACAGATGCAAGAGGCATCGTAACGACAAACACGTACGATGACCTGGGGCGTTTGTCTGAAGTGCAGATAGGGGAAAACACCATAGTCAACACCTACGGCACGTCTGGCAATGAGTTGCTGCGGCTGAAGAGAAGTACTATGGGGGACAACTCCGTGGAATACACTTACGACCGTTACGGACGTGTGCTCACAGAAAAAAGGAGCATCGCAGGACATGGGAACTACATCTTCTCCAACGAATACGATAACAATAACCGTCTGGCAAAGACTACCTATCCCGGAGGGCTTGAAGTTTCATATCAGTACGACAACTACGGCTTCAAGACGCAGACAAGTGCTGACGGCAAGACTATTTATAAGTTGAGCGACTATAACGGACTTTCCACAAAGACAACATTCCTCAGCGACAGTCTCTTTGTAAAAAGGACGAAAGATGCCAACGGGTTCGAGAAGGAGGCTGGCCTTATGCAAATCATTAAGCCTGTTATTAAGCCTGCAGGAATAGGTCTTATGGGCAAGGTTGACAAAATCTACTTTGACCCCACGACAATCTATATTGACAAGCAAGAACAGTACTACGACCCCGTGACAGGCAACCTTTTAGCCCGCAAGCGGAAGGACATGGATATGGAGGTCTTCGGCTATGACAGTCTTGACCGGCTCGTGTCGGTAAGCGAATGCGCCGCCACATCGGTAACCGCCACAGTTGACGAGATGGAAGAAACCATGGCCGTTACCTATGCACCTAATGGCAACATCCTCTCAAAGACGGGCATAGGTAACTACGCATATAGCAATGACTTCAAGCCGCATGCCGTGATGTCTGTTGACAATGCACATGGCAAAATACCGTCAAGCACACTCATTACGGAGTTCAACGACTTTGGTAAGATACAAACAATTGAGGACGAGGGCAGTGGCAAGAGTATGGACTTCGTCTATGGTCCAGACATGGAACGCTGGATTTCGTCGCTTACAACCAACGGCGACTTGTCAAGAACTACCATATATGCGGGCGATTACGAGAAGATTACCGAGGACGGTAACACTCGTGAGTTCTACTATCTTGACGGCAACACCATTATAATTAAGGAGAATGGCATGTTCAAGCCATATCTCGCTTTCACCGACAACCTCGGGAGCATCCTCACTGTTGTCAATGACAAGGGAACGAAGGTCTTTTCTGCGTCATACGATGCATGGGGCAATCAGACAGTGACAATAGACTCCATCGGGCTGCATCGTGGCTACACCGGTCACGAGATGTTGCCAGAGTTCGGCATCATCAACATGAACGGCAGGCTTTACGACTCCATGCTCGGTCGCTTCTTCAGTCCTGACAATTACATTCAGATGCCCGACTTCTCGCAGAGTTTCAACCGCTACAGTTACTGCCTGAACAACCCGTTGAAATACACTGATCCTAGCGGGGAGATAGCATGGTTTGTGGCAGCAGCATTAGTTGGCGCTGCAATTAATGTCGGGATTCAGGCATATAACGGTAACATCCACGACGCAGGAGATTTTCTTATGGCTACAGGCATTGGCGCAGTAGCCGGAGTTGCAAGCGCTGCTGTTGGAATGTGGCTGGCACCATTTGCCGGAGGAGGTTTCATTGGCGGTGCTGTGTCTGGCTTTGCCATTGGAACCGTAGGTGCAGCAGTTGAGGGTTATGGAAACCATCTCGCGTTTGGGACATCCATGCCATCTCTTAGAGATATTATGGCAAGCGGTGTCATTACAGCCATGACGTGCGGATGTATACAAGGGTGTCAGGCAGTTTCTTATGGAGGTAATTTCTGGACAGGGAAAAAGATTGTTTCCACACCTGCAGTTGTTGCTGAGTTAAATCTTCCAGACTCTCCTGAAACTATTACCCTTGAGACGAAAAATAACGGAAACCCTACATTACGAAGACTTTACCAAGATACATCAAACGAGAGTTTACATATTGAACATGGACGGCTCCCTGAGGATGATGTATGGAAAGGTATGACTTCATTTGAAAGGGGTGAGTTTGGACAAAGGCTTGTGGTTCAGGATATTAGAACTGCCAAAGGTGAATTAAACTTTGTCAAAGAAGTGTATTACAAAATCAACGGAACAACGTACCGTGCAGATTGGTCTTATATAGATAAAGATGGAGTGCTACATATTGTGGAAGTGAAATCTGGTGCCAACCCGAGACTTACGTTAAATCAAAAGACAACAATTCCAGCATTGTTGCAAGGAAGGAATGTAAAGATTGTTCCTTACGGTGCTGCTGCAAACAAATTGTATCCCAGGGGCGTACCACGCAACATTGCAGATTGGTCGTTTGATATGTATTGGTTCCAAAAATAAAGTATATATAATTATGACATTCAGAAGAGAAACAGAGAAAGCCCTGAAAGGATATCTTTATCCTTTGGGATTCAAGTATTATGCGAAAGATTATTCTTATATTCGAGCCGTCAACGACGATGTTAAGCATTGTATAGGATTCGCAGAAGCAACCTGTTCCCGTGCTCGCTACTTTTATCTTAGAACCTTTGTTACCGTGATTTCTAATTCTCTAAATGAGATTATTTATGAAGTCACAGGTGGTAATGTTGATTTAAGAAACACGAAAGTAAGTCCAGCCTATATTAATGTTTTGGAAGACGAGTATCTGATGCAGGTTGAATTTATAGGGGATCGACCTATGGAAGAAAACATTGCAGAGTTTGACAAGTTGTATAAAGAAAAAGTCAAGCAGGTATTCGACATGTTTAACACCCAGAAATCCATTTATACTTGTCCGATAAGACTGAAATTCTACAATGTACTGAATGTAACTGACCTTTGGTATTATGTTCCATTTGCATATTATTTAAATAGGGAATTTGAAAAGGCATTCAGTTATATAGAAGAGCGACTAAAGATTGAAGAAGAAAAGCAGAAACGAATCCTTGAAAAGTATGATGAGTTGACAGAAGATGATACAGAAGGATTAAGGGCGTACACCTCTTATTATGAGAATATTAAGAAATGGGTAGAAGAAAAGCGGACTTTCAAAGTTGATGAAGAATATCTCCCTCGTTTCTGAAAATGTTGGTGGGGATACTATATTGGGCGATGGAATGTTGTGCCAATTGGTTGGGTGATAATAGTACTTGCATCTGTATGTATGTTCGCCATGGTAGGTCTTGTTGGTACCGACAAGAACGAAAAGAAGTTCCGCAGGCAATCAAAGAAGGAGCAGCGCAAGGCTTTGTGGGTGTATCTCGGAAGTTTCGCCTTCGTCCTGATACTCTTTTTCCTCTTATGGGGGCATAAGATACTTGGATTATAGACAAGAAAACATTACCTTTGCATCCTGAATATAGTGCCTATGCATAAGCTATATATGGGAAATTTCCGTGCAACAGTTATACATTATTATTAATATGAAAAAGATAGAAAACAATACTTTTTTCCAAGAGAAAATGATGCGGAATGGGTATTCTAAAGACAGATTTGCCCGCTTTTCCAAATATGCTAATGATGCCAAGTTATCCCTTTCTTTTGGATATACAACGAAAGGGACATGCTATTTGAATTTCTTTATAGATTTTCCAAAAGTAGAAATGATTATCAAGGAAATAGGGGATTTCCAAGTACCGCAAATTGGAGGAAATACTGGATACTTACTTGCTGATAAGAAATTTAAAGAATGGAGTGTAGATGTGATTGACGAGAGGACAAATACACCGCTAGTTTTGGATGATATTCTTAAGACTGCCGAACAATATGTTTTCCCTATTCTTAATAGGTATTCTGAAATTAAATCACTACTCCTTGATTACGAAAACGGATTGTTGCCTAAGGTTTTTAGAATTGAAGAAAGATTATTGCCAGTATTATATTTTGTGGCAGGTGAAAAAAAGCATTCAGTGGAATTGTTGGATATCATCATTGATAAATATTCAATAATGGATGATGGTATTAATCTGTCATATCAAGAGAATAATGGGAAAGAAGTATTAAGTACTGAAAAATTGGTTTCATCGCAATATATTGATTTTGCAACAAAAATGAAAGCTTATGTTTTGGGGACTTCATAAAACGGAAGTTCAGAGATGTCGATGCTCCAAATTTTACCAAACTCGTCGTCAATTTTTGGTAATCCTCTTACCAGCCACTGGTAGCCTCCCTACCAGCCATCGGTAGTCTCCTTACCAGATAGTGGTAACAACCCTACCAGCCATCGGTAACAACATTACCAATTGCCGGTAATATTTTTGGTGTTTTTTTTATTGATTTCAGTTGACCTCCTACGGTCTTATTTATAATGCTGGTTGATGCAGTAAATATTTATTTTTAATTACAGTTGTTATCTGTTTGCTTTATTCACATTTCTTGTTCACCTTTGTGTTATTAGCGGACTTTCAGCCCGATGGGGTAAAATAGTATATAATCCCTATTTTATTTGCTTGGTAATTATAATAAATATTTGTACCTTTGTCACATCCTAATAGCATGATAATACGATGGAGTTGCTGCTGCACTATTGTTGGAAACACAAGATGTTTCCGTTGAAAGAACTGGTCACCACCGACGGGAAAAGCGTGGAGGTGATTGACCCGGGGCTGCACAATCATAATGCAGGTCCCGACTTCTTCAATGCCAAGGTGAAGATAGACGGCACGTTGTGGGTGGGTAATGTGGAGATTCACGACCGTTCTTCCGACTGGTTTTTGCATGGACACGACAAGGATGCAGCATACAACAACGTGGTGCTTCACGTGGCTGAGGTAATCAATGGAGACGTAACCACACAGGCGGGCAACACAATCCCACAGATGCAACTCAGCGTTCCACCTTATGTCAGGGAACACTACGAGGAATTGCTTCGTGAAGACAAGTACCCGCGATGCTACAAGATAGTGCCGCAACTCTCCCGACTGCAAATACACAGTTGGATGAGCGCGCTGCAGACCGAGCGTCTGGAGCAGAAGACGCAGGCCATAGCAAAACGTCTGGAGCAAGCAGAAGGCTCGTGGGAGGCAGCCTATTTCATGACTCTTGCCCGTAATTTCGGCTTTGGTGTGAATGGAGAAGCCTTTGAAACGTGGGCAAAACACATCCCTCTCTCGCAGGTGGGACATCATCGCGACGACCCTTTCCAAGTGGAGGCGTTCTTCTTCGGACAGGCAGGACTTCTAGAACCATCGGCAATTCCTGAGCATTATCAGGAAGAAGCGATGACAGAAGGCTATTTCACCAAACTCCGCAACGAATATCTCTACCTGTCGCATAAGTTCCAGTTGCAGCCTATGGACGTCAATATGTGGAGATTCCTGCGTCTCAGACCACAGAACTTCCCGCACATTCGTCTATCTCAGCTTGTCACACTATACGTTGAACACCGCACCGAACTTAGCCGTCTACTCGAGTGCGAGACAACAAAGGACCTGCAGAAGATGCTGCAAACACATGTCACACCATACTGGGAGACGCATTACACCTTCGGAAGCACCAGTTGCAAAACCGAGAAAGCACTCTCGCAAGCATCCATCAACCTTATTATAATAAACACCGCCATCCCCGTTCTCTTTGCTTACGGACGTCATAAGCAGAAAGATGCCTACTGCGACAGAGCTTTTGACATGCTCGAAGAACTGAAGGCAGAGAACAACTACATAACACGAATGTGGCACGAGTGTGGCATTGACGTGCAGAATGCAGGCGACAGTCAGGCGCTGATACAACTTAAAAAGGAGTATTGCGACCGCAAGGAGTGCCTTAGGTGCAGGATAGGCTATGAATATATGAAGAAACAATAGTATATGGCTAACGAGAAAATATTTGAAACACGCATGGAGGTGCGCGACTATGAGTGTGACATCGAGGGCATAGTGAACAATGCCAACTATCTGCATTACCTTGAGCACACGCGTCACCTGTTCTTGAAACACTGTGGACTAAGTTTCGCAGAGATGCATAACAGAGGTATTGATGCCGTTGTGGCGCGCATGACATTGCAATATAAGGTGCCGCTGCGCACCGATGATGAGTTTATCTCACGATTGCACATCACCAAGGAGGGCATTAAATATGTGTTCCATCAAGACATCCTGCGTGCTGAAGACAACAAGATAAGTCTCAGGGCGAAGGTAGAACTGGTGTGCCTTGTAAATGGCAGACTGGGGCAATCGCCTGAATATGACGAGGCATTTAAAGACTATCTTTGAAAAAGCCTAGATAATCTAGATGGTCTAGAAAATCTAGAAAAACAATTATAGATTATGAATGAGGTTATAGCTGCGATGACGCTGATGCGCATCAACTATTTTAGTCTTTCGGGGCTCACACTCATGTATCGTGAGTTGGGCAACGCACAAACTATTATTGAGCATCATGCAAATATCAGGGATATATTCCCCGATGCATCGGAGAAACTGGTAAATGGACTGCGAAATATAGATGAAGCCAAAGCACGTGCCGAGGCAGAGTTGGAGTTCTGCCAGAAACACGGCATACAGCCGTTGCCGATGAATGATGAGCACTACCCTGCCCGTTTGCGTGAATGCGACGATGCTCCGCTGATGCTGTTCTATCGCGGCAATGCCGACCTTAATCAGCAACGAGTGATAAACATCGTGGGGACGCGCCATTGCACGGCCTACGGTAAGGATGTGATAAGTCGCTTTGTGCGTGACTTGAAATCACTTTGTCCGCAGTTGTTGATAGTGAGTGGACTGGCATACGGCGTGGACATCAATGCCCATCGTGCCGCCTTGGAAAACGGTTACGAGACGGTGGGCGTGCTGGCGCATGGCCTTGACCAGATATATCCTCCGCGTCATCGAGAAACTGCTGTAAAGATGATTTCGCAGGGAGGACTGCTTACGGAGTTCTTCACGCAAACCAACGCCGACAAAGTGAACTTCGTGCGCCGCAATCGCATTGTGGCAGGCATGAGCGATGCCTGCATCCTCGTGGAGAGTGCTGCGCGTGGAGGAGGTCTGATAACTGCACGTCTGTCGCGCGATTATAACCGCGATGTCTTCGCTTTCCCCGGCAGAGTGGGCGACGAGTACAGCGAGGGATGCAACAACCTTATCCGCAACAACGGTGCTGCGCTGATAACATCGGCGCAAGACTTTGTTGAGGCAATGGGCTGGATTACAGACGCACAGTTGAACGAAGCACGTCAAAAGGGCATCGAGCGGCAACTGTTCCCTTCACTCTCGCCTGAGGAAATGCAGATTGTTGGTGCCTTGCAAAAGCAGAACGACCAGCAGATAAACATGCTGTCGGTGACATCGAACCTCCCTGTTGCCCGTCTCACCGCCATCCTCTTCGAGTTGGAACTAAAAGGGGTGGTGAAAGTGCTCGCAGGAGGCACATATCATCTGCTGGGAAACTAATAATGGATAATTGATAACATACGAACGATGAATATTGGCAACATATCTTTCCCAGACAAACCGTTGTTTCTCGCCCCGATGGAAGACGTGACAGACATCGGATTCCGCCGTCTATGCAAACGTTTCGGTGCCTCTATGGTTTATACCGAATTCGTCTCTGCCGAGGCTCTTGTGCGTTCTGTGAAGAGCACGGTGAGCAAACTAACCATCGACGATGCTGAGCGGCCCGTGGGCATTCAGATTTACGGGCGCGACGTGCCGCAGATGGTTGAGGCGGCAAAGATTGTTGAGGCAGAAGCGCATCCAGATGTCATAGATATTAACTTTGGCTGCCCTGTGAAGAAAGTGGCTGGCAAGGGTGCTGGTGCAGGAATGTTGCAGAACATACCCTTATTGCTCGACATCACACGCGAGGTGGTGAAGGCGGTCAAAACTCCTGTAACGGTGAAGACACGACTGGGATGGAACAGCCAGCAACTCATAATAACCACGCTCGCAGAACAGCTGCAGGACTGCGGCATACAAGCGCTGACAATACACGGGCGTACCCGCTCACAGATGTACACAGGCGATGCCGACTGGACTCTCATAGGAGAGGTAAAGAACAACCCGCGCATTCATATCCCCATCATCGGCAACGGAGACATCACATCGCCCGAGGAGGCTCTCAATGCCTTCAACCGCTATGGTGTGGATGCGGTTATGATAGGCCGGGCAACCTTCGGTCGCCCTTGGATTTTCAAGGAAATAAATGATTATTTTGAGGAAGAAGGAGCGAAGAGTGAGGAAGGACAACTACCCATCGGGGAAACCACCACCCATCACCAATCACCCAACACCTACCATACACCCCCTCTCACCCTCGACGACAAGATTGACATCCTTCTGGAGCAACTACACATCAATATGGAACATATCCGTAAGGAGCGAGGTGATGATGACCCACGCAACGAACTGCGTGCTATTCTCCATACACGTCGTCATCTTGCAGCGTCACCCATATTCAAGGGTATCCCCGACTTCCGTCAGACACGCATAGCAATGCTGAGGGCAGAGACCATAAGCGACCTCACCACCATCCTGGAGCAATGCCGTGAGCGGCTCAAAAGCGAGTGCTGACATTCTACATCATAACCATTCGTTTCCCCCAACATATCTAAACTCAAGACAAAGTTATTAACTTTGTTTTGTCACTTGTGTCTTCTTGAAATTCAATAGTACATAAATGGGATTTATAAACCATACTTATTGGCTGTTGTTTCCTTTTCGGCAATCATTTAAATTATATAACTGCTATAATTTGAATGTATATATCAATATTGAAAAAGACCTCACCACCTCACTTTACTTCTCGAATTCCCTTTGATTACAAGGGTTTCAGGGAGGGAGGTGTTTGCCAAACAGGTCACTCAACACCTCACCTAACACCTCCCTCATTTTATTTCTGTATGGCGAATTTTCGATAATACTTGCTTCTTGACATTCATTATATAAAAAGTGACCTGTTGAGTGAGGTGTTGAGTGACCTGTTTGGCAAACACCTCCCTCCCTGAAACCCTTATAAACACAGGGGTTATAAGTATAAAAGTGAGGTGGTGAGGTCTTTTTGTAATTTCTAGTATATTTTGCTTATTATCTCTATTGCCTTATGACAAATAATATTATTCAGAGTACCATTGTATATAATTGCAAATCTTTTTTGTCATCCCGCTCACATTCTTAAACAAAAAAGTTGCACCCTCTTTACCTAAAAAGAAGGGTGCAACAATACGTATTATACAGGTAAATCCTTAATCTTTGAATTTCGCTGTGATGAACTCACGGTTCAGACGCGCAATGTTAGAGATTGACTCGTTCTTCGGACATTCTGCCTCGCAAGCGCGGGTATTGGTACAGTTACCGAAACCGAGTTCCTCCATCTTCATAACCATTGCTTTGGCGCGCTTTGCTGCCTCTGGACGTCCCTGTGGGAGCAGAGCAAGCTGTGACACTTTAGATGACACGAAGAGCATTGCAGAGCCGTTCTTGCAGGCTGCTACGCAACAACCGCAACCGATGCAGCTTGCAGCGTCCATTGCCTCGTCTGCATCTTCCTTTGGAATAAGGATGGCATTGGCATCCTGTGCCTGACCTGTACGGATGGTATTGTAACCGCCAGCAGCGATAATCTTATCGAATGCACCGCGGTCAACCATACAGTCCTTAATTACAGGGAATGCAGCAGAGCGCCAAGGCTCAACCCAAATGTCCTGTCCATCCTCGAAACGGCGCATATAGAGCTGACACGTTGTTGCTCCTGTTGCCGGTCCGTGTGGATGTCCGTTGATATAGAGTGAGCACATACCGCAGATACCCTCGCGGCAGTCGTGGTCGAACACGAAAGGTTCTTTTCCCTCGTTGATGAGTTCCTCGTTGAGAATATCGAGCATCTCAAGGAACGAGGTGTCATCAGGAATATCCTTCATCTGGCGTGTGTCGAAGTGGCCTTCTTCTCTTGGTCCGTTCTGGCGCCAGAAATGTAATGTGAATGAAATATTTTTAGCCATAACTATTGGTCGTTTGGGGAATTCGTCGTTCGGTCGTTTGGGATTAAAATGGCAACTGCTCTTGAGGAGACATTCTGTTTTTTAAGAAACTTATCAGAGAGTTCAACTGTTTCCATATGGATGTTATCAATTCTGATAATTCATCGTAAGTTTCCTGACCGATATATCCTAAATTTAAACTCAGCATTAATTGAGTTTCTATTTCAGATATTGAGCCAGAAGAGATACGCAGGAAATGCAGTTTTTCTCTATCTGTGCCTCTTGCATAGCCTTCAGCAATATTAGAGGGGACCGAGACTGCAGCACGATGCATTTGCGCAACCAATCCGAAGAGTTCTTCTTTTGGAAAGGTTTTGGTCATCAGATATATTGATGTCACCATCTCCATACTCTGCTGCCAAACACGTAAGTCCTTGTGAGTCTCCATTGCTAATATCCCTAAACGACTAAACGACCTACACCCTAATTTACTAATTAATTCTTATAATTTCTCGTTTGTACCTTGATTGCCTCATACTCAAGTGGTTCCTTGATGAGCTCAGGAGCAGCGGTATCGTCGCCCTGATACTCCCAGCAACCAACATAGAAGAAGTTCTCATCGTCACGTTTTGCCTCACCTTCCTCGGTCTGGTATTCCTCGCGGAAGTGACCACCGCAAGACTCGTTACGGTGAAGTGCATCGTAAGCAACAAGCTGGCCCATGAGGAGGAAGTCGCGCAGGTGGATAGCCTTGTCAAGTTCCACGTTGAGACCTTCTTTCTTTCCAGGGATAAAGAGGTTGGTGTCAAACTCTTTCTTCAGTTTCTTGATGAGCTCGATGCCTTCCTTCAGACCCTCGGCAGTACGTCCCATACCCACGTGTTCCCACATGATGTGACCCAATTCCTTATGGATAGAGTCAACAGAACGCTTGCCCTGAATGCCCATCAGTCGGTCAATCTCAGCGTTAACACCCTTCTCTGCCTCGTCAAACTCTGGCAGATCGGTAGAAATGCGTGGCCATACATCCTGGTCAGCGAGATAATTCTGGATGGTGTAAGGCAATACGAAGTAACCGTCTGCCAGACCTTGCATAAGTGCAGAAGCACCGAGTCGGTTAGCACCATGATCAGAGAAGTTGCACTCGCCGATAGCAAACAGACCCTTGATAGTGGTTTGCAGCTCATAGTCAACCCAGATACCACCCATTGTGTAGTGGATTGCCGGGAAAATCATCATCGGGTTGTAATATTTCACTCCGTTGATTTCGTTAGCCAGTTCGCCTGGATTAACGTCGGTAATCTCCTCGTACATGTCGAAGAGGTTGCCGTAGCGCTGGCGAACGATATCGATGCCGAGACGCTCGATAGACTCAGAGAAGTCGAGGAATACGGCAAGACCGGTATTGTTAACGCCATAACCCTTGTCGCAACGCTCTTTGGCTGCGCGGCTCGCAACGTCACGAGGAACGAGGTTACCAAATGCTGGATAGCGGCGCTCGAGATAGTAGTCGCGGTCTTCTTCAGGAATATCGCTACCCTTCTTTGTGCCTGCCTGCAATGCCTTAGCATCCTCCAGCTTCTTAGGAACCCAGATACGGCCATCATTACGCAGAGACTCAGACATGAGCGTAAGCTTTGACTGCTTGTCACCGTGTACAGGAATACATGTCGGGTGAATCTGAACGTAAGAAGGATTTGCAAAGTAAGCACCCTTGCGGAAGCACTGAACAGCTGCTGTACAGTTGCAACCCATAGCGTTGGTAGAGAGGAAATAGGTGTTTCCGTATCCGCCAGTAGCGATTACAACGGCATTTGCTGAGAAACGCTCGAGCTGTCCTGATACGAGGTTCTTTGCGATGATACCGCGTGCACGGCCATCAACAATAACCACATCTTCCATCTCATAGCGGGTGTAAAGCTTCACCTTGCCTGCGTTTACCTGACACATCAGCGAAGAATAAGCACCGAGCAGCAACTGCTGACCTGTCTGACCCTTTGCATAGAAAGTACGGCTCACCTGAGCACCACCGAACGAACGGTTGGCAAGCATGCCGCCATACTCACGTGCGAAAGGCACACCCTGAGCCACGCACTGGTCGATGATATTGTTAGAAACCTCTGCCAAGCGGTAAACATTTGCCTCACGAGCACGGTAGTCACCACCCTTGACAGTATCGTAGAACAGACGATAAACCGAGTCACCGTCGTTCTGATAGTTCTTTGCTGCATTGATACCACCCTGAGCTGCGATAGAGTGAGCGCGGCGCGGAGAGTCTTGAATGCAGAAGTTAAGCACGTTGAAACCCATCTCTCCAAGAGAAGCGGCAGCACTGGCACCTGCCAAACCTGTACCTACGACGATAACGTCGAGCTTCAGCTTGTTCTTTGGGTTCACCAGACGCTGATGTGCTTTATAATTAGTCCATTTCTCGGCCACTGGGCCTTCTGGAATCCTTGAATTTAATGTCTTTGTCATAATGTAATTTACGATTTTCGAATTTACAATTTACAATTGTTCTAATTCTCATTCTATGCCATTAGGCACATGCGCCACAGCAAAGGCTTGGGGCAATGCCAAAAGCAAAGGCGAGAACAACGATGAGGAACAACGCCATAAGCACGGTGACGTAAATCAAACCGATAACCTTCCAACGCTTGAACCATATCTTTCCGTTCACACCGAGTGTCTGCATAGCGCTCCAGAAACCGTGAGAGAGATGGAACCAAATAGCAACAAGCCAGATGACATAAAGCACCACGAAAACAGGATTTGAGAATGTCTCCTTAATCCAACCGAAACCATCGGCAGGACCATGAGCCAAACCTTCCATGCCAACCAGCTCGGCAAACATCATGTTATACCAGAAGTTGTAGAGGTGGAGAAGCAAGCCCAGAAGAATGATAATACCCAAAACGAGCATGTTCTGAGAAGCCCATGACACCTCACTTCTGCGTGCTGTCTCGTGATAACGCTCAGGACCGCGAGCCTTGCGGTTCTGCATCGTCAACCAGAAAGCGTAGAAGATGTGAATCAATGCCAATGCAGCCAAACCACAAGTGGCGGCAACGGCATACCAGTTAGACCCCAACAGTTCGCAAATCATGTTGTAACCCGCTCCAGAAAAGAGCGCAACAACGTTCATTGCACAGTGGAAAGTCAAGAAAAGGATGAGGCAGATGCCAGTGACAGACATCACGACCTTCCTTCCAATAGATGAATTAATTAACCACATAAATGATTGATTTTGAATTATTTAATATTAGAATTTAATTTAAACTCGGTTTCCCTTGCATGCTAAATAATGACATTTTGCAGACGAGCAATACCTTGATTTAGGTATTGTTGAGTATGTTTTACGGTGCAAATATACCATAAATTAATGAATATTCAAATATTTGGAGTAGAAAAAAACAGAAAATATTCAATTTTTCAATAGTAAACACAGGCTTACTTCTTGTTAACGGTACAACGAAAGATGGTCTTTCATGCCACGAAAGATGCCATTTGGAACGACGAAAGGACATCAATCGCATTGAGAAAGGACGTTTTTCATGATGCAAAAAGCATATCTATGAAACCTGTAATTAAGAAAACTCAACGATAAAAGAGCTTGCACGAATTAGTATTTGTTAACATTTAAGTGCTAATTAATCAAAAAATGAGAATAAGATACATATTTGCAAAACTTTTAGTAATTTTGCACGGCATAAGGTTTGTTTATTTATGATTCTGAAATACGATGTGATTGTCATTGGCGGTGGCCACGCAGGATGCGAAGCAGCATGTGCAAGTGCCAACATGGGGGCAAAGACTTGCCTCGTGACAATGGACATGAACAAAATTGCACAGATGAGCTGCAACCCCGCAGTTGGCGGCATTGCCAAGGGCCAAATTGTGAGGGAGATTGACGCTTTGGGCGGAATGATGGGACTGGTGACCGATGCTACGGCGATACAGTTCCGCATGCTGAACCGCTCAAAGGGACCTGCCATGTGGAGTCCTCGCGCACAATGTGACCGCGGGAAGTTCATATGGCAATGGCGTTCTATGCTTGACAACACACCAAACCTTGATATCTGGCAAGACCAAGCAGACGAACTGCTCGTAGAAGAAAAAGGGAAACCAGCAGAATCCGAGCAAACAGGAGATTCTGAAATATCCAGAGACAACGCAAAAAGCGTTATAGGTGTCCGCACAATATGGGGAGTTGAACTTCATGCCAAAGCCGTTATTATCACCGCAGGCACCTTCCTCAACGGACTTATGCATGTTGGACGCAAGATGGTGCCAGGAGGCAGGATAGCAGAACCTGCAGTTGAGCATTTCACAGAAAGCATAACACGTCACGGGATTACATCAGCGAGAATGAAAACAGGCACCCCTGTTCGCATTGACCGTCGCTCGGTACATTTCGAGGATGCAGAGATTCAACCGGGAGAGACCGATTTCCACAAGTTCTCTTACATGGGCGAGGCACGCCAACTGCCACAACTCCCCTGTTGGACTTTCTCAACTAATGCTGAGGTTCATGAGGTGTTATGCTCAGGATTGGCCGATTCCCCACTCTACAACGGACAAATACACAGTATCGGTCCTCGTTATTGCCCTTCGATAGAGACAAAACTGATGACCTTCCCTGACCGTGAAAGTCACCCTCTCTTCTTAGAACCTGAAGGCACAGACACCAACGAAATGTATCTCAACGGTTTCTCTTCGAGCATGCCTATTGATGTTCAGATAGAGGCACTTAAACGAATTCCCGCACTCAGAGATATGAAAGTGTACCGTCCTGGCTATGCTATAGAGTACGATTTCTTCGACCCTACGCAACTGAATCATTCGTTGGAATCGAAGAAAATCAAAGGACTGTTCTTCGCGGGTCAAGTGAACGGAACAACGGGTTATGAAGAGGCAGCAGGACAAGGATTAGTAGCAGGAGCAAATGCGGCACTTTTCGCGGGAGCCGATGCACAACACCCAACGCCCAACACCCAGTTTATCATGCATCGAGACGAGTCGTATATTGGCGTTCTCATCGATGATTTAGTGACAAAAGGTGTGGACGAACCGTACCGAATGTTCACTTCAAGAGCCGAATATCGCATCCTTCTAAGACAAGACGATGCTGACGCACGACTTACCAGAAAAGCATACGAACTAGGAATTGCCAAACGCGAAAGACTCGACTGGTGGGAGGAGAAAAGCCGCCACATAGAACATATAATTGAGATCTGTCGCAAGACGTCGATGAAACCAAAAGAAACGGCAAGCGCCCTCGAATCTTTCGGCACTACCCCACTACGCACAGGCTGCAAGGCTATTGAACTTCTAGGCCGTCCACAGATAGATATCTACAAACTGGCAACACTTATCCCCGAACTGAAAGAGGCGCTTGACGCACCCGACAACAGAAAAGAGGAGATTGCAGAGGCGGCAGAGGTGAGAATGAAATATGCCGGCTATATCGAAAGGGAACGTGAGGTGGCCGACAAGATGCACCGACTGGAGAACATCAAGATTAAAGGAAGATTCGACTACATGTCCATGAACCACATCTCCATCGAGGCACGTCAGAAACTCTCACGCATCAACCCAGAGACACTTGCGCAAGCATCGCGCATCCCAGGAGTATCTCCGAGCGACATCAATGTGCTGCTCGTGCTGATGGGAAGATGAAAGAAGGCTGAGGGTTGATGGTTGAGTAGTGAGCGAAGAGGGAAAAAGAAGGAGAATAATACATTGTTTCACGTGAAACAATTGATGTGCAATTAATTAAAAATCAACAAAATATAACTTTGCGTATGAACAACAAACTGTTAATGGATAATCTGAGATGCATTCCAGATTTCCCAGTAAAGGGAGTCAACTTCCGTGACGTTACCACCCTGTTTAAGAACGGAGAATGTCTTCAAGAAATGATAGACGAGCTCTATGAACTATACAAAGACAAGGGCATCACAAAGGTTGTAGGCATCGAGAGTCGAGGATTCGTAATGGCGTCAGCACTTGCCGTCCGCCTCGGTGCAGGCGTAATACTCTGCCGAAAGCCAGGAAAGCTGCCTGCAGAAACCGTTCAGGAGAGTTACGAAAAGGAGTATGGAACCGACACCATTGAGATTCACAAGGACGCCATCACAACAGACGATGTAGTACTCCTTCACGACGACCTCCTCGCAACAGGCGGAACGATGAAGGCGGCATGCAATCTCGTAAAGAAATTCGGCCCCAAGAAGGTGTACATCAACTTCATCATAGAACTAGTGAACGAAGGTTTCGAAGGACGTAACATCTTCGACAAGGACATCGAAGTAAGCACTTTGATTCAAGTATAATCACGGGACGCCTTGCATAACAGCAACTTAGGAAGCATCATGCATTGTTTCACGTGAAACAAACGGCATCTAATAGCAGATGACAAAGGAAGAAAACGAGGCTCGATTAGCCCATCTGAAAAGAATAGTAGCATCTCTCCCGTCGCAACCTGGCAGTTACCAGTATTACGACAGGGAGGGAACTATTATATATGTAGGTAAGGCAAAGAACCTAAAAAACCGTGTCTCGTCTTATTTCCATAAAGAAGTTGACCGCTACAAGACAAAAGTTCTAGTCAGCAAGATATGGAACATCACTTATACTGTTGTCAAAACTGAAGAGGATGCGTTGCTTCTTGAGAACTCATTAATAAAGAAATACCAGCCAAAATACAACATCCTGCTGAAGGATGGAAAGACATATCCGAGCATTTGTGTTACTAAAGAATATCTTCCGAGGATATTTTCGACAAGGAATATCAATAAGAAATGGGGACAGTATTTTGGCCCCTACTCCAACATCGGTACAATGTATGGTTTGCTGGATATAATCAAAGAACTCTACCATCCTCGCACCTGCCGTTTCCCAATCACAGAAGAAGGGATAAAAGAAGGCAAATATAAGCCTTGCCTAGAGTATCACATTCACAACTGCGGGGCACCATGCATAGGGAAACAAAGCATTGAAGAGTATCAGCAAAACATCAATCAAGCACGCGAAATACTAAAAGGTAACACGCGAGAAGTGCAGAAACGCCTGTTCGAAATGATGATGAAAGCATCAGAAGAACTGCGTTTTGAGGATGCAGAAATGCTGAAACGACGCTATGTCCTGCTCGAAAACTTCGCTTCTAAGAGTGAGGTTGTAAGCCACACTATCACTAACGTGGATGTATTTACTCTGACCGATGACGACACAAGGGCATATATCAACTACATGCACGTCACGAATGGCGCTATAAATCAGGCATTTACATACGAGTTTAAGAAGAAACTTGACGAGACAGAAGACGACATTCTGACACTCGGAATCATACAAATAAGAGAGCAAGTAAATAGCGATGCAACCGAGATAATTGTGCCTTTTGAACCCGAAACACCAATACCTGGAGTTACTATAACGGTGCCTCAACGAGGCGACAAGAAGCATCTGCTGGAACTATCGGCAATGAACGGCAAGCAATACCGTTTCGACCGGCTGAAACAAGCAGAGAAACTGAATCCCGAGCAGAAACAAACACGACTGATGAAGGAACTCCAGAAGGCTCTTGGGATGGAAAAAATGCCATATCACATCGAGTGTTTCGACAATTCAAACATATCGGGTACTGATGCCGTTGCTGGTTGCGTGGTGTTCAAAGGGATGAAACCGAGCAAAAAAGACTATAGGAAATACAACATCAAAACTGTGGTCGGACCTGACGACTACGCCTCAATGAAAGAGGTGGTTTATCGTCGTTACAGCCGCATGATTGAAGAAGAGCAACCCCTACCCGACCTCATCATTACCGACGGTGGAAAGGGACAAATGGAAGTAGTGAGACAAGTTGTGGAAGACGAATTGCATCTTGACATCGCTATTGCTGGTCTCGCGAAGGACAACAAGCATCGAACGAACGAGCTGCTTTATGGTTTCCCGCCTATGGTTATTGGCATGAAGACCGACTCCGAACTATTCCACATCCTCACACACATACAGGATGAGGTGCACAGATATGCCATCACGTTCCACAGAGACAAACGATCGAAGCACGCATTACACTCAGAACTGGACAACATTAAAGGCATCGGACAAAAGTCTAAAGACCTGTTAATCAAGAGGTTAAAGAGCGTTAAGCAGATAAAAGCAGCCGATTTAGACACTCTAAAAGGAATTCTTGGCGAACAGAAAGCCACTATTCTCTACACATATTTTCATCCCTCAGATGCCAAAAGCATATAAATGAGGTGCCAAAGGTATACAAGCAAGGTGTCAAAGGTATACAAGTGAGACGCCAAAGGTATACAAGTGAGGAGACAAAGTTAATAACTTTGTTGAACAATGTTATTAACTTTGTTCGGTTATTTATGACCATCTGAATACCAGATAGTTACAAAGTACGTTTTTTTCATTGGTTTTTAGCAGAATATTTGCTATCTTTGCAGCATGAGAATTGTTATACAACGAGTGAGCAGAGCAAGCGTCACGATAGGCGGAAACGTGAAGTCTGCCATAGGAAAGGGTTTCCTGATACTCTTAGGAGTGGAGGAAAGCGACACTGAGAGCGATGCAGAGTGGCTGGTGAAGAAAGTCATAGGCCTCAGAGTTTTCGACGATGAGAACGGCGTTATGAACCTCAACATCAGTCAGGTAGGCGGTGATATGCTGGTAGTCAGCCAGTTTACGCTCTTTGCAAGCTATAAGAAGGGCAACCGCCCGTCGTGGCTTCGTGCCGCAAGACACGAGATTTCAGTGCCTCTCTATGAGTATTTCTGCCGTCGTTTGCAGGAAGAAACGGGCAAGGAAATAGGCACAGGAGAGTTCGGTGCGATGATGGATGTGGAACTGTTGAACGATGGTCCTGTAACCATCTGCATGGATACGAAAAACAAGGAATAAGAAGTAAGAGGATAATGAAAGAAAGAACAATTAATTGCATAGAATATGTTGGACTATGCATGATGCTCATTAGCAGTATAGCATGGCATTACCTGAACTACGACATATTTTTCGTCATTCAGATACTCGGATGCATTGCGTGGCTTGGGGCTTCCATATATGAGGCATATTATTTTAAGGAGGAGAGAAAAGGAATATTGATTTCTATCATCGCATTAGTTGCATTAGCAATCTTTCTCATCTTAATATAAATACAAAGAAATAGGAATATGACAATAAAGGAAGCACAACAGGCTGTAGATGAATGGATTAGAGAGTATGGCGTGCGCTATTTCTCTGAACTTACAAATATGGCTTGCCTTACTGAAGAGGTGGGAGAACTGGCTCGGGTGATAGCACGCAAATACGGCGACCAAAGCTTTAAGCCTGGCGAAGAGCCTAATCTGGGCGAGGAAATGGCCGATGTGCTGTGGGTACTTATCTGCCTTGCCAACCAGACTGGCGTCGATCTGACCGAGGAACTGCAAAAAAGCATCGCTAAAAAGACCTCAAGAGACGCTGATAGGCATAAGAATAACCCGAAACTGAAATAACAAAACGATAAAGAACAACATATCAATAACTTAAAAACATAATACTATGGCTGAACTTAGCAAATATGAGCAGGCATTGGCGAAGTATAATTGTGACCTCGACGATGCCCAAGTGAAGGAGGCAGTAAAGAAAATTATTGCCGAGAAAGTGCATGAAAACGACACGCTGGAGGTAAAGAAATTCCTCTTTGGAAGCATCGAATTGACTACGCTGAAGACCACAGACTCAGAGGAAAGCGTGATGGCATTCACGGAAAAAGTGAACCAGTTTGACGAGCAATACGGCGACCTGCCACACGTTGCTACCATCTGCGTTTATCCATGCTTTGCAAAAACGGTGGCCGAGACGCTTGAAATAGACGGTGTGGAGATAGCATGCGTCAGCGGCAGTTTCCCCTCTTCACAGGCGCTTATCGAGGTGAAAGTGGCCGAAACGGCACTTGCTGTGAAAGACGGCGCAACCGAAATAGACATCGTGATGCCTGTTGGCAAGTTCCTCTCGGGCGACTATGAAGGAGTATGTGACGACATTCAGGAGCTGAAGAACGTGTGCGGCGAGAAGGCTATGAAGGTAATCTTGGAGACGGGCGACCTCGTAACGGCTTCTAACATCAAAAAAGCGTCCATTTTATCGATGTATGCCGGCGCTGACTACATCAAGACTTCAACAGGTAAGGAGAAGATTTCGGCAACGCCAGAGGCTGCCTATGTGATGTGCCAGGCTATCAAGGAATACTACGATGAAACGGGCATTCAGATTGGTTTTAAACCCGCTGGCGGCATCAATAGCGTGATGGATGCGATGATCTACTATACTATCGTTAAGGAAGTTTTAGGAGAAAAGTGGCTCACTAACAAGTGGTTCCGCCTCGGAACGAGCCGTCTTGCTAACCTTCTGCTTAGCGAGATTGAAGGCAAAGAGGTGAAGTTCTTCTAAAGAATATTATTGCTTAGAGTTAAGGAGTTACGAGCTACTCCTTAACTCTTTTATTCATTTGACTCGTATGAATCACCAGTATTGGCGCTGATTCGGCCAACTGTGTCGTCACTTCCTATAGCAAGGAGAACAAAAAGGGCAAAACTTATCATAGTAAGCATAAGTTTCGCAGAACTAGTACGTCGCCGCTCTACCCTTTCGACGCGCTGAAACGCGATTTTATCGACGATGAAAATATAGGTGAATCCTGCGATAAGGGCCATTATATAAGCAAAA
Source organism: uncultured Prevotellaceae bacterium (assembly GCA_900315095.1). GTDB lineage: Bacteria > Bacteroidota > Bacteroidia > Bacteroidales > Bacteroidaceae > Prevotella. The sequence continues at coordinate 181,408 of OMXS01000001.1, read as the reverse complement.
ATATCATTGGGATCGTAGGTTCCGTGCATCACTCCAAGTCCCTGCAAAATCTCGTGAGGGATACAAATGAAAGGCATCACAAGGATGAACATCCAGCAGTCTTTTATCTTAAAGTTCCATATACAGCCAATAAGTATGCTGTAAGCGAACAGCCACACGCCGTCGGGAAGGTTGTACAACACCCACAAAGAGACGATGGAAGGGTCGCTTTTCATGTTCTCCAGAATGTCGAGAACGCCGATGTACTTGAAGAAATGGAACATTTTCAGCGTGTCAGGACGGAAATATATATACATCATTCCACATGCCAGCACACAACAAAGGGCTATAACAACCGTTATAAAGCGCCAAATCTTTATGTTCCTAGTTACTATCATTCAGTCAAATAAGTGGCGCAAAGATAGATAATTTTCGCAAAACAGCAATGCGAAAACAAAAGATTTTGCAATTAATAACTACAAAATGACGCTATTATAGATATTTTCAGAAATAGAAAAGGGGCGTTATTGAAAGCCCCTACCCTATTTGTTGCGCAGCACTATGTAATCAAGATAAGCCATCAACGCTTGCTTCACGTCGTCCTTCTTCACGTTCTTCTCAACGAAGGCGACACCCAAATCATGGAAATAACGCATCTTCTGCTCGGCGTATTCTATACCTCCGTTAGCCTTAGTGAAAGCCACTAATTCGGCGATTTCATCGGGAGTGATGACGCGTTTTTTCACTTTACGGGCCAACTCTATCATTCTCTTGTCGCCAGTAGTGTTGAGTGCGTAGATAACGGGCAAGGTAAGTTTGCCCTCTGCCATATCATTCCCTGTGGGTTTTCCTATCTCTGACGAGTCATAATAATCGAAGATATCATCACGTATCTGAAAAGCAAGACCGATATTCGAGCCAAACTCACGCACCTCAGCTATGTCCTCTTCTGCCACTCCTACCGACAACGCGCCCATCTCACAGCAAGACTCGAACAAAGCGGCGGTTTTTTGCTTAATCACCTGATAATAAACATCTTCTGATATGTCTTCGTTGTCAATATTGGTAAGTTGTAACACCTCACCAGCCGATAATGTCTGTCCCAGTCGGGCGAGATTTCTGATAATGCTTTTGTTGTTCGATTCAGAAACACGAAGCAGCGCCGATGACAATATAAAGTCGCCTACAAGCACCGCCACCTTATTATTATAAGAGGCATTAACTGATGCCTGACCGCGACGCTCATCGCTCTCGTCAACCACATCATCATGAACAAGACTCGCGGTATGCAGAAGTTCAAGTCCCACAGCAGCGTTTTGTGTCGTCATATTTACCTCGCCATAGTTCTTAGCTATCAGCAAGATAAGCATCGGACGCATGCGTTTGCCGCCACGCTGGCGTATGTGGTCAAGCACGTTCTGCAACAATCCGTACTCGTGTTCAAGCGTTGAGTTAAAGAGGTCGACAAAAGCGGCCAGCTCGTTGCTTATAGGTTGTTTTATGATTGACAAAAAGTCCATACATCTGAATTTTGTGACAAAATTAATGTTTTTATCGCATTTATGGAAAACTTTTTGTAATTTTGAGCGGAAAAATAGAATATTTATGGAGAAATTGTTTCTTTTAGACGCTTACGCTCTTATTTATCGGGCTTATTATGCCTTTATTAAAAACCCGAGAATAAACTCGAAAGGACTTAACACTTCTGCCATTTTGGGGTTCTGCAACACACTTCACGAGGTGATAGAAAAGGAGAAGCCCACATATCTCGGTGTGGCTTTCGACCCTCACGGGCCAACATTCCGCTCGGATGCCTACCCCGAATACAAGGCACAACGTGAGGCCACACCCGAGGATATACGTGCATCGGTGCCTATTATAAAGGACATTCTCAAGGCAATGAACATCCCTATACTTCAGGCAGACGGCTTCGAGGCCGACGATGTGATAGGAACTTTGGCGCTAAAGAGCGGTGAAATGGGCGTTTCTACATATATGTTGACTCCCGATAAGGACTACGGCCAGCTGGTGAGAAACAATGTTTTCATATATCGTCCGCGACATGGGGGAGGCTATGAGGTGATGGATCCTGCTGCCGTTTGCCAGAAATATGGCATCACTTCCCCACTCCAGGTCATCGACTTGCTGGCACTTATGGGCGATAGTGCTGACAATTTTCCTGGCTGTCCTGGTGTTGGCGAGAAGACAGCCGTTAAACTTATAAATGAGTTTGGCAACGTAGAGCAACTGTTGGAACGCACCGATGAACTTAAAGGTGCATTGAAACGAAAAGTGGAATCGGCAGTAGATGACATCCGCATGTCGAAGTTTCTCGCCACCATTCGTACCGATGTACCCGTCGAGTTGAATCTTGACAGTTTGAAGATGGCGGCACCCAACGAGACAGAACTTCGCAAGTTGTTCAACGAGTTGGAGTTCCGCTCTCTCTCAGACAAATTTTTGAAAAACCAAAAAAAACAAGAAAAAAAAGTCGATTTACAGTTAGATTTATTTGGAGATTTCACGACCGAAACCTCGGAAGACGAAAAAATATCGCCAAAATCGCAGTTAAATTCCGTTAATTTCGAATACCAACTTATTGAGAATGAGGAAGAAGCACAGCGTATTTGTGACTTTTTATTGACAAATAAAATTCTAAGTTTAGACACAGAAACGACCTCTACCAACCCCATTGAGGCAGAATTAGTGGGTCTGAGCTTCTCTGTGGAACCTCATAAGGCATTTTATGTCGCCATACCCGAAGACCAAGAAAAGGCCCAGAGGCTTGTTAACATTTTTAAACCTTTGTACGAAAACTCATCGATTCTTAAAATCGGACAGAACATAAAGTATGATCTTGAGGTGTTAGCCAACTATGGTGTCACTCTGAAAGGTGATATGTGGGACACCATGATAGCCCACTATCTCATCCAACCCGAACTTCGTCACAACATAGACTACATGGCAGAAACCTTGTTAAATTATGAGAAAATACATACAGAAGATTTAATTGGCAAGAAAGGGAAAAACCAACTTTCTATGAGAGATCTTCCGCCTAGAAAAATATACAAGTATGGCTGCGAAGACGCTGATATAGCATTACAATTAAAAGATAAACTAGAACCTTTATTAGATTTACAAGGTTGCAAAGAGCTTTTTTATAATATAGAAATGCCATTAGTTAAAGTCCTTGCCGAGATGGAAATGAATGGCGTACTAATAGATTTAGACTCATTAAAAGAAACCTCCATAATATTCAATAAAAGATTACAGGGTATTGAAAAGGAAATATTTGAAATTGCCGGTGAAGAATTCAACATATCATCACCCAAACAAGTTGGAGAAATACTATTTGGAAAGTTAAAGATTATAGAGAATCCAAAGAAGACAAAATCATGGCAATATGTTACTAATGAAAAGGAACTGGAATCAATAAAAGATAGCCATATTATTGTAAGAAAAATACTTGAATATAGAAAGCTAAATAGTGTTTTATCTAAAAGAACCAAAGGCAAACAAATCGATACGACACAACGCAATCTATTTGACTCATTTATTAATGATAATGATGTCGAAAACAGAATAGAAAAAATGAACCATCTTGATATATCAAAACAAATGGTTCAGGTTGAAAATGAGATTTACAAAATTGCAGGAGAAAAGTTCAAAATTATGTCTCCAAAACAAGTTGGGCACATACTTTTCGACAAGCTCAAAATCGTTGAAAACCCTAAAAAAACAGAGACTTGGCAATATGTTACAAATGAGGAAATATTACAACAACTGAAAGGAAAACACAGAATTGTTGAGTTAATTCTCACCCATAGAGAAATAGAAAAACTAGTTGGAACATATGTTGACGCCCTTCCTTTACTTATAAATAAACGAACTGGCCACATACATACTTCATTCAATCAAACAATTACTGCTACTGGACGCTTGAGTTCAAGTGAACCAAACCTTCAAAATATTCCCATAAGAGGGGAAGACGGAAAAGAAATCCGAAAGGCTTTTATACCTGAACCAGGATGCATGTTTTTCTCAGCAGATTACAGCCAAATAGAATTACGAGTAATGGCCCACTTATCTGGTGATGATAATATGATAAAAGTATTTCAAGATAATAAAGACTTACACGCAGCCACAGCAGCAAACATATATAAAAAACCTATAGAAACAGTAAGTAAAGACGAGAGAACAAAGTCAAAGAGAGCTAACTTTGGAATTATATATGGAATTACCACATTCGGTTTAGCTGAGCGACTTGACATTCCTCGTGATGAAGCAAAGCTTCTTATTGATGGTTTTTTCGACACTTTCCCAAAAGTAAAAGATTACATGGACAGGGCTATTGAAGAAGCCAGACAAAAAGAATATGTAGAAACCCTTTTTGGACGTCGCAGATATCTCAAAGATATTAATTCTCATAATGCAACCGTTCGTGGTTTTGCTGAACGAAATGCTATTAACGCTCCAATTCAAGGAACGGCTGCAGATATTATTAAAGTTGCAATGATTCGCATCTTCTATCGTTTCAAAAAAGAAAATATAAGGTCAAAAATGATTCTTCAAGTACATGATGAACTCAACTTTAGTGTTTATCCAGAAGAAAAAGATATTGTAAAGAATATTGTTATTGAAGAAATGCAAAATGCATTAACAATGAAGGTACCTCTCGTTGCCGACTCTGGCTTTGGAAAAAACTGGCTTGAAGCCCATTAAAACAATAAATATATGGCAACTATCAATGAGAATTTCATAGCAATTGATTTGGAAACAGCAACTTCTGACAGAAGTAGCATATGCCAAATTGGTATTACAGAGGTTGTTGATGGTAAGCCTCTTGAACCAAAAAGCTGGCTTGTACAACCAGATGGAAACATCTATGATTCAATGAATATATGGATTCATGGTATTACACCTGAAGATACCAAGAATAGTCCTTCTTTTCCTGAAGTATGGAAAGAAGTCCAACCATATTTACAGAACAAAATTGTAGTTGCCCATAATACATCTTTCGATATGTATGCACTTAGAGATTCTTTTAATAAGTATGGAATAGAATATCCCACATTTGATTATTTCTGTTCTTTACGTATTGCAAGATGTATCGTAAAAGGATGCTATAGTTATTCGCTGAACGTTGTTGCAAATCATCTTGGACTTGAATTTGGAGTTCATCATAAGGCAGACAGTGACTCTTTAGGATGTGCGTTAGTTTTGCTAAAGTGCCTTGAAATGGAAGGAAGTAAACTTGATGAATTAGAAGAAAAATACAACTTCCATAGAGGTCATTTTTCTCCAAACACATTTGTAGCTCATTTAAAACATGAGAAACAATATAATTATGCCTCTATCATAAAAGATTTGGAAGATCATCTAGAATTAAATGATAAAGGTAATTACTTTTATGGCAAATCTGTTTGCTTTACTGGAACAACCAGATTTGCCGTCAGAAAAAGGATGCTACAAATGGTCAAAGATGTTGGTGGAATACCTATGGATTCTGTAACTAAAAACACGGATGTATTGGTTGTTGGCCAACAAGATTACAGAGTCGTTGGAGCTGATGGTATGAGCAGCAAACAAAAGAAAGCACTTTGCCTACTGGAAAAAGGACAAAACATAGAAATATTAAGTGAGTCAGAGTTCCTAGAAAGAATTTAAATATCAATAAAATACACACTTATGAATAATCAACAATTAGATTTATTTGCACAGACAAATTTACCCAATCCGCTAAAAGATAGACATGTTTGTTTAGCTGGTGATTTTCGTATTCCTACCAAACAATTATATGAAGAATTAATTGCAATTGGAGTATGGGGCACAGAACGAAGCGTATAAGGGAGAGAGGGGACGGAAAGCACCGAAAGGCGTTTATTTACAAGGGGTTGCGAGGGTTGAGGCTGTGAGGTCGACACAAAACGAAATGTTTACATAGGTTTACATTTGGTTTACATTTGGGGTTAATTCGTTTACGTTGATACGACATACGATTGACGCAGAGAGGGCTGCACGTTTACGCGTGTGGCCTTTTTTGTTTGTGGGTGGGTAAATCCTTTGTCTGCGGGCGTTTCGGGCGTCTGTGGGGCTGCGTTGCGCCTATGTTGGAACGTTGTTGGCATGGCATTTAAATGGGATTTGTGGGAGTGATGAGATGAATGGGAAGGATGGCTAATGAAAGGCGGAAAATGGGAGGTGGATATTCAGGTGGTTATTCAAACTGGATATTCATTTTCGGAAAACTGGATATTCAAAACTCTTGCCCGAGCATACCGTATAGAGGGGGGGGAACGAGCCAAAAAAAGGGGGATAAGTATAGGAAACTGACACTTTTCGTGCAAGTTTCAAGGGGGTGTTTTATTGCGGAAAGTCCCTGTTTATGGGGGTTTCTGGTGTTTGGGGTGCGAAAAAAGGGGGGGGGGAGGTACCCCACGGGGTACATGGAGGGTGCGTGGAGGGGACGTTTCGATGGGTCGCGATGGCATCGCGACATACCTAACCATGAGAAAGCGGGAGTGCGCCTACAGTCCTTTGCCGTGGCAGTTTTTAAATACTTGTAGTAGCGTCTTCGATTCGCTCATTGAATTTTTGTATATTGATAAAGTTATATACAAAGTATGCAATGAACACCCCTTGGATGACTAATATACCACAACTTCTGTTCAAAAAAGACAGGTTCAGTGGAGGAATTACAAGATACATGAAGAAAGTGACAGATGCCAACAAAAAAGACACAATGAAATGGTTTCTTGTTGTTTTAATGTCTCTCCTGATGCTTTTTTTCGTATCTTTATTTTTTACTCCTGCAGTATTTGAAATGACTGTCAGACTTAAGCCGATAGAAAACATAATGCCGGTGATCGAATACAAAGTATTAGCTGCACTTTCCCCAATATGGAAATCAGGGAAAAGCACAGATAAGACAATTGTTATCACTATGCAGACGGCATATATGTAAACCGGTTTCATGTCAATTATTCAATTCATTCAGGAAAGTCTCCATGGCTTGGAACAATTCCGGTTCAGAAATCATATCAGATTCTGTAATACTTATTTCAACCTCTTTTGTCTTTTGCAAAGTGGATCCTTTAATGGTTCCTCCTGAATTGGTTTTTATTTCAATGTTATCAGTATCGGCAATAGGTTTTAATATTGCTCCCAAATACTTTTGTGGGTCATCAGTCTTTTTCGATGCAAATTTAATTAAAAGTTCTGCAGAAACCAAATCTTCTTCTAATATTTTATCAAAATCAGGGGCATCGCCAAGCAGTTCTCTTAGCAGTTCCTCCTTAAAATTCTTCACTTTTGCTCTAAATGAACTTTGTGAAACAGAAGTGTTTTCCTTTGCCGGCAACCTTACTTCAGAGTCCCTAAATTTAATGGTCTTGATGTTGGACACTTTGGTATCGGGCGTTGCGACAATCAGGGGAGTGAACTCAAATAGATGTTTTTTCCTTTCTGCTTTTAGGTATTCATTTATATATGCTTGAAATGCCGTTATTGTTCTATTTGAAGGGAGGTTAACTATTAGGAAGTTTCCATCAGTAGCAAAATAGAAATGAGATTTATAGATAAATTTCTCTTTCAGTTCCAATTTGCTTAGATTATTAAAAGGAATTTTCTTTTGATTGAATAAGTCGTCGGGAAGATTGGGAGTACCTTTCGATGCCATTACCCTTATCATAGTTCCAAATATAAACACATCTTTGCGAGAGACGTCAAAATCAGCAATCAAGTCAGATTCCTCATTAGGATCATCTTGATTGAGCAAGATTCGCCTTTCCTCCGCCATTTGGCTATTCTCAAGTTTTGTCCCAAGCAAATTAAGGATCGGACTTTTCCCGTAATTGGGATCGTTATTTTCTACTTTGAAAGCCCTAAGTATGATTTTTTTAGGTTTTGACATGTTACAGAATATTTTGATAAGTAAACTATTCGAGGCGGATGATTCCGATGACGAGTGCGACGGCATAGATTTCGGAGTATGTGAGCTCGAAGGGGTCGTATTGTGTGTTGTCTGACACGATGAGGACGTGTTGTTTGTCGGATCCTGGTTTGATGCGTTTGATGATGGCGCCCTGTTTGGTGTCGAGGACGTATGGTTTGTTCCATTGGAAGAAGATGTCGCTCATGGGTACTCTCTGGCATGCCACGATGTCTCCGGAGAGATATGTTGGGCTCATGCTGTCTCCCTTTACGGGCATGAGGAAGTCTGCCCCTGTGAATGCTGGTACCACATACCGCTCGCACTCATACTCGAGCACTGTTTGTTCCCCTTTGAGTGCCCCTGCCATTGCGCTGAGAGGTATGAGTGGGATGCCTTCTTTAGAGTCTTTTGCGGGTTTTGCTATAAAATGAGAGTCCTCTTCATCATTTTTTTCGATTTTTATTTGGTGGTTTCGTGAGAAATCACTTATAGCGATATCTCCCCTACCTGTCAAGAGCCATTCAGGTGAAATATCGTAAGTTCTCACGATATTCTCCAAAACATCTGCTTTAGGAACAACACCTTTAATATATCCGCGGATATTTCCTTCGCTAACTCCTAATTTCTCAGCAAATACAGTATTTTTACCCTCTCCGTATTTTTGAACACAAAGGGCTATTCTATCGTGAATTGTTGCGGCTGTTTCGTTATTTTTTGCCATATATCGTGATTTATTTCGATTTTTATTTGGTGGTTTCGTGAGAAATCACTATCTTTGCGGCGTGTTTAAATTGTGAACGCGGTACAAAGGTACGAAAAAAAAGCGACAAATGCAAGAAATACATTATTAAAAATAAGGAGAAACAGATTATGAAGAAGAGGATTGTAATGGATCGTGGTGATGCGGTGAAGTTGGCTGCATCGATGCACTGCACCCGTGAGATGGTGAGCAAGGCGTTGAACTTCAAGAAGGACACTGACCTTGCCCGTCGGATTCGTCATGTTGCGAAGTCGCAGTATGGCGGTATGGAGATAGGTAGTAGATAAGGGGTCGCTATGGCATAGCGACATACATAACATTAATAAGGTGGAGTTATGAAGAAGATTTATTCAGAGACATTGAAGATGTCGGTTGCCTTGGTACTTGGCTTGGTGTGCATGTGGTTTGTGCTGAGCTTTGCTTGGAGTGCAGAAGAGATGACCGTGGCTGAGGCAGCGGCGGGAGTGGTTTATTTCATTCTGATGGTGCCGCTGTATGAGCGCATCAAGTGTGTTTTAAGGTTGCGATGACATCGCAACATAGGGGACATTAAACAGTATTGATTATGGAGTATTACGGAAACAGGTTGTGCATAAGCGCCAGGGAATTGGTGGACGGTGGTATTGTAAGCCAATCCAACTACCAGAACTGGGTGAACCGTAAGCGCATCGACGTGGTGCGCCGTGGCGGTGGTGCTGTTGGTCAGTATGCGCTTGTTGCCGTTGAAAGTCTTCCGCGCGACTACAGAGCCAAGGTCCAAGCCCTCTATCCCGACGGTGACCTGACCCATCTGAAGGGTTGGGTGTGCTCGAACTATGAGGTTGACCAGCAGGCGATGTGTTTTTTCCACAGCCGTGAGCAAGCCGGTTGGGACCTGCCTCCTGAGAAGATCAGGGAGTATGTGGTGAACGCCTCGGTGCTGAACACTTGCATCAAGTTGTATGAGCGTGCAGCCACCGCCCAGAAGCTGTTTGGCGGCAAGTACAACTGGGAGCAGATGGCGAAAGCCATTGAAGCCCTGCGTGAAGAGTACGGCCACACGTTGCCGGCGAGTACGTTGCGTTTCCGTCAGAAGGTGAACGAGTACAAGAAGGAGGGCTACGTCTGTCTTATCAGCGGCAAGTTCGGCAACCAGAGCGCGAGGAAGGTGGACATGAAGACCGAACGTCTGATACTCGGTCTGGCTATACTGCCCAACAAGCCCTTCAACACGAACATTGCGGAAATGTACAATATGTTCGTGTGTGGTGAACTGGACGTTTACGACCCAAAGACCGGTGAGCTGATGAATCCCGATGACTTTGTGGATAAGCGGACAGGTGAGCCGAAGGAACTGAGCGAGAGCACCATTGCGAACTACCTGAACAAGCCAGCCAACAAGACCTTGATAGAGCATTCGCTTATGAGCTGGACCACGTTCATGCACGAGCAGATGCCACACGTTCACCGTCACGGCGGTGACTTCTCTTTGTCACAGATTACGATGGACGACGTGGACCTGACGAGAAAGCTGAAGGACACGAAGCAGCGCGTCCATGCCTACTATGCCTACGACGTAGTGAGCCAGTGCGTTGTCGGTGCCAGTTACGCCCGTAAGAAGGACGAAGGTCTGGTGGTAGATTGCTTCCGCGACATGTTCCGTCTGATCGAGAAGCAAGGTTGGGGAATGCCTGCAGGTATCGAGGTGGAGAACCACTTGATGACCCAGTACAAAGACGGTTTCCTGCAAGCCGGTGTCGCTTTCCCATTCGTTCACTTCTGCGCCCCCCAGAACTCACAGGAGAAGTATGCCGAGCCATTGAACGGTGCGAAGAAGCGCAGTGTGATCCATAAGAACCACGAGGGCATTGGCCGTTTCTACGGCAAGGGCAAGTGGCGCCAGGAGTACAAGAAAGTGAGCGACGAGACCAACGAACTCTACGAAGACAAGGAATACTTCAGTTGGGACCAGCTGGTGGCAGAAGACCGACGTGACAGTTATGAGTGGAACCACCAGCTGCACCCCAACCAGAAGAAGTTCCCCGGCATGACCAGGTGGGACGTTCTGTGTGAGCGCATCAATCCGACGCTGCGTCCCCTTGACAAGCTGACGCTGGCGCGCTATATCGGTGAGCGAGTGGAGACCAGTATCAGGAGGAACTCGACGGTGAGGGTTTGCTACGAGGACTGGTGGCTGAGTGACACAAGTGTGCTGGAGAAGCTCAGGCCGAATGACTACCAGGTGACCGCCTACTATTTGACCCCCTCCCAACCTCCCCGAGGGGAGGAGCCTGTGCTTCCTGAGGAGATATACCTGTTCCAGGGTGACAAGTATATTGACACCTGCGAGCGTGTGCAGACCTACAACCGTGTGATGGCCGAGCAGACCGAGGAGGACACCGTGAACTATATCGAGCAGCGCAAGAAGATTGCGAAGTTCGGTAAGTGGGTGAAGGAGAATGCTATCGAGGAGTTGGGTGTGATGAAGAGTTCTGCGACACCGTCGCAGCATACGGAACCTGAGGAACTGGAGGTAGTTGCGATGGCATCTCAAGAGACGGGACAAGTGTCTGATGGGTTTAATGAGGTTAATGGGCATTTTGACCCGATAGGAGATATATAGGATAGGCGATTCTAGATATTCTAGATGTTCTAGATATTCTAGATATTCTAGGCAGCCTAGATATTCTAAGGAATTGAATAAGATTATAGTAGTATTAAAACGCCGTTAGAATATGATTAAAGATTGGCAGAAACAGCGGATACTGGAGGCGATAGCCGCCAACCGCCAGAACTATCCCAGCGATGCGAAACACGCGGCAGCGTTGGGCATCAGTGCAAGCGTGTACAACATGTTGAAGAAGGGTCAGACGGATAAGGCTCTGAGTGATGCCAACTGGGTGAACATTGCCCGCCGTCTGGACGTGAACCTGCGCGACTCTATCGAGTGGAAGGGTGCAAGGACCGCGACCTTCGACTATATCACCACACAGCTGGAGGCTTGTCAGGAGCGAAGCCTGAGCGTGATTTTGTGCGACCTGCCCAATATCGGCAAGACCTACACAGCCCGTTGGTATGTGAAAGAGCACCGGAATGCCGCTTATATCGACTGCAGTCAGGTGAAGACGAAGCGTGCGCTGGTGCGGAAGATCGCCAAGGAGTTTGGTGTGGGCGCCACCGGCAAGTATCAGGACACCTACGAGGACTTGGTTTACTACCTTCGCTCGATGGAGCGTCCGCTGGTGGTCTTAGACGAAGCCGGCGACCTGCAGTATGAGGCCTTCCTGGAACTGAAAGCCCTGTGGAACGCCACCGAGATGTGCTGTGGGTGGTATATGATGGGCGCCGACGGTCTGAGGGCTAAGATCGACAGGATGGTGGAGAACCAGAAGGTGGGCTATGCCGAAATCTTCTCACGCTATGGCGGCAAGTACAGCCGTGTGACCCCTGACCATGAAGACGACCGCAAGGCGTTCCTGCTGGAGCAGGCTCGAGTTGTTGCGAAGGTGAATGCACCTGAGGGGACCGATATCGGTCAGATTGTGCGACGGAGCCAAGGCGGTTTGAGGCGAGTCTATACGGAGATTGAGAAACTAAAGAAAGGAGCCTGATATGATAACAAGAATAAACTTAGAAGATGTTGGGCAGGACCTTCTCTGGTTACGGGTGAACGAAGGAGGGCTTGTCGAGGAAGCCGGTCCGTTTCAAAATGAAATATGGAAGGATGCCTATATTCCGCTTTGGCTGGTTGAGGTAGGGAGCCCCTGCCCAATACACAAATATCCCAATATCATTCGGGGCTTTTTGAAGTACAAAGTTGTATCTATCAGAAAAGAAAAGGAGCCAAAGAAATGAAACGAGCCTACAGTCCGAAAGAAATAGCCAAGAAGACCTACAAGACGCTGCCGTGGGGTGGCAGGTGGGAAGAAGCCTTCGGTTTGCCGGAGGAACGTGCCACCTGGTTTATCAGCGGCGCGTCTGCCAGCGGCAAAAGTTCTTTCGTGATGCAACTGGCCTACGAACTGACCCACTACGGGCAGGTGCTCTACCTGAGTTACGAGGAAGGCTTGAACCAGAGTTTCCAAGAGCGTATGCTGCGGTTTGACCTTGACAAACGACAAGGCTGGTTCAGAGTCGTTCCGAATGACACTTTGGATGACTTGACAGCACGACTGAAGAAAAGGCATAGCGCGAAGTTTATCATCGTGGACTCTTTCCAGTTGGCATATTGGGGCTATCCAGAGACCGAGACACTCGTGAAGATGTTCCCGAAAAAATGCTTCATCTTCATCAGCCAGGAAGAAAAAGGACAGCCGACAGGCAAGCCAGCACGAAGGCTCCGCTATCTGGCAGACGTGAAGGTCAGAGTGCAAGGTTTCCGAGCCTATTGCCAAGGGCGTTTCAATCCCGATGCCGGCAACAGTTTCGTAGTATGGGAAGAAGGCGTGTTAAGAACAACCAATAACGTATGAGGCTATGGATAAGTACCAGTTATTAGTGAAAGGCGACAATGTCGGGATGGTGATTGACGACTGGATGTACAGCGGCAAGTGCGACCTCACCCTACGGATGGCCAAGACCAAGGGCTGCCGTGTGATAGAGACCACCGACCCTCTGTATGCAGCGAGAATACTCAACTACCTTCGAGCCGCCGAGAAAGTGAACATAGTAAAACAATAAAATAGCGAGACAATGAGCAAGAAAGTTTACATCAGCGGTGCGATATCGCACCATGACATGGAGGAGCGGAAGGCCGCTTTCAAGGCTACTGCCGAGTTTTGTGAGCTCTGCGGTTTCGAGAGTGTGAATCCTTTTGAGAATGTGCTTCACCGCCGTGGTGTTGGCGACAGTGCCGACTGGCGTTTGCACATGAAAGAGGATTTGAAGATGCTGCTGGATTGCGATGCCATCTGTATGATGGACGGCTGGGAGGAGTCAAAGGGCGCGAAGCTTGAGCATGACATTGCGAGCACGTGCGGTCTGACCGTGTATTATGAGAGTTCCATCAGGACGATGCGCGTATGAAAGAGGTTAGCAATTACCACCGCTTCTATGCTTTGCTCGGTCGGCTTTACACTGTAGACCGTGACGAGGCAAAGGAGTCCCTTGTGTGGAGTTTCACCGACGGTAGGACGACCCATCTGAGGGAAATGACGCGTAAGGAGTACGATGCCATGTGCTCCTCTCTGGAAGAGCGTACAGGCTGGAAGGAGCAGTTGAAGAAGAAGCGCAGCCTGTGTCTGAAGCTGATGCAGAAGGCCGGTGTAGATACCACTGACTGGCAGCGCATCAATGACTTCTGCAGGAACCCTAAGATTGCCGGCAAGGCGTTCGCGCAGCTGGGCGTGAAAGACCTCGACGCGCTGCAGGTGAAGATGCGTGCCATTCTGGGGAAGGGCGGGTTGAGAAGCCCCCTCCCAACCTCCCCGAGGGGAGGAGTTGTGATCCCATTGGCAGCGATGGGTAATGCTTAAGATAACAGTTCACCAAAGTAATAACAATCAATCAGACAATTAAAACATGAAACATGAGATTAAGAACATGAGTGATTTACAGGGTAGTCGTGTAATCTACACCGACGTCCCAAAGTGCGAGACCTGTGAAAACGACGCAAAGGGTGCCAACTGCGTGAAGTTGATACTGGCAGGCGGCAAGCACATCTGCGTGGAGAAGGACATCCCTGCGAATGAGCGTCCAGACAGTGAGGCATCAAAGCAATGCGGCACAATGACCTGCGGCTACCGCAGTATATGCAAGCAGGAAACTATTGAACGTTGCCCCTGCTATACAACTCCAAGTAATAACCAATAAACAACAAGACAATGGGAAGACAGAAAAAGACCATTATCAGCGGTGTGAGCCGAGAGGCCGCCGATGAAGCCTTCGCAACCTATGCGAAGAGTGACGCACAGATTCAGAAGATCAATGCAGAGATAGAACTGCAGTGCGCCAAGATCCGTGAGAAGTACGCCGACAAACTGACAGTTCTGGGCGCAGAGAGGGACAATGCCTTCGACGTGCTTCAGAGTTTCGCCACCGAGAACCAGGCCGAGCTGTTCGTGAAGAAGAAGAGCCTCGACATGGCACATGGCACCATCGGCTTCAGGACCGGCACGCCGAAGCTGAAGACCCTGAAGGGCTTCACCTGGGCGAGTGCGCTGACGCTGGTGAAGAAGTTCCTGCCCATGACCTATATCCGCCAGTCGGAGGATATTGCTAAGGACAAGATACTTGCCGACCGTGAGCTGGAGGAGGTTGAGGTTTACGACACTCCGACCGGCGACCCTCGTACGGTGAAGATGCCGGAGGCGATGGCTGTGTGCGGCATCCAGGTGGTGCAAGAGGAGACCTTCTATGTTGAGCCCAAGAAGGAGGAGGCGGATTGACTTTGAACATTCTTGGCGAGGCCAAGCGGCGGAGCCGAGCGAAAGGTTATAGATTATGGAAAAGAAAGTGAGTAAGCCTGAGAAGATTGCCTTGTGCCGTGAGTGTCGCGGCACAGGCAAGCTGACAGTCGGCAAGTTATTTAAGGAACAAGTCTGTTGTCCTCACTGTGAGGGCAGCGGCCGGGTGTATGTCAGTTGCCGTATGACACTTGACATTCGTCCGTATAAAGGAGAGAAGTGATTGTTGCGATGGCATCGCAACATACAGAACCCCGATAAGTCTAATAAAGCATCATGGGATCGAAGAAGTGTAAAGGCAAGAGTTATGCGAAGCGCGTAGCCGACATAAACCAGATATACGACACCTACGTTAAGACAGGTCTGCCTAACCGTGAGATCTGGAAGCGTTATGTATATCCTCGATACGGCATCTGCGAGCGTACCTTCTACAATCTGCTGAAGGCATCGTCCAATCCTCTGTTCGAGGAGCGTTCGTCGCTTTCGGCAGAGGGCTTTTTGTTCCCTGAGCTATTATTCCCCGAAGATGAAATCAGAGACCCTGGCTATTTTAAGAAGAATCCTTAAGGACATACAAGTGGAGATGTCCGACGAGTTCGACCAGAACTTTGAGCGTGAGGCATTCTTTAGCGAGGCATGGCAGCGCAGGCGTAGCCCGATGCGTCCAGACGGTCATATCCTCGTCGATACGGGTCAGTTGCGCCGCAGCATCCAGAGCCGGACGACCGAGAACAGCATCACATTCTACACTGACCTGCCCTACGCAGCCATTCACAATGAGGGTGGCGAGATAGTAGTGACCACACGGATGAAGAAATACTTCTGGCACAAATACTACGAGGCGACCGGCTCCTTTGGACGCAAGAAAGACGGCAGCCGGCGAAATGACAAACGGACGGTGCAACTGAGCGACGAAGCCGAGTTCTGGAAGTTTATGGCACTGAAGAAAGCCGGTACCACCATCAAGATCCCGCGCCGTCGTTTCCTCGGTACCAGCCCGGAGGTGGAGCAAGCGGTGCGGACCATCATCGAGGAGAACCTGAGCGGATATATTGAAGAATCCATCAATTTTGAAATACACGAGAAATGAGAAAAGAAGTATATCAGATGCTCATAGAGCAACTCTCCAAACTATATGCGACACCAGAAGGTGACTACGGTGTAGCAGAAACTGAAGACGACGTTCCTGAAGGCTGGGAACGTGCCATCAAGCACATCGACCTGTGGAACCACAACGTGGAGTTCATAGAGCAGGAAGAGAACTGGGAGCGTCCGGCGGTGTTCGTGGAGTTCCAGCCCATCCAGTGGAACGCCATACAGCCAGGAGCGGAGTACCGTGCCGAGCCCATAGTGCACCTTCATGTGGTGACGGACTGGCAGGGCAGCAGTTCTGCAGACAGTGAGTTCCGTGAACAGAGCCTGAAGGTGTTCGACTTACTGGAGGCAATACACCAGCAGTTGGCTTGCAGGAGAGGCAAGACGTTTCTGGAGTTTGACCTTGTGGGAAGCAGCACCAACCACAACCACGAGGAGATTATTGAGAACATAGAAACCTACCAGTGCGTGGCGATAAAAAGCCTATAAAGCAAGAAAAACAGCCTTAGAATGAAAAAAATCCGCTACTTTTGTTGGAAGTAACGGATTTTTTTGTATCTTTGCAAACAAATAAAGGCGTTTTTCAAGTTATCCCACGTCCATGCTCAGCATGAGACACACTGGGGAGGTGACGGAAATAACGCTTTTATTTTTTATATACTCTTATAATGTGCATGAAGTTGCCGTCCCTGTTGCATCTGACCTTCATTTCCACCCGATAGCAGTCGTCTATATATTCATAAACCCTGAATATTTGCCCTGGATGGTCTGAACTCGGTTCGTTTGGATTTGTCAGTTCCGCATCAGAGATTAACTCGTGGGCTTTTTTTGCATAGGCTAATTTCAAAGAATAAAGAATATCCTCTTGATGCTTGTTTATAGTCTCATCATAAAAATTTCTATTGATAATTACCCTTATCCCATCTTTCGTGTCTCTTTCAAAACGCCTCGCAGGGAACTTTCCATCCATGACGTGTGGCAGTTCTTGTTTATACCAATTTGTCAAATCCTTTTGAGCTCTCTTTACTCGTGAACGTGTGCTTGGCGATGGTTCTTTGTCCTTTTCCATTTGATGGATTAGCCGGCACGCTGCACATAGTTCGTTTTCGGGTACGAAAGCTAATGTTGCTTTCCCTTTGGCAATGTCGCAGTCACGGCATCGACGTATGGTGTATGGGTTGTAGTCTGGAACGGCCTTTTGCTGTATTCCTGGATTGAAGTGGAAGATGCCCTTTGTGTCCTTTCCTGTAGCCTCCTCTCCGAGTGCCATTGCTTCGTCGTGTGGTGTCTCAGGGTATTTGGACTTGCGGACCTGTACGACGGTGCAGCGGCAGTTCCATCCGTTTGGTGGGTAGTATTCCGCCCAGAAGGGGTCAGACATGGGGAGTGTGACGCGGTCGAGTGCAGCATGTTCGGGACGCACGCGGTCGTCGTTTGCCGTTCGGTACTGTAGGTTGTATCGGTCGCCGTCTTCCTGGAACTCCTCCCACTTAGCCGCCATTGTTGCCGATGCGTGGACGAAGTTGTATTCCGCGCGCAGGTAGTTCTGGTTGTATGTCTGGTCGATTTTTTGAACGTCGTTGAGGAACTGTTCGAACGGCTTTCTATTGCCGTTAGAATCGAGCAATGACGGGAATGCCTCATTGAGTTCGTGGAAGGTCTTGATGCCAGAGAAGATGTAGTCGGAACGCTGGAGTCGCTGTCGCATGGCCTCAGACATGGAGACCTGCTGGAAGCTGGAGTCGAGTGCTGCAGCATGCGCATTGATGAAGTCCTGTGCCGGCTGTTCGGTGAGGATATCGATGCGGAGGTTTGCGCCCTTTTCTTTGAAGAGGGCTTTCATCATGCCATTGAAGAGGCTGGTGAGCTGTTGGCGGATTTCTTCTTCCCGGGCGAAGGTTGCGATGGCATCGCAACATACAGAACCGCCGAGCCATTGGGCATAGCGTTTGTGCAGCCCCTCATAGTGGGAGGGGCTCAGTCGAAAAAAGGTGAAGCCCCTCCCCGTCCCTCCCCCATAGGGAGGGAGTTTTGCTGGTGGTTAGTCGGACTATCCGGATTTCCTAGTAATCCCTGTTGTCTTCTTTCGCCTACGGGCATATTGTATTTCTCCTGGAAGTATGCTGGGTCGACCTCGTAGTTGTCGAGTACGAGTTGCTCGTATGCCGCCTGCTGCTCTGGCGTGTAGTCGACGCTGTAGTCCCATTCGAAGCGGATGCCTTTGAGTGGGAATCCGTGTCGTATCATTCGTGGCAGGAGTTGGTTATTGACGATGTCTCGCAGGTTGTCGCAGTCCGCCTCGACGAGGTTCTGGAAGACCTCGAGGTGTGTTTCAGACTGTGAGAGGCTGGAGCCGTCCTCTATGGTCATTGTCTGTCCGATGATGAGTTTGGATAGTTCGGAGTTAGCTCTGTCGATGCGTCTGTCATAGACGTTGAAGGCGTCGCCCTTGGAAGACTCGACGAACTCGAGTTCCGTTCCCTGGTCAGCGAGCATATATCCAGCAGTTCCCGACTTTTCGAGCATCTCTTCGAGTATTCTTCTCTCCTTCTCGTCCCGTGTGGTGGTTCGTGCGATACGCATAGGCATTCCGAATATCTCGGCGAAAGTGTCCCAGAACGCCAGTGCGTTCTTTTTGGGTATCGTCTGCGTTGCCGCTTTGAGGTAGAGTCCGAGGCTGTCTGGCTGTCCCACCTCGATGAGCCAGTCGTTGAATGGTGTCTCGTGGTAGTCGATGCCCGAGTGCCAGTCCTGCGAGAGGTCGGTGATGACGCGGTGGTATTCCGGTATGACATGCTTGCGCGGAATGAGGCGTACGCCGTCGTAGGCGAGAGCCCCCTCCTGTCCTATGACATTTCCCAGTTCTATGAGCGAGTGTCCCCAGTAGTTGGCGTCGAGTGCGAGTTTCAAGAGCTGTTTGAACCAAACGTTGTCGAAGTATTTAGCGGCTTCTATGTCCTCGTCTCCGTGTTCGTTGACGAGTTTGAAAGACCTTGCCATGACGAATCCCTCTCGCTGCTGTATGCATCCTGAGAGGTGTAGGTCGATTTCTACGTCTCGGTATATGTCGTATAGGCGTTGGCGGTTTGGGTTGTCGATGTTTATTGCCAGCTGCCATGCGTTTCTCCAGTCGCCTATATCCTTCCGTGTTAGCGAGTCTGTGATTCGCTGCAGCTGCATGACCGTCTTTTTGAATCGCTGCTCATCCTTTCGTGCGAGGCGTATTGTTCCGTACGGTGTATGTACGAGTGTTTTGTTATTTTTTCTTTTCATATTTATATATATTTATGGCTGCGACGGCGTCGCGGCATAGTGAACTACCAGTTATGTCTTAGCGGTTTCTGCGAGCCGCACACTATAGTCCCCCCTATGAGTTCTCCTTCTTGGTCTGTTGCGAGTGGCAGGTCGGGCACTATTTTCCCTGCCTGTACTCCCTCGAGCCACTTGATGGCCCGTTCGTACCGTTCCTTTCGTATCTCCATTCCCATTTTCTGCGGTGCGGATGCTGCCATGTGGTACAGAGCGATGTCGCATGCGTACATGACGATGAGACTGTTTCTGTCTATGTTTGTGAATACGGCATTGGTGTCGTATTTTGGTCTGAGGTAAGAGCTTATCTCCTCTATTGCCTCTTGCTCGGCATTTATTCTGTTATTCTCGCTTACCTGCGAGATAACCTTGAGTGCCTGTTCTCCTATGACTACCTTATAGTCTTGGTCTGTGATAAACATATGGATAATTTACAATTTGACAATTTTCAATTTACAATTTACAGGGTGATGTAGAGAGCCTTCTGTTCGATGTTCTGAACGGTTGTTCCCTTGCGGAATATGCCGTTAGCGACGAACTTTCTGAGCTCCTGCTTTGAGAGGACCTCGAGTTTATGGTTAATGACTAGCACCATGTATTTTCGGTGCGTTAGATGGTGCAAGCGGTCTGCTTTCTTGACGGCCCTTTTGAAGCGGAATCCGAAGATGATGTCTTTAATGAGTTGTAGCATTGTTTTCTATTTTTGGCTGCGACGGCGTCGCAGCATAGTGAACTACCAGATGTTTTTTGAGGTTGGTCGTTTGCCGAACCTGGGTTGATAGGTTTGTTGCCGGGTTGATTTCTGGAGGATATAGATGGCCCCCTCGTCGGCGTCGGGTGCGTCGTCGTTTCCTGACATACCCTTCTCGAACGCCAGCAGCTGGTCGAGTCCCGCTTGCATGTCGGGGTCTTCCTTTTGCGATTTGTCGTAGAACACGAAGCCGCGCTCCCATAGCGGGCTGATTGCCTCTATGCGCTGGAACTTGTCCGGTTTCTTTCGTGTGTCGCCTGTGATGGGGAGTTGGTAGCCACGCAGATTGCCCTCCTCAGTAAAGTCGTCGAGTATCATATCCTGCATGAATGAGGCCTCCATCGCAAAGCGTATTGCAATACCTACTTCCTGGCTCCACTCGTAGAGGTCGTAACACCAACGCACCAGTTCCGCTACCGATGCCTTGCGCACGAAAGCGCGGAGGTGCCAGAGCTCCGTCTTGCGCTTTGCCCATAGTTTGGCCGCCTTGGTGTCGTTGGTCTTCTTGCTTTTCCAGGACGGGTCGATGTAGAGGACGAATTCGGTAAATTCCTTCCACGCCGGACGCTTCGCCCAGCGAATCCACTCCTGACGGAAGACTGTGCCCTCGACGATGGGGTTGTGCATCATCTCCTTGTTCCAGGCGCGATAGCCCACGAACTCCATGTACTCGCGTGCCTCCTCCTTGGTCCATTTTTCTTTCCAGACAGGGTTTCCCTCGCTGTCGACGGCATAAACCGTCGAGACGTGCACTCCTGGTGTGGCACAGATATTCGCCAGGACAGAAGTCTTGGAGATGAGGTTGCCGACCATGAGGAAGCGGCCACGTCCTACATCCAGCGCACCGAAAAGTGCCTCCTTCACCCAGTCGGTAAGTTCACGGACACGTCGCTCGTTGCGGCATAGCTCGTCGTCGTCGAGGTCGTCGATGACGATATAGTCAGGACGCGCCTCCCGCTTACGGAGACCACGCGGTGACTGCCCACGTCCACACGCCAGGAAGGAGACAGCCCCACCCCCAGCCCCTCCCCCGTATGGAGGGGAGATGAAACATGAGAACTCACCTTCGGTCCACTGACCCGTCGGGCGTTTAACCCCGAAGTCGGCAATGATGCGTTTGTTATACTGGAGTTCCGCCTGGATGTCGCCCAGGAGACGGTCGGCAGAGTCCTCGGACTTGCCTACTATGACCATGAAGTTAATCAGGCGTTTGGGCTGGAACATGAGCCAGAGCGGCATGAAGATATCGAAGTGGGTGGACTTGGCGTGTCCTCGCGGCCACTTGAATACCGCCTTGAGGTTTGGCGTGTTCTTTACGAGTCTGGCAGCCGCGTTGTGGAACGGCGCATTGTGTACGGTTCGTATGGCCTCGCCCGTCACCTTGTCGCGCAGTGTGAGGAAATGCGGGAAGTAATACTCGCAGAACGCTGCATAGTCACGCTGGAGTCGTCGTATGCGCTGCTCCTTCTGTGTGGCGTTCTCGCGCTGTAGACTTTTGGTGTCGGTGAGTGATTGTATCTGCCGGCAATGCTCTCTCCACTCCTCCTGTATTTTCTTTAAATCGCTGATTGTAGGCATGGTGTTTCCTTTTGAGATTGTGGCTGCGACAGTGTCGCAGCATACTGGACATTATAAAGATGATGGTGAAGACATCTTCTCCATGAGGAACTTGTTCTGGTACTTGTTGATTGCCTTGATGAGTTCCGGTGTGATCTCCGGGTCGTAGCATGCCTGGTCCTGAATCCATCGGTTGAACGCCATGAATACCTCTATGGCGTCGATGACGTTCGCCTTTTTGTCGAGTTTCTCGATGGTTGACGAGAGTTTGGACAGTTTGTCTGCGAGAGCCCCGATAGCCTCTGGGTCTCCGGACTCGTTGACCTGTGCGATGAGGTTGTCGATTGCGAGGAGCAGTTTGTTGACGAGTTCCGGTCGTGAGATGTTCTTGGCAGCTCGTGCCTCCTTCCACGCCCCCTCTGCGCACCATTTGGACAGTGTCTGTCTTGACGTTTCCACCTGTGCTGCGATCTCCTGTATCTCCATTCCAGACATATAGAGAGAGCGTGCGAGTGATTTTTTTGTTTCTGTTTTTTTCATGTTTCTTTGTTGTTTTAGTTATGGCAGAGCCATAACATACGTGACTGTTTTCTGCAAAGTTGGCTATTTTCAGCGATTAAGAGAAAAATGTGCGCAAGGGTTTCAGAGAAGTGCGCAACGGTTTCACACTTTTTTTGCGGGTTGACATAAAATGCGCAATTTTGCGAAGAAAACATGCAGCTGCGATGGCATCGCAGCATAGGTAACGGATAATTGACATTGAACATTGAACTTTATGAGCAAGACGAAGAGAGTAAGAATCAGCAATGAGAGTCTGAACAGTTACGGCACGAGGGTGCTGACGAGCGGCATGAACGTGGATCAGTACAACCGTAACCCTGTACTATTGTATATGCACGAGCGCGGTCAGGTGATCGGCTATGTTAAAGACCTGAGGGTTGAAGGTGCCGAGGTTACCGGCGAACTGATGTTTGACGAGGCCACGGAACTTAGCCAGCGCTGCAAGAAGCAGTGGGAGTTCGGTAGTCTGAAGATGGTGAGCGTAGGCATTGACATTCTGGAACTGAGCGAGGACCCGAAGCACCTTGTGCAGGGTCAGACCTGTCCTACTATCAGCAAGAGCAAGCTGTTTGAGGTGTCGCTTGTTGACATCGGCGCTAACGACGATGCTATCGTGCTAAGGAAGAGCCTCACCCCTAACCCCTCTCCAAAGGGCGAGGGGAGAGTTATGCGATTTGAAAAGGTGACGGCGTTGCCGTTGCTTGGCTGCGACGGCGTCGCAGCATACGGAACCATTATTAACAAAAATCAAAAACCAAAGCAAATGGATCAAGAGAAGTTAGCCCTTCAGTTGGGCTTGCCTAAAGATGCCGACGAAGCGACCATCGAGGCTGCGCTGGCAAAGCTTCAGGCAGACGGTGCAGAGGCAGAGACCCTGCGCCAGGAACGCGACACGCTGCGTGCCGCTCGTATTGAGAGTATTGTTGACGCTGCCATTGCCGAGAAGAAAATCGGCGAGGACAAGAAGCAGCAGTTCATGGACCTCGGTAAGAAGATCGGTGCCGATGAGTTGGAGAAGACCTTTGGCGCGATGTCGGCTCAGGTGAAGCTGAGTAACCTTGTAAGTGGCGGTGCAGCGACATCGTCGCAGCAAAGTGGACAGTGGAAGAAGCTGAGTGACGTTCCGAGTGAAGAACTGGCGAAGCTGCGCGAGGAGAACCCCGCTCAGTACAAGAAACTGTACAAGGCTGAGTACGGTATGGAGTGTATTCTTTAATTGATAATTGAAAATTGATAATTGATAATTATGAAAAGATTTATTGGAATGATCGTAGCGGTTCTTGTGAACTGCGTGATGGGCAGCACCATGGCTGCCGTGGTCGGCGTTGACCCCACCGTGGGTGCTGTCGGTCTAAATGTTGTTGCCGCCACCATTGGCAGCGTAGTCCCTTCCGGCAGTCTCCTTTCCGGTGTGTATACCGAGATTTGGACAGGCGAGCTTGTGAAGTACCTTCGTCGTGGTTTGGAAGCCACGTGGCTTGACGGCATCCCCGACAGTTCGAGTATTGTGAACAACGACGTGATTCACCTGGTGGAGGTAGGTGTTGACCCTGACGTTCTTATCAACAACACTACCTATCCAATTCCTTTGCAGGCCCTTGATGACGCCGACATCGCCATCCAGCTGGACAAGTTCCAGACGAAGGTGACGCCTGTGACCGACGACGAGCTGTATGCCATCTCGTATGACAAGATGCAGCGTGTGAAGGAGAGTCACGGCAATGCTATCAACGACTCGAAGTTTGCGAAGGCCGCCCATGCCCTGTGTGCCCAGCAGAACAGTGCCACTACCCCGGTACTGGTGACCACCGGCGAGCGCGATGCGGACACCGGGCGCTTGAAGTTGTGCGTTCAGGACATCATCAACCTGAAGCGTGCGCTGGACAAGCTGAAGGTTCCAGCCGACAACCGCCGTCTGGTATTGTGCACCGACCATGTGAACGACCTGCTGGAGACGAGCCAGGTGTTCAAGGAGCAGTACAACATCAACCGCGCCGACGGTACCGTAGGCAAGCTGTTCGGCTTCAACATCTACGAGTTTGCGAACAACCCGCTGTACACCACTGCCGGTGTGAAGAAGGCCGTTGGCGCAACAGCTTCTACGGGAGAGTTCCAGTGCTCGTTTGCGTTCTATGTTCCCCGTGTGTTCAAGGCCACAGGCTCTACGAAGATGTACTTCAGCGAGGCAGCCACCGACCCCGAGTACCAGCGCAACAAGATAAACTTCCGCCACATGTTCGTGTGTCTGCCTAAGAAGGCCGATGCGGGCGGTGTGATCAGAAGCGGCTACCAGGCGTCAGCTACTGTTCCTGAGGGATAATTGACAATTGAGAATTGAAAATTGAAAATTAATAAATTATGAAACAGATAGTAAAGAAGACCTTCCGTGACAAGGAGGACCATGTGACGGTATATGAGCCGGGCACCATCCTGGACGTGAAGGACAAAGAGCGTGCAGCGGACCTCGTTAACCGTGGCCTGTGCGCCGAGTACAAAGGCAAGAAGGCCGCCACCGTGACCCTTGGCGTGGAAGCTCCTGCAGAGGAGGCCCCTGCAGAGGAGCCGGCACCTGAAGCTCCTGCTGAAGGTGAGGCGTCTAAAGTCGAGAAGAAATGAGCAAGCCTCTTCAATATCTTGTAATCCACTGCACAGCCACGAAACCAGGCCGTGAGGTAAGCTCTGCGGAGATACGCCGATGGCACACAGACCCTGTGGAGAAGGGTGGTCGTGGCTGGAAGCAGGTGGGTTACACGGACATGATCCACCTGGACGGCCGTGTTGAGCGTCTGGTAAAGAACAACGAGGACGCCCAGGTGGACCCTTGGGAGATCACCAACGGCGCGAAGGGGTACAACGCCATCAGCCGTCATGTGGTGTATGTAGGCGGTGTTGACGCCAACGACGCGAAGAAGGCGAAAGACACCCGGACACCAGCGCAGAAGGAAGCCCTGAAGAAATATGTGCTGGACTTCCACAAGCGTTTCCCGAAGGTGAAGATCATCGGCCACAGGGAGGTTGCGCCTAAGGCCTGTCCGAGCTTTGACGTTCAGAAGTGGCTTAAGGAGATAGGAATCAATCAATAGTGCTGCGACGGCGTCGCAGCACACATGACAGGGAACTGAAGAGACAGGGCTGCGACGGCGTCGCAGCATAGTGAACATGAAACTGAAATGGAAATGGAGCTCAGTGAGATATTGAACGTTGTGTTGGGCGGCAGCCTTGTAGGTGCCGTTATCAGCATTGTGACCATCCGCAGCGCGTTGAAGAAGGCTCGTGCGGAGGCGGAGAAGGCATTGGCTGAGAGTGACACTGTGAAGATCACGAACACTGAGAACGCCACCCGTATATTGATTGAGAACATTGTTGACCCGTTAAAACAAGAGTTGAATGAGACGAGAAAGGAACTATGCGCTCTCAAGCGTGAGGTTGCGCGTTTCCGCAAGGCTGTTGACAGTGCAAACAGTTGCCGTTATAGCGATGAGTGCCCTGTTCTTGAGCGGATGCGCGACACGCCGAAAGAGCGTAACGGAGAGAGGGGAACAGACGTTGACACAGCACCAGAGCGTGCTCGGCCGCCATCTCGCGCGGGACAGCGCAAGCGAGTTGGTGGAGGTACGTACGGTGCCGTTGCGGGTTCCGAAGTCGGAGGTGAGTCTGACGATAGCGACGGACAGTCTGCGTAGTCTCCCGCCCGGTGCGAGCTACTCAGACCGCAACGGCCAGGCGAGCATTAAGGTGAGCCGTCTCGCCGCCACGCCGACAGAGCCGGAGTATCTCTACGTTTATGCGTCGTGTGACAGTCTGGAACTGCAATGCGAGCGCTACGAGCGCAGCATCAGGACCCTTCACCAAGACTACGCTGATCTTCTGTCGGAGGCGTGCCGCTCTTTTGCCGCGACAGCGTCGCAGCATAGCGAACAAAAGGAGAAGCCTCCTAACGGTGTTTTAACGGCATTGGAATGGTATTTTTACGGACTATTGTCCGGTATATTAGCAACAATCATCTTTATAAAACTGAAAAAATGAACAAGAATTTTATCTACGGCATAGCAGCCGTGAAATTTGGTAACGACACCATCGGTTACATCGAGAAAGGCAGCTGGGACTGGGGCGGCACAAAGCCCGAGACCACTGACGTAGAGGCTGAGCAGGTGCCCGACGCCCCTGTGTTGACCTTGATTCAGAAGAACGGTCAGATCAGCCCGACGTTCAACCTGATTCAGTTGGACTACGAGAACCTTCACAACATCCTCGGTGGCACTTTGGTAACTACTGGAGAGGGCCAGAACGCCATCGTCACCGGTTGGAAAGCTCCGACGAGCCTCGTCGAGAAGAACGGCCAGTGGACCATCGACTTCGTGAGCGGTCAGACGATGACCATTCCGAACGGCACTATCCTGGCGAACCTTGGCGGCAAGCTGACCTTGACCGAAGTGTCGAAAGTGGAATGCCAGTTGAAGGTGAACAAGCCTACTAATGGTGGCGCTCCATACGAAATCAACGACACCCCGGGTGAAGGCTGATGGACGCGCGTATCATCCGACAAATCCAAAGAGAGGGAGCGGAAGCCTTGCTGAACGTGGGCGTTTCCCTCCCTCTCAAGGATTTGAAGTTGCCTTTCAGGAAGGAGCCTTTGCGTTTGAGGCTTACGATGCACCGCCCCACGATGGCCTGTCAGATACAGATAGCCCGGACTTGGCTGAGTGTCGGCATGACGCTGGAGGAATTTGAGGGTCTGGACTACGACGGTCAGATGCAGTTCCTGGCGAAGCACGGTATGAAACTGAGCCGCATGATTGCGCTGACGATGCCCCACTGGTGGTTGCCCACTTGTGTCTTGTCGTGGTTTATCCGCCACTTCATGAAGTGGGAGTATCAGAAAGGCGCTTTTGAGAAGTTCGTGACCCTAATGGGTACGGAGTCTTTTACGCCTATTATCAGATCAGCCGAGATAGCGAATCCGATGAAGCTGAGACTGAGCCGCAGAAAGAAGGGGAGTTAAAGAGCCGCTGGGAAGGCTCCCATAGCCCTTTCGGATTTATCTGGCAGATAGCGAGTGCGACAGGCTGGAGTGTGGAGTATATCCTTCACGGTGTGAACTACCAGACGCTGATCATGATGATAGCTGACGCTCCTCGCTATGTGGACCAGAAGAAAAAAGATAACGACAACAGAAGTGCCGAGGAGGAAGCTGGAGACATAGTAGGCTTTTTCCAGAGCAGGTTAAAACAATAGCCAATGAAACCCGTAGAGATAGAGTTCCTGATGAAGGACCGACTTACGCCAGGAATAGACAAGGGAAAAAGTGCTATAGAGCAACTCCTTTCCGTTGCCCGTCGCGGTGTTGAACAATTGGAACAGGATATAATATCCCAACAGAAGGTCATTGATGGCTTACGCTCTTCGCTGGGTAAAATGGAGTCAGATCTTGCAGGTCTGTCACGTGGTACCGCTCAATGGACAACCCTTTCAAACTCTATTAGCCTTTGCAAGGAAGAACTTGATGGAGCCGAAGCAGAACTTCTCCAACTTGAGTCCCGCCTTCAAACTTCCAAGAAGGGTGTTGATGACATGACATCCTCTTTCATGTCTCTTACTGACGAAGGTGAGAGAAGTTTTGAGGATGCCATGAATTCCCTATCTAACAAGGGAGGTGATGGTGTTGAGCGTTTGTCTGGTCGTTTGCGTTTGCTGAACGACCAGTTGACGCGAATGCGCTTGACTGGCCAGCAGAACACTAAAGAATATGAAGATATGTCTGCCGAAGCTGCTCGTCTTGCCGACACCATTGGTGACGTAAGGCGCCAGACCCAGATATTGTCAGATGATGATGCCAGCCTTAAGGGTTTTACAGCCGGTGTTAATGGCTTGTCTGGAGCTTTCACGGCTGCCACCGGTGCAGTATCACTATTTGCGTCAGAGAATGAGAACCTGCAGAAGGTCCAGGCCCGTGTCCAGAGTGTTATGGCTATCACGATGGGTCTTCAACAGGCTTTCAATGCTCTTAATAAAGATTCCGCCTTCAGGCTTGTTACGGTAACCAAGGCGAAAGACCTGCTTACTGCCGCTAACGGCAGACTTGCTGCTGCCCTTGGTATCTCGACCACAGCAGCAACAGCACTTACGGCCGCCCTGACTATGGGCTTGTCGCTTGTTGTGACAGGCCTCATAGTGTTGTGGAACCGTTTCTCGGAATCTCAGGAACGTGCATCTCAGAAGACCAAGGAGTATATTGAAGCCCTTCAGGGTGCCAGTAGGGAATATGGTGAAAATCATGCTCGTCTTTCGCGTCTTAAGGAGGAATGGGACCGCCTGACTAATAATGACGAGAAACGTAAATGGGTAGAAGCCAACAAGGAGGAGTTCAAACAACTGGGTATCTCTATTGATGATGTCAGGGATGCAGAAAATGTCTTTGCCCGCAATACAGAAGTTGTAATAGAGAGCATGAAATTGCGTGCGAAAGCAGCTGCCTATGCTGCTTTGGCGACACAGAAATATCAGGAAGCATTAACGAACCGTGAGCAGGCGTCGCAGCGTCGCTCTAATCCTACGACAGGTGACTATGTGGCAGGTATTCTCGGTGTTGGTTGGGACTTTGACTTTAGCCGTAGTATCAAAAGGGAGGCAAACATGGAAGCCGACCATTTGGCTACTGCAGCGAGTGTTGCAGAGCGTGCCGCAGAAGACGCTTTGGATAGGGAACGTGAATTGAAGGAAGAGGCTGCGAAGTTATTGACTGCAGCCAATGTCCGCTCTAATCAAGGATCTGGCAAGTCTGATAAAACTGGCAAGTCTGATGATTTGAAAAAGGAGGAACAACGTGCCAGCGAACTATCGAAACTACAGGAAAAGAACCTTCAGGCAGAGTTGGACCTGAAGTCTGATGGTTTTGAGAAGAAGAGACTCCAGTTGAAAGCTAACTACGACAGGGAGATAAAAGAACTCAGTGACCTTGAGAAGAAATGGCGTGCTGCTCAAAAAGGAGAGTTAAGCCAGGATCAGGAAGCCGCACTGGATGATGCCCGGAAACTTGCCAAATCCAAGTTCGATGCTGGAGAGGCAGAGATAGCCAAGGAGGAGGCAGAACAGGAGCGTGTGCGTCGCAGGGCTGAAATCCAGGCTATGGTTGAGTACCTGAAAGAATACGGTTCCTACCAGCAACAGAAACTGGCGATAGCCGAGGAATACGCACAAAAGATTGCTGACGTGGAGGTGTCGGAAGCAGACGAAGCCACCAAGCAATGGCAAAAGAAGAAATTGAATAAGGAAAGGCTGCAGAAAGAAGCGAGCCTGACCTTCGAGAATATATCGCGTGGTATTGACTGGCACGCCCTATTCAGCGGTGTCGGTGACCTGACGAAGGAGATGATGGTTCCGATGATGGAGCAGCTGGAGGCGTTTGTGAAGACGGACGACTACAGAAATGCCGATGCCGAGACCCAGCAGAAGGTGACGGAACTGATCCAGGAGATGCGGAAATATGTCGGTACCGACCAGAGCGTGACGTGGCAGAGCCTGGATAAGGCCATCAAAGACTTCACGGCTGCCGTTGCCGCCTATGACAAGGCGAAGAAGGAAGAGGATGCTGCCGTGCGAGCGCGTGAAGAAGGGAAGAAACGTCTGGCTGCCGGTGAGATAACGGCAGAAGAATACAAGAAGCTGGAAGCCCGTGCTATGGAACTTGGTGACGCCACCGCGAGGGCTCGTGAGGACATGGAGGCTTTCGGCAATGCCCTGAACCGTACGAGTGAGGAGGTTGCGAACTTCACGAGCGGTCTGACTACCGCCCTGAACAACGCCAAGGGCTGGACGGGTGCTGACGGTTTCGGTGGCATTCAGAGTGCAGTTGGCAACATTGATAAGTTGAAGGGTACGCTTGACTCGCTGCTTCCCCAGATGGGCGACGGCATGGCGAAAACGATAGGTACTACGCTGAGCAGTGGGATAGGCAGTACACTTGGCAGTATTGGCAACGGCATAGGAGGCTTGCTGTCGAGTGGTATGGGCAGTATTATAGGTATTGTGGCACAAATCCCGAAACTGATACTGGACTTGGCTAACGGCATCAAGAACTTTGTGACAGGTATCTTGGATAGAGCGACGGAACTTATCAGCCTACGATGGATTGACGACCTTGTGGTGAGCATATTGGACGCTGTTGGCAACTTAATTGATGCCATTTTCGACTTGCCGGAGAACCTGTATCATGTTCTGAAGGCTATAGTAGTGAACGGTGTGGGCGGTTTGCTGGACGGTGTTATCGGTCGCATCGGCAACATCCTCACCTTTGGTGCGCTGAGCAGTTCTGCAAGCGACTGGTTCACGAACTCTAATGCGGAGGAGGTTGCTGAGACAATAGACCGCCTGACGAAAAGGAACGAGTTGCTGGAGCAGGCCATTGAAGACCTGACGGACGAGATGAAGAGTGCCCGCGGTGCCAGTGCCATTGATGCATCGACCCGAGCCCGCCAGTTGCAGGAGGAGACTAATGCCAACTACAAGGCTATAGCGCAGGCCCAAGCGGGGTATCACAGTGCGCACCACAGTTGGAACTACTACTGGGGCGGCTACAGTCAGGAACAGATAGACCGCCTTAGCGGGCAGATAGGCCGTCAGTGGAACGGTGACTTGTGGAGCCTGAGTCCGGAGGAGATGAAGATGCTGCGCAGCAATGTCGATATGTGGGAACAGATTCTAACGACGGGCAAGGGCGACTACGGTGGTCGTGTTGCAGAGAAGCTTAACGACTACATCGAGCAGGCGGGCAAGTTGGAGGAAATCACGGATGCCCTGTATGAGAACCTGACGACCACGACGAAGGACAACGTGTTTGACGACTTCCTTAACTCGCTGTATGAGTTGGCCGACGGCAGCGAGGACGTGATGGACGACATTGCCGAGAACTGGCAGAAGATGGTGAACAAGATGGCGGTGAACAACCTTGTGGGTGCGAAGTTCCAGAAGAATCTGGAGGACTGGTATGAGAACCTGGCGAAGCTGAACGAGGAACGGACCAACAACGATATTACCGACGAGGAATACCGCCAGCGTCTGGATGCGCTGAAAGCCGAATATGAAGGCTATGTGGAGAGTGCAAAGAAGGATATCGAGACGCTGCGCTCCGAGGGCATCATCCAGGCGACTGGTGAGAACAGCGGTGTGACGCAGAGCGGCAAGGCCGGTGCGTTCACTACGATGAGCCAGGACCAGGGTACAAAACTGGAGGGATTGTTTGTTAGCGGCCAGATGCACTGGGCGAGCATGGACGACAAAATGACCGACGTATCAGTCCAGATAGGTGCCGCCGGTGACACTCTGAAAAAGATAGAGGAGCATACTGGCAGCAGCGCATCGAGCCTTGACGAGATAAAGAACGACATCAAGATTATCAAACGTGACGGACTCAAAGTGAAGTGACATGGCACAGCAACAACATATACTGAACGGTCTGGTGCTGGTGAACGGCATCGACATCTGGCAGCGATACGGCGTGTTTCTGACAGAGGAGAAGAAAGGCGGCAGGGAGAACCTGACCGCCATCATGACGGCGAGCAAGGTGAAAAGTCACGTCGGCGTGAATATCAGGGAGCAGAACGGCAAACGCTATTCCCAAAGTCTGGTTGTGGCGAACGAGGAACGCGACGTGACGCTCCACTTCGCGCAGTATGCTGCCACAAAAGCCGACTGGCTTCAGAACTACATGGATTTTATCCAGTTCCTGAAGGCTGGCACTAACGGCTGGCTAAATATCACGTTCACTGAACTGAACCTGACTTTGCGCGTGTTCTATGTAGAGAGCGGCGCCTACCGTCCACTGACGTACCTCTGGAAGGAGGGTGTGCAAGCGAGCCGCTACAAGGTGAAGTTCAGGGAACCTAGCCCGATCATTTAACGACATTATAATATCATTAGAATATGCTTCTGACGCTATACGACCAAACGGGGAGTGTGAAGGCGACGCTCTCGCCGAACGACACGAGCACCCAGGACAAGGAGATCCAGGGCGACAACGTGCTGAGCCTTTCGTTCACTCTCTACGAGTATGTAGGCATAGACGTGAACGACTACGTGGACTTTGAGGGTGAGCGTTACTGGGCTGTGGAGAAATACCTGCCGAATGAGAAGAGCACTGTGGAATGGGAGTACAACGTGAAGCTGTACGGCATAGAGAGCCTGATTAAGCGTTTCCTGGTGCTGAAGACGGTGGACGGTGAGAATGAAGCGGTGTTCACGCTGACTGCCCGTCCGATCGATCACATGCGTCTGATTGTTCAGAGTATCAATTCCGGTATGAACACGAGCGACTGGAAGGTTGGTACGGTGGAGGGCACGGACAATGTTGTGATAGACTACTTCGGGAAATACTGCGACGAGGGTCTTAAAGAACTTGCAGAGAAGGTTGGTGCGGAGTGGTGGATAGAGGGCGAGACTGTAAACCTATGCCGCTGTGAGCACGGTGAGGAGCTGACGCTGGCCTACGGTGCCGGTCTGACCAGCCTTGACAGGGACGTGGCCGACAATGCGAAGTTCTACACGCGTCTGTTCCCAATAGGCAGCAGCAGGAACATTGACCCCGAACGATACGGTGCGAGCCGTTTGCAGTTGCCCGGAGGCGTGAAGTATGTGGACGTGAACGCAGAGCGTTACGGAGTTATCCACCACTACGAGCAGGAGGCCTTCTCAGGCATCTATCCGCGACGTGTGGGTGTGGTGAGCTCTGTTCGCAGTGAGAACGTGCAGGACAGCGACGGCAACCCTTTCACCATTTATTATTTCAAAGACGATAATCTGACGTTTGACCCCAATGACTATGAAATAGGCGGTCTGGTGAAGCACGTGAGTTTTCAGGAGGGGAGTGAACTTGCCGGTCTGGGTGCTGACGAGGATCACTATTTCGAGGTGAACTACAACAGTGAGACGAGGGAGTTTGAGATTATCACTATATGGCCATACGATGACGACACGCAGTTGCCTGGTGGTACGCTGGTGCCCAAGGTGGGTGACCGATATATTCTATGGAACATCAGGATGCCTGACGAGTACTATGGTTTGGCGGAGCAGGAATTCGAGAGTGCTGTGAATGAGTACAACTCGAAGCACGCACTGGATGTGTCGTGCTACAAGGCACCTACTGATCATGTGTGGATAGAAGATGAGGACGTGGAGTTGTATATAGGCCGCAGAATCCGTCTGGTGAGCCAGGAGTATTTCCCTGACACGGGCTACCGTGCAAGCCGCATAACGAAAATCATCCGCCATGTGACGCTTCCGAGCCAGATGGATTTGGAAATCAGTGATGCCCTCTCGACGCGTTCACTGGAAAAAATAGATGATGCCATCAACGGCGTGAGAAATGACACTCGTACCCAAGTTAATAGCATTAATCTACCAGACGTTATCAAGAGTTGGGAAGGCACAGAACCTACAGACAACAATCTTTACAGCGCCCGGGCGTCTCATCGCCATTTTTTGAATAAAAGGATAGCAGACAAAGCCCTCGAGGTGATAACCTTTGTGAAGGGCGTATTGTTTGGGGACGGCAGTCATGGCATAACAGAGGACGGGGATGCCTCGCTCCGTGACATCAGGATGCAAAGCACGCAGTCGGAGGGCTATAGCGGCACGGACATCATCACGGACAAGGGTTTCAAGGTATGGGAGGACAGCGAGGGAAAGAGTCATTTGATTACCGATTACTTCTCTGCTCGCGTTAAGGCGTTCTTTGCCTCTCTGGAGATACGGAAGATAGAGCATTCGGCCGGCAACAGGATAGAGAGTCCTGCTGGCAATACGCTTGCCTTGGTCAAGAAGTTCAATGCCGACGATGAAGAGATAAAAGACAAGTGGCATGCGCGACGTTACGGCTTCGGTCTGTCGTGGGGATATAAGCTGGTGCATGCTGCGGGTCGGTTCTTCGGTGTGTGGAAGGAGGACGAGACGGCAGAGGTGGCATATTACCGCTGCTACTGGACTGCGGATGACAAGGAAGCGAAGAAAGCCGTTGAGAATAACTGGAAGGTTGGCGACCAAGCATTCTGCCAGACCTTTAACCTGCGCACCCACGATAAGGACGGGCATACTATGAGCGGTTACACCTCTAACAAGAGATATTGGCGTATCGTGGAGGCTACGGGATATGACACTATCGAGGGAACGGAGTATGCTTACATCGACTTGTCAAACAGACCATTGATAACCTTGACCGTTGACGGTATAACAAAGAACTGTAAGGGTTACGAGACAAGTGAAGGGCAGAATCTAAATGACGCGCCAGAGGCAGGTGATGATGTTGCATGCCTCGGCAATCAGATTATTCCTGAGGAAAGAGGTGGTGCATTGCAATACATCACTTACGACCCCAACGCAAGCGACCCTCAAAGTTCGGGCGTTCCATGTGTTAAGATGTATTCGGGCATCGGTGGTGATGTGGATTACCCATACGACCTCGAAAGATATGTTATCCAAAAGCAGTCGCCAAGAGGTGTGTTTGTTAGGGCAGACAAGTTCGAGATACTATCAGCAAGCGGAACGGGCAGTTCTACTCTCACTTGCGAGAGAGGCGCATGGCAAAGCAATCAATTCTACGGACATAACGACATTGTGCAGCATCACGGCTCCACTTGGTTGTGTGTTGTTGCCGTTGGAACGACAACGCAGGTAGAACCCTCGGAAAGTGTTCCTACGATATGGCAAGTATATGCCCGTCGTGGTGCAAGCACTCCACAGTTAGAGGTGGATAGTGCCAATGCCGTTGTTAGTGCCAACTACGAGGGCAAGATAAGGAACATCAGTGCCGCCACAGGTCTGCCTACGACTATCGAGGTGTATGTTGACGGCGAGCAGATACCTGTCGCTAATTGGAACTTGGTAAATAGCAGGATTAGGTGGTATAACAACTGGCTTAACCTTACGGGGCAGATGTACACATACGCTTTCGGCATTGTTGTGGATGATGTAACGCCAAACACAAACAGTGTTGGGGTAACATGGGAATATGTTCCAGAGAGACAAATAACCATAGAAGGGCAGAGAACATTCCATCCTGTTATTAACCCTACCGACATTGTAGTACATGTAGAGTTTACTCATAACGGCGAGACGAAGTATGCCGATGCTACCATACCTATGATAGTGCAGAAAGCCGCCGCGAGTGTGCTTGCTCAATACTCTGCCGACGGCATCACATGGGAAAATGCTTTCAAAGAAAGTCACGGACATATCTACGTTCACTACTCTTATGACGGCGGCACTACATGGACTGACAAGATAAGGATTGTGGGAAAGTCGATAGAGTTTGAGAGAGGAGTTGCACATTACGAGTCGTGGGATGACCTTAATGACTATATTTCGGACACACCAAGTCCTGTTGTTGGTTATTATTTGTGTGATGAGGATGATAGCGGTAATCCTCTCGCTACATTGTGGAACTATGATGGGAGTAGGATGGCACAAGTTGCTATTCTTAACGAGGTAAACTACCTTGCTAAAGATGCCGACAACAACGAAGACGGACACCTATGGAATGCTGACGGAAGTTCTTCCGCATGGGCTGACTTGGGTGTGATACAAGGTGCTGACGGAGTTGACGGCATTAGTGTGACGTTAGACCCTGCCACAGTTATCTTCGAGCAGAATGAGGACAATACAGACACCTTTACGCCTTCTCCAAGCAGTTTTGTGGCAACGGTGAACGTGTGGAAAGGCACGACACCTCTTGCACCGAACAGTTACAAGGTGGCAATACAATCTTCCACTAATTGTACCGCTACGACGGCGGGCAATCAGATTACCTCGCTGACATTAGGTCAGGACGGTCAAGGCGTTTACTATCCAAACGGTAGTGTTGTTCTCGGTGTGTGGCTTGACCCAACATCGACGAGTCAGACTCCCGACACCACTCTTACCTTTAACTGGGCGGCGAACTTGTTAGGAACGTGGAAGATGTCAGTGCGAAATGACACTATGGAGTCGGTGTCAAGAATGCAAGTGGCGGTATATGACGAGGACGGACATCTAACAACACAAGAGTTGTCAACGGCGATAACACAGAATAGCCACGGTGTGTCTTTGTCCGCAAAGAAAGACGACCTTGAAACCGCAGGAGTGCATATTGATGGAGATAATTCGGAGATACGACTAATTGCTGGCAAAGTAAGTTTTATTCCACCTACGGGAGAGACGGAGAAGATAAGCATAGATCCTGCTACGGGAACATTACATGCAGTTGATGGTATTTTTGAGGGAACTCTGAATGCTAAGAGTTACCAAACGCAGTTCGCTGATTTGGAAACGTATTGCTATTGTGATAGAGGTGCAAGGCCTGCCGATTTATTCTGCGCCCCCGGTTTTAACGATAAAATGTACGATGCTAACGGCAATGAAGTTGACATTAAAGGCATTTGGTGTTTCCGTGTTGGTGCAGTTGGTATGGAAATATGGCTCCCGACTAACATTAACAACGTAGGTCAGCGGGTGGTTATATATAATCCGTACATCGGTTATCTTCAAGCGAGTCATGCCACAAAAGTATGCGCTGGCGAGATAGATACGGGTGGAATTACAGGAGGAAAAGAGGTTATTCGTGGCGTGGGTATTCCTGTGAGCACAACCGACCCTGTGCTTATCAATCAATACGACCCCGTATATGAGATTTTGTTCTGCGATGGCATTGTGGAACTGCAATGTATGCCGAGTAGCACGGCGGGTCACTATGAGTGGTGCGTTGTTAACTTGGGAACAAACGTTATAGAACTTAGCGGCGATAATAATTAATAGGAGAGACAAGATATGACACCAGAAGAAAAGCAAGAGATAGTAGAGGAGGTAGTACAAGAAGTAGTACCCGAAATAGTACAAGAAGTACTTGACGAGATAGCCAACCAAAGCATTGATGCCGAACTTGATTTCAGCGTTGATGATGAAGGGTACTTATGTATAACAACAACCTAAAAGAAAGGAGGACAAAGATATGAGTGAGAATAATGAAGCAAAAGTTAAATTGGTGTACGGCAACACGCGGAACGTTGCCATCATATTAAAAGAACTCGTCGATATAGAGACAGGCGAGACCGCTCCCTTTAATGTTCAAGGCAGCGACGAGGTGACAGTTAATATCAAGTGTGCGGTCAAGTCAAACTGGTACACCCCTAAGATAGAAGGCAACGTGCTGTCGTTTAGGATTGGCACAGAACTTACCGTTGGCGACTATGAGGTAGAGGTCGGTGTTGTGCGTGGCGAGGACACTTATGTTTCTCGCAAGCGGTGGCAACTATCGGTTGTACGTTACGATGACGAGGCTGGCATACCTGCTGATGCGGAGTTCTCGTCGGAGGACCTGGAAATGATAGCCAATATGTATATCAAGGGTGACCCCATGACTTACGACGACATGACGGAAGGCCAGAAGGCTGACCTCGCAAGCCACCTTGCGGGGAACCTTTCCGTTGACGATGACGGCTACCTAATATTTGAAAATAACGAACCTTAAAATATTATATAGATATGAGTAAAACAACTTTCAGAATCGGCAAAGTAAGAATCACGATAGATGGAGTCTATAGCGACAGCACTAAATACTCCATTCTTGCTACGGTGACTAATGAGAAAAGAACCAAAGTGTATGTGTCGAAGGTGGACAACAACGAAGGCAATCTGCTCACAGACGCTACGAAGTGGGAGTGCATCATGGACTGTGAGACTGCGGTTGACGAGGCCACGAAAAAGATTATTGAGGAAATGGAGTCAACGGACACATCGGTCACTCTGTCTCCCAATAAGATGTATGAGTTTCCAGAGATGGCAAGTCTTGACATCACCTTGGCGACACCTATTGCCAACGAACTCAACGAGTATCAGTTTAGTTTCGATAGTGGCGCAACGGCGACAACATTCTCCGTTCCGAGCGGCATCGTGTGGACTTCAACTCTGACTATCGAGGCTAACATGCACTATGAGTGCAATATTGTGTACAATAGCAATGATGATGCTTATTATGGCATTATAGTGGGTTGGGCGAGAGATTAAGGAAAGGAGGTATTTATGAGTATGAAAGTTTATTCAAGAAGAAAGTTGATGGCCGTTAAACCTTATGATACAGAGATTGAGTATCTTCAAGTCAATACAGCAGGTCCCTATATAGATACGGGAATAACAGGCAACACAAATTTGAATTATGAAGTAAAATTCGGATATAAGATGGTTAGTGGGTATCCGTATATTTTTGGTGCCCAGCAAGCGGAAAAGCAACGAAGATTTTCTTTAATGATTTCATCATGGGCTAATCATACTTTAATTGTTAATAATGGAGTAGATGAAAGAAATTTTACATTTTCTGCTGCCGAGGCGGAAAGCCCATTAGTTGTAAAAAAAGTAGGTCTTAATGTATATGTTAATGGTAGTAAAAAAACCACTTTTCCAAATACCACATATACGACACCGTTACCTATTACTGTATTTGCTTGCAAAACTCCTGCTGGACTTCATGGTAACAGGCTTATAGGCTTACCTATCTATTATTTTAAAATAGGTAATTTGGATTTAATACCAGTTCGTAAAGGCGATGTGGGATATTTTTACGATAAAAATTCCCACAAACTCTTCGGCAACGCAGGTACAGGAAACTTTATCCTCGGACCTGACGTAAAAGTTGTGGGGGGGGGTAAATGCCTAAGTATCAATAACTTATGCCGTTTCTTCGGAGAAAGGAGGGCGGCATGAGTCAGAAAATATATACAAGGAGAGAGTTGATGATGACAGCAGAAGAAGAAGTGTACGACGGATTTGTCAGATGGGAATATGATAATGTTAATTATACAGTCAGTGCGCTTGGAGGACAAAAATTTTGGTGTGAACAGATATGGGGGAATGTATCTGGGAACAAATTTACTTGCTGGGCGACTTCCTATACTGGACATCATAAGACTTTTGATGTTAAGGTGGGTCAAAAATATAAGATTAAAGCAAATGCTCAACAGACAACCACCATAGTGTTCTGTAAAGACCGAGTGTTTGCGACAAGAAAAACTATACAACCCATAGTTCCGTATTATGTTGCGGCGGGAGAAGAAAGAGTTATAACAGTTCCAGAGGGATACGATTACATGAAAATATATTTCTGCAATAATGGAAGTACACTCTTTTGGCCAGAGAGGGTTGCGAGACTAAAAGCATACGGATAATTAATTTAAAAAAACATAAGAATATGAAACAAAACAGTAACAAACCCATAACCCCAATTAAGGGGGGGGGGTAAAAATACACTTAATAATTTAAGTGGAGAAAATGCACTCCAAGAAAGGAGGGCATTATGAAAATCTATACAAGAAGGCAACTGATGATGGAAGAAGCAAGAGTAAAGCCATATATTAGCGACGGGCTTGTGTTCCACTTGGATGGAGCAGATGCGACTGACACCACATGGGTAGATAGAGTAGGTGGAGTTGTGTTTGATATGAGTAATGTTGTTTGTGATGGCAAAGGTGTATATTTC
The DNA here is from genome assembly GCA_900315095.1 of uncultured Prevotellaceae bacterium. Lineage (GTDB taxonomy): Bacteria > Bacteroidota > Bacteroidia > Bacteroidales > Bacteroidaceae > Prevotella. Next base: position 141,589 of record OMXS01000001.1, on the reverse strand, counting down.
AAAGGAGCGTCATCAAGCAGGGGACACACATCAACAAATGTAAACTATGACTACAGAACATCGACCATTGAAGTTGTAATTCATAAGAGACAGCAAAGCGGATTTGTCTTCGTTGCAGAAGGAAGAACCCCAGTGGGAATATGCTATATTCAAGGTAATGGTCCAGTAAATTTTACACATGGTGAAGCAGGTAAACGTGTTAATGTCATCACTCAAAATGTAAATAAGATTGTAACCCATAGCATTAATATGGACAGAAGTATTCTTAATGGCAAATTAACAGGATTTATGGTCAACGATTCATGGGGGTATCAAGGTTCGGGAACATTCCTCGGCTCAAGAGGCAATTTTGCATATGCTTTAATGGGAGATATATACCAAATACGCATATACAATCGAAAATTAAGTGCTACGGAAATTCTGTTCAATCAAGAGCAAGACCGCAAGAGATATGGAATAAAATTTTAATATGTAAGATATGAAACAGTACAGAAAGACAGTAAACGGGACTACGGTATTCTACCAAGATCCGTTAGTCCTGGACGGAAAACAAATCTTTAATCCGTCAGAGGAACAAATCAAGGCAGCAGGTTGGGAAGAGTACACCCCTGAGCCGAGTGAAGAATATCAGCCTACCTACGAGGAAAGGGTGGTTGAATTGATTCGTCAGCGATATTCCATTGACGATGAGATAGCCATTCTACGGCAGAAAGAAACAAAGGCTGATGAATATGCCACATGGTACGCTTATTGTGAGCAGTGCAAGGCGGAAGCGAAAACATAAATATGATGCCCTCGGGGGCGGGCATAAAAAAGCCCCCAGCCTGTTAATATAGACGCCAATCATTTATTAACAACGACACCGCAATAGTGCACAACTGGGGGTTAAATCCTTCGTCGCACTATTGCGTTTTTTTTGTCTAATAAATGATTGGCGGTACAAAGGTACTATTTTAAATTGAAAATGACACTATTTGAGATATTAAATTTTAACAAAGAATTAATTGACAGGCTGATTTCGGTGGGGGTAAAGCTCGACGATTGCCGTTATGTGACACTTTACGCAGACTATATGAAGATGCGCAGACGTGGTGAGAAGGTAACGTGTATCGTGACCGTTCTCTCTGACAGATACAAGGTGAGTGAGCGCAAAGTGTATAACATCATCAAAAAGTTTGAGACTAACTGCACGGCTGGTGCAGTGTGATTTGCTGCAAACTTTCTTTTGTCTCGCTGAAAGTGGCAACCTTTGCAAAAACAAAACCAGCGAGAAAATGAGAAAACAATACTTATCGGCACCACTTCCCTTCCAGGGACAGAAGCGGATGTTTGCCAAGGAGTACATCAAGGTGCTCCGGCAGTTCCCTGACGGCACGACCTTCGTGGACCTATTCGGCGGCTCTGGTTTATTATCACACATAGCCAAGTGCCAGAAGCCGCATTCCACTGTAGTGTATAATGACTTTGACGGTTACCGCCAGCGCTTGGAAGCCCTGCCCGTCACCAACGCACTGCTGGCAGAACTGAGGGAGATAGTTGACGTGCCACGCCACAAGCCCATATTGGGAGAGGTCAAAGAGCGTGTGCTTTCATGCGTCCGCAAGTATGAGCACGACTACGGTTACATTGACTATATCACGCTGTCTTCGTCGGTTATGTTTTCCATGAAATATGCCAATGAGTTCGCGGATCTGGAAAAGGAGACATTATATAATAATATAAGGACAACAGACTATGAGCCATGCCTGGACTATCTCGACGGTCTGACTATTACCTCCTGCGACTACAGGGAGGTATTCAATCAATACAAGGATGTGCCAGGCGTGGTGTTCCTGGTTGACCCTCCTTATCTGAGCACAGATTCCAAGACCTACAAGATGTACTGGAAACTATCTGACTACCTCGATGTGCTGACGGTGCTTGCTGGTCACAGGTTTATCTATTTCACCTCGAACAAATCTTCTATCATTGAACTGTGCGATTGGATGGGAAGGCATCCGGAACTTGGAAATCCATTTGAGAACTGCCAGCGTCGCGAGTTCAACGCCCACATGAATTACAGCGCGTCCTACACGGACATTATGCTATATACGAAAGCCGCTTGAACAACATTCTAATGCCATTAAAACGATGAACAAATACTATCAGATACTGGGCAAGGTTCTCGAACATGGGAAGACCCAGACCAACAAAAAAGGAAACATCCGCTACCTGCTGAATGAGCAGCTGTCATTGACTCCGGCTGACTTGCTCGACATCTTCGAGAGTCACGGCATTGCGAGAAAGAAACTGAAGAATGAGCTGCAACTATTCATGCAGGGTGAGCGGAACGTAGAACGGTACCGCGACGTGGGCATCAACTGGTGGGACTACTGCGGGAGCGTGTTGGTGAACAGCTATCCGACCTACTTTGAGAAGCTGCCGCCACTCATTGCGAAGATAAACCGTGAAAAGCGCAACAGCAAAAACTATGTGCTGTTTCTGGGCGAGACGGGGGCGGAGAGTAATCAGGCGCCTTGTCTCAGTCTGGTGCAGTTCCAGATAGACGACGGGGAATTGGTGCTATCCGCATACCAGAGGAGCAGCGATGCCAACCTTGGCTTGCCGGCTGACATATACCACCTGTACTTGATGGCGCGACATATAGACCTGCCTTTGAAGTCAATCACGCTGAACCTCGGCAACGTACACATATACGAGAACAATATAGAGCGCACGCGCCAGTTGCTCGATGGCGACGAGAATGTGCGGTTTGAGTTGAATACCTAATAATGTAGTGAGTGAAAACAGAAACGCCTCAGATTTCTCTGGGGCGTTTTTTGTGTGGGGAGGGAACCCTGAAAAAGAACTTTTCGTTTTGCGAAACGGAACGCTTCGTTTAATTTTTCAGGAACATTTCGTTTTGCGGATTATAGGAGCAAAAGGAAAAAGAAAAGACAATGATAAATCAGAAACAGATACTGATGAGGAGATTTATAGATTTGAACCTACCAAATATATTAACTTCTTCGTTGTAGGTAATAATCCTAAAGAAGATACGATGAAGAGAATTGCCCTTAACGTACATGACGGATTCCGTCCAAAAATAATTAATGAAGAGACTCTATACAAATATCTTAATGGAAACTTTTCACAAGAAGATATTGTTCCTAAAGATATCGAAAAACAATTAAACCTAGACATTAGTTATTATAACTGGACAGCTCCCACCATTAAAGGAAATACTTTTGTATCAAGGGTTTCATCGCCACTACAATATGATTCTGAGGGAAATCTTAATCCTATATCACAAAAAGAAATATATGTTCCAACTATTCCTGGAATAGATATGAGTGTTTTTTATCAAATAATTGGTAATCTTGGAGGATATGCAAATGGAAAATACTATGAAGATACTAACATGATTTTATTAAGTGACGAAACTTTATTTAATCTTCAAAATGGGATTAAAGATAGAGTTATTCTTGATATTGAAAATATGTATAATATGAGTAATGCAAGAATTTTCAACATACAATTTACAAGTGAATCTGATTTTATAAAATGGGTAAAACGTAGAATGATTGTATTCCCAGATAATAGCACTATTTCATATTTGAAAAAATATGAAGAAGAAAAGTCTTCTATAACAAAATAAAGACATAATTCTTTAGTATGTCACCACTAAAAAACCTCCCTTTCGAGGGAGGTTTTTCGTGTCTTTTAATACTCTATTTCCGGCACATCAATGTTATACTTGTCGTAGAGATTCTTCATATTAGTATAGAAGAGGTTGCGCTTTGCACGCTCTGCGGCATTAAGCAGACTGTCGGACACGTGAACAGGGTAGATGCGGAAGTTCTTATGACCCGACACTTGCGGACGAGACACCCACACGAAACTGTAACCACAGTCCTCAAGAGTCACTACCCTACCCTTTTTCTTAAAGTCCATGCGCACCATAGCGCCACCATCGGTATTCACCTTCGTCATATTGCTGACGTAGTTTCCAAGTGAATAAACCACCACATTGCCACCATTCTTCGCCTTGTTTCGGCGTTCCATAGGCTGCAAAACATGCGGATGACCACCTATAACATGGTCAACGCCCTTCTTCAAGAGCCATGCTGCGATGTCCTTTTGCTGCTGGTTGGGGTGCAAGACATACTCTATTCCCCAATGAGGAATAGCTAATATGATGTCGGGCTTCATCTGCTTTGCCTTCTTTATGTCGCGCGCTATCTCGGTGGTATCCATATAGTTTACCACGTTAGGTGCCTGCACCTGAAGTCCATTGGTGCCGTAGGTGAAGTTCAAAATCACCACACGGAAGCCGTTCTTCTCTATCAAGAACGGGTAGTTCTTGTTTCTTTCTGCTATATTTTTATATGTTCCGAGGTGCGGAATCTTTGCTTTGTCCATCATGTCGATGGTGCGTTCTAGTCCTTTCTGACGTGAGTCAAGACAGTGGTTGTTGGCCGTCAGCAGCACGTCGAAGCCCGCATCTATAGTCGCCTGCAGGTATTCGTCGGGAGCAGAGAAGCACGGATAGCCCTTGTAAGGTTGTCCTCCGAGTGTCACCTCGAAGTTTGCAATAGCCAAATCAGCGCTGCTCACCTCCTCTTTTACATAGCGGAAGGTCTCGTCGTAGCTGTAAGTGCCATCGCTATTGCGCGCCGCGTTTATCTGTCCTTGATGCTGCATAAGGTCTCCAGCGACAAGAATGGAAAGGGTGTATTCGGCAGAATCTTCTTCGGGAGTAGCCTCTACCCCACTCTTTGACTGTGCTTTCGACATGCAAGCCGATGCCATTACGAGCAACACCGCGAGCATTGCTGTGGATAAGAAATTCTTCATTAACATATTGGTTTTTACGATTTGCGGGTGTAAAATTACAAAAAAGAAACGTATTTGCTATTATTTATCTCCAAAAATTTTGCCCTTTCGCCGTTTTGCTATATTTTTGCATTTGATGTTCAGTATGTTGCGACGTCGTCGCAACATAGTAGACAGAGAATTAAGAAAACCTAACACCAAACTCTGACCACAATGAAAAGAACCCTTACAGCAGCCTTTGCACTCGCTATTTCTATGTTTTCATTTGCCGATGTGCCACCTGTATCCCACCCTCAAATAGGCACTACGGCACAGGCCACCGACGGTTCGCTGACCATGAAACTGATAGCGAAGAAGCAAAACTATGGCGGAACGGCAGACACCCGCGACACCGACATCAACAGCCCCAAGTCTATCAACATCCATCCCGATGGCTCCAAGTATTACGTTAACTCGCTTGAGGGCTGTACCACAATTAGTTACGACTTCAAAACTCATAAAAAACTGGCTGTAATACGCCATCAGTTCAAGGACGGACGCGATGATGCGTTGTGGTCGAAACCATCAGGTCTCTACCCCTGGCGACATTACCATCAGAACCTGAACACCTTCGCCGGAAAGCCGGTGGAAAGCACTTTCAGTCACAACGGGCGCTACCTGTGGGTGCCCTACTATCGCCGCACCTTCGACATCAACGCCCAAGACCCCTCGGCTGTTGCCATTATTGACACCAAGACCGACAAGATTGTGCGACTGATGGAGACTGGTCCGCTGCCCAAAATGGTGAGCACGTCGCCCGACGGACGAACAGTTGCCATCTCACATTGGGGAAACAACACCGTTGGTCTTATCGACATATCCTCCGACAAGCCCGAGGAATGGAAGCATAAGATGGTTCTCGTAGTGGATAAGGAACTCGAACTCAACTACCCTCTCAACCGCTCTGTCGACCGCGATAACGGCTCTGGATATGCCCTTCGCGGCACAGTCTTCACCCCAGACAACCGCTATCTCATCGTGGGATGTATGGGTGGTGGCGGCGGAATCGCCGTTATCGACATTCAGGAGCAGCGCTATCTAGGGCGTGTTCTTGGCATGATGAGCAACGTGCGACATCTGGTAATCTCCAACGGTTATCTCTATCTGAGCATCAACGGCGGCGGAATGGTGCAACGCATGCCTCTGAAGGACTTCATGGACATAGCGAAGACAATGAACGGAACAACCAAGAAAACCGCCCAGGCAACGGGATGGGAGAACTGCAAGGTAGGAACGGGCGCACGTACGATAAGTATCTCGCCTGATGGACGTTACATCTTCGCAGCCTGCAACAACGTGAGTCAGGTGTATGTGGTTGACACCAAGACGATGAAAACCATCTGCAACATCCCCGTTGACAGTTATCCGGTAGGTCTCGACTTGTCTTCCGACGGCCGTTATGTCTTCGTTACGTCGCAAGGCCGCAGCAACCGAGGAGGCAACGCGGTAAACATCTACGAGGTGGAGTATAAAAACCCGCCCACAGAACGCTTCTGCCCTGCCTGCGGAGCGCCGCGAACCGAGGACATGAAGCAATGCCCCAAGTGCCAGCTTCAGTACGAGGGGATGACCGTGATGAACGACTCCGCCGCCTCATCAGACAACAATGACCTTGCCGCCAGTACAAATCAGACAACATCCAACACCCTATATTACGCCGGAGGAGCACTCGTTGCGGTGCTCGCCGGCGCCTTTTTATTCCTCCGTTCGAGGCGTAAAAAATAACCGCTCATAACTCCTTGATTTTCAACTTGTACCAAAACGATAGACAAAGTTAATAACATTGTTAAACAAACTTATTAACTTTGTTCCCTCACTTGTATACCTTTGACATCCCACTTGTATGCTTTTGGCATCCCACTTGTATACCTTTGACGTCTCACTTGTATGCTTTCATAAACCCATCGGTATACAACTGGTAGCATAGAGGACGTTTTTAGGAGCGGGGAATGCCTGAAGGAGAAAAATGTTTTGAATTATTTGGCATTCTCAACGAAAAAAAGTATCTTTGCATCTTACAAAAAACACAACCGATGGCTACCAAAAAGGAAGAGCTGACACCCATGATGAAGCAGTTCTTCTCGTTGAAAGCGAAGCATCCAGACGCACTCTTGCTGTTCCGTTGCGGCGACTTCTACGAGACCTACTGCGACGATGCTATAGCGGCAAGTCAGATTTTGGGCATCACGCTGACACGACGCAACAACGGGGCACAGGGCAAGACGAATGCCGAAATGGCTGGATTCCCACATCATGCTCTCGACACCTATCTGCCGAAACTTATCCGGGCGGGTAGGCGAGTGGCTATTTGCGACCAGCTGGAAGACCCTAAACTCACCAAAAAACTGGTGAAGCGAGGCATCACAGAACTTGTGACGCCAGGCGTGGCGATGGCCGATAACGTGCTGAACTATAAGGAGAACAACTTCCTGGCGGCAGTTCATTTCGGCAAAGGCAGCTGCGGTGTGGCGTTCCTTGACATCTCTACGGGCGAGTTCCTCACAGGAGAGGGGCCAGCAGACCATATCGAGAAACTGCTGGGAAACTTCCAGCCAAAGGAGATTCTGTATGAACGCGGGCGCAAAGCAGACTTCGAGCGCGCCTTCGGAACAAAATATTTCACCTTCGAGATGGACGACTGGGTGTTCACAGAGCAGGCAGCACGCCAAAAACTTCTGCGCCACTTCGAGGTGAAAAACCTAAAAGGCTTCGGCGTAGACCACCTTCACAACGGCGTCATCGCAAGCGGTGCGATACTGCAATACCTTGAACTGACGCAACATACGCAGATAAGCCACATCACGTCTCTTGCGAGAATAGAGGAGGAGAGATATGTACGGCTGGACAAGTTTACCATCCGTTCGCTCGAACTTCTTTATCCGATGCAGGACGACGGGAAAAGTCTGATGGACGTCATCGACCGCACCGTGTCGCCGATGGGTGCCCGATTGCTGAAGCGATGGGCTGTGTTCCCTCTAAAAGAGGAGCGCCAAATCAACGAGCGTCTTGACATCGTGGAATACTTCTTCCGCGAACCTGATTTCCGGATGCTTGTTGATGAGAAGTTCCATCGAGTGGGCGACCTCGAGCGCATCATATCAAAGGTGGCTGTGGGGCGCGTCTCTCCACGCGAGATAGTACAGCTGAAGGTGGCTCTGCAATCGCTACAGCCGGTCAAAGAGGCTTGCATGCAGTCGTCAAACGAGGCGCTGCGAAGGGTAGGGGAGCAGATGAATCTCTGCGAAACACTTAGCAGCCGCATCGAGAAAGAGGTGGAGAACGACCCTCCGCAACTGGTGAACAAGGGCGGAGTGATAAAGAGTGGCGTTAACGCCGAACTCGACGAGCTGCGCCAGATAGCGTATAGCGGCAAGGACTACCTGCTTAAAATACAAGAGAGAGAGACTCAAGAGACGGGCATTTCGTCGCTTAAGATAGGTTATAACAACGTCTTCGGATACTATCTGGAGGTAAGAAACACCTACAAAGACAAGGTTCCTCAGAGCTGGGTTCGTAAGCAAACGCTGGCTCAGGCAGAACGATACATCACGCAGGAACTGAAGGAATACGAGGAGAAAATTCTCGGTGCGGAGGACAAGATACTGTCTCTTGAGACACAGCTTTATAACGAACTGGTGCTCTGGATGCAAGAATACATCCCCGCAATACAGATAGATGCCAATCTCGTTGCACGTCTCGACTGCCTCCTCTCGTTTGCTAAGGCGGCTGAAGAGCACCATTACGTGCGACCCGTAATCGACCAAAGCGATGTCTTGGACATACGCCAAGGGCGCCACGCAGTTATCGAAACGCAGCTCCCTATGGGAGAAAGCTACGTGCCAAACGATATCTATCTCGACACCGAAAAGCAGCAGATAATAATTATAACCGGACCAAACATGGCCGGAAAGTCGGCTTTGCTGCGCCAAACTGCACTCATAGTGCTGATGGCACAGATAGGATGCTTCGTGCCGGCAGAGAGCGCTCGCATTGGCATTGTTGACAAGGTGTTCACTCGTGTGGGTGCTTCCGACAACATCTCTCTTGGCGAATCAACGTTCATGGTGGAAATGACGGAGGCGTCAAACATACTCAATAACGTCACGCCTCGTTCCCTTGTGCTCTTCGACGAGCTTGGACGCGGAACCTCAACATACGACGGCATCAGCATAGCATGGGCCATTGTGGAGTATCTGCACGAACATAAGAAGGCTCAGGCGCGCACTCTCTTCGCCACGCATTATCACGAACTGAACGAGATGGAGAAGAACTTCACACGCATAAAGAACTATAACGTGAGCGTGAAAGAGGTGGACAACAAGGTCATCTTCTTAAGAAAACTACAGCGAGGAGGCTCCGAGCACTCCTTCGGTATTCATGTGGCGCAGATTGCGGGAATGCCAAAGAGCATCGTGAAGCGTGCCAACTCCATTCTGAAACAACTGGAATCAGACAATAGTGGGGTAGGAGCGGTCGGCAAGCCGACAGCAGAGCAACTCAATCAAGGGCGCGACGGTTTCCAGCTTTCATTCTTCCAGCTCGACGACCCCGTGCTATCGCAAGTACGAGACGAAATCCTCGGCATCGACGTTAACAACCTCACGCCGCTCGAAGCACTCAACAAGCTGAACGAGATTAAGAAAATTGTGAAGGGAAAGTAAGCATTACTTCTTCTTTCCCGTCTGCTTTGTCAACCCTTGTATTGCCTTCAGCTGCGTTGGAGCAAGAGCAGGTATGTTGTGAGCACGCTCATATTCAGCCAGTTCTTCAAGTGACATGTCGCCTGCATAACCCTTATTCAGTTCCTTGCTGCGCGCCTTAAACTCCGCCTCATCCATGTAACCGCGGTCTGCAGCATAAAGATATAATATTTCAATCCTTCTTCCTTTTGATGAATTATATTCCCACTTCGCCACCTCCATCACATAGTTGAAGGGCTGGATTTTCCCGTCTTCATCAAGAGCGAACACCTCTGAATACTGAAAGTCATAGTTTCTGTTCTCTCTGGCCTTTTTCTGCCGGTCCTCACCATTCACTTTGTTGGCATACAACTGCATCTTTCCGCCGTCGAGGGTGGCACGATATAGTCCGTCATCATGCAGGAAACTACCTATAACTTCTTCTGGATTCCTCACTATCCAACGGTTCTCGCCATCCTGTTCCATGCTTACTTTGTAGTAATCTTTAAACTTTTCGCTGTCACGGATCAATGTCTCTATCGCTTTTACCGCACCTTTTACACCTTTTTCGGCATTTGATAACAAACTAATTGTATTCCATGACAAGGCCTTGTTTGCTGCCCCTCCATACGACCAGATACTTCGCGTTTTACTATTGTACTTATTCTGTATCTCGTAAGCCACAGGTATAATGCCTGCAGCATATGTGCGTAGCGAGTCGCCGATATAGCTGAAACCTCGGAAATAAAACTCTATATATAGATATGGCTTAGGCTTAACCACGATTTCATCCAAATCGTAATCCACTTCCTCCATAATGATGCGACCATCTGTCAACGATGCCACGCTCACCAGTTGCGGTTTGAATGCCACATGGGTAACACCAACCTTCGACGCACCCTTCACATCGGCCAATATACCGTTAAGATCGGTGGTGCCAATAAGCACTCCGTCCTCGGACATCACGCTTACCAATGGTATTGCATTGCCATCGGTATCAACCGTCTGTATCTTCTGCGCCTGAACGCATACTGCTGTCAATATAGCAACAGCCAAAATGGCCAATGTCTTTTTCATAATATTGTCTTACCTTTTATTTAATTGTTAGTATTTCATTTCTTTGCGGTCTTAAAACTGCGCCACATGCAATAGAGACCGATAAGAACAAAAGGTATGCTAAGCATCTGGCCGATGTTCAAGGTCATGGCCGCTTCCTTCGCCACCTGTATGTCCTTTGTGTACTCGATGAAGAAACGGAAGGTGAAAATAAGCACAAGGCAGAGACCGAAGAAGAATCCCGTACCCACTCGCTCGGGGTGTTTACGATAGAGATACCAGCCGATAGGGAAGAAGATTGCATATGCAATGGCCTCGTAGAGTTGCCCAGGGTGGCGCGGAGACATGTCCACTCGCTCGAAGATAAATGCCCAAGGCACGTCTGTTACCTTACCTATAATCTCTGAGTTAACAAGGTTTCCGAGTCGTATAAAGCATGCTGTGATAGGCGTGGCGATGGCTATATTGTCAAGTATCTGCCATATCCCGAGCCCATGCTTGCGCACTCTGAGCCAGTAGATGATAAGTGCTACGGTCAGTCCTATTGTGCCTCCATGACTCGCAAGGCCCTCATATCCCGTGAACTTCCAGCTTCCATCGGGCATGAAACGTATGGGAACGAATATCTCAAAAACATGCTGTGGCGAACTGAGCCAGTACTCCGGCTCGTAGAAGATGCAATGACCGAGACGCGCACCAAGCAGTATTCCGATGAAACAATAGATGAAGAGAGGGTCGAAAAGGCCATCTTTCACCTTCTGTTCCTTATAGAGTTTTCTCACGAGGAAGTAGGCAAGAGCCAGTCCTACGAGCCAGCACATGGAGTACCAGCGCACGGCGAACCCTCCGATACGAATCATCTCGGCATCAGGATTCCATGTTATGTAACTCAGTATCTCGGTCATTTATCAGGAGTTTTTAAGTTTATGAGTATTGGAGTTTTGACGGTTAAGGGTTATACATTAAACCTGAAGTGCATTATATCGCCGTCCTGCACAACATAATCCTTGCCCTCGATGCCCATCTTTCCTGCCTCGCGCACCGCTGCCTCAGAGCCATACTTGATATAATCGTCATACTTTATCACCTCAGCACGTATGAAACCCTTCTCGAAGTCGGTATGAATCACGCCGGCACATTGCGGTGCTTTCCATCCCTTATGATACGTCCAGGCCTTCACTTCCATCTCTCCTGCGGTGATGAAGGTCTCAAGGTTGAGCAGGGCATACGCCTTCTTGATGAGTCGGTTAACACCACTCTCCTCAAGTCCAAGTTCCTCCAAGAACATCTGTTTGTCCTCGTAGGTCTCCAAAGAAGCAATATCCTCCTCGGTCTTTGCCGCTATCACCATTGCCTCAGCACCTTCCTGACGTGCTATTTCCTCTATCTTGCGGCTATAGTCGTTGCCATCCTTTGCCGATGCCTCATCCACATTGCAGACGTAGAGCACAGGTTTCGCGGTAAGCAAGAAAAGGTCGTGAGCCACCTTCTGCTCTTCCTTGCTCTCAAAGGTTACCGAACGGGCGTTCTTACCCTGCTCCAGCACCTCCTTATAAGCTTCCAAAACGGTCACCGCTACCTTAGCATCCTTGTTGCCAGCAGCGGCAGTTTTCTGCGTCTTAGCCAACTGTCCCTCTATTGTCTCGAGGTCTTTCAGCTGCAACTCGGTGTCTATTATCTCTTTATCCTCAATGGGATTTACGGGCACTCCGCCCTCACGCACCACATTGTCATCATCGAAACAGCGCAGCACATGTATTATAGCGTCGGTCTCACGGATGTTTCCGAGGAACTTGTTTCCCAGTCCTTCACCCTTCGATGCACCCTTTACGAGTCCTGCGATGTCAACAATCTCGCATGTTGCAGGCACTATTCGTCCAGGATGAACTATCTCTGCGAGCTTTGTCAGACGCTCGTCAGGCACAGTTATCACACCTACATTAGGCTCAATTGTGCAAAAGGGGAAATTCGCTGCCTGTGCCTTAGCACTCGACAGACAGTTAAATAGTGTCGACTTGCCCACGTTTGGCAGTCCTACGATACCACATTTCAATGCCATCTTGTTATGTTTTCTTTTATTATTCTTCTACGTTAACTTATCAACTTCTCGTTTGAGCTTTTCTTTCAGCTCGTCCCAATCAAACGGAACGAGCATCTTTGGCATCCCCTGTTGTTCTGCATCATCAAAATAGTTGAGACTCATCAGCGCTCTAAACACGGAATGCTCGGGGTATTTTTGTTTGTAAAACTCTAATATTTCATTTAAGGTGAAATGCTTCAAAAGGAAATATATGTCAATGAAATCTTTCCTCGAGCCTCTGCCTTCTATAGCATTAACCTTCATTGCTGCTATGTCTTTGGGCGACGCAAGCCGGAGATTGCCCTCCGTTACGATATCATCTATCCAATCGTATTTATAATTAACGAAATCCACTTTTACACCATTGACCTCAAATATCTTAATATTCTGAGTGTTGGTGTAAATAGTATGCGAGCCAATATTCGCTAAAACATCGTGTATTTCACTAACATCTGCCGACAATTTGCCAAAAAAATCCAAGTCAACGGATTGCCTATGTCCATATTGCAGGGCTAAGGCAGTACCACCTACAAGTCTCATTTCAGAGAAAAGAGGCACATCCATCAATTCTGTTAAGAGTTCCAGAGTGTGTGGAACGACTGTCTGAAATGATAACATCTGTACTCTTCCTCTTTAGTGTTTGACTTAGCGCAGATGAAAGAGAGACACACCGGATCGAGCGTTCTCATCTGCTTGCATTCTTCTACTATTTTATCAAAGCCGTAATAGTCTTTTATCAGCATCCAATCTTCAAGGTTTCCATACTCCAGAACACGCTGAATGATGTGGCGTGGATACTTATCCATATCTACACTCTCCATATCCATGTCCCAGAACAATACCTTTGAAAGTTTAGAAATGCATTCCTTACTGCTCATGATAATTAGTATTTCGCATGCAAAGTTAATGTAATTTAGGCGTAATACAAAATAAATCGCTAAAAAATCGGGCGGCACCGACCACCGTCGATGCCGCCTTCAGAATCAAAAGAGAAATCTAACCTAATCATAATCAATCATCAGTCATCATTTAGTTTATTGTGCTTATGCTGGTATGTTCTTATTTGCGAGTTCCGAAATGACCGCCACCAGAGTTACCAGTCTTGCCCGATGCCGAGCGCGGAGAGGTAGTAGTGGATGGCTGGCGCCTTGGATTTCCCTGGCCAGCATTGCCGTTGCTGCGGTTGTTGCTGCCGGTGTTGCGCCATGTAGAGCCACCGCTCTGATGGTTGTTGTTATGGGTTGTTGTCGTTTGATTTCCTGTCCACGGCTTGTTATGGCCAGAGGTAGCAGGCTTATTGTTCGTCCTTGGCGGAACGTAACCATAGTGGTTCTTATTCCCCGAGTGCTGACGAATGTTCTTAGAGTAGTAGTACGAGCGTGTCTGGTAGTAGCTTTGGTTGTTATTGTGGCGCCAGCTGTGGCCTCCGCGATAGCTTCCGTATGCCACCGGACGTGCGTAGTACATGTGGTAGCGGTTGGTATAGTGGGTGTAGATAGTGAAGTTCCACCCAGAATTCCAGTTGACCGGACGATAGAAATAGTCTCTTGCAATCATGCGCTCGTACTGAGCCACGGTGAGCACATATTTCAAATCGCTGTCACGACGCTGCCATGCTATTCCGTAAAGGTCGGTCTGCCCAACCAGTGAATAGAAGTAGTCGAAGTTTATTTCGTACACAACCTCATACTGATCGTTTGAGAGTGCGAGTTCATATGCCATCTTGTCAGTAAGGAAGAGAGCCTCTGTCCTTGCCTGATTGTATGTCATTGCCTGTGCTGGGAATGTCATCCCGATCATTGCAACCAGCGTGAGTAACATCTTCTTCATAATCGTTTCCGTTTAAATGTTATACATTCGGTTCCTTTTTCTGATGCAAAGATAGAGAAAGAGTTTAACATCCGCAATAGGAAAGTTCCTAATTCGTAAGGGGATTTTCCCTATTCTTGAAGGTGCTTTGCCCCCGGTTTCTATATTAACTTGAATGACAAGAATGTCTAGGTGTTATCTCTCGGCTTCCAAGTGATGGCTTTTGAGGGTGCAAGAGATGGCTTTTGAGAGTGCGAAAGGTATACAACTGAGGGTGCGAAAGGTATACAACTGAGAAGTGAAAGGTATACGATTGGGACACGAAAGACGTGCTTCGGGGTTATCAAAGGTGTGGAGTGGGGGAGCGGCTGGGGAAAATTAAGAATGAAAATCTTTTGTTATTCCCCTAATTTGCAGTATCTTTGCACCCGTAAGTATAGAGTTTCAAATATTTAAAACCATACAAGTAAAGAATGGAATACGATTTCAGAGCCATTGAAAAGAAATGGCATCAGCGTTGGGTTGAGCAGAAAACCTACCGCGTAGTGGAAGACAAGGAGAAGAAGAAGTTCTATGTGCTCAACATGTTTCCTTACCCCTCAGGGGCCGGATTGCACGTTGGTCACCCTTTAGGATATATTGCCAGCGACATCTACGCTCGCTTCAAGAGACTTCAGGGATTTAATGTGCTGAACCCGATGGGCTATGATGCCTACGGACTTCCTGCCGAGCAGTATGCCATACAGACAGGACAGCACCCCGCAATAACCACAGAGGCGAACATCAACCGTTACCGCGAGCAGCTCGACAAGATTGGATTCTGCTTCGACTGGGAGCGTGAAGTGCGCACATGTGAGCCCATCTATTACAAGTGGACACAATGGGCGTTCCAGAAGATGTTCAACTCTTTCTATTGCAACAAGCAGAAGAAGGCGCTCCCGATAGAGACTCTCATCGAGCGTTTCAAGACAAAGGGAACGCTGAGCGACGACGGCGGCATCATCGATGTGGCATGTTCTGAAGAACTGTCGTTCACCGCCGACGAGTGGAACTCATGGGACGAGAAGCGCCAGCAGGAAGTTCTGATGAACTACCGTATTGCTTATCTGGGCGAGACGATGGTCAACTGGTGCGCAGGTCTTGGCACCGTGCTTGCCAACGACGAGGTTGTCGACGGCGTCAGCGTGCGCGGCGGCTATCCCGTTGTTCAGAAGAAGATGCGCCAATGGTGCCTTCGCGTGTCGGCATACGCCCAGCGTCTGCTCGACGGACTTGACACCATCGACTGGACAGAGTCGCTGAAGGAGACACAGAAGAACTGGATTGGACGTAGCGAAGGAACAGAAGTGGAGTTCAATGTGGCAGACAGCGACAAGTCGTTCACTATCTTCACCACCCGCGCCGACACGATGTTCGGCGTCACCTTCATGGTTCTTGCACCCGAGAGCGAACTCGTTGCCCAGCTGACTACCGACGAGCAGAAGAAGGAAGTGGAGGAGTACATCGCCTATGTGAAGAAACGTACCGAGCGCGACCGTATCTCCGACAAGAAAGTTACGGGAGTTTTCTCTGGCTCATACGCCATCAACCCCTTCACCGACGAGAAGATTCCTGTCTGGATTTCCGAATATGTGCTCGCAGGATACGGCACAGGTGCCATTATGGCTGTGCCTGCCCACGACTCTCGCGACTATGCTTTCGCACGCCATTTCAACCTTCCTATCATCCCGCTTATTGAGGGGGCTGACGTGTCGGAGGAAAGTTATGACGCAAAGGAAGGCATCGTTTGCAACTCTGAGTCGAAGAAGTTCTCGCTCAATGGACTTACCGTTAAGGAGGCAATTGCTGCCACAAAGAAATATGTTACCGAACATCAGCTGGGACGAGTGAAGGTGAACTTCCGTCTGCGCGACGCCATCTTCTCACGCCAGAGATACTGGGGCGAGCCGTTCCCTGTGTACTATAAGGACAACATGCCTTACATGATACCTGAGGAATGTCTGCCTCTCGAACTGCCTGAGATAGACAAATACAAGCCAACAGAGGACGGACAACCGCCTCTGGGACATGCTAAGCGCTGGGCTTGGGACACCAAAACAAACTCTGTTGTCGATGTTGCCAACATCGATAACGTGACTGTTTTCCCACTCGAACTTAACACTATGCCGGGCTTTGCGGGCTCAAGCGCATACTATCTGCGCTATATGGACCCGAAGAACGAGCAGGCTTTGGTGAGCCAGGAAGCCGACAACTACTGGCAGAATGTTGACCTCTACGTGGGCGGAACGGAACATGCCACAGGCCACTTGATATACTCTCGCTTCTGGAACAAGTTCCTCTTCGACCTCGGAGTGTCGTGCAAGGAAGAACCATTCCAGAAACTTGTGAACCAGGGAATGATTCAGGGACGCTCCAACTTCGTATATCGCGACAACGAGGCAAGCAACTCTAAGGGCCACCCCGTGTTCGTTTCGCTCGGCCTGAAGGGACAATATGCCGACGTAACTCCTATTCATGTGGACGTGAACATCGTGAGCAACGACGTTCTGGACATTGATGCCTTCAAGGCGTGGCGCCCCGAATACAACGATGCCGAGTTCGTTCTGGAGGATGGTAAATATGTTTGCGGATGGGCAATAGAGAAGATGTCGAAGTCTATGTTTAATGTCGTGAACCCCGACATGATTGTAGAGAAGTACGGAGCCGACACTCTTCGCCTCTACGAAATGTTCCTCGGACCTGTCGAGCAGTCAAAACCTTGGGACACAAACGGCATCGACGGTTGTCACCGTTTCCTGAAGAAGTTCTGGAATCTCTTTGACAACGCTCTCTCAAAGGAGACTTCCGAGCCAGCAAGCAACGACTCGCTGAAGAGTCTGCACAAGCTGATAAAGAAGGTGTCGCAAGACATTCCGCTCTTCTCTTACAACACCAGCATCTCGGCATTCATGATTTGCGTGAACGAACTGTCACAACAGAAGTGCACCAACCGCGATGTTCTGAAGACACTTGCTGTGCTCATAGCACCTTTCGCACCACATATCGCAGAAGAGCTGTGGGAGCGTCTGGGACAAGAGGGCAGCGTTTGCGATGCTCAGTGGCCATCATGGGACGAGCAGTATCTCGTGGAAAGCAGCGTCACTATGGGTGTTGCCTTCAACGGAAAGCGCCGTTTCGAGATGCAGTTTGCAGCTGATGCCGACAACAAGACTGTTGAAGAGGCCGTAATGAACGATGAACGCACGCCGAAATACATCGACGGCAAGCAAATCGTTAAGGTGATTATCATTCCTAAGAGAATGGTGAACGTGGTGCTGAAGTAAAGCACTCGAATACTATATATAGGAGTTCAGGAGTGTAGGAATCACTCCTAACTCTTGCACTCCTACACTTCTACACTCCTTAAAATGACTATGAATAAAACCATAATAAGAAACGAGCTGAAGGATTATATAGGAATAACCCTTGCGCTTGTGTTGTACGCCTTCGGGTTTACATTCTTTCTTATGCCCTACGAGATAGTGACGGGCGGTGTGGCAGGTATTGCCGCCATCGTGTATTACGCCACCTCGTTCCCCAACTCCTACACCTATTTCCTCATAAATGCCTCGCTTTTGGTTGTAGCATTGAAGATTCTGGGAGTGAAATTCCTTATGAAAACCATCTACGCTACGCTGATGCTGTCGTTCCTTTTGTGGTTTATGAAGGAGATAGCACCTGTTGACGAGGCGGGCAACATGATAAAAATACTGGGCGAGGGACAAGACTTCATGTCGTTGCTCATTGGCTGTTTGATGACGGGAACGGCTCTTGGACTCACCTTCCTCTATAATGGCAGCACGGGAGGAACCGACATCATCGCTGCTTCTATTAACAAGTACCACGACTTTTCACTTGGAACGATACTCATCTTTGCCGACTTCATAATCATCGGCAGCTGTCTTTTCATACCGCAGTTCGGCACATTCCTCGAGCGAATGACAATGGTGGTGTTCGGCTTCTGCACCATGATTATCGAGAACTTCATGCTCGATTACATCATGAACCGTCAGCGCCAGTCGGTACAGTTCATGATTTTCTCGAAGAAATACCAGGAGATTGCTAAGGCGCTTGCTATGCAAACAGACCACACGATGACAATTCTTGACGGACACGGATGGTACAGCGGCAAGGAGGTTAAGGTGATTGTGCTGCTCGCAAAGAAAAGTGAGAGCGTCACAATCTTCCGAATAGTGAAGATGATCGACCCCAACGCGTTTGTCAGCCAAAGTGCTGTCATCGGAGTCTTTGGCGAGGGTTTCGACAAGATTAAGGTGAAAGTGAAACGTGAACACATTGAGAAAGCGGGCATGATAATAGACAATCAAGACATAGATACTGATATAAAGCAATGAAAATAGTATTCGCCACAAACAACAAAAACAAACTCTCTGAGATAAGGGAGATACTAGGCAGCGGCTTCGAGGTGATGTCTCTCGCTGAGATTGGCTGCCACGAGGATATTCCGGAGACAGGAGACACTCTGCTGGACAATGCCGTTCAGAAGGCGCGTTATGTCTTTGATAAATATGGTTACGACTGTTTCGCCGACGAC
This sequence comes from uncultured Prevotellaceae bacterium, assembly GCA_900315095.1. Classification (GTDB taxonomy): domain Bacteria; phylum Bacteroidota; class Bacteroidia; order Bacteroidales; family Bacteroidaceae; genus Prevotella. The sequence continues at coordinate 122,517 of OMXS01000001.1, read as the reverse complement.
ACAGGCCTTGAGGTTGATGCTCTCGACGGCGAACCAGGCGTTCATAGCGCACGTTACGCCGAGGGAACCGATCATGACAGCAACGCTAATATGGACAAACTGCTGCGCAAACTGGGTGATGAGACACATCGTTCGGCACGCTTCCGTACCGTAATAGCATTGCTTCAAAAGCAACAGAGCGGCGAAAGCGCAGGCGAAGGTTCTGTTCTTCACATCTTCGAAGGTAAGGTGGAGGGTAGCATTATCAAAGAAAAGCGCGGTGCAGAGGGCTTCGGTTACGACCCCATCTTTATGCCTGAAGGCTACGACAAGACATTTGCCGAACTCGGTCTTGACGTGAAAAACCAGATATCTCATCGTGCACGAGCGGTGAAAAAACTTGCAGACTATCTCTTATAATGAACCATTCTCTCTCCGTACTTATACCTGTTTTCAACTGCAGTTGTCACGACTTGGTGACAGCTTTGCACGAGCAGTTGTGCAAAGAGGCCATCCAATGGGAGATTATCGTTGCCGACGATGGCTCTGATGACGAGCAGATGAAAGCGGAGAACCGAGCCATCTGCTCGCTTGAAAACGTGCGGTTGATAGAGAGAGAGGTTAATTCTGGTCGCGCGAAGATAAGGAATTTCCTTACCGGCGAGGCGCAATACGACCGCTTGTTGTTCCTCGACGGCGACAACAGTTTGCGTAACGACAAATTCATCAGCAACTATCTCGCCCATGAGACGCCCGTAGTTTATGGCGGATATGATATTATTCATGATGATAGTTCGCTGCTTTCAAACCTTCGTTACCGTTATGAACTGAAGGCAGAGGGCAACCACAGCGTCGCCATTCGACAACAAAGACCATACCAGAACTTCAACACAAAAAACTTCTTAGTCAACAAGGAGGTTATGACACGATTCCCCTTCGACGAGCGTTTCCGTTATTACGGCTATGAGGATGTGCTTTGGGGTAAGACTCTTTGCGACAACAGCATCGCCATAAAGCACATAAATAACCCCGTAACAGCAACCGACTTCGAGACAAACGAGCACTTTGTGCGCAAGACGGAAGAAGGACTGCGCACGCTACATCAGTTCAGCGACGAACTGCAAGGCTTCTCCCCGCTGCTCGACTACGACCGAAAAATAAGACGATTGCACCTCGCTCCTCTCTTTCATCTCATGTATAAATTGCTTCATAAATCACTCTTACACAACTTAGAAGGCAATAATCCGAGCGTTTTTAAGTTTAATATATACAAGCTTTTATATTTTGAGGAGCTGAGAAACAAAAGGAGTTAATGGAGTTAAGAAGATAAGCAACATGAGGAAACATATATTAACTATCGTCGCAACGCTTTTTTCGGCAGCAGTAAGTGCCGCTAGCATCGGACAATGGAACACCTATTTGGCTTACAAGTCGATAACAGACATTGAGCCGTCGGGCGAGAAAGTTTTCGTGCTTGCAAGCACTAACCTTTACTCATACAATCCAAACGACCAGAGCATAGAGACCTACGACAAGGCAAACTCACTCTCCGACACCGGCATCTCTTTTATTGCATGGTGCAAGGCAGCAAAGAAACTGGTCATAATATACAGCAACCAGAACATCGACCTCATGCAGAACGACGGTACAGTAGAGAACAACAGCAGTTTCTACACAAAGTCGATGACTGAAAACAAAACCGTTTATTGCCTCACAATAAGCGCGAAATATGCCTTCATCGGCACAGGTTTCGGCGTGATTAAGATGGATGTGGCAAACAACGAGATAAGTGCTACTTATAACTTCGGCAAAAGAGTGAACAAGATTCAAGTCTCTGGCGGCGTCATTTTCTGCAATACAACAGACGGAAACATACGCGGTGACATGAACGACAACCTGCTCGACCCAGCCAACTGGACATCGCTGAAAAGCGGAGAGAATCCCACTTACATTGACGATAACACCATAACGACAAGCAACAAGCAAGGATACAACGAGCTGATTGCCTACGACCAGGTGAACAAATGCTACTGGAGCACGCAGCAGGACGGTAAACTGCAGTCGTGGAAAAAAGCTGAAGACAGCAGCAGAACTATCACCGCAAGCGGCATTCAGCCTGACGGACCATCGTATAACTACTTCACCACTATGCGCTTTTATGGCGATAAGCTCTACTCTTGCGGTGGAAGTTTCACACGATGGGGCGACAAGGCGCGTCCAGGATGCATACAGGTGTACGACGGCAACGAATGGGTGAATTATGAAGACAACCTCGAAAAGAAGACAGGAATAAGATATGTAGACCTCATGGACTTTGACATCGACCCAACATACACCGCCGGTGTGCGTCTTATGGCAGGCGGCAGAACAGGCATGTACGAGTTTATCGATGGCAAGTTTGTGAAACTATACAACACCGATAACAGTCCTTTGCAGGCAGCCTACACCGTTCTGAAGAACACATATGTGCTCGTCTTCGGACTCAGATATAACGACAACGGCGACCTGTGGGTACTAAACGGAATGGTATACGATAACTGTCTGCTGCGCTATAGTGCCAACGGAGAATGGAAGACGTTCCCTAAGAGCGACCTCATTCAGGATAAGAACGTGGCGCTTCACTATCCTTCACACCTCTTTAAAGCCAGCAACGGAACACTATGGTTTACCAACGACTATTGGGTAAAGCCAAGTTACTATAGTTATGACACCGCTAACGACGCTCTCGTTGCTTATAATATGCCCTATAAAAACCAAGATGGAACAGAATACACAAGCAATGCTGTGGAGTGCATCATGGAGAGTAGAAGCGGCGATATATGGATAGGAGGAAATGGAGGACCGGCATATCTGCCTAAGAATCAAATAGGAACAGACGACCAGTCGCTTGTTCAGCCAAAGGTGCCGCGCAACGATGGCACTAACCTTGCTGACTATCTGCTTGGCGGTATCAACATAAACTGTATGGCAGAGGATGCTGCCGGCCGCAAGTGGTTTGGCACTTTCGACGACGGAGTATATCTTATAGACAGCGATAACACCACCGAACTGCAGCATTTCACTACCGAGAACAGCAATCTCTTGGACAATGAGATAGAGTCGATAGCCATCAATAACAAGACGGGTGAGGTGTTCTTCGGCACCAATCGCGGACTTTGCTCTTACATGAGTGATGCCTCTGCTTCCAACGAAGAGATGACCACAGACAACGTCTATGCATATCCCAACCCCGTTAAGCCCGACTTCAACGGCATGATAACCGTCGTTGGACTCTCTATGAACGCCGATGTGAAAATAACAACAAGCAACGGTGTGCTGGTAAATCAAGGTCGCAGCAACGGCGGTATGTACACTTGGGACGGCTGTGACCTCAACGGCAAGCGCGTGGCTTCTGGCATTTATATGGTTCAAACAGCAACAGCCGACGGCGATGCTGGTACTGTTTGCAAGATTGCTATTGTGAGATAATCCTGAGAAAGGAAAAAAGAGGAAGGGAGAAAGAGAGATGAAGAAGGTGCAAAGAGATGCTGTTACGTCTACAAACAATAACCGTCTGCCCTGGATAGACACCATGCGGGGCATATGCATGATTGCTATACTGCTCTTTCATACCGAGGTTTATTACGCAGATGGCATCATAACACCTTATCAATGTTATGTACATAACGCTCTGGCAGGGTTCTTCTTCATCTCTGGATATTTGTTTATAGGTGACAAAGGGTTTTCTTTTGCTCATAAGATAAAGTCCATCGCAAGGTCACTTGTGTTGCCTTATTTCATCTTCACTATAATTCTTGGTGTCTTAAAGATAGTTTTTCAGCATGCCGATGCAGCTGAAGTGTTCACCAAAATAATCCTTGGACAAGCATCATGGTTCGTTGCTGCCCTCATCGTTGCAGAACTATTGATGTGCATAACGATGTTTATAACACATGGAAAAACACTTTTGTTGTGTCTCTTTGCTGTGCTTTCGTTTGCCGCAGCCTTTGTTATCGGCAACAAATACAACCCTTCTCCACTCTTTTATCAACAAAACCTGTGGTTTGTAAACGATGGTATGCTTGCCCTTGGAATAATGATTTGCGGTGCACTCTACCATCGTTTTGAAGCGGTTTTCAACCGTTTCCACCCCATTATATATACTTCATCATTACTCTTTCTATTAATACTAATAAAGATAATGATAATGACAGGCAACGAGGATACGGTCATCGGTAGTGTAGAGGTGTCTAACATACCTCTCTTCCTTGCCGACATTGCCGTTTCCACTCTTTTCCTTGTTGCCCTCTGCAAATGGCTTGGACGGGTGTTTATGGTTAGCTGGACGGGAGCCCATTCTTTGGTATATTACTTCTTCTGCGGTGCTTCGCCAACGTTTGTAGCCCTTTTGTTGAACAAGATAGGGTTCACATATAGCAGTTATTGGCAAATGCTGATAGCTTTGATACTTGTTTATGACCTCTGCACCATCATCGCTTACATTATCTATCGTTATCTACCATTTCTTATAGGAAAGCAAAAGGAAATCGCTATAACCGCCACTTTCTTTTTAATGGTGATGTTTCCTGCAAATGTCTCGGCACAAGAACAACCAAGTCTTGCCACATTGCGAAGTCTCAGTATGCCCGTTGTGGTGATTAACACCATAGATAATGAAGAGCCAACAGGCGAGTATGTTGTTGCTCCTGAAGGTTGCAACGGCGGTTCAATACGTAATGCCACTAAGGTGCCTGGCTCTCTTGTCATCTATAAAGGTGACGAAACGCTCTACGATAGCGGGGAGTATGAAGAGGGAGTAAGCGGAATGAAGTATAACATTCGTGGCAACTGGAGTTCCTGGTTGCCAAAAAAACCTTTCAAGATAAAGTTGGAGAAGAAGGCAGATCTTCTCTGTCGAGGCAATAAAAAGTATAATGACCGCAACTGGGTACTTTTGAAGGAAGAGCACACTTTGTTAAATCTCTATGCCGGAACAGAGATAAACCGCCTTGCGGAAATGCCTTGGACACCCGCTTTCCAATTTGTTAATGTTATCATTAACGGCGATTTCCGTGGTCTTTATGCCCTTTGCGAGTCGGTAAGGCGCAACTCTGACTGCCGTCTTGATGTTAATAAAGACGCAGGATACATCTTTGAGTATGATCCTTATTGGTGGAACGAGGATTTCTTTGTGCCAAGCAATTATAGCGACAACTATACTTTCAAGCATCCTGATGTAGAAGACTTTACCGAAGAAAGCACCACTTACATCAGTAATGCTGTACTTGAAATGGAACAGTCGTTAAAAGACGGCACCTATCCATCTTATATAGATGTCTTATCTTTTGCTTCTTGGCTTGTCGCTCATGACATTCTGGGCACTCAAGATGGTCTTGGATCGAACATCTACATGACGAAATACGACAATACAGACTCCTCTCTTTTCAAAATGGCAAACCTATGGGATTTTGACACAATATGTATGAACGAAGGCACATGGGCTTCTATTCATTATAGATACCACTTCAACGACTTGCTGAACAGCCCGAACACATTATTTAAAGACACATATATTAATCGCTATCACGAACTTTCGCCTGGTATTTTTGACAGAATGGATTTCCTGCTCGACTCTCTTTCAACATCACCATTAGCGGCCGATTTGCAGACTTCAAAGCAATGGGATTGCGAGAGATGGGGTTTCACACGACTTTCTGTTCAAGAAGAAATTACAAAATTGCGCCAATGGTTTGCTGACAGAAAACTTTGGATGGATGCAAATATGCCCGCCGCAACCGTCATCAAAGACATTTCAATATCCAACACCCATCATTCAACACCCACATACGACCTTCAAGGTAGGGTAGTGGAGAATCCCAAGAGCGGTATTTACATAAAGAACGGAAAGAAGTATATAGTGAAATAGATTGCAACAATATACTAAAAACAACTATTTATACTGATTGGTCAGCTTCAAACCGTCAAAACTCTTCATCCTTAATTAATGGTTTTCGTATCCAAAACGTGATGTTGTCACGCCATTCATCCTAAAGAAAATCCGAATAGTTTTCTATATTGTTTTTATATTACGAGGACTGATAGTGTCTATACCAGAATCATGCATCCCAAAACCTTTCAAGAGTGCGATGCTCCTCCACATTATTTCAAGAATTTCAAATAGGGGTCTCTGCTGTGTAATCAAATCTACTGCTGTTTAAATTGTCTACCATCCCATCTGTAAGTAACGCCTATCTGACCATTGCTTAAATCATTCACACCATTTGTCTTGGTTGAAAGGACATTCATTTCAAGCCAATATTCTTCGCCTGTCAAATCCGATGTGAATCCATTGCTCCAATAAATTGTTATATGCATGGTAGGCTTGCGGTCTCTCTCTGGGTCACCCCACAAAATTCCATGCATATATTCACATTCTATTATTTCATTCTTTCCGTCACCATCAAGGTCATAACTTGCAGTTTTCTTGTCGCCAGCTTCAGCCTCCGTTTCATCACCAAACATTTTGGAGGGAGATAGTGTAAGCAAAGTCTCTGCTCCTTCTGGCTTGGGACGCATGTATTTATCTACTTTTATAATTCGACCATTTTCAAAAATGAAACGTTCGTAGTGTGCATCGTTTCCACCATAGAAAGACCATTTCCCATTCCATTCCTCTATAGAGTCATTCAGAAACACACCTACATTTTGAAACTCAACCTTCTGGAATGCTTCTGTTTCTTTGTTATAATATACAATGAACCGAGGCATATTTGCACTGCCGCCCGACGATTGAAAAACAAACGCTTCTTCTAATCCATCTCCATCATAGTCACGCTGGTCAATAATTTCATAGACAACATTCGGTTCAATCCCCGTGTTTTGGAATTTGCCATCCATAGTTGCCCAAATCTCTTCATCCTCAACGTCACCACTTGCCGACTCAACCACTTGATATTCAATCTTGTGACCTTTACTTCCTTCGCTTTTCTTACCATCGCCTGCACATGAAAACATTATTAATGAAATAAGCAAAAAGACTACCATTTTGTTTGTTTTGTTCTGTATCATATTTATAGTTTATTTTTTATTACTCTCTTTTAAACGAGAAAGATTCTTTTTCTATTTAACGATTACGATGATTCTTTGATATGCCTTTAAGTTGAACGTACCATGGTCAGTGGCTTCACAGACGTTCAGCGGAGCCTTCTGCGCATGGCACGTCGTCGCTGCACCCAACAGCAACGTCAGAGACAATACCTTTCTTAGTATGGTTTCATCTATAACACATTATCTTCTGGGAGCGCCAGGAGCACCGGGGCCGCCAGGAGCAGGACCGAAGGGAAATCCCTGTGGTAGAGGAGCTATCTCTGGTTCACCAAAGACTGAGGCCTCTTCATCTTTATCGTTTAGTTTGAATACCATGAACTTCGCGTTCTTTTCCGTACACGGTTTCCAGGCACCACCCTTAGGACCATTAGGATCGCTGTACTTGGCAAAATTTGTCCATGCTGTCAGCATCTTCTCAGAGAGGTCCCAGTCACCCTTGGTCCAAGGACGCCAGCAATGTTTAAGCGACTTGAAAACAAACCATAGGTCGCTTGAGTGGAAAGCACCCTTTAAACGTTGTGTAACCTCAGGATGAGAACCATCATCAGGCAATGGACGAGCAAACTCGTAAGCCCAAGCCTTACCGCCTTTCTGATCACGAACCTTACAGAACTCAGCTATATTTGGTGCCATATTACCCATATCGTTGAGAGTAAAACCAATCATATAAGGTACATCGGCTAAAGTGCCACCTCGTGTAGCATCATCGAAACTCTTCTCGCTCACATAGCCATCAATCATCGGCATGAATGGCAGTCCTCTGAACATCATCGGCATACCTGCTGGTTGTCCGTCGCTATTTATCTGATGATAAAGCGTATTGAGAGCGAAAACTGTCTCTGTCGATGCTGCGCGCATCTTCTGCAAATCAGTTAGTCCTGCCCAGTCAAACATCTTCTTTGCATTGGCTTCTGCATCTGCAAAAGAGCCACCACTATAACGACCGCCCATCATATTGCCATTAGCATCGGGAATGCTCAGTCCTTGGGCACTCATGATTACAGCCTTGTGGAACAAACCTCGAGCCAACGGAGACTCACATAGTGTACGAACACTACCACCACCAGCACTTTGTCCGAAGATTGTTACGTTATTGGGATCACCACCAAACTGCGCAATATTCTTCTTTATCCACTTCAAGGCTTCAATTTGGTCGAGAATACCATAGTTACCTGACACATGATGTGGACTTTCCGCAGTTAGAGCAGGATGTACAAGGAATCCAAACACTCCGAGACGATAGTTTATGCTTACAAGCACCACATCCTTCGCTCCCCACTCTTGGCCATCGAACTCTGGTTCAGAACCGAAGCCCTCACGATAACCACCACCATGAATCCATAAGGCAACAGGTAGTTTTTTGTTTACCTGACCTGGGGCTTTTGTCCATACGTTTAGATATAGACAGTCCTCGCTGAATGCAGCTTCCTTGCCATAACCCCACTCAGTATAGTAACCACCTGTATACTGGATTGCCTGATAACTGGGTCGACCAAAGGTGTCGCATTTCTTCACACCTTTCCAAGGCACAACGGGCTGAGGTTCCTTCCAACGATTCTCTCCAATAGGAGGTGCTGCATAAGGTATTCCACGATAAACATACACATCGGGATGATCATCGGTCAGTACGCCTTGTATCTGACCACCTTCAATTGTTAACACAGGGTTTTCTTCTGCATTTACTGAGACTGCTAATAAGAGCAGAAGAGGTAATAAAACTTTTTTCATAAGATTAAGATAATAGATTATTAATTATATATATTTAAAAATATAAACCAAATATTATGCTTTTTATTATTTGACTACTACTATAAAATATATTATTACGGCACAGTTTTTTTCTCATATAGTTCGGTACGTACGCCGAAGGAAGAAAAAGACTGTACTAAATGATAGTCACGATGAATGATTTCTATTGTCTCATCTGGAAGATTAAACACGTTTGAATAGAACACATACTGCTCTTTGCCTGTATATTCTGCCCATTCACGATGGTCATTATTTATATCAACTGCATCTATTTCACCCTCGTTAGGGAAGAAAGTGGCAGTCTTGTTTATAGCTATTCCTTGTTTATCCATATACTCTATCATATCATGTCGCACCTCCCAATAGTGGAGTTGTGCCAGCGAAGCATCCCATCCTTGCGCCATCTTATCAGGATAGATAATGAAGTTGCCCGCTAATAGCGATATTATCAGTATGCAATAGATAACCCACTTATGTGCATATTCATGCAACATCATAAAGGCAAGTAAAGCGAGGAGCATATAACTCACTATGTAATATCTATGACCCATAGTGTTTACTATAAACAAACTAGATAACCATACCACAGATGTTGAGGCAATAGCAATAATGAATAACTTTCTATATTCTGCTTTTTTCCATCCTCTACGCAACACTAATGTAAAGAGAACGAACATTATCGGAACTATGCGTCCAAAGTCAAGGAAACGCTGACACAATACCGCTATGTTCCAAGTGAAGTTCTTTAAAAAGCCCGCTAATGAACCATATTCCGTAGGATTGCCCCAATTACTATAAGGATTGTTTATTATCCAGCCTTTAGTTGTTAGTCGCCATACTATAAAAGAAATAGCAGGTAATGCACCAATAATGTATGGTTGCCATTTAATAGAACGTTTATTAAGCAACAAGTCAACAATAAATAATCCTCCACAGAGCATCATTCCACGTAAAGAAACTATTCCGAGGAAAAACAATCCCAATGCTTTCAGCCATCCTTTATTTCTTAATAATCCGTTAAGTGCTACAAAGAAAAAAAACAAAAGCGGTACATCCGGCGTTATAAGTGTCATCTGAGAGAGTAGGGTAGCATCTGCTATTACAAGCATAAAAGCATATATTCTCTCTTTTTTATTATCTATAAAATAATCGCAAATACTCCATACTTGCCACAAAATACCAAAAATGAAAGGTATTATAACAATATGTGATACAAATAAAGTGCGTCCAAATAATTTCCAAGCAGCAGCAATGAGTGTAGCAATAAAAGGAGGATGTCCTGGATCAAAGTCTATAGGAAAACTTCCCCAGGCGAATATACCATTCTCATAAAGTGCATTTCCCATAGACGTTACAAATGTAGTATTGTCCCAGAATATACATGTCCTCATGCCTATAATGGCTATAAGTAAAGTCAAAACACTTATTATAATTATTCTATTCCTCATTATTACTCGTCAGGTAATATATTTTATGAATGCAAAAATACTAAATTATTTTATATTAGCACGTTTTTATTAAGTAAAATAGTTGTTGATAACTCTGTTGAAAACTATGTTTATAACTTTGTTAGTTTCAACATGAAAATGAGGTAGGGTAGCGAATATGTTTAAATCAACCATTTTATTTAATGCTTTTCCTAAACTTTTCCACTAAAAAAGAAAAGAAAAAGATATAAACTTATTATATTTGCAGGCAGAAAAAGAATATGTGGAAAAACATCTTAAGTATCTAATAAAGAAACAAAAAGACTATTCATAAATTGTTGATAAGTGCGGACAAGATGTTGAAAACAAATTTAAAACTTTCTAAGTAAAAATGTTTTTCACATTATCCACACCACATCATACTCATAATTCTTTTTCTTTTAAAAAGAAAGAAATAATAAAATTATAATATTATGTTGAAAAAAGAATGGAAGGAGAAAGGTTTCATAGATGAACCTATAGCAGAAGGCACAGACCTGAAGAGTGAAATTAGGCGTTTAGCAAAGGAGAAAGATGCTGTTATTCTTGCTCACTACTACACTAAAGGCGAAATACAAGAGGTGGCAGACTTCATTGGTGACTCGCTGGCTCTTGCTCAGAAGGCTGCAAAGACTGATGCAAAGATAATAGTTATGTGTGGAGTACACTTTATGGCAGAGACATGTAAGATACTCTGTCCAGAGAAATTGGTGCTCTGTCCCGATCTTAATGCTGGCTGTTCTTTGGCTGATTCTTGTAATGCTGATGATTTGAAGAAATATAAAGAAGAACATCCAGGATATAAGGTTATAAGTTATGTGAATACTACTGCTGCAGTAAAGGCATTGACAGATGTGGTTGTTACAAGTGGTAATGCAAAGAAGATAGTTGACACTATGCCACAAGACGAGAAGATAATCTTTGGTCCTGACTATAACCTCGGTTCTTATATAAATAGCATTACGGGAAGAAATATGCTTTTATGGAATGGAGGTTGTCATGTACATGAGCGTTTCTCGGTTGAAGAGATAGTAAAACTGAAGGAAGAACATCCTGATGCTGTTGTTCTTGCTCATCCGGAATGTAAAGGACCTGTGCTTGCTCTTGCTGATGTAGTGGGCAGTACTGCCGTTATACTTAAATATTGTGTAGAGAGTGATAAGAAAGAGTTTATAATAGCAACAGAGGCTGGAATACTTCATGAAATAGAGCGTCAATGTGAAGGAAAAACATTCTATCCTGTACCACCAGAGATAAGTGAGGGAAGCGTAGGTTGTTCTTGTAATGAGTGTAACTATATGAAACTCAACTCACTTGAGAAAATATATAATACATTAAAGTATGAATGGCCTACTGTAGATGTACCAGAAGAAATACGAGTGGAGGCAGTAAAGCCTATAGAAAGGATGCTTGAATTGAGTTAGAAAAAGGAAATGTCTAAACGAATAGAGAGCCTTGACTTTCTGAAAGCATTGCTGGTGCTGTTTGTTCTTGCTGCACATTACTTTGGAACAGTATGTTTTGAAGATGTGAGCAGGGAAAACAATCCAGCTTTGTTTTCGTTTACAAGTATAATAAGTGGATTTTTACGAGGTCAGAGTGTTCCTATTTATTTCTTCATTTCAGGATATCTATTTTTCTTAGGAGGTGAGTTTTCTATAGAAAAGTATTATAAAAAACTGCGTAGAAGGATAAAGTCATTACTGGTTCCATACGTAGTTTGGAATACTATTGCTATAATATTGCTTATCATAGTGCTGCTTTCACCACTTGTCTCAATGATGAAATATGGTGATAAGTTAGATATTTCATTTTTTAATATACTTTCGTGTTATTGGAGTTATGATGGCGCTCTTGCTGGAGTAAATGTATCTTCAGAACCTGCTCCTATAGATATGCCTTTGTGGTATATACGTGATTTGATGGTAATGGTGGTCCTTTCGCCTGTCATTAGATGGCTTTTGACAAGGTTAAAGGTGGTCTTTCTCATTCTTACTTGTGGTATTTGGGTGTGGTTCTCAATACAAACTCCATCGATATATTTCCCAAGAGACGGTATATTCTTTTTCTCTTTAGGTGCTTATTTTTCATTATATGGAAAAGATATAGTAAGTATTTTAAGCAAGTGGTATAAGCCTTCGATGGTTGTTTACATAATATTGAGCATTTTTTTAAGCATTATATTCTTTTATAATATAGAGAATTTATATTGTCTTAAGTTATTTAACATTCTCGTAGGAATAGTATTTTATATATCATTTGCAGAATATCTTTCTCATGGAAAAATAATAAATGCTACACAAAAGTATTTTGGTTCTGCCTACTTTATTTATCTTTCGCATGGTATTATATGCAGTAAGATGATAAAGTTGATAATGTTATTGCTCAAACTATCTAATGATTTAGGATATATTATGACAGATGTGCTTTCATATGTTATAAGCATATTACTTCTTTACGGTACTTACAGAATGTTAGAAAGATTTACTCCAAAAGTATTATCATTGCTTTTAGGAAGGTGAAAAAGAAATTTTTATCCTATTATTTTCTTGTTATTGGAATTTTCACTATCTTTGTATTCAAAAGAGAGATGTTATGGCTAAGGATAATCTATGGCAAGATGAATATTGGCTTTTGCTGATGCAACTTTATCTGAAGAAGCCAGCGGGGGTGAAACCTCTATACAGTAAGCAAATGGTTGACTTGAGTATGGAGTTGCACATACCGCCACAGTATCTGCGTGAGAAAATGTTTAAGTTGCGCAGTCTTGATGAACCGAGGATAGAGAAACTTTGGAACACCTACGGAAAGAACCCTCAGAAATTATCGAGAGGGATAAAGAAACTGCGCCAGATGAAAGGATTCAGTAATGCAGATGAGTTTTATGAGGGCGTAGAGATAAACGAGAGTTTCGAGAAATATTTCCGTCCTATTGATGAAAGACCTGAACTTAAGCCGGTAATGCTTGTAATGATATTGAATCTTTATTTCCAACTGACGCCTATAACGATGGTGGAGGAGACGCCAGAGATACAGCAACTGGCAAAGAAAATGAAGATTAAGCCGAGCGTTGTGGTTGAGGTAATGGACATATACCAGATATTTGATCCTTACCTTAAGCGCGAGGAGATGATATTCAGCAGTCTTCTCGGTCCTTGTCAAAAGGTATGGCAGCGTTTCGGAAACGATAATCCAGAAGAACTGTCGGCACTTGCAGGACAACTGATAGAGTATTTCTGATTGGGTGTTGAGTGTATGATATTTGGTGATGGAGTAGTGTTTATAATATAAGTTTATGCGATTAGAACAGACTCAAGAACAAAAGCTGGAACAGAGACAGAAACTCACACAACAGCAGATGTTGCAAGTGAAGTTGCTGGAGATGCCTTTGGCTGAACTTGAACAAAGTGTTCAGGCGGAGATAGACGATAATCCCGCCTTGGAATCTGTGGCTAATGATGGCGATGACTATGATGAGGCTGGAGGGACTATAGACGTAGATACAGACGAAAACGAATTGTATAATAGTGAAGAAAAGGAGGAACGAAAGGACGAACTGGACAAGGCGCTTCAAAACATGATGGGCGATGACGAGATGCCAGAGGCAAGTGGTCCTACAACAAACCAAAACCAGAATGCCAAATGTTATTTCTTCGCTTTTGGCGACCAGACATCTTTCTATGATAAACTTAAGGAACAGATGGGTGAACTTGACCTTTCTGACCAGCAGCGAGATATCATGGAATATATAATAGGTTCGCTCGATAATGATGGCTTGTTAAGAAAAAAGATAGACGTTATCGTTGATGAACTGGCAATCTACCATAATATATACACTTCGGAAAAAGAGGTGAAGGAGATATTGGAGGAGATACAGGAATTCGATCCTGCCGGAATAGGTGCCCGGACATTAAAAGAATGTCTGCTGATACAGATAGACCGCAAGCAGGGAAACCGCATTCGTCTGCTTCTAAGGGAAATAATAGACAAGCATTATGACGACTTTATAAGCAAGCGATGGGATAAGTTGGCGCAGACAATGGCGCTCAGCGATGACGATGTGGAGCAGTTGAGAAAAGAGTTGCGTAGGCTTAATCCCAAGCCAGGTGCTTCTTTAGGCGAAACAGAGGGACTAAACCTTCAACAGATAACGCCCGATTTTATCATCGATACTGCCGATGACGGTACCGTAACGTTTACAATTACCAAGGGACGAGTGCCTGATCTTTATGTAAGTGACTCTTTCACCGACCTTGTAAAGACATATCAGAAGGACAAAACGAAACTTAGTACGCAGGAGAAAGAAGCTCTTATATACGCCAAAGAGAAAATAGACCGTGCGCAAGGTTTTATAGATGCCATAAAGCAACGCCGTCATACGCTCTACATAACGATGCGGGCGATAATAGAAATACAAAAGAAATATTTCCAGGAAGGTGACGAGGGAGAGCTGAAACCAATGATTCTGAAGGATATTGCCGACCGAACGGGACTTGATATAAGCACAGTGTCGCGAGTTAGCAATCAGAAATATGCACAGACACGATGGGGAACGTTCCGCCTGAGACATTTCTTTAGCGACAGCATAAAGACCGAAACAGGAGAAGAACTGTCAACAAGGAAACTCAAGACGGTGCTCCTTGACATTATAAACAACGAAGACAAGAAGAAGCCTTTGGGCGATGATGCCTTAAGCAAAGAGATGAAGCAGCGCGGATTTCCTATTGCACGGCGTACTGTGGCGAAGTATCGTGAACAGATGGGGATACCTGTTGCAAGACTGAGGAAGCAATGACAGAGAAACGACTTATTATAGCATCGAGGGTGATAAGCAGCATTATATCGCCTTTCTATTTGCCCATGTTCGGCGTGATAGCGCTGTTCATGTTCACATATCTTGGCATGCTCGAAACATGGATGAAGTTGCGCGTGTTGCTGATAGTGTATCTTTTTACTGCCATTATTCCCACCTATCTTATTAGAATATATCAGTATTACCACGGATGGACGCCGATACAGCTCGGGCAAAAGGAGAGGCGAATGGTGCCATATGTAATAAGCATAGTGTGTTACTTCGCTTGTTATTACATCTTGAACGTGCTGCACATGCCTCATTTCATAGGAACGGTAATAATAGCGGCACTCGCCATACAGGTGGTTTGCGCCTTGATAAACCTTCGATGGAAGGTTTCAACTCACTCGGCAGCCATCGGTGGCGTGATAGGCAGCGTGATAGCATTCTCGTTCCTTTTCACGTTCAATCCCACATGGTGGCTGTTCCTGCTCTTCTTCATGGCGGGACTTGTTGGTACAAGTCGCATGATATTGCGGCAGCACACGCTGATGGAGGTGTCGATGGGCTTCATCATGGGCATCATTGTTGCCTTCCTGTCAGTTATTTATTATAGGAATATTGTTTAATTGTAGAGTAGATATAAGGAGAAAGATGAAGATAAACAGAGACAGAGGACACCACTAAAACATAAAGACGACAAACAATAGCTGTCGTCTTCTATCTCCTTCTACCTTCTTTTATCTCCTTCTATTTCCAAAAAAAGTAAAAATATGAAACCAATAGTAAGTATTATCATGGGCAGCACGAGCGATATGCCCGTTATGGAAAAAGCAATGAAGTTTCTCGACGAGATGGAAATACCGTTCGAGGTGAATGCTCTGTCGGCTCACCGCACACCCGCGGCAGTAGAGCAGTTTGCAACTGAGGCAGCTGGTCGCGGCATTAAGGTTATCATTGCAGGTGCAGGAATGGCGGCAGCTCTGCCTGGTGTCATCGCCGCACAAACCACATTGCCAGTTATCGGAGTGCCTATCAAGGGCTCGGTGCTCGACGGTGTGGATGCTCTTTACAGTATTCTTCAGATGCCTCCAGGCATTCCCGTTGCCACAGTTGCCATTAATGGCGCTCTCAATGCAGCCATCCTCGCCATGCAGATGATTGCTCTCGGCGATGAGGCGATGGCAAAGAAGTTTGCCGAATATAAGTCGGGACTTGGCAAGAAGATAGAGAAGGCCAATGCAGACCTTGCTGAAATAAAGTTCAACTTCAAAACAAACTAATATGGCAGAGCGCAGAAAGACATCTGTAACACATGTGGGTAACATCGCCATCGGCGGCGACAACCCCATCAGGATACAGTCGATGGCTACCACAGACACCAACGACACCGAGGCTTCGGTGGCGCAGGCGAAGCGCATCATCGATGCTGGCGGCGAACTGGTACGCTTCACCACGCAGGGCAAACGCGAGGCCGAGAACATGAAGAACATAAGTGACAGGCTCAAGGCCGACGGCTACGACACGCCGCTTGTTGCCGATGTGCACTTCACGGCGCATACTGCCGACGTGGCAGCACTCTACTGCGAGAAGGTGAGAATAAACCCTGGAAACTACGTTGACCCAGGTCGTACGTTCAAACATCTGGAATATACCGACGCAGAATATGCCGAGGAACTGATGAAGATAGAGCGTACACTGGTGCCATTCCTTAATATCTGCAAGGAGCATCACACCGCAGTGCGCATAGGAGTGAACCATGGCTCGCTCTCAGACCGCATAATGTCGCGCTACGGCGACACACCAGAGGGTATTGTGGAGAGTTGTATGGAGTTTCTCAGAATATGCCGCCGCGAGGATTTCAACGACATCGTAATATCTATAAAGGCTTCAAACACCGTGGTGATGGTGAACACCGTGCGGCTGCTTGTAGAGACAATGGACAAAGAGGACATGCACTATCCGCTGCATCTCGGCGTCACCGAGGCTGGAGAAGGTGAGGACGGACGCATTAAGAGTGCAGTAGGCATTGGGGCACTGCTCACCGAGGGCATCGGTGACACCATCCGCGTGTCGCTCTCGGAGGAGCCAGAGGCTGAGATTCCTGTGGCTCGCCGCCTGGTGGAACTTATCCCTGAGTGCACCGCCTTGCGTGAAAATGCCGTGATAAAAGACGATACCCTCTATCTCGATATTAACGCTGACACTTGGGAAGACCTGCAACTGAAGGCCGCAATGGCGGCAGGTGCTATCTTGATAGACAAGAAAGCGCACAACCTTGTCATCTCTTGTCCCGCATGCAGCGATGCCGTTTCTGCCCCTACCAGCCAGCAACTCACCGACCTTCAGGACTCTATCCTGCAGGCAGCACGCATAAAATTCACGAAGACAGAATATATCTCATGTCCTGGATGCGGCCGAACTCTTTATGACCTGCGCACCACCATTGCCCGCATTAAGGAGGCAACGCGCGGCATGACCGGACTTAAGATAGGCATAATGGGCTGCATTGTCAACGGTCCTGGTGAGATGGCAGATGCCGACTACGGATATGTTGGCGCCGGACGCGGCAAGATAAGCCTTTATAAGAACAAGGAGTGCGTCCTCAAGAACATTCCAGAGGAAGAGGCTGTTGAACGACTTCTGGAACTGATAAAGAGCGACGGAAAGGCTTAAAAAACACCTTTGAAACAGCGTTTTGTAACTTCTTGGTATTCAACAAGATAAAAGAGACCGAACAAAGTTAATAACTTTGTTGAACAATCTTATTAACTTTGTTCGACTATGTTATTAACTTTGTTCGGTCATTAAGCATCTCTTGCATTGTCAAAAGCCATCTCTTGCATTGTCAAAAGCCATCTTTCGCACCCTCAAAAGCCATCTCTTGCAATGCGATATGTGCCTTTTGGCATTCTCACTCCATTATGATGGAGTGGTGAAAGGTGATATTTGGTGTTATCGTTAGCAACGACCTTCACCTTTCTTTTGGTTCACTTTCTTTACCACTCGACAAGGATTGCCCACCGCCACGCAGTCGGCGGGAATGTCACGTGTCACCACGCTGCCCGCACCAATAACCGTTCGGTCGCCAATGGTGACTCCCGGGCAGATGGTTACATCGCCTCCAATCCAGCATTCCTCACCTATCCTTACAGGACGGCACATCTCGAATTGACGGCGTTCGTGTATTTCGGTGGGGTGTTCGGCTGTGAAGATATGCACTCCAGGCGCAATGAGCGTCTTGCGTCCAATGTAAACGCCGCCTCCATCGAGAATGATGCTGCCAAAATTGATATACACCCCCTCGCCGGCATATATGAAGTTGCCGTAGTCACAATAGAAAGGCGGCTCCACATAAATGTCTGGTGCGGCATTAGGAAGCAGTTCCCGAATTGCCTCGAACATCTCGGGCGTCTGATAGTCGGTGATGTTTATCTTCTTCAGCAGTTGTTTTGTCTCTGCTCGCAGGGCGCGCATCTCTGGCGTGTGGGCATCATACGGCTGCCCACTCTTCATTCGCCGCACCTCGTCTTGCAGTGCAGGATTGTTCGCAAGTTCCTCGTTTCGTTTCATTTCGGTATCTTTCTCACTTATCGTTTACCTCAGAAAAATAATGATCGCGCAGCGGTTTCACGACAGTTTGTCCTTTAAGGGTGATGTTCTGCTGCAACTTGATGTCGGCAGACGATGCTCCCACCTTCACGATGAACTGTCCCGGAGCGATGTTCCATTGGCGTTTGCCGTTGTTAGAGTAATAACCGAACTGCTCGGTATACAGTTTCATCTTCACCGTCTTGCTTTCACCTGGCTTCAGCGAAACGCGAGCGAAGCCCTGCAACTGTATCGGACGAATGTTTTGGTTGGCAGCAGTCGGCGACAGATAAATCTGTGCCACTTCGTCAGCAGCCATCTTTCCTGTGTTCTTAAGGTCGAATGTGACACTTATGGCATCAGAGTTTGTGGCCGCTTCCTTATCCACTTTCAGGTTGGAATACTCAAATGTGGTGTAGCTAAGACCATAACCGAAAGGCCATTGTATGCGCGAGTCCTTTTCTGCCGAGTAGTTATAACAGATAGGTTCCTTGATTTCGGTGTTGGGATAACTAACGGAGAGCTTAGCAGATGGCGACACTTTGCCGTACAGGATATCAGCAACGGCACGTCCGCCTTCTTCGCCAGGATACCACGCCTGAATGACTGCGGCACAACGCTCGGCAATACCAGACACCACCTGTGCACGACCGCCGAAGATAACGAGTACTACGGGTTTGCCAATCTTTATTAGTTCATCAACAAACTGCTCTTGCTTGCCTGGCAGACGCAGACCTTTGCGGTCGCGGTTCTCGCCACATAGCATCACGTTCTCGCCAACTGCAGCCACGATGACATCGGCCTCGCGAGCCATGCGGAGCGCTTCTGCCTTGTCAGCTTTCTCGCCCGAATCCACTTTTCGGTGCAATAGTTCATACTCCCAAGCACGTTCGTCGCCTCCTTCGCCATAAAGTGTCTCAATGTCTTCTGTCCAGTCGCAGCCTCGAGAGTATGTGAGGATAACGCCTTCGGGCTTGCTTTTCGTCATGCCTTCAAGCAGACGCACGATGTGTGGCTGGTCGTGGTCGGCCACATCTTCCACCCTTTTCCAGAAGTAAGACATTGCTGGATAGGTGTAGTCGCCGCACATTGCCCATACGGAGTTGGCATTTGGACCGGTGAGAAGTATTTTGGCTGTTGGGTGTTGGCTGTTGGGTGATAGTGGCAAGATGCCGTTGTTCTCCAGCAGAACTACCGATTGTGTTGCTATGTCGTATGCAGTCTGGCGTTCCTCGGGCGTGTCGAGGGTGATGTTTTCCTTAGAGTAAAGGTAAGCATCCTTATCGAATAGACCTGCACGGAACTTCTGTCGCAGCACGTTCTTTACCGCACGCTCCAGCGTTTCGGGCTTAACCATTCCCTTGTCGATGGCCTCCTGCAGATACTTATAGTCGGAACCGGTTGGGAAGTCGACATCATTGCCGCCGTTGATGGCCGCTGCTGCCTTTTCCACAGGGGTGCTCAAGTCAGGTATCTGGTCGATGGCGGTATAGTCGCTCACCACCATTCCGTCGAAGCCAACATAGTTGCGGAGGATGTCTTGCAGAATTTCTGAGTTGGCAACGCACCTTATTCCGTGAACGTCATGATATCCCGGCATCACCGCCTTGCTGCCTGCTAGACGTATCATAGCCTCGTGTGGCAGGAGGATTTCTTCCATCAGTTCCTTCTCTTCGGCATCACCGCCTCCTCCATAACCGAGGTAGTGCTTAGAGCAAGCGCCCACGCCTTTCTTCAAGTCGTCCTGTTGGAGGCCGCGCACGAATGCCGTTCCCATAACGGCAGACAAGTAACCGTCTTCGCCATACGACTCTTCAAGACGGTTGAACGATGGAGTGCGGCACACGTCTACCATTGGCGAGAGAGCCAGCACACCGCCCATCTTGCGCATCAAGGTGCTTGTCTGGCGGGTTTTAAGTTCTGCCAGTTCGGGGTTGAACGACCCAGCCTGTCCTATCTGCTGAGGATAGATAGTTGCACCTAGCGTGTTCACGCCACTTAGAACTTCCTCGTGAAGCAACGCGGGAATGCCGTTGGGCGTGTTATGTATAAGCCAGTCCTGAATGGCTGCGGCACGGTCGCGCAGTTCGTTGGGTGTTCTGGGCTTCTGCATGGCGAACTGCGAGAAGTGGCCGATGCCGTTTGGTATCAGTTTTCGGCACATGGCAGTATCCAGCTTTCCTTGCCCGTTGAAGAGCTCGTCCATATACATGCTCCTCAACTGTGCGATGCGCTCCTCGTTAGACATCTTGTTGTAGAGTTCATTCACCTGTTGTTCAATGTCGGGTGCCGAGTTACAACCAGTCATTAACGCTGCTGCGCCCATCGGGGCAAGTGCAAAGAAACGGCTCATTATTTTCCGGATATCGTGTATCATGTGTTGAATTGTTTAATGGTTAGTATTATTTTATTGCCCGTTTTGCAGTTCCTGAATGAACTGCCAGCACGATTTAATATACTTGACTTTAGCAAGAGTGCCTTTGAATGCTACAAACTCGCTGAGGCCGACGTGAGGTCCATCGGGGTTATGCCAGTCGTATGTATAGCCAAGCTGTGTCCAAGGGTAAGCATTTCCTGGCTCGTAAGAGAACGAGACGTTGTACTCGAACCAGTCATGATGGTTCGCCGACACTCCCTTAGGATAGGACAGCTGCGATGTATGGTCGGTAATCTCAGGGTCGTGTGACGGGCGGAACAGCGCCTTTGCATCCACATAGACGGCCACGATCTGCGTATGTACCGTGCTAAGGGGCAATCCCAGCATCTGAAGCAGTCGGGTGCGGCTCTCCACAGAGTCCATTTCGGCGAAGCATTTAGCCTTTTTCTTCCACTCAGAAGGTACGGTGAACCACGACTCAGACGACTGAAGACGGAACGTGTCGGGCTCGTTGCTGTACATATCAACAAACTTCTGTTTCATCAGCGAGGCAACAAGCACCATGTCGGTATCGCCCACTTTAATCCACTCTTGGTCGGGATTGTCGGCAGCGTTGGTAATACTTACCAGCGTGTCCACCACCTTGCTTGGTGTGGGTTCTGACGCATCGTCCACCGCCTTTTGATAAAGTGCCTCAAGTGCCGCGGTGTCCTTGTACCACGTTGAGTTTTCGTTTGCTTTTGTTTGGGTACGTCCTAAATTACCCCTGCAGCCAGCGATAATCAACAAAAGTGCAGAAGCCAGCATCAAGCCTGCTGCTGTCATTCTTCTCAAAATAGTTTTCTTTGTTCTCATAGTAGTGTGATATTGTTTTTTCTTATGTCGATTTATTTGTTAGGATATAGCAATATGGCCCTAACTCTGCATCTCATGCAGTTTCTTGTAGTATCCATCGCGGGCGAGGAGTTCTTCGTGGGTGCCGCGCTCAACGATTTGTCCCTCGTGGAGAACGCAGATTTCGTCGCTGTTCTTGATAGTAGAGAGGCGGTGAGCGATGGCTATTGTAGTGCGCGTTTTCATGAGTCGCTCCAACGCATCCTGCACAAGTCGCTCACTCTCGGTGTCAAGTGCCGATGTTGCTTCGTCGAGAATGAGAATCGGAGGGTTCTTAAGTATGGCACGCGCGATACTCACTCGCTGGCGCTGTCCTCCCGAGAGTCGTCCTCCACGGTCGCCGATGTTGGTGTCGTAACCCTGTTCTGAAGCCTCAATGAACTCGTGGGCGTTGGCTATCTTTGCCGCTTTCACCACATCGTCCATTGTGGCGTTGTCAACGCCGAATGTGATGTTGTTGCGGAAGGAGTCGTTAAAGAGGATTGCCTCTTGGTTCACGTTGCCTATGAGCTGTCTGAGGTCGTGAATACCGAGGTCTTTTACGTTGATGCCATCGATGAGCACCTCACCCTCCTGGACATCGTAGTAGCGCGGTATGAGGTCAACCATAGTTGACTTTCCGCCGCCGCTCTGCCCTACAAGTGCTACCGTCTTACCTTTCGGAATGACGAGGTTGATGTTGCGAAGCACCCATTGTTCGCCATACTTGAACGACACGTTGCGGAACTCTATCTCACGTTCAAAAGACGCAATGTGCTTCGGATGCTCTGCTTCTACGATGTTGTTCTCGGCCAGCAGAATCTTATCCACACGCTCCATCGATGCCAGTCCCTTCGGTATGTTGTAGCTTGCCTTCGAGAACTCCTTAAGAGGGTTGATGATGGAGTAGAGAATCACCATGTAATAGATGAACACTGGACCAGACAAGGCCATATCGTTGAGCACCAGAACTCCGCCGAACCACAGCACGATGACAATCATCAGGGTGC
Organism: uncultured Prevotellaceae bacterium; assembly: GCA_900315095.1. Lineage (GTDB taxonomy): Bacteria > Bacteroidota > Bacteroidia > Bacteroidales > Bacteroidaceae > Prevotella. The sequence goes on along the minus strand of OMXS01000001.1, from coordinate 99,594 downwards.
CCAGGAACTCGCTCATGGGATGGGCCATCGACTGGCGTATGTTCACGCGCATTATGTTGCTGCGGTAGTCGGAGTTCACTTTATCGAACCTTCGGTTCATTTTTTCCTCAGCATTAAACGCCTTGATGATGCGCAAACCGCCAAGAGTCTCCTCCACTTGGCTCATTGTGTCGCTCCAGAGTGACTGTGCCTTGATTGACTTCTGCTTAAGTTTCCTGCCCACAAAGCCCATGAACCATCCGAAGATAGGTACGAAGATGACGGCAAAAAGCGTCAGTTGCCACGAGGTGAGAATGAGTGTTATGAAGTAGGCGAGGATAAGAATGGGGTTCTTGAAGAGCATGTCAAGACTTGCCATGATAGAGTTCTCTATCTCCTGAACGTCTCCGCTCATTCGTGCAATGATGTCTCCTTTGCGCTCCTCGCTGAAGAATCCGAGCGGCAGAGATGTGATTTTCTGGTACAGTTGGTTGCGAATGTCGCGCACCACTCCCGTCCTTATGGGCACTATTGTTGCTGAGGAGAGGAAGTAGGCACCTGTCTTCAGGGCAGTCATAAGGGCAAGGAAGAGTCCGATGAATAGCAGGGTGGTGGTGGGACCGAGGTTGCCTATCATCTCCTGAACATAATAGTTCATGTTGTTCATAGCCACATCCTTCAGCGACGCGCTTCCCCATGCCATATAAGTGAAGTGCTCCTGCGTCTCCTTTGTTTGGAACAGGATTTGCAGGATGGGCACGAGAGCCATGAACGAGAAGATGTTCAGCACAGCCGAGAGCATGTTGAACAACACCGTCAGAATAAGATATTTCTTATATGGCGGCACGAAGCGCCTCAGTACTCGAAGGAATTCTTTCATTGCTTTAATACGGAACAATTGATGTTTCGTCAGCGCAAAGGTAGGTAAAAATCCTCATTCTTACAAAAAATACGTCTCTTTTGTTTGCTGAGGTATATAAAAGGATAGAGTGAGACTTGGTAGAGGAAAAGTAAGTAAACATGACCGAAGCGTTCCAGTTGTTCCAGTTCCAATTAAAAAAATGAGGTATATGCCCTTTCTTTAATTCTTTATAACTAATTAATATATAGATAGTTATATATAAATATAAGAAAGGGGACACCCTTAAAAAACAATTGGAACAACTGGAACTGGAACGCTTGGACACGTACTAATTCATCTAAAAGGTTGATTAACAATGAGATACAGCTATTTAACCACATCTCACATGTGACGACACAACCTCCATAAGGCACAAATGGCTGCATTTTTCTGCTCTAAAAGGCCTCAAAAGATATGCAATAACCGCTTGTTCCGATGGAAATTCCTGTACTTTTCACCAATTTAACCAATGTTAAATACATGTATTCCAATAACAAATACTATGATTTGTGCGGTCATATGGGGCATTAATAGTATATAATTGCTTGTTTTTATAAAAAACGGGGAGGACAGATGCAGTATGCTGCATCAGAACCGGAAACAATAGAGGCGGCGTGAATCGCTTCACACATGCCCCGAAGAAGCCCTCCCCGTAATAACAATAATATAGCATTAACCCCCTTGATAGGCTTCGCTTATTGCCTTGGGGCAAAGCTCGTGGCTTTTTTATTTGAACGCAAAGGTAGGCAAAAAACCAGTCACTTGGTAAGTGTGGTATAAAAAACGTGGCGGAATAAAACCGATTTAACCTTTTTTATATGAGCAATGTAACAAATGCTACAAAAAAGAAAGAGTTTATTTTGTTTCAAAGCAAATCTTTGGCAAAAAAGTGGGTTATCCGTTGCGTGTTTGACGTTTTTTTATTACTTTTGCATATCTAATAATAACAAAAAACGCAAAAGAGAGGGTAACACAAAACCCTTCCCTTAGAATAAACATAATCGAAGACATGGATATTCACAAAATGTTGGAGTCAGAACTCTTTGAAGGAATCAGCGAGGAAGAATTAACCGAGATGATTTATTCCAACCCTAACAGCATCAAGCAATACGGCAAGGGGGATATTATTGCGCATAAGGGTGACGAAGTGAAAGGATTGATGATTCTTACAGAGGGTGTTGTGAACAACATGTTGGGCGAAGGAGGAAAGAAACAGGTGATTGTTAAGACGCTGTACGCCCCTACATTCATAGTGCCGGCATTTATTTTTGCTTCCGACCCGCGATTTCAGACAACCATACAGGCGGCGATTGACAGCGAGGTGGTACTGATTACACGCGACCGCTTGATAAGATATGCAAAGCGCAACAACCGCCTTATGCAGAATGTGGTGCGTGTGATATCAGACAGATTCCAATTCCTGGCTGTAAGACTTTCAGAATTTTCAACAATGACTCTTAAAGCCCGACTGCTGAAATATATTCAGGAGAACGGTCCTATAACCAATCAGACTGAATTGGCGCAACACATGGGAGTGGCGCGACCTTCGCTTTCGCGTGCGCTGTCAGAACTTCAGGAAGAAGGAAAGATATGATTCTATTTATAATGTAGAATGGATATGATAATGTAGAATGGATAATGTAAAATGGAGAATTATGATTACAACTAGTGGTTTGGCTCTATGGGCACGTTCTTGAAAGGCTATCATAATTCTACATTTTACATTTTACATTCTGCATTAAAGAAAGTAATCATAATTCTCCATTCTACATTCTCCATTTTACATTCTCCTTTATAATTTTTTTTTCGTATATTTGCACCCATGAAAACAACTATCCGCATTAACCCAAAGTACGAGGGTTTGCGAGAGTGGCTCAAGACTCTGCCCGAAAGGTTCGAGAGCGGGGGACGTGAAATATACAACCTGCGCAACGTAATCAAGGTGATGGATGCTCCTGGAGGGCTGACGCTTAACGTGAAACGCTATCACAAGCCGCGATTCCCAAACTCTTTCATCTATTCACTCGGCGTACGCAAGGCCAAGGGGAAGCGTGCTTTCGAGTATCCCGAGCGGTTGCAGGCGGCGGGTATCGACACTCCAGAACCGGTGGCTTACATAGAGCAACGCAACGGCGGCATACTGGGTTACTCCTTTTTTGTGAGCATCCAATGCGATTATGGGCACACGATGTATGAAGTGGCGAACGGTAAGACTAGCGACTATGCCCCGCTAATGGAGGCTTTGGGGCAGTACTCGGCGCGAATACACGATGCACGCATAATGCATCTTGACTACACTCCTGGTAACATATTGTGGAAACAAGACTCTCATGGCATCTTCCATTTCTGCCTTGTTGACATCAACCGCATGCGTTTTGATAAGGAGGTGAGCATGCTTGAGGGCTGCGAAAACCTGAAGAAGATGTGGGGCTCGCGCGAACTTATCAGTATAATGGTGCGCAGTTACGCTTTGGCACGAGGCTTTGATGCAGCTACATGCGAAGAAGTGGTGATGCGACTGCGTCGCAACTTCTGGCGACACTACAAGAACAAGGACGGTCTACCGTTTAAGATAGAAGAATGAGTACTATGGAAAGACTTTGTTATCTCTCAAAAAACTACCCAAGCACAGACGGTTCTGGAAATAAGGCCAAGACCGACAACGAGGACACCTTGGCGCTGATGGGGGCGGTGAATATAGCCAACAAACGCACAGGTCACCGCAACAAAATCGCTGCTTTTTTCGTGGATTTGGCGGGAATCGCGCGTTATGTTTGTTCTGTGCGTAAGGGAGACCGTATTGTATTGCAGTATCCGCATAAGAAATATTTCTCTTTCATCTGTCGCATAGCACGCTGGCGTGGAGCCAAGACAATAACGTTGATTCACGATCTCGGCTCATTCCGCCGCAAGAGACTCACGGTGGAGAAGGAGATCAGACGTTTGATGAATACCGATTATGTCATTGCGTCTAACGAGGTGATGAGACAATGGCTTATAGATCACGGTTTCCGCAAGCCTACTGGTTCGCTCGGCCTTTTCGACTACCGTTCTAATAGTGAGTCGAAAGAAAAGAGGAACGAGGAAGGAACTGTGCGGATTGTGTATGCTGGTGCGCTGTCGATGCGCAAGAATGCCTTTATGCTTGAAATGGCAAAGTCGATGTTGCCTTATCAGTTGCATGTTTTCGGCAATCGAGGCGGGTTGCCACAGATGCAGGATAACCCGCAGGTAATATTTCATGGATTCCTGCCAGCCGACGATTTCATCAGTAACGTTGATGCCGACTTCGGTCTTGTGTGGGATGGTGATAGTACAGAGAGTTGTACAGGAAACTTCGGCGAATATCTCAGATATAACTCCCCGCATAAGGTTTCGTTCTATTTGCGAGCCGGATTGCCTATCATTATCTGGCGACAAGCGGCCGTTGCCTCTATCATCGAGCGTGAAGACGTAGGTTTTTGCATCGACTCCATAGAGCAATTGCAGGAGTTGCTGCCCTCCCTGAAGCGAGAGCGAATAGAGACAATGCGCCGAAATGTGCGTGAACTCAGCAACCGACTGAAGAACGGCGCGTTCCTCAAGGCTGCCGTTGAGAGTGCAATAAGTGAACTTCAATAAGAAAGGAGAGCGATGAAGATAACTGCTGTCGTTGTTACATATAACAGGAAAGAACTGCTGAAGCGTGTCATAGGATGCCTAAAAGACATCCCTGCGCTGTCATCAATAGTGGTTGTTAACAATGGTTCCACAGACGGCACAGACCAATGGCTAGCCAAACAGACGGGCATTGAGGTCATCACACAGTCTAATGTCGGTGGTTCAGGCGGTTTCTATACGGGCATCAAGCATGCCTATGAGGATGGTGCCGACTGGATATGGTGCATGGACGATGATGTCTTTCCTGAGCCTGACTGTTTGTCGGAATTACTTAAGGTAGCTCTCAAGCAAGAGGCAAACGCCGCTCAACCCTCCATCGGCATACTTTGTCCACGCCGCATACAGGCAGGTGAGGTGTTTGTCAACGAGTGCCGTAAGATAGACACCACTCACACTTTTGCCTCTATGCATCAGGGGAGGCTTACTGTCGATGTTAAAGAGCCTGTTGACATAGAGGGAATGGTGTTCGAAGGACCGCTGATAAGACGTGAGGTGGTTGAGAGCATAGGTTTCCCTAACAAAGACCTGTTCATTTTCTATGATGATACCGACTATAGCCTGCGTGCCGTGAGGGCTGGGTTCCGTGTGGTGTATGTTCCCGATGCCATCATGCAGAAGGAGAAGTTTTTCTCCGACGACACATGGGCAGAGAAACAAAAGAAGAAGAAATGGAAGCGGCGTTATCAGGTGCGCAACTCCGCTTATTTCAACCATCATTATGGAACAACGTTCGGTGTGCGTTATGTTCGTACGCTAACCAGTCTCATTGGCTATCTTGCCACAGCCTTATGGCTCACTATCAGTCGCCGCGGTTATAGTTGGAAGGACATCGGTAACCTGTGGTCAGCATACAAAGACGGTATCAATGAGCGTCTTGGTTGTTATTGATACCGTCGTTTGTTATTTTGAAATCTTATGCCATAGTCGTTTAAGCAGGGAGTGCTTAAACGCTTTTCTCACTTCTGGGAGAACCTCTTTATAACTACGCGAGGTGTCGAAAATAAGTTCTCCGTGGTTGGTTGAATCGTGCCGTGGCGTCATATAGTTGCTACCATACTGCGCAGTCAGAAACTCATGATAATTCTTCGGTACAGGCACTTTGATATGCTCGAAGTCAACCCATATGGTTTCATCAAATATATGCTTGTCAAACAGGAACTCGTCGCCTGTAAATGAGCGTACGGCAACATAGCGGCAGTTATCAAAGGAAACGCTGCGCAAAATGTCTTCACTCTTTCGGTAGATATTTCCCCACCCTTGTTTCTTTACCGCACGGCGTGCTTTCAGTTTCCTGCCAATAAGCGTAAACCTTCCAGAATAAAGGATATTGGTGTCTCTGGCCTTAAGGAATCGCCTGATGCGGTTGCTTTCCTTAATCGTAGACACTCTCAGCGCTGGGTCTTCGGGGACAGCATCTAGTACGAAAATGTCGATGAAAATGCCTTGATTGTATAACTTGAAAGAGTCTGCCGGACGTATTGCTGCTGTCAGACTGTTGCGCAACTGTGCGTGGCCGAGTGAATAACCAGAGTCGGTATAAGCATTCTGAAAGAAGTATGGGTGCTCGAATGCGTCTTTGCCTATTGCCATCAGTTTGTCATAGTCTTCACGCAGCATCATCACATCAATATCATCGTCCCAGGGAATATACCCGTGATGGCGAATGGTTCCAAGAAGAGTGCCGCCTCCCACCCACATCTTTATGTCGTTCTGCTGGCACACATTGATGAGTTGTGTGAGAAGGTCCATTTGTATTGCCCACACCTGTTTCATCTCTGCAGGCACGACATACCCGCCTCGGTCTTCCTCATCAAGGAAACCGTCAGGAAGGTCTATATTTAGTTCAATCATTATTTATAATATTCTTTTATAGAATTGACTGTCACGGGAAGCATGTTTCTAAGAAATACTCATATTGAGCACCTTTTCCACTATCGGCGCCATGTCGTAATATTTGTACTCTGCCAGACGGCCACCGAAGATGACGTTCTTCTTCGTAGCGCCCAACTGACGGTATTTTTCTGCCAACTGGTTGTTGCGCTCGTCGTTAACAGGATAGTAAGGTTCCTTGCCCATGTCCCATTTTGTTGAATACTCGCGTGATATCACGGTGCGAGGAACGTCATATACTTGTTGCCCGAACATCTCGAAATGCTTGTGTTCGATAATGCGGGTGTATGGTATCTCTGCCTCGGTATAGTTCACCACAGCGTTGCCCTGATAGTTTGGAGTGTCGATTGTTTCTTGCTCGAAACTTACGGTGCGGTATTCCAGTTTGCCGTAGCAATAGTCGAAGAACTGGTCGATGCTGCCGGTGAAGACAATCTTATCGGCAACCGATTCCCAGTATTCACGGTTTTCAAAGAAATCGGCGCCAGTTTTTGTCTCAACACCATCCAGCAGTCCTTCGGTCAGTTTGTTATATCCGCCGATAGGAATGCCCTGGTATTTGTCGTTGAAATAGTTGTTGTCGAAAACGAAACGTACAGGAAGTCTCTTGATAATGAATGCTGGCAGTTCGGTGCACTTGCGGCCCCATTGTTTTTCGGTGTACCCTTTGATGAGACGCTCATAGATGTCGTTGCCCACCAGCATCAGCGCTTGTTCCTCCAGATTCTGTGGTTCGCTCTTTCCCTCTGCCTTCATCTGCTCCACTACAGCCTGCCGCTGTTCTTCGATCTTCTGTCGTGCTGCCTCAGGAGTGGTGACGCCCCACATCTGATAGAACGTGTTCATGTTGAACGGCAGGTTATACAATGTGCCTTGATAGTTGGCAACGGGAGAGTTTGTGTAACGGTTGAACTCAACGATAGAGTTCACGAAGTCCCACACTTGTTTGTTTGATGTGTGAAATATGTGTGCGCCATATTTATGCACATTAATTCCTTCTACCTGTTCACAATAAAGATTTCCTCCAAGATGATTACGCTTGTCTATTACCAGGCATTTCTTTCCTGCCTGCTTTGCTCTGTATGCAAAGACACATCCGAAAAGACCTGCACCGACAATAAGATAGTCATAGTGTTTCATTTGCTCTGTGTTTTTGTTTGCAAAGATAGTCTATTTTTCCTTTATGTCCAAATGTTTGCATTAAATTCCATGCAGATGGAAAATGTTATGCATGTGGAAGATATTCACTCCTTTGACTTCTTCTTGAAAAGACCTCTCAACAGACCTTTTTTCTTCTTTTGACCAACGGAGTCAGTCGTCTGCTCGTCGTTGGATTTATCTTTCTTGTGGAAACTGATACCCGGTTTCGACAGTTTCAGCTTGCTTTTGCTTAGGTTTGGGTTATATGTGAAGTGGCAATAGATGTCGCGATGCTTCCCTCGTTGCGTGATGTCGCCCTCTGCAATACTGCCGTCGCAGTCGATGGTGGCATCAACATTCCTCACATGCAGTTTCTTGTAACTGCTGTCGTCAACGGTTGCCGACACCGAGCCAATGGGCAGTTTGCCTCCCTTGTCTTTACGGGCAAGTGCCGTTCTCTCCTTTGAAATGTCTACGTTGAAGTCGGCGTGACAAGCCACGTCGCCAAGGTCGGCAATTTCAAATGCCGTTCCCAGGCGGAATGCTGTGGTGCTGATGCCGCCCTTCAGCCATTTATTGTTGTCATCGATGGAGAAATGGAAGTCAAACGGCCCGCAAGCTGTGGCAAGATGTCCCATGAACGTCTCGTTTCGCCATACCGCGTCGAAGTGTCCATTGTAGGTTATATCTCCCAGTTTCTGCAGTTGTGACATCATGAGGCGCTTCACGGGGAACTGGTTGATGACTCGCTCTGCCGTTCCCTGCTTTATCTTCATGTTGTTGACATCGAAACTAACCTTATAACCATGTTTCACGCGAAGGTTGTTTATGTATCCGTTGGCGGCAATGGTGAGATGATTGTCGGTTGTTGATACTCGAACATTGGTGAACCTCATCATGTCTTCGTTGCCACTCATCTGTACTTTCAGCCTCAGCGGCAGTTGGAACCCCTTCAGCACGGGTGCAAAGGGGCGTGCGATGTCGCGAAGTATCACGTTTCCGGTTATTACGCCTGTCTTGTATGCCAGTTTCTTTCCTGTTTTCTTGTTTGGCAGAGTTATGGCGGCGCTGCTGATGTTGAGCGATGTGGAACCCTGCTTCAGCGCTATGTCTTTCAGCCACATCGTTTTCATGTCAGATGTAGCTGTGAGGCGCATGTCCTTGATGTCGATTCCTGTGATGCGGTCGCTTATTGTTGCGTTGTCGAGAGTCAACGACAGGGTGTCTTTCTTCGCTGTGTGGATAGAGCATTCCAGCGAAGCCGTGATGTCCAGATGTCCCGCGTCAAACCATCCTCGATTCGGTCGGTTGGTATTCTTTCGTGGCATGTGGTTATTGGTTTTCAGTCGTAGACTGTCCAGTTTAACGTCATATCCTTCGCCTTTCGCATTCACGTCAAGCATAACCAGAGATATTTCGTTTTTCTTGTCACCCTGCTGGAAACTGAAACGGGCATTATTGAGGGTAACTTCCCGCATGTCGATGTTTAGTTTAGTCTTCCCGTTGCTTTCCTTTTCCTTATTTACATCTTTCTTCTTCGACAGCGAGTCAACAAGGAACTGGTAGTTGGGGGCAGAGTCGAGGCTGTCCTTTATAATCATTGCCTCCAGCCGGTCTGCCTCGATGTGCTCTATGGTGATGCTCTTCTCCCATATGCTTGCAATTGTGATGCGTGCGCTGGCCTCTCCCATTCTTAGCATTGGTCGCTTCTGCTGGTCCTCAATGTCAAGTCCGTAGAGCGACATCGAGGGCACGAAGAGGTTAACACTCACGCTGTCTGCCTTTACGCTGGTGCCCAGACGCTCCGAGAGATAACTTGTTGCTTTCTTCAGCAGCTGTTGTTGCACGTAGTTAGAGTTTGCCAATAGGGTAGCAACGGCAACGAGCACCACCAAAGAAATGATGATGCCCGCAGTCCATTTCAAGATACGAAAGATGCGATTCGCCTTCATGTGATTAGTGTTTGGCGTCAAAGGTAAGCATTTTCATTGACATAATCAAGAAAAACACCCGTTATCTTTCTTTATAACTTCTGGAAGAGCACACACTAAGGTATGCCTCCAACAACTCCAAACTCCTAACTTCCTGTTCTAAAAATAGAAATACCTGTCGGTAAAAAACATCTGACAGTTGTACTTAGCTGTATCGGCAGAACTGAAACGCATGTTCTTCCAAGCCTTGATAAATGTCTTAACGATAGACATTTCTTTTATTGCCTTCATGTTCGATCTTTATTTTAATGATACTTTATAGGAATGTTGGCCATTGTGGCCGCTTGTCCCTTTTTGCGTTTGCAAAGTTAGCGTGTAAATAGTGGCGCACAAACACATAAAAAGCAAATCTACGTAGTTTGTGGCGACACGTGCCTGTATTTGCGACAAAAGGGACGAATGGCATCAGATGTTGTCGCATAAGTATGTCTTGCATATATATGGTTGTTCAAATGTGCTTAAACGCCGTGTGAGATGTATACCTCTGACAGATGGATAGTATACCTTTGACATGCCAAAAGGGCACAAGTGACAAGCCGAAAAGGCACAAGTGGCAGGCGGGAAGCATGCTAATGGGAAATAATAGGGGTGAAATTAGAGCATTATGTCATAGAATCAGGTAGAACACAAGTAGAATTCGAGTAGAGTTAAAGTAGAAGCAAAGTAGAACTTAAGTAGAGGCAAGATGCCGTTAGAATTTTAACAAGTAACAATTACCAGAAAGAAAACGCCGGGACTTCTTTTCAGAAGTCTCGGCATTTTTTTGACTTTTATACCTCTCACAGGCACTTAAGCCATCAAGTCAGAAATTCATTGACTTTACCTTAATAGTAACTAATAACCAAATAAATACAACTTAAAACCTATAACCTAACGTGTAATATCATGTACTAGAATTTATATCTAACCTTTCACTAACTTATTCACTTACTTATTTGTGCAAACGTATGTTTCAAGTTCGTTAAAGTCGGAAATCTCGATATAGTTGCTAGTGTTGCAAGACTTAGCAGCAATCTCTGCTCTGCCCATGCTCTCTTCGCTCGATGTGTTTGTTGTGATGAGGTCGAGAGAAACTGCAACCTGGAAAATCATGATGATTCCGATAACTACTTTTTTCATATCTTTTGCTTTTTTCTTTTCGTTTATTTTTGTTTTCTGGTGCAAAGATAATGTCCTTTTTTCGCTGGTGCATAATAAAATGCCTCATTTCTATTTCGTTTGTTGCGACAAACGCTCGGATTTGCGACAAAACGGGGAAAGGCCATCATTATTTGTCGCAAATCACTTGATTTCATGCCATTTTAGGCAATCTGATGCTTATTATTCTAATAGATAATTAAAGGTGTGTACATTTTACAAGACGAAAAACGTAAAATGTAAGAATAGGATTGCTGAAAAAAAAACAGTAGTTTCTTTCTTTGATAACTTAAAACACCTTCATCCATACAGCAAGCGTGTACATACGAAGATAGTTTTCGCTCATGTACATGAATCCGCCGTAGGGGTTGTCTATGCCCCATGAGTTTTTGCAGAAGAAGTAGAGAGTGCCTTTCTTGTCGCGGGCAAGTCCTACGATAGCCATGCAGTGGTCGTCGGTTGTTTGGCGGTTCTCAAATGCTTCCTGTCGTTTTGCCGCGTCAACATTGTTTTCAAATATAGCTGTCCCTCTGCTGAATGAGAAGCCGGGATTACTGGTGTCACCCTCCCAACATACTGGATGATTGTTGCGGAGTTCTGTGACAATACGTTGTACTAGTGTGTCGAGAGGCACGTTGAGCATGGTGTTGCCGTATCGGTTATCGGGCACTTCGAGCGAAATGCGCTCGCCATAGTGATGATGGGTGAAACTTGTTAACGCCTCGTATTCTCCATGTCGGAAAAGACTGTGCGCAAACTCGAGAGGTGTGTATTCTGAGCCGAGCATGTAAACGCTGCCTTTCTTCGGTCCCATCTGCTGGTTCATTACGGGTTCGGCATCATCGAGCATTTTCTTTAGTCCTGTCTTATGTACTGCTGCAGCCTTAGCCATTTGTTGCAGTTTACGGCACAGCAATTTATAATCGGCGCGGTCGTGCCACGTGTCGTATGGCATTGCGCCGTAGGTTTCCATCAACCATAGGGCATCGCCAGCCATACCTCGAGTGGTTATAGTCATTCTCTTGTCTTCAGCAGATGACAAATAGATGTGCTCGAGTTGATCTTCGAGCAAGTGACGAGCTAGGAAAGTGGTGCTTAGATTTAGTGAGTCGCCTTGCACTATATGTTCTGTCTCTATTGTTGCAAGCATAGCATATGCCCAGCACAGCGAACTGCTGCCTTGGTCTTTCACAGGGGTGGTGGGCAGCAGGATTTCTGTTTGGAAATTCTCTGGCGTCAACTTGCTCTCTTTCTTCTGGGTGCATGAATTAAGAAGAACGAGGGCAAGTATTACTATGGCTGTTATTGTTCTGGGCATGGGTTTTTTGTTGCGAACGATAGCATCGTGCGATACGGGATAAGGAAACTGTTAGCGAAGGCTTTCAATCAGTTTGCGCAGTTCTTGAGCATGGTTAAGGTTCTCTTGTGCCTTCTCTTCCATTCCCTGCCTGCGGTATTCTTCGGCGAGACTTTCGCAGTTCTCTGCAAGTTTCTCGGCATATTCTATATTCTGTTGCAGTTGTTCTTTGTCTGCAAGTGCTTTGTCGATGGCTTCTTGAGCAATCCTCATGCGTTCGGCCACTTCTGCCTTAGCATCGCGGTTGCGTTGAAGCACCGTTGTAGGGTCGAACACGGTATGGATAAGCGAGTCGGCTTTGTCAAGTTCTCCATTCTCGATGCAAATGTTTATCTGAGCATCGATGGAGTCGAGATTGTCGTAGTCGGTAAGCGCATATCTCTCAGCCATATCTCCCACAAGAGCCATATAGTTCTCATAGCGAGCCTCCAGTTCTTGCAGTTGTTTCTCGTAGTCTTTTGAAGACAGCTCGTTCTGCTTCTTTTGCTTATCCAGAGCTGCCAATTTCTTCTTATAGTTTGTCTCAGCCACCTTGTATGCATTGTCCTCTATACGTTTCTTGTCGGCAGCTAGTTGTGCAGACGACACCATTACTAATTGAATAGGTACGCGCGAGGAGAACACAATGTTGCGTCCTACGATGTCCTTGTCTTTCAGTTCGTAGCCGTTCTTGCGAACGCTGTTTATGATGATTGCGTCACCGTCTTTCTTTCCTGTTGCCTGTATCTTGAAGCTGCCATTGGCATCGCTGACGAGGGCATTCATTACGCCTCTCACCCGCACCGTCACTCCTTGCAACGGTTTTCCTGGAACGCCAGGACGGCCGAGAGTCTTGACATAGCCCTGCTGTACCTGTGCTGAAAGGGGCAAGGCGAGCATGATGACAGATATTATGCTTAGTATTCTAGTTTTCATTTGATATGGAACTATTGATTATGTTTTCTATTCTTTCAATCATCTTCTTTGGAAGCAAGAAGCGGCAATCATGCCGTTTGTCGTTTTCTGAAGGACATCGAGTGCAATCTATAGCCTCAAGGAAGTGGGGCAGTTCTCTGCGGTACACCTCGCGCATGTGGCAGTTGTTCTCGTTTTTGCCTTGACATGAATAAGTAATGTTGGCCAAACGGTCTGCGAGTTTCATGAATGGGGCATAGGGAGTCTTGCGTATACCTCTATAATATTTCGCGCCTGCGCGTTGCGCGCGCGTGCGACCTTTGTCGTTGGTCAAAGCATATACTATCTCGGCAGCGATGAACGCCTGCCTTTTGTCCATGAACCGCAAAGCTTCTGCAATGACATCGTTATAAGTGAGTCGTGCATCCTCGATGCTGTCATGATAGTATGCCCCGAAGAACAGCGGCAGCACATCGTCGGCGTCGGCGCACACCTCGTCACCATATTTATATATAGAGTCAGCAACCATATCAAGGTGGAACCCATAGGGAAGCGTGCCATCGTAATGCTGGTTTACATTGGCGTGCAGATTATGCGCCGAGTCTTTTATTGCGTTTATTGTTTCGGCGTTGTCGGCAATTATCTTCTGGAATTCTTCTGGTGACATGGTGTTCTTTCCGGAAGTTCCGGCATAGAGAATAATCTTCGTTTATTGTTTTGTGCGAGTGTTCAGCGTCTTCTCAATTCTGTCTGCAATGCGTTGAGGTGTGATGTTGTTGAGGCACGCATAGTCGCCGCGCAGACAGGGGCGGTTGCCGTAGATGCTGCACGGACGGCAAGGTAAGTCGGTCTGAATGCAGTTCTCTTCGCTCTGGTTCCATCCCGTAAATCCGGCATAAGGATGTGTAGCACCCCATACACTTACCACGGGAATTGCAACGAGTGATGCAAGATGCATATTGGCGCTGTCCATTGACAGCATCACGTCGAGATGACTCATAAGTATCAGTTCTTTGCGAAAACCTTTCAGCACTTGAGGCACCACAGTACACTCAGGCATCTCTTTTGCCCACTTCTCCATCTCTGCCAGCTCGTTTTCTCCGCCACCGAATAGGAAGATACGTGCTGAAGGATGCTTGCCCAATAGCAACTTAATCACTTCTAATGTTTTCCCCAGCGGATAAATTTTGCCATCATGGGCGGCAAAAGGAGCCACGCCAATCCATGTGTCAGACTCTTTCTTCTCGCCAATGACATCAGCAATCTCTTGCATCGGTCCCCCTTCGGGTGGGAAGATTGAGACAAAATCCAGTTTCACGGGATACCCCAAGCGTGCGAACACGTCGGCATATTTCTCGAACGACGATTGCTGCGGCACCATTTGCTTGCCTTCCTTACGCGTCAACATGCGTCTGCCCTTACGGTTTTTGTCGATGTGTTCCACACGATAGCGTGCAACATTAAACCTCATACGCAGATAACTTGAACGCAGCACGTTGTGAAGGTCGGCAACAGCGGTGAAGTTTTTCGCCACTAGTCGCCTGTAAAGAGCGTTAAGGCCTCTGATGCCGTGATATTCTTTCTTTAAGTCGGCGCCCATAAACCCAACATTGGGTGCAATGTCCTCAAACAGCGGCCGCATAAACGACCGGCTGAGCACAGTAATACGCAAGTCGGGATATTGGCGCGCCAAAGCACTCACTACGGGCACGGTCATTGCCACGTCGCCAAGAGCGGAGAATCGAATTATCAGCAGATGTTCTGTCTTCATCGGTATTATTTCTTGCCGTAGAGTACAGGATTGGTGGCAGGGTCGTTGTACATCTTCATCTGGCGATATACTTTCATGTAAATCTTTCCCGCTTCAATGTCATCGAGCAGCTGGTCGATGGCGGTGGAAAGGTCCACCTGTTGCTCGAGCAACACCGCAAGTTTCTGTGCGCATCGTTGTTTGTGCTCTTCTGAGGCATCGGTGCGCTCAGCCTGTTCCTTCATGTGATAGATTTTCAGCGCGAGAATGCTGAGCCTGTCTATTGCCCATGCAGGACTCTCGGTGTTAAGCCTTGCCTCGGGCAGCGGCGTCACGTCGCAGTATTTCTGTCGGAAATAACTGTCTATCTGTTCCACGAGGTCGGTGCGGTCCTGATTGCTTCTGTCTATGCGTCTTTTCAGTTGCAGAGCATCTATTGGTTCGATGTGCGGGTCGCGGATGATGTCCTCGTAATGCCATTGCACAGTATCTATCCAGCACTTCAGGTAGAGCCTGTTTTCTATTGAGTCGCGGTCATACGGATTGTTGATGGGGGTATCAACGTTGTCGGTAACATGGTAATCGTTAATTGCCTTGTTGAAAATATTGTTACAGAGTTGTGTAAATGACATTTTCTTTGTGTTTTTTAGTTTTGATGCAAATATATATATTTATTTTTAAATGACAAAGTTTTTAGAAAAAAACATCAAAAAGTTGCACACTTAGGGGTGGTTTGTGCAATGTAGAGTGTTTTTTTCGATAAATTATTTGCACACTTAAATAAAAATTTGTTCCTTTGCACCCGATTTTTAAATATTAGAGAATATTATTAACATTTTAAATTTTACAATTATGTCAGAAATTGAATCTAAAGTAAAGGACATCATCGTTGAGAAACTCGGTGTTAATGAAGAAGAGGTTAAGCCAGAAGCAAGCTTCACAAACGACCTTGGTGCAGACTCTTTGGATACTGTAGAGTTGATTATGGAGTTCGAGAAGGAGTTCAACATCTCTATTCCAGACGATCAGGCAGAGAAGATCGGTACCGTTGGCGACGCTATCAAGTACATTGAGGACAACCAGAAATAATTTTATTTAAAACAGATTGATAATTGATAATTGACAATTGATAATTTGTTTGTTGTCACTTAGGCGGCAAATCGTTGTCAATTATCAATTATCCATTATCAATCATTTTTTTTATATAATGGAGTTAAAAAGAGTAGTAGTGACAGGACTGGGTGCCGTTACACCTGTTGGTCTTAACCCTGAGGAGACATGGAATAACCTCCTCGCTGGAAAGAGCGGCGCAGCAACCATCACGAAATTCGATATCTCTAAGTTCAAGACACAATTTGCTTGCGAAGTAAAGGGATTCGACGTAAGTCAGTATCTCGATCGCAAGGAAGCACGCAAACTTGACATTTATTCACAGTTCGCTCTTGCCAGTGCCATTCAGGCAGTGGAGGACAGCGGCATGGATTTAGAGAAAGTCGACAAGAACAGAATAGGAGTGGTTTACGGTGTCGGTATCGGCGGTATCAAGACATTCCAGGACGAAGTGATTTACTTCGGTCAGAATGTTGAGAACGGTCCGAAGTTCAGCCCGTTCTTCATTCCAAAGATGATCAGCGACATCGCTGCTGGTCACATTTCTATAAAATTCGGATTCCACGGACCTAACTACGCAACAACTAGTGCGTGTGCTTCTTCGAGCAACGCTCTTGCTGATGCATTCAACCTTATCCGTCTGGGCAAAGCCAATGCTATCGTAGCAGGAGGCGCAGAGGCTGCTGTTTGCGAGTGTGGTGTGGGAGGATTCAATGCTATGCATGCACTTTCAACACGCAACGACGACCCAGCTCGTGCCAGCCGTCCGTTCAGCGCAAGTCGCGACGGTTTCGTGATGGCAGAGGGTGCAGGATGCCTCATTCTCGAAGAACTGGAGCATGCTAAGGCTCGTGGTGCGAAGATATATGCTGAGATGGTTGGCGAGGGAATGAGCGGTGACGCTTATCACATCACCGCTTCTCACCCTGAGGGACTCGGTGCGAAACTCGTTATGGAGGCAGCACTTGAGGATGCAAACCTCAAGCCAGAGGACATCGACTACATCAATGTGCACGGCACATCAACACATGTGGGCGACATCTCTGAGGTGAAGGCCATCAAGGAAGTGTTTGGTGACGCTGCATACAAACTGAATATCAGCTCTACAAAGTCAATGACTGGTCACCTGCTCGGTGCAGCAGGAGCAGTTGAGGCAATGGTTGCTGTGCTCTCTGTGAAGAATGACATCGTGCCTCCTACCATCAATCATGATGAGGACGATAAGGACGAGGAAATCGACTACAACCTCAACTTCACCTTCAACAAGGCTCAGAAGCGCGAGGTTCGTGCTGCAATAAGCAACACTTTCGGTTTCGGTGGTCACAACGCATGTGTTGTCTTCAAGAAGTATGCTGAATAATCTAATTGACAGGATAAAGCTCCCTTTCCGCAAGGAGAAGGAGCTTTTTTCGGCTCTTTACGATATCTTCGGGTTCTATCCCCGCAAAATAGACTACTACAAGACGGCACTGATGCACAAGAGCATGCGCAGCCGTAACGAGAAAGGACGTCCCGTAAACAACGAGCGACTGGAGTTTCTCGGAGATGCGGTGCTCGACTCCGTGGTGGGGCATATCGTATTTAATCACTTTGAGGGCAAACGTGAGGGTTTTCTCACTAACACCCGCTCAAAGATAGTGCAGCGAGAAACGCTCAACCGCCTTGCAGAAGAGATGGGAATAAACCGTCTGATACAGTCGTCACGCACAAATACCAGCCACAACAACTACATGGGCGGTAACGCCTTCGAGGCACTTGTGGGCGCAATCTATCTGGACAGAGGCTACGACGCCTGTATGCGTTTCATGGAGAAGCGCATATTGGCGCAACTCATAAATATCGACAAGGTGGCTTACAAGGAAGTAAACTTCAAGTCGAAACTGATAGAATGGAGTCAGAAAAACAAGGTGAAACTCGAGTTCAAGCTGGTGAAGAGCGAAAAAGACCAAGACGGTAACCCAACATTCTGCTATGTGACGGTGCTTGAAGGAGTAGAAGGTGACATGGGGAAGGGGTACTCTAAGAAGGAGAGCCAGCAGCAAGCAAGCCGCCTGACACTAAGTCGTCTGCGCAAGCAACCACGATTTATCGACTCTATCTTCGCTGCAAAATCGGCGCGAACAAAGATGGAAGAGGAACCTGTGGGAGTGCCAGAGCAGGAAATGAAGCAAGACTTTATCCTCTCAAACAACGGCAACGAGGACAAAGTTAACCAGAGTGTTATCGATAATAATGAGACGACACCCAAAACAGAGGTGAAGAAGAACAACAGGCAGGCGACTGAACAACAAAGCGACAACGACGAGTTCGACCTCTCAGACATATCAATGAGCAAGGCAGAACTTTCGCGTGAGGAAATCATTGCAGCAGCAGAGGCAGCTGCGTTCAATTGCTGAACGGTTTGTTAACCGTTGAATGTTGAACGTTGGACGAAGATTCAATTATTTTTTATAATAATCTATCTCGTTCAACGTTCAATATTATATAAGAATTACTACCTAAACAAACACAAATATGAAAAAAATAATCTTTATCGCCGCTATAGCAGCATTGATTGCATGCGGAAACAAATCTAAGGAAATGGCAGCAAACGCCAATAACCTAATCCAACAGAAAACAGAAATTCCAGAAAGTCTTAACAACGAGGAGGCTGTAGTGAAGCAGGTGAAGGCTGTTTATGATTATTTAAACAACCGCAAAGAGGGCGAACCGTGGCTCGATGAGAAGTTTGGAACAAAAGAGTGGCAGCAGACCATGCAGAAACTAGAGATGGTTGATCAACGCCGCGACGAGGGGTTCTATGCCGACGGTTTTAACCCTTGGAGTTTTGAGTTCTATGGAGAAAAGGTAACAGCAGAAGACATCAAGGCAGAGATTCTCCCGAACGGTATGGCGAGAGTGTCGTTCACGCTGAAAGACAATGAGAGTGAAGGCGAAGATGTTATTTGGCTGATGAAAGTGGAAGATGGCCAATGGCGAGTGAATACCATCTTCAACGGCGAGAGCGACCTGCTTGTGAACATGCGCACCTATGTTGAGGATGCTAAGTTCATCGTAGGGTTCGACATAAACAAGTATATTGCCGATATGAACAGCCAGGCATCGAAGATTGACGGCGGCAAAGTGACATTCGGCAATTTTGCACTTGTTGACATCGACCGCGACGGAAAGCCTGAACTGTGCGCCACCTCATTAGAGCCAGAATACAATGCTGTGTTCTCCATCGCAAGCGGAAAGGCGAAGTTGCTCGAAATGGCTGATTCGCGCAGTAATTTGGTCTATTACGAGCATGGCGTAGGCGTGCAGGGCAGCTGCGGAACGGGCTGTCATATGTCGTCATATACCGTCCTCAAGAACAGCCAGGCAGACTATTCGTTCACCGTAAACGAGCAGTATGACATGGAAGGAAAGCTCATGGAGACTAAATGCAGTAAGGATGGCAAGGACATTCCGTACGAAGATGCAATGACAATGCTCGACAATGGCGCACTCGGAGAGACCGTTCAGTTGCAGCCAGAATGGCATATGGTGAATTAAGATGTATCTAATGGCGAGACAATGTTATTAACTTTGTTGAACAAAGTTAATAACATTGTTAAGTCACTTGTATACTATTGAAAAACCGATAGTTACTAGTGGCATTTTCAAAGTCTATGTTTGGCAAGCGAAAAGGCTGATTCTGACAACATAAAAAAGGACATAGGGAACGGATTCCTATGTCCTTTTAATATATGATAAAGTGTATTTTGCCCTTTTGTTCGGCAGAGATTACTTCACATATTCAGCAAAGTCGGTGAGTCGCATGTCGCCCTTGCGTGCCAAAGTGTCGTGCATAGCGAACGCAGCGGTGAGACAATGGCGTGTGTGTCCGCCTGTTCCCAGTTTCAGGTAATCCCAAAGCAACTGCTTGTAATCTGGATGTGCACAATTCTCGATGATGGTCTGTGCACGCTGCATAGGGCTCTTGCCACGTAGGTCGGCAACACCCTGCTCGGTTACGATGACGTTCACGTCGTGCTCCGATGAATCCTGGTGTGTCACGAAAGGAACCACGCTCGAGATGAGGCCGCCCTTAGCCATTGACGGACAGGTGAAGATGGAGAGGTAGGCGTTGCGGATGAAGTCGCCCGAGCCGCCAATACCGTTCATCATCTTCGTGCCGCTGATGTGCGTTGAGTTTGCATTACCGTAGATGTCCACCTCGATGGCGGTGTTGATGGCAATGACACCCAGACGGCGGATGATAGCCGGATGGTTAGAGATCTCACTCTGACGTAGCGTCAGGTGGTTCTTGAAGTAATCCATGTTATCGTAAACCTGTTTCAGACATGCGTTAGAGACAGTAAGTGAGCAGGCTGAAGCGTCTTTCACACGACCGTTCATCATCATGCCTACAACGGAATCCTGCAGCACCTCGGTATAGATATTGAAGTCGGGAACGTGCTTGTCTTCGCCCAGAGCACCGAGGATAGCGTTGGCCGTTGAGCCTACACCGCTCTGCAAAGGCAGGAACTCCTTAGGCATACGACCAGCATGAAGCTCATCCACAAGGAACTCGGCTGTCAGGTAACCGATGCGGTTGGTCACAGGGTCGCTGTCCTTGAAGGCACGAGCCTCGTCGGGGATGTTGCATTCCACAACGCCCACCACTTTTGACTTCGGTATGGAAACGTATGGTACACCAATGCGGTCGCTGACGTTAAAGATTGGGATAGGCTTGCGGTAAGGAGGATCCAATGGCTCATATACATCGTGGATGTACTTGGCATCAGGGCTGTGGAACGAGTTAAGTTCCAGAATCACCTTCTTGGCCAGACGGGCTGCCGTGGGTGAGATACCGCCTGCAGCTGTCAGATATACATGATAGTCGTCGCCTACTTCCTCGATGTCGCAAACCTCGAGGATAGCCCAGTCCACTTCGCCGTAGAAGCCGTAACGCAGTTCCTGTGCCATGTGGCTCAGATGCAAGTCATTGTAAGGGATTTCGCCCAAGTTCACGTGTTTGCGGAAATCGGGGTTTGTCGTGTAAGGAGCACGATACTTGATGGCCTGTGCGTTAGCCAGGTCGCCGTCGGTAGACTGTCCGGTGCTGGCACCTGTGAAGATGCCTACCTTGAACTCGCGTCCAGCTTCGTGTTCAGCCACTGCAATCTTGGCCAGCTCCTTGGTTACTGCCTTAGCCACACCTGCTGGAGTGAATCCGCTAAGGGCGATGTTCTCGTTGTTTTTAATCAGGGCAGCAGCTTCGGCTGCTGTGATACGTGTATATGCCATAATAAGTTTAAGTTATAATTTGTGTGCAAAGATAGTGGAAATTGGAGACAATACAAAAAGAAAAAGAAAGAAATTAGAATAATAGGAATAATTATAAGATTTTTTCTTAATTATTACCTAGGCCAGTAGCTATGACTTCTTTCGGTATTCCCTCGGCGACAGCCCCTTCAGACGTGAGAAAAACTTGCTGAACGACGGGGTGTCAGCGAAATGGAGACGGTCGGCAATCTGTGCGATGCTGAGTGACGTTGTGCTGAGCAGGAACGAGGCTTCCATCAAATGATGGAATTGGTAGAGACAGTTGTATTTTAAAACAAACTGTAACTACATACCAAATGAAGATTAAGGGAGATATGCCGCTATCATCGGTGGAGATAGATGACAACACTTTGTGTGCGGTTTCCTTGCAGCAAAACTAACGCCTTTTATCTCCCACTATCTTCTTCTAACTTCTTTTATCTACAAGGCAAGCGGAGAGAAAGATATGCTGAAAAATAAAGAATTCAGAAAAAGTGAGGTGGGGAGGTCTTTTTTCAATTTCGTGTTTTTTTATGAAAGAGGGGAGCGAATGATAGGTAAATGAGAAGCCACTAGACGCTTAATGAGATGCGGTTTATATACAAGTGAGAAACCACTTGTGGCATCTGGAGAGGCGAAAGGTAATGAGCTCGGTAGTCATGATATTTTCCTTTCAAGTCTATTTTTCCATTGATGATTATATATGGGAGTAAAAAAGTATTTAATCAATACCCAGTTTTCCTAATCTCATAATTATCGATGTTTGGCTTCTTCCCATTTTTTGTGAAATGAATTTTATGCTCTTTCCACTACTATGTAATTTAATCAAATAGGCCTCTTCTCCGCGTGTCCATTTCTTTTGGGCATTAGGATGTTTCATATAACTTTTCTCCGTTACTTTTTCTGGATGTAGGAACTCGTCCACAAATACAGAGGGGAATCTTTTGTCATAAAGAACTATAGTCGAGATTTTTGCGCGTGTCATAGCAACATAGAATAATCTCCGTTCCTCCCCAAATGGGAAATTGTCACTTTGGGTCAAAACATAATTCAGTATTGGGTCATCACTCATTTGTGAAGGAAATCCAAAGATATCCTTGTTGCATTGCAAAAGAATTACATAATCAGCTTCAAGACCTTTTGATTTGTGTACAGTGAGAAATTCAATTCTTCTACCACAAATGTTATAATAGAAACGGTTGCCGTCTTTTATACATTTGTATTTGAATGATAGATAGTAATCGTCAAATGAATATCTCCCCAAAAGGAATATGGACTTGTCATTCGGAATGTTCTTAATGATACTATCTATTTCATCACAGAATGTTTGTCTTTCATAGGATTTAAAGAATATTTCGGTCTTTACATCATTGTTGTATGGGCGTATTGATTTCTTTATTTGTGCGTCATTTCTAAGAATAAATTTTGAAGAAAGACTTACTAGAGGTTCTCCGAATCTATAGGTGTTTTCTATTTTTTTGATATCTGTAGGTCCAAAGAAATCAGAGAAATGGTTAAATAGAGCCATGTCGCTCCCAGAAAACCTATAAATAGATTGCCAATCATCTCCAACGCAGAAGAGTTTAGCAGGTTTTGTTCCCCTCAATGCTTTTAGAAATTTGTACCTGTCAATTGAAATGTCTTGAAACTCATCAACGATTATGTAATCATATTCTAATGGATGATATGAATTGCACAGTTCTGTTGCTTTTATAATAGCGTCCGTAAAATCTATTTGGTGCCTTGTTTTTAATTCTTCAACATATAAATTATAAACAGGCTCGAATATTTCTTTTATAATAAATACACTTCTTTTGTCGTCTGCTGCATATGCTTTTGAAGTTATTTCATCAATTCTCTTACAACTAGATTTCAATAAAGCGATGAATGTGGCAATAAGACGTATTATAGTTTTTTCCTTTTTGCTATCCTTGGGAATTATTAAATCATATAGCTCTTCTTCTGTTTTTTCAACAATGGGCACGCCCGCTTGGCAAAGCAGTTCTTTCATCTTTTCTCTAATGTCAAAGAAACTAAAGTCTGCGCTGTTGGTTGCAATCATTTTTGTCCCATATTTTGCATGGGCTTCTTTCTTCCATGTGATACCATCATTGTATTTTTTATTAGCTTCCTCGTAACTAATGTTCTTATCTTTAGCAAACCATGCAGGCACTAATCCGTGTTCGTCAACACCAAAATGCTCAAGATATATTCTTTGAGGTTTCCCGTTTTTTGTAAAATGTATAGAAAAATCGGGTCTATACTGTGAATGTGTTTCATCTGCCACCTTAAATTCATAGGGTTCTTCATATCTAAAGTTAACGCCCAAAGAAGACAGAACAAAGCATAGTCTTTGTTCTTGTTCACTCTTTACAAATACGACATTGCCGTCCATGTCTGGAAGAATGGCTTTCAATCTAACATTCTTTTCTTCTGATAATTTGTCTCTTCTTTTTTTCTTTTTCTTTTCCCAATCTTCTTCTTTTAATGGATAATCTACAAAATAAGTAAGGATGCTTTTTTTAAAGCTAGGATTCTCTTGCAAATTCTTGTATATCTGAACAAAAAGAGTGTCGGTATTTTCACAGATGGAGGGTTTATTTCCTGTCACTTTTCCAATCAAATCCATTGCCAACTTATGGAATGTGTAACCACGAAGTTTAGCAATGTTCATCCTGTCTGTAAGTTCTGCGGCTGCTTTATTAGTATAACTAATGAGAAGAATTCTTGTTGGGTCTACTTTCTTTATTTCGGTTAGATATTTTACTTTGCCTACAATAGAGGAAGTTTTTCCACTTCCGGCACTGCTGACAACAAGACAGTTATTCTCTTCAGAGACAATAGCTCTTCTCTGTTGTTCATCTAATGGATATTTTAAGCAGTTGTCAAAGAAATCTTTATTATCAGAAAGTGTTTTATTTGTAACGGTTTCGTTATGCCTTGCTACAGCATCATGGATGTTATTGAAGTCATCAACAAATTTAGTTATTCTTTCTGTTGGGGTTACATAGAACAATCGTAACTTTGATATAAGAGAACTTATTTCTTTGAAAATTTCTTCGTATTTCTTTGAAAAAGATTGTTCTTCTTCTGCTGTTATGAAATGGTTAGGGAAAGAGTTTTCTATATCGGTGATGATATCGGTGGAAAAATCCGTATTTTGCTTTGCTAATGCATCGATTTCTTTTGTGCTTTTACTTGTTTTTATCTTCGACAATTCAGACTCTATCCACTCCGACTTATGTTTGAGCCGGAAACGTACTATTGTAAAAATGACGCCTAATACAATAGCTACATCTAGAAAAATGATAATATATAACTCCAAATGCTGACAGTCTATAATAAAGAAGAAATATGAAGGGTATAGTTCCCTATATTATATGACCAGCACTCACCTCTCAGCGTTAGTGATTAGTCATCGAGTCCTCGCAGGGAGTTGGCAAACCAGACGTCCATTTTACCTGCTCCGCGATGGTTCCATGCGTAGTAGGGGATCAAGGTGACTGTTGTTTGGCGTTGGGAGATAGTGCCGTCGTTGTTAAGCGAAACCTCGGTGGCATTTGTCTTCAATGCTGTGACGTTGAAACGCTTTGCCTGAGAGTTGGCTATCTGACACTCGGTGTTCTCTATCGTCTTGTCATCCTCAATGTCGAACAATGGGTTTTGTGGCATCAGCAGGTGGTGAACATCGGTGCCTTTGTTGTCTGCCCACTCGGCGCAATAAACAAGTGGTCCGCGCTCGATGGCGACACATCCGCGGTCGTCAGTAACCTTGTCGTTTGCCATAACGGTGCGTGCGGGCATGTCGAAGTGGACGTTGATGACGTCGCCTTTCTTCCATTGTCTTTTTATCACGAAATATCCTTTCTCCATGTTTCCCTGTACTGTCTGGCCGTTTACTGTTATGTAATAGCCGTTGGCAACGTCGTTATCACCACTGTTGTCGGAGAAACGGTAGAGGTCGGAGGGTACGGGACTTGTGAGCCATCCTGGTACACGGATAGCCATATCAAAGGCATCGGCTTTGTTCTTAAGTATCTTAATGGTAATGTCACCTTCCCATGGATAGCTGGTCTGTTGTTCTATCTGCACATCTTTACCGCCCACTTGTATGTTGGCAGTATTTCCGGCGAAGAGGTTTACATAGATGCTGTTGTCCTTTACAGCATAAATGTATCCTGGTACTGAAGGAATGAAGCGGCACAGGTTGCTCGGGCAGCATGCGCATCCAAACCAAGGCTGTCGTGTGGTGTTGCCATCGGCATTGAACTTGTACTTTCCGTCGCTTGACAGAGGGTTGGGATAGAAGAACTTTCCTCCGTCCATAGACATTCCGCTGATGACTCCGTTATATAAGGTACGTTCCAGACAGTCGATATACTTTGAGTCACCATGTAGCAGGAACATGCGTTGGAAGAGATAAACCATAGAAATGGCGGCACATGTCTCGTTGTATGCTGTGAGATTGGGTAACTCATAGTCGGCACCGAATGCCTCGCCGTCGTGACGTGCACCGACACCTCCAGTGATATAATACTTTTTGCTTATGATATTCTCCGTTATGGCATCGATGGCGCGCAGGTATGCCGAGTCGCCAGTCAGCGCAGCAACATCAGCCATGCCGGCATACATATACCCAGCCCTTACAGCGTGTCCCCACGCCTCGGTCTGCTCTACCACTGGCTTGTGGCTTTGCGAATAGATATTCTTTATAGTTGTCTTGCCACGATAGTCGAGCAGGAATTTTGCCTCGTCGAGGTATTTCTTCTCGCCGGTAAGCACATAGAGACGTGCTAGTGCCATCTCGGCAATCTGATGACCGGGAACGACACATGCCTGGCCATCTCGCGGTCCTACCTCGCGCACCACGCAATCGGCATATCTCTTGGCGATGTCGAGGAACTGTCGCGAACCAGTGGCCTGATAGTGTGCGCAAGCAGCATCTACCATATGACCGAGGTTATATAACTCATGGCTGAGAACTTCTTCGCTGACCCAACGTTTCTCTCCTGCCCAGCTATGCGGATGCCATGGGTTCATAGTTCGTGGTGTATAGAGGTATCCGTCGGGTTCTTGAGCCTTGCCTACGAAGTTGAGCACCGAGTCGATATATAACTTCAGTTTCTTGTCAGGGAATGTTTGCAGCAGATAACTTGCGCCCTCTATGGTCTTATAAACATCGGTGTCGTCGAACGAAAAGCCTGAAGGTGGATAGTCAGGACTTGGGTTTTGGCATTGCACGAAGTTCTTGTATCTTCCTTCGCTCTCGCATTTGCTGAATGCCAGCGGCACGGTGACATCGCGCGCTGCCTGCAGTCGCTGTCCCCAGAACGTGCCCTGTTGAAGTTTCACCGATGTAAAGGGGACCTGACCGATGGGATATCCGCTTCCCTGTTGTCCTTGAGCAGTCGCTGACAAAGTTGCTGCGGCAATCACGATAATTGCAGAAAATAGTTTTTTCATAGGTTATATAGCGTTAATGTTATTTGTTGTATCTGTTGTAGAGTTTAGCCATGAGGGCACCGCTGATGTTGTGCCACACGCTAAAGATGGCTCCCGGGATGGTTGCGAGAGGGAAGGCGGCAAAGTGAAGCACGGCAAGTGATGCGGCGAGACCAGAGTTCTGCATTCCCACCTCGATGCTTATAGCGGTGCGTTTCTTCATTGGCAGGTGCAGCAGCCAGCCGATGCTGTAGCCTAAGGCATAACCGCTGAGGTTGTGGAGCATCACAACGAGAATGACGATAATACCGCCAGCGGTAAGTTTTTCTGCGCTATGGCCCACCACGATGCTGGCAACAAGCGCAATCATCAGCGTGGAGAAGGCGGGCAGGTATGCCACAGCCTTCTTCGTAAGTTCAGGAAGGAAATGCTGGAAGAGCAGACCTCCTATGATTGGTGCTATGACTACATAGACGATGCTTAGCAACATGCCAACGGTATCGACATTAACCATAGTGCCAGCGAGCAGCCATACCAGCAGCGGAGTGAGCAACGGAGCCAGCAAAGTGGAGCATGCCGTCATGCCGACGCTCAGCGCGAGGTCGCCCTTTGCAAGGAAAGTGATGACATTCGAGGCAGTTCCTCCAGGGCAACAGCCCACAAGTATCACGCCGAGTGCCAGTTCTTCAGGCAGCGAGAAAGCCTTTGTGAGCAGCCAAGCCATCGCAGGCATGATGGTGAACTGTGCCAGACAGCCCAGCAGCACGTCCTTAGGACGGCTGAAAACAATGTGGAAATCCTTGGCAGAGAGTGTGAGTCCCATGCCGAACATTATCATTCCGAGAAGGGGGTTGATAAACCAAGTGTCGATGGCCTTCAGCGGCGCAGGCACCAGATAGGCAAAAACTGCTGCGAGCAGTACTATAAGCCCCATCCATCGGGCTATGAAATCGCATATCTTCTTCATACAGGTGCAAAGGTACTTAAAAACAAATGCCGAACAAAAGAAACACAACGAAAAATCTACTTTTTTGTTTTGGACATTCAGATTATTGTTTTATATTTGCACCAATAAATACAATTTGAACAAAAACTAAGAAACTTATGAAAACAAAAACGATTCTTCTGACGCTCCTCATGACGGTCTTCTGCCTTAACGGATGGAGCATGGAGCAGCAAGCGGGGAGAAAACTGGTGTATTCAATTTCTACCGATGGTTTTGTGAATGTAAGGAAGACGCCCAATGCCAGTTCAAAGATAATCGGCGTACTTGCCACCAATCGCAAGGGTGCTGTGTTGCTCAGCAGCAAAGGCACATGGTGGAAGGTTCGCGTGGACAATGTTGTTGGCTATGTGCACAGCAAGTACGTAACGTTGAGCAGCAAGCCAGTTAAGATTAGCGGACTGCCCACTGTTCATTATGTTGTTATCTCCACATGCAACTCAATGGCCGAGGTGAAGCAGTTCTTCTATAATTGTCCCGATGCCTTCGATGGTTCTCCGGTATATAAGGACATAGAAGGCGGAAAGACAGTTTATAAGATTTGTCTTAATTGTTATGCCACATTGAGCGGCGCTATGCAGTTGCGCGACTCCACGAACAAACTGTTTGGCGACAACTATGCAAAGATATGGAGCACTCAGGGACTTGCAGAGTGCGTCTATCTGTCAGAGTATCCTTCTGGCGAAATGGCTATTCCGTTGACACCAGAGTAGTCTTTATCGTTCACTTGTTGACTATAGAGAGAATCTCCTCCCCGTATTCCTCGGCTGTTTTCTTGCCGATATAGGGTATGGCGAGGAGTTCTTTTATTGTCGTCGGCTTGCTGTTGGCAATCCCGATGAGTGCTTTTTGCTGAAGGATGGTGTATACTGGCATTTTCTTTTGTAAACTCTTGTGTATCCGCCACTTGCGGAGACGCTCGAAGAGTTCCTCGTTCTCGATGTCGCTAACGTTGACATCGGCTTTCTCCGCTTCTTTCTTACTGCGTCGTTTGCGCTTTTCGGGCTTCTGTTCCTTGCCGTCCACCACAGCGAGAGTTACCCGCTGTTTCAGTCGCATGAATGTTGAGGCATCGAAGCCCTGCACCGCAATCTCCTTCAGTATTGCCACCTTGATGTCATAAACCATATTGATGTCTGCAACAGCATCGTTGAAGCGTTTCTTCACCATAGCGCTGTCGCTTTCTGCAACGGTGCTGCCGAGCAGGTTGCCGAGCACATCTGTGACGGTGTTCAGGAAGTAAGTGGCGCTGCGTGTCACGCGTTCGCAGAACTCAGGGGCATGTAGTTGGTCGCCGTTGAGTGCCATGAAGACTGCAATCCACTTGCGCGACACCTCTACCACCTTGTCGTTTATGTCTGTGCGCGCCTGCCTGTGAGCTGCCACCAGTCGCGGATAGGAACGCGAGAAATGCTCTTCGAGCACTCTTGCCAGTTGGTTCTCGCTCCGTTGAAGGTCGCTGAAGTCAAACAGTTGGTGCAGTTGTTCGCGATGAAACTGCTCCTTCAGCGTTGGCAACATTTCGATGCTGCGTTGCGCCGCCGTCTCTTGCTGCTCTATATAACTCGCCACTCGTCGGTCGTTCATTATGTTCTCTTGTCTCACGGGCTTTGCAAGCACCATACCGGCGAGCGTCTTGCATCGGCTAAGTGCTACATAAACTTGCCCCGCAGCGAATGAAAATGCCGCGTCGATGATGGCGTGCTCGAAGGTCAGTCCTTGACTCTTGTGTATCGTTATCGCCCAAGCCAGACGCAGAGGAAGTTGTCTGAACGTGCCCTGAACGGTGGTTTCTATCTCTTTTGTCTTCTCGTTTAACTCGTATTTCGCATTCTCCCACTCTGCCGGTTCCACGCTTATCTCTTTGTCATCGCCGGGACATACCACGCTGACATGATAGTTGTCGATGCTCGTGACGCGTCCTATGCGCCCGTTATAGTAACGTCCTTCAGGGTCGTTTTTCACGAACATAACTTGCGCCCCCTGCTTCAGCGTCAGTTCAACATCGGTAGGATAGGCATAGTCGGGGAATGTTCCGTCTATCTTGGCGTTATAAGTGAACGCCTTAGACGTGAGACTTGCCAGTTCGCTCTCGTTGTAGGAGTCGGCAAGATGGTTATGAGTGGTCAGCCGGATGTAGCCCTCTTCGGGTGCGGGATGGAAGTCCGGGATGCGCCGTTGGTTAAGAGTGGCTATGTCGTTAGCGGTCACTCTGTCCTCGCGAATATGGTTCAGAATGTCGAGGAAGGCTGTGTCTTGCTGACGATAGACGTGCTTCAGTTCGAGTGTAACATACTGTGTTTGGCGCAATGCCTTAGAACCGAAGAAATAAGGTGTGTCGTAGTGGTTTTTCAGCAATGCCTCGTCGGCGGGCGTCACGACAGGAGTGAGTTGCTGAAGGTCGCCTATCATGAGCAACTGAGCACCCCCGAAAGGTCGCCGCGGGTCGCGGAATCGGCGCATAACATTATCTATTGCGTCGAGCAGGTCGCTCCTCACCATCGATATCTCGTCGATAACCAGTAGGTCGAGAGTGCGCAACATCTTCTTCTTCTCTTTCGAGAAGTCGAACCGTTCCTTATAACGCGTCTCGGGAACGTATGGCGACAACGGCAACTGGAAGAAGGAGTGGATGGTCTGCCCACCAGCATTGATGGCGGCAACACCCGTAGGTGCCACCACCACCATTCGTTTCGGCGAGCGCCGTTTCACCTCTCTGAGGAATGTGGTCTTGCCCGTTCCCGCCTTTCCTGTTAAGAAAATGCTCACTCCGGTGTTCTCCACGAAGTCCCACGCCAGTTGCAGTTCGGGGTTGTTTTCCATTAGTTTGTTTTAAAGTAGATGAAGGGATATCGTAAAAGAAGAAAGGAGATAGAAGACAACACCTTATATTAATATAAGCAGCATGTGATGTCTTTTATCTCCACCGCTATCGGGCGGCTATCTCCTTCCGTCTTTTTCTAACTCTATCTAAGGTTAGAAATTCACTCCAAACGTCAGCATCAGAGCGCTGTTGTGTGCGTCGTCGAAGTCGTCGTTGCCGATATTGGAGAGTCCGAGGTCGTAAGTGAGGTCGGCATAGAAGAGGTCGATGCCCACGCCAACGCCCATTCTGAGACCAGCATCGAAGCGCTTGAAAGTATCATCCTTATCACCGTCGAACGAGTTGTACGCCTCACGTTCTTTGAAGTTCTTTATCTTTCCTGCCACACCGCATGCAACATATCCGCCGAAGAACGGCTGGATGGAGAACGTGCGGTCGATGTTATAGGCATATTTCAGTACGAAAGGCATCTCCACATATCCCAGGTTATAAGTGAAGTCCAACCCTTTCTTTTCGTTCTTGCCGCCCTTCTCAACGTAGTAAATGCCCGACTCGAGGAACAGAGGGGCACGGTCGGTGAGGGCAAAGCCTGCTGCTACGCCCACGTTAAGTCCCGTCTTCATCTTTCCTCCGTCGAGGTACGGGTTGTCAGAGTTTACTGTTGTGAATGCCGGTCCTACGCGGAAGCCGAAATAAGTGTCACGATTCATGTAACTGCCTCGTGTGCCATAGCTATAATCCAGACGTCCTGTGTTTCGGTTGTAATACCTGCTGTGTGTGTAGTTTTGTGCAAATGACGGCATCAAAACGAATGCTGCCAGCACCAATGTTGTGATAATCCTTTTCATAATCTAAATGTTTTATGATTAAAACTTCACCGCAAAGATAGCATTTTCGGAAGAAACGGCAATGAGAATATTCCTATTAATTGTGGGAAAAACCCTATTTATACCTATTTCAGATGATTTCACGGACCTTCATTTTATAATATATAGAGCATCTGACGCCATAACTTACAGGGCCAGAAATATGCTTTTTTGCCCCGTTTTTACCCTCAAAAATAGCGTTTTGTA
Source organism: uncultured Prevotellaceae bacterium (assembly GCA_900315095.1). Taxonomy (GTDB): domain Bacteria; phylum Bacteroidota; class Bacteroidia; order Bacteroidales; family Bacteroidaceae; genus Prevotella. Next base: position 68,151 of record OMXS01000001.1, on the reverse strand, counting down.
ACTGCTTGGGTTTCAACAAGATACAAATGGGGTAACAAAGTTAATAACATAGTCGAACAAAGTTAATAAGATTGTTGAACAAAGTTATTAACTTTGTCTTGTCAAAAGCCATCAGTTGGAGTGTCATTGATGCCTTTTGGGAATGCAAGTAAGCATATATTGCACAACGATTAATGATAAAAATTTTTGAAAAACGGGAATAATGGTGTATCTTTGCATATCACTTAATCATCAAACTACATCAACATGAGAATTTTGTTTATAGGAGGAACGGGAACGATAAGCAGCGCTATCACCCGACTGGTGGTTCAGCAAGGGCATGAACTGTATCTGCTGAACCGCGGAAACCGCAACGAAGGACTGCCCGAGAACGTGAAAACGATAGTGGCAGACGTAGAGAATGAGCAGGAAGTGGCGCGGAAAATAGAAGGTATGGAGTTCGACGCGGTGTGCGAATTCATTGGTTTCTTGCCGTCACAGGTGGAGCGTGACATTCGCCTTTTCCGCAACAAGACGCATCAGTACATATATATTAGTTCGGCATCGGCATACAATAAGCCAGCGAGAAGTCATGTGATAACCGAAGGGACAACGCTTGCGAACCCTCATTGGGAGTACTCACGCAATAAGATTGCATGCGAGGAACTGCTCTGGAAGGAGTATCGCGAGAACGCATTCCCTGTGACTATAGTGCGCCCGAGCCACACCTACTGCGAGCGGAGCGTGCCATTGGGACTTCATGGGACGAAAGGCAGTTATCAGGTTTTGCGTCGAATGATGGAGGGAAAGCCTGTCCTGATTCATGGAGACGGCACTTCTCTATGGACAATGACGTGGAACGAGGACTTTGCCGTTGGCTTCACAGGTCTCATAGGCAATCCTCAGGCCATCGGAGAGGCGTTCCAGATAACGAGCGACGAATCGCTTTCGTGGAATCAGATATATGGTGCTGTGGCGCGTGCGCTGGGTGTTGAACTGAAACCTTATTATGTTTCATCGGCATTCTTGGCAGAAGTGGGACCGAAAGAGTATGACCTTGAGGGCAACCTTCTTGGTGACAAAGCGCTCACGGTGGTGTTCGACAATTCGAAACTGAAGCGTGTTGTGCCGGAGTTCCGCCCGCATGTGGGGTTCGACGAGGGAGTAAGGCGCGCCTTAGATTACGTTCTTAGTCATAAGGAATGCCAGATAGAGGACCCTGAGTTCGACCAATGGTGCGATAGGGTAATCGATGCTTTGGAGAATGCTAAGCGCAGTTTAAAGGTCTGAATATTAGCATTTCTGACCTGAAAATTTGCAGATGACAGTTTTTTTTGCGATATTTGCAGAACATACCAAATATTAATAAAACTGAGACTTATGACAGACGACATCAACAATCCTATGGGAACACCTCCAATTCCAGGCGAGACACCGCCCGTTCCACCAGTACCAGAACCACCAATACCATCGGTTCCAGAACCTCCAGTACCAGAACCTGCTATACCGGAAGTACCGGAAACACCGGCAATTCCTGATGCTCCGGCAGTTCCGGAGGCACCTGTTGTGCCCGAAGCACCCGTTGCTCCCGAGCCAGTTATACCTGAGACTCCTTCAGTTCCTGAGACTCCAGTAGTTCCTGAGGCACCTGTAGCACCCGAAGCACCCGTTGCTCCCGAGCCAGTGATACCAGAAACTCCTTCAGTTCCTGAGTCTCCAGTAGTTCCAGAGGCGCCAGTTGTGCCTGAAGCACCTGTTGCTCCCGAGCCAGTTATACCTGAAACCCCTTCAGTTCCTGAGACTCCAGTAGTTCCGGAGGCACCAGTAGCGCCCGAAACACCCGTTGCTCCCGAGCCGGTTATACCTGAAACTCCTTCAGTTCCTGAGTCTCCAGTAGTTCCGGAAGCACCGATGGCGCCCGAAGCACCTGTTGTTCCCGAGCCAGTTATACCTGAAACTCCTTCAGTTCCTGAGACTCCAGTAGTTCCGGAGGCACCGGTAGCCCCCGAAGCACCATCTGTACCAGAGACTCCTGCGATGCCTGAGGCTACAATAGTTGCACCAACGGCTCCTGAACCACAGGCAGTACCAAAGCCAGAACCTCCAAAACCCGCTGCTTCTGCTGCTCCGGCAACGCCTAAGGCTGCACCGCGTCCAACGCAACCTTACGTTCAGCCAAAGAAGAAAAGTAATGTTGGTCTCATCATCGGCATATTGTTGGCATTGCTGCTGTTGCTCGGCGGTATCGGAGGTGCCGTTTATTACTTCTTCTTAAGAGACAAAGGAACAGACATTGAAGTTGTTGATGGCAATAATAAAGATGGCACAGACAAGACAGATAATGCCACAAAAACCGACAACGGAACGACTGACAGCAACTTCGGAGTGAATAACAACGAAGGTGATGACAACGTTCAGAACGGTAATGAAAATGAAGGTGATGACAACAATGGCGGCATCAATGAGGGCGAAAACATTGATAATCAGAACATAGACGAGATAGAAAAGGAAGCGAATCGTCAGCCACAGCCGAGTGTTCAGGATGTTCCTTCGTTGCCAAGACAGACTACTACGCCGACAACAACGTCAAAGCCTAGGACTACGAACAAGCAATCAAGCAACTACAACACGCAGAAGAAAAAGACATATACGCCTCAGAACAACTCTAACAATAATTATGACGAGGTGCCTAAGTCAAGTTCAAGCAAGCGTGGATGGCATATTGAACGATTAGAATAATATTTATAGGTAGTCAATAAGCATGTCCCACACGGCTATGATGTGGCAAATGGAGCCCACAAGAACAAAGAAATGAAATACCGTGTGCATGTATTTGCGCTTGTTGAGACTGTAAAAGACCGCCCCAGTGATGTAGGCAACGCCCTCCGCGATGATCCACACCACTGAGGCGGCACTTACACAATGAAGCAAAGGACCGAAAGCTACAAGCACAGAGAGACCCATCAGCACAAAACATGCGGTCTCTATGTAACTATGGTCACTAAGTTTACAGAATGAGACGATAGTTCCCGCAATGGCGGAAATCCATATAAAGAGGAATAAAGCCCATCCCCAATAACCTTCTTGACGAAGTGCGACAAGCGTTATAGGTGAATAACTGCCTGCAATGTGCCAGTAGATGGCGGCATGATCCCACTTGCGCAACCGCTCTTTCCATTTCGACCATGCGCTAAGACTATGATAAACAGTACTGGCAACGTATGACATCAGCATGCCAAAGAGGTAAAGGATGATGCCTGCTGTTGCCCATCCGTTACCCTTAGCAAAGCACATATACAGAAATATGGAACCAACGGCGACACCAATAATGATGCCGCCGGCATGGCTCCATGAGTTCCAAAGTTCTTCTTTATGGTTGAAATGAATCTTTCTCATTCTGACGCAGGTGCCGCCGGTGCTGGAGCAGGAGCGGGCGCCGGTGCTGGTGCAGGCGCTGCAGCGGGTGCTGCCGCAGGTGCATCAGTAGCAGTAGGGGTAGAAGATGCACCTTCTGATGCTGCCGGTGATCCGCTTTCAGAACCGCTTGCTTCTCCTGACGACTCTCCGCCTTCACTTTCGCTGGTCTCAGTTCTAGCTACTGCTGGCTTGTAAGTCTTTATCGCAGCCTGCTGTTGCTCACGAGAGAGTTGCTTTCCCGACTTGTCGAAACCAAGCAGAGCACGCTGTACTCCCGTCACCTTGTCGATAACGGCAACAAAGAAAAGGTCGCCCTCGCGGCTCACATTGCCTTGAGCAAGAGCCTCAATAGTGAGGTTGGAGGTGTTCATTCGATAAAGTCCTTGACGTGACTTGCCGTCAGCATCGGTAGGAGTGGTGGTGGCGGTGAGCATGATGTACTCCTTGTCGGGCGACAAGACGGCTTCACGTATTCCCGCATTGAGGTCTTCGTCGTTGTAATATATCGCAGCATCGTCGGTAAGACTGCTGAAAGTAACCTCGTCGAGCATCTTTGTCTTGCCGTCGAACTTATAAAGATGTCCTCCGTTAAGATAGAAGAGGCAATGACGACGCTCGTCAGGGAACTTAACCACAAATCCTGTGCCCTTTGGCAGTCGCTGTTCCAGACTGTCGAGGGCTTCGCTCACGGGCAGCGACTTTCCATCACCAAAAGACCCAGAAGAGCATTTTACAAGGGAAACGATGAGTATTATCACAAGCAGAAGTGCACCTGCCAAAGCACCAATGGCCCACAGACGCTGTTTCCCTTCAAGTTTAAGAAGTTGTTTAATGTCCATTTATATTGTTGTTGTTTACGTTTCACGAAAGAGCATTTTGCCTATGCATCGATGCCGTCGCAGTATACGCGACGGTTAATGGCATGAGTCGTCAGTCAGCGATGGTAAAGTCGAGCTGGCGCTTTTCGATGTTTGCACGTGCCACCACAATGCGGATAGGGTCACCCAACTGGTATTTGTTATGGCGCCGGCGGCCTACAAGTACGTAGTTTTTCTCGTCGAAGTCATAGTAATCGTCGTCGAGGTCGTGCATAGACACCATTCCCTCGCAGTGGTTCTCATCGATTTCGGCATATATTCCGTAACTTGTGATACCGCTGATGTGGGCATCATACTCGTTGCCTATCTTGTCTTCCATAAACTCCACCATCTTATACTTGATGGAGTCGCGCTCTGCCTGCTGTGCCAGAGCCTCCATGTCGCTCGAGTGTTCGCACATTTCCTCATAGTGGTCTCTATTTGCCGAGCGCCCGCCTTCTTGATAACGGGTGAGCAGACGGTGAACCATGGTGTCGGGGAAGCGCCGGATGGGCGAGGTAAAGTGTGTGTAATAGTCGAACGCCAAGCCATAGTGCCCGATGTTATGCACGCTATACTTTGCCTTCATCATTGCCCTGAGAGCCACCATCTCTATGACATTCTGCTCGCGTTTGCCGTTGATATCGTCCATAAGATGGTTCAGCGAGCGAGAGATTTGTCCCTTTGTGCCTGCTGTCTTTATCTTATATCCGAAACGAGTGATGAACTGTGAGAGGTTTTCCAGTTTCTTCGGGTCTGGCTGGTCATGCACACGATAGGGCAGCGTCTTTGCTTTCTTGCCCTTAGGCACTTTTCCTATGCTCTCTGCCACGGTGCGGTTGGCGAGCAGCATGAATTCCTCTATGAGTTTGTTAGCGTCTTTCGACTTCTTATAGAATGCCCTTGTGGGCTTGCCTTTCTCATCAACATCGAAGTGAAGTTCCTCGCGGTCGAACTTCACTGCTCCGTTCTTGAAGCGTTTCTCGCGCAGTTTCTTTGCTAATGCATCAAGAACAAGCAGTCCACATGCAAGTTGAGGCGACACGTTTGCATCACCGCAGTTCACGGGTTTGTTGGTCTTTGCCTTCTCAAGATCTTTCACATGAACAGGTGCAGGCTCGCCAGTACCATCCTTCACGCCGTTCTTTTCCAGAATGTCCTGCACCTCCTCGTAGGCGAAACGGTGGTCACTCTTTATCACGGTGTGCACTAGTCGCCATGACTTGATGTTCGCCTCAGAGTCGAGGTTGAACACCACGCTATAGCAAAGTTTCTCTTCGTTGGGTCTCAGCGAGCAGATGAAATTGCACAATCGTTCAGGAAGCATCGGTATGGTGCGGTCAACGAGATAGACACTTGTTGCTCGTTTATATGCCTCTTTGTCAATTATTGAACCTTCCTTTACATAGTGGGATACATCGGCAATGTGCACTCCGACCTCCCATAACTGGGTGTTGGCTGATGGTTTTCCTGTGTTTATTTGCCTTATACTCAATGCATCGTCGAAGTCCTTTGCATCGTATGGGTCGATGGTGCATGTCATTACATCGCGGAAATCCTCACGACGCGCAATCTCTTCAGGTGTGATTGTGGCGTCGATTTTCTCTGCCGCAGCCTCCACGAACTTTGGATATTTGTATGGAAGTCCATACTGTGCGAGTATGGCATGCATCTCGGTATTGTTCTCTCCCACCTTACCGAGCACGTCAACTACCTCTCCCACAATGTTCTTGTCTTCAGAAGAAGGCCAGTGAGTGATACGCACCACAGCCTTGTCGCCGTCCTTTCCTCCCTTGAGTTTTTTCTTCGGGATGAATATGTCGTGCGCAAACATGTTCGAGTTGCTTATGAGGAAGGCAAAGTCGCGTTCCACCTTGAGTCGTCCCACGAACTCGTCGTGGGCACGTTTCACTATCTCTGTCACCATTGCTTCTTTGATGTGCTTCTCCCTTCGTGCCATCATCGTCACCTTGACACGGTCTCCGTTGAGGGCAAATAGTGAGTTGCGCTCAGCTACAAACACAGGTTTGTCAGAGCCATCAGCAATGAATGAGTTCTTTCCGTTGGCTTTTCTGATGAATGTTCCCTCTACAGTCTGTCCTTGGGTGTTCAGCTTGTAAGAGTTTTCTGACACCTTGCTGAGGAAATCATCCCATGCCATCTCTTCCATGATGTCGATGGCAAGCATCTTCTCTGGATGCGTTAAAAGATGCAGCTGTTTAAAGATCTGCTTCAGATTGTATGTTTCATTAGGATTGGTAGTAAAGAAAGTAGATAGCATCTCCACCAATCTTTTCTTCGTGAGGCGCTTGCCTCTGTTCTTTCCCTTTGCCATAAGCCAATAGAGTTGATATTCAAGTGCGAAGATAATGTTTTTTTCTGAATATATCATAAAATATCTTTAATATTTTACTTTTTTTTGATTGAATGGGCTTTTTGCCACTTATGGAAATGTGATTTTTGTTCATAAAATATAAAATAACAGTTTTTTTGTTCACATACTCGTTTTTTCTGATTAACTTTGCAGGCATGAAAATTCTTATTACTGGTGCCACGGGATTCATCGGGAGTTTCATTGTTGAAGAGGCATTGAACCGTGGCATGGAGGTGTGGGCTGCTGTTAGAGGCACTAGTTCGAGGCAATATGTCAGCGATGAGCGCATAAACTTCATAGAACTAAACCTTGACAGCGAGGAACAACTGCGCACAGCACTCGCGCCACATAAGTTTGACTATGTGGTGCATGCTGCCGGTGTGACGAAATGTCTCAACAGAAACGATTTCTTCCGTGTGAACACAGAGGGGACGAAACACCTCGTAAACGCTCTGCTGTCGCTGCAAATGCCGATGAAGAAGTTCGTCTATCTCAGCAGCCTCAGTGTCTTTGGTCCTGCCCGTGAGCAGATGCCTTACCGCGAGATTACCGATAAAGACACTCCCGTTCCAAACACAGCATACGGACAGAGCAAGCTGGCCGCAGAGAATTTCCTGCACCAACAGGCATCTTTACCATACGTTATACTTCGCCCAACGGGCGTTTATGGTCCACGCGAACGTGACTATTTCATGATGGCAAAGAGCATAAAGAGTCATGTTGACTTTGCTGTTGGTTATCAACCTCAAATTATCACTTTTGTCTATGTTGCGGATGTGGTGCAGGCGGTGTTCCTTGCATTGGAACGAGGACCTGTTGGAGGACATTATTTCCTTACCGACGGCCGTAGCTATTCGTCGCAGATGTTCAGCAACTTGCTGAAGAAATACCTCAACGTTCGCGGTCTGTTGCGCATCAAGGCACCGCTAGTTGTGCTTCGTGGTGTGACGTTCCTCGGCGAGCGTTACAGTAGGATAAGTCACAAGATAACTGCTCTCAACGATGACAAGTATAACATTATGAGACAACGCAATTGGCTCTGCGACATCACTCCGGCGCGTGAGGAACTGGGATATCAGCCCACCGTGGAACTGGAAGAGGGCGTTCGACGCTCCGTTAAATGGTATAAAGAGAATGGTTGGATATAGTTAGCAATGAACTTAAAGAAATATATAACGGCAGAGAAGAAACCTCTGAAAGGACTCTTAGCAGTGGAATGGGTGGTGATGGCATATCTGATACTCACCACGTTGATAGTTCTTTTCTGTTACACCGATGTTGTTAATCCCAAGGCAATGCTGTGGGGACGTGCCCGGGTGATTGCTCTCACCGCAGCACTATGGGCTGTTTATCGCATGTGGCCATGTCGTCTGACGCTTTCTTTTCGCGTTTTTGCCCAGTTGGCACTTCTCTCCTGGTGGTATCCTGACACCTACGAGATTAACCGCATGTTCCCGAACCTCGACCATTTGTTTGCCTCTTGGGAGCAGAGTCTTTTCGGATGTCAGCCTGCATTGCTGTTCTCAAAGACAATACCGAGCCACATCTTCAGTGAACTGATGGATCTCGGCTACGCCTCCTACTATCCTATGATAGTGCTGGTGCTGCTGTTCTATTTCTTCGTTCGATACGAGGAATTTCATCGTGCGGCATTCGTCGTGCTTGCTTCGTTCTTCCTTTATTATGTCATCTTTATCTTTGTGCCCGTTGTCGGACCGACATTCTATTTCAATGCCGTAGGTGTTGACCAGATAGCAAAGGGTGTTTTCCCCGACCTCGGACTCTATTTCAATAACCATCAGGAGTGCCTGCCGTCGCCAGGTGATGTTAACGGCGTTTTCTATCAGTTGGTTGAGAGTGCCAAAGAGGCGGGTGAGCGACCCACTGCAGCATTCCCGAGCAGTCACGTGGGATGCAGTACGGTGCTGATGTTGCTGGCATTGCACACCAAGAAGCGTTGGCTCGTATGGTTGCTGCTGCCACTTTACGTTCTGCTTTGCTTTGCAACGGTTTACATACAGGCCCACTATGCCATTGATGCTATTGCAGGTTTTATTACGGCAGTTGTGTTCTATCTCGTTTTAATGTACGTTTCAAAAAGATTAAAGATTTAAGTGTAAGAAGTAAGGATTACTAAATGAAAAAGAGTTATATTTCTTTTGTTGCGCTGATATTGGTTGCAACACTCACTACGAGTTGTCTCCGTGCCCGATTGGCGACACGCAGGACAAGCCAAGAACAGCCCGCTGCGGTTGAGACAAAGCAGGATAATACTGTCAGCAAGGTGCGAAAGACTCAGTCGACTGGCCGTTTTGACATTCCCGCTACGCTGCTTGACCGTGCTGAGAAGATATTAGTGAGGAAAGCATATACCGTTTCGTATAACGAAGATAGGCGCATTCCTAACTGGGTAGCATGGGAACTGACCAGAGAACATACTACAGGAAAGGTGAAGAGACCAAACCGTGCGTTCCATGAAGACTATGACGTGAGCGCTCCGCGTGCTACATATAGCGACTATCGTGATGGCGGATGGAGCAAGGGTCACATGTGTCCTGCAGGTGACAACAAATGGGATAGCGAGGCAATGTATGACACTTTCCTGCTCACAAACATCTGCCCGCAAGACTATACTCTGAACAGCGGTTATTGGAATTCAGTGGAAATGAGATGCCGCCACTGGGCAGAGCGTTACGGAAGCATACTTATTGTGTGCGGGCCGATACTTGAAGGCGACCATCACGATACCATTGGCAGCAACCATATTGTGGTTCCCGAAGCATTCTTTAAGGTTGTTGTGACTCTTGAAGACGAGCCGAAGGGTGTGGGTTTCATATGTCCTAACACCGACGAGCATCTTAGCGACGAACAATGTATGACATCAATAAGCGAGGTTGAGCGCATCACAGGCATCACTTTCTTCCCTCATCTTAACAAGGAAGTTTCTAAAAGAGTAAAAGAAGAGGTTTCGAAATTCTGAAAGATGTCGCTTCTTTCTATATGAAAAGGCACTTTTAAAGTGAAATAGAGACGCGAAATTCAACTTTCAGCATTACGAACAACATGTCCGTTTTTCACTACGTAGCGGCGTTCAAACTCCTCTCGCGTGCGCTTCCAGCGGTCGTGAGTCCACAGGTAAATAGAAGGATTGCGGCGTATGCTGTTCTCCAGTAACTTAAAATATTGCCTTGTAAGTTCCCCATGCTCCATTTTTGAAGGCTCGCGTGTCATCAGTTTATATGTGAAAACATACTGTCCGCGGCGCGGTCGCTCCACATCAATATAGAAAACAGCATTGTTCATCTTGCTTAGAATGCGCTCAGCACCCGTGAATACAGGCGTTTCCTGATTGAGGAAATCAAGCCACAAGTGAATGTTTTCCCACTTAGGAGCCTGGTCGGCGATATAACCGAACAGAGTCTTTCGTCCCTCTCGACGATAATTAACGAGGTATCTCAGAATGTCTTTCTTTGGAACACAAACACCGCGCATTGCTTGACGGATTTCAAGGAAGAGGCGGTCGAATATCTTGTTGCTTAGCGGATGATAAATAAGTCCGCACACAGCAGCCTTCGATGTGGCCTTGCTACCATTGTCAACGGCGCGGAATCCCCACGAGGTAAGCCCTAGGTCGGATGCTGAAAGATACTCCCAATTGCCGCAATGTCCCAAAATTCCTGCACAGTCTTGTCCTTCGGCGAAGCATTGCTCCACAACATCAAATCCCTCGAAACGCACATGTTTCAAGAATGTCTTGTCGCTAACGCTGAGAAGTTTCAGTGTTTCCACGAAATAGTCGCATAGCCAACGGTAGAATTTACGCTCAATTTCCTTGCGTTCCTTGTCGCTTTTCTCAGGGAAAGCCTTGGCAAGATTCTTCTTCACCACACGTTTTCTGTAACCCACTATATAATATATAATAAGGTAAAAGAAATCGGCTATCACGTAAAGAACGCAATAGGGAAGCAACGAAACTGTGTAAAATAAAGCCTTGACTATTTTGTACATATCGTTTATATTGGTGGAGTGAGCAGTAAAGAAGAGGAAAGACGCATAACGAACTTAGTTCACCGCTCCGTTCTCAGTCCTCACTTTTCATTTAACAACGCTTGTAAGCGGGTTCTTCACCCCGTGCATTCCATTGAGGAAAGCCTTGGCTGAGCCGAAGCGTAAGAACATGTCGAGCCGCACAGGCACATGATTCTTGTCATCGGTGACGTAAAAACGCACAATCTCCTTGTATTTTCCTTTTTCCAATTCCATGTAAGAGAGTTCCAGGCAGCGGTATTTCTTGCCGTTGTCTGCTTTCACCGTCGACTTTCCGCGGTAGCGAAGTATTGCGTTATCCACGCTGTTGCCGTCGGCAATAGGGAACTTCACCTCATGTCCTTTGGTCCAGTTGGAAGGGTCGAAACTGCGTGCTCTGAGGAAGATGCTTAGCATGTCATAGACGCACTCCTTCTTAGAGGAGTTCATCCAACTATGCGTTCCGTCCTTATGTTGACGGTGCTGGCGCATCTTTGTCAGCCCTCCGCCGTAGGTGTACCACACCTCGTCAACCACATAACGCTTCCCTTCGTTTGCGCCCTTGCGAAAATAGAGCGGCACAAGTTCGGGAGTGCAGTATGTGAGTAGTGTGTCGCGGAGCACAAACATCTTGTCGGCCTTATCGTTGCCTCTTGTCACCAGCGATGCGCGGTAGGCGTCTTTTCCCTTGAAATAAGACTTATAGACTGACATAGAAGCCGACCCTGCCTTCACCCATACGAACTTCCAGTTGTAGTAGACGTTGTATGTCAGCGACTCGCCCGATTCGAACGCCGTGTTGCGGAACGTACACTGGGCGGAAGCACCAATGGCAAAAGCCATTGAAGTGATTATCGAGAGAATCAGTTTTTTCATATTCTTTGTTTTTATTGTTTGCCGAAAGGTCATACAAGTATGCCCTGCCGGACTAACTATAACTTATCATTTGGAATATATTCTATACCTTTGTCGCGTGCCCTTTTCTCATTCCTGTTTCTTATCTTCTTTTCTTTGTCAGGCTTCTGCTTCACTATCACCGACGGTTTCTGTTGAGTGAGAGGTATGGCAGTAGGCGACCACGACAACGGAATGTCCCATTTCGCCTTGCACTCCAGTTCTTCATTATAGTAATACACCTCTTCTGCCTGTCTGTCCTCGGCATAACAGCCCGTGTCCCACACTCCGTTGTTGTTCTCGTCGACGAAGAGACGCATGTAATATGTGCCGGGATTGACGTAGAAGAACTCTGCTGTGCCGTTGTTGGCATTCGCCTCTTTCACAGGCGAGTCGTTCTTGTTGAGCAACTGCACCACAAGATTCTTGTTCTCAAGGCCGCTAATGTTCACTATCACCGTGCTGTAGTCATCGTTCGACTTCACCTTAAATCCCTGCTTGAAAGCATTTGCCGCGTGGCCATAGATATCGATGAAGGCGGCAGAGTCAATCTCAAGGCTGTACTCTATGTCTGGACGCCACTCGCCAAGGATGTCATAGATGCGTTCTGATCCTGTGCGTTTCTGAAGCACGAAGGGCGAACGATACCACAAGGTGTCTATCTTTGAATACAAGTGAACAGCATTACTGTCCGCCTGTTGCAAAGGAACATCGAACACAACAAACGGGTTCTTGTCGGGAGCCAGTTCGGAAGTGACATTATATTTTGGCTTTAGCGCCTCTGCGGGCATAACAGTCTCGAACGGGTCGCCACGCTTTTCGGCCTTGTCTTGTTTCTTCTTCCACTCGTCATATTTCTTTTGCTCGCGCTTCATACGCTTTTCGTAGGTGTCGCGCGATATCAACGACAGGGTGTCTGTTCGCGGCTGGAGCACCCCGAGGGTGTCAGTAGCCATATAACTGAGGGCTATTGTCAGCGTGTCGCGGTTGATGAGCGTGGAGTCGCGCAGCCAGTAGGTCAGCGTATCCAGACGTTCGCTCTTCTCAATGATGAACGCATTGCGGTCGTCGAAGTCCAATCCTCTTACCTCAGGCATCTCTCCGCCATAACTATAGAAGAGAGTGAAGCGGTTGGCTTCTTTCCTCTCGCTCTTCACGAGATAGCGGTCTGTCTGTACCTCGTTGAATGCCCGCAGTACAATATCATCGGGCATATAGTGCGTATAGTCAACTCTCTCGATGTCCTTGATGCGGAGTGAGTCGAGCCAGATGGTGTCTTGTCTTACGTCAGGTCTTGACCAAGGTGTCACGATGTCATGATTGAACGCTATTTTCTCGCTTTTCTGCTTGAACTTGAAGTCGCCGTCGGCATCCATCAGGGCGTAGATGCGGTAGTCGCCTGGTGCTATGCCGCGTATCACGAATCGTCCGCGACTGTCTGTACGGCTCACTCTTAGCATCGACTCTGTCTGGAAAGCGGAGTCGGCTTGGTTGGAATAGAGTCCCACGAGGATACCCTTTATCGGCTCCAGATTCTCTGCTTCGAGCACACTTCCCGACACTTCGAGCGTATCGATAGCGTCGCCCGTGGAGAAACTGTAGGTGTAGTTGCCCATCGGGTTTCCCTCGTTATTGTCTGTAATGGCATCGCTGAAGTCGATGGTGTAGGTGGTGTTAGGAATGAGCGAGTCCTTCAACTCTATCTTTATCTGCTTTCCTGCCGTCTTTATCTCGGGCATTTCCAGTTGCGGAGGGCACACCACCACCTTCTCCTGGGCGTTTTCCAGTTTCACATATTCATCGAAGAAGATGCTTATCTTGCGCGATGAAACATTTACGGAGTTGTCGGCAGGCGTGGCGCCTATCACCTTTGGCGGCGTCTCGTCAAACCATCCGCCGTCGGGATTGCCCATTCTGGCGCATGAAAAGAGCATAAGCAGAACGAGACAAAGTGGCAACAGCACCCCGCCTCTTATCACTTGTTTCTTATCTCTTATCTCTTTCATCATATCTCTTTGACTTTTTTCCCCTCAGAAAGTTTATTTTTTGTGGGGAGACTGTCAATCATTCATTCCAAGCAACTGCTCCAGATGCTCGCGGCTGTTGCTCAGACGGGGCACCTTGTTCTGCCCGCCCAGTTTGCCTCTCGACTTCATCCACTCCTCGAAAAGTCCGCGGCGGGCCTCTATAATCTCAAGATGCTGAAGCGTGATGTCCTTATATCGCTTTGCCTCATAGTCGCTGTTTATCTCTTGGAGTTTCTTGTCGAGCAGGTCTCTGAAGCGTTCGAGCGAGTCGGGACGCTTAGAGAACTCTATCAACCATTGGTGGCGGCACTTCGCGTTGCCGTCCATGAATACCGGAGCGGCGGTGTATTCCAGCACCTCGGCACCCGTCTCGTGGCATGCGTATGCAAGTCCTTGCTCCGCATTGTCAACTATGAGTTCCTCGCCGAAGGCATTTATGAAGTGCTTTGTGCGTCCGGTGATGACGAACTTATAAGGTTTCACGCTGGTGAAGCGTACCGTGTCGCCGATGACATAGCGCCAAAGGCCGCATGTGGTGCTGATAACCATAGCGTAGTTTACGCCCACCTCCACTCCTTCGAGCGGCACTATGCACGGCTGCTTCTCTGGTTCCAGTTGCTGGCGCGCCATTCCTGCCGAGCCAATAGCATCGGGGAACTTGTCCATAGGAATGAACTCGTAGAACACTCCGTAGTCGAGCATCAACTGCATCGACGCATCCGAAGGGTCGTTCTGAAGTCCGAAGAATCCCTCGCTGGCGTTATATGTCTCCATATAGTGCATGTTTGGCGAGGTAATCAGTTGCTCGTATTGCTTGCGGTAGGGTGTGAACGCCACGCCACCGTGGAAGAACACCTCCAGGTTTGGCCACACCTCGTTGAGGTGCTGCTTGCCAGAGAGTTCCATAACTCGCATCAGTACCGAGAGCATCCACGACGGTACGCCGCTCAGATTGGTGACGTTCTTGTCTATCGTCTCATGCGCTATGCGGTCGCGCTTCAATTCGAAGTCGCTCAGCAATGCCGTTTTCTTGCTTGGCACACGCACGAAATTGGCCATCGGGTTGATGTTCTCTATGAGGATAGCGCTGAGGTCTCCCACCAGCGAACCAGGCAAGTTGTAGTTCGGCGAATGGCTTCCGCCGAGGATAAGTGCCTTTCCGTCGAACAACTTACTTTTCGGATTGTTCGCCAGATACATCGCTACGGCATCCTTACCTCCTTGATAATGCATCGTCTGAAGACCCTCCGAACTTACCGGGATGAACTTCGACTTGTCGTTGGTGGTGCCCGATGATTTGGCGTACCACTTCACTTGTCCCGGCCACAGCACGCTCTGCTCGCCGTGACGCATACGGTCGATGTCGCCCTTCAACTCCTCGTAGGTGTTCAGAGGCACCATTTGCGAGAAGTCGTTATAGTTCTTTATGGCGTTGAAAGAGTGCTTCTGCCCGTATTCCGTGTTCTTGCCGCACTCCACCAGATGCTCCAATGCCGCCTGTTGCAACTGCAACGGCGCACTATTATGCAACAACAGTTTCTTCTGTCGCGGCACAAACACATTCCTAATAATTCCTGTTAGACTCATTTTAAATAATTCTACAGTCAGGTATTGATTTCCTTTTCGCCTGCAAAGTTACGATTAAGTGAGCGAAAAACCAAATATTAATCTTTTATTTACTAATAATACGCTCAACATACATCAATATTGGCAATTACAAATGTACTTCCTTACTCCGCCAAAGATATCGAATGAGGTTCCAAAAGATGCTTAGTGAGGTTCTAAAAGATGCTTAGTGAGGAGACAAAGTTAATAACTTTGTTCAACAATCTTATTAACTTTGTTCGACTATGTTATTAACTTTGTTACCCCATTTGTATCTTGTTGAAATACAAATAGTTACAAGAGGCATGAAAAATGGTGTTTTTTAGCCTAAAAACAGGGAATGAAACGTTATTATTTGTTAATGTCTGTTTGAAATAATCATGCTTTTACGTTATATAATCAACGACAGACAACATGGACATAAGAGCATTTGAAGAGAAGGCAACGACATTGCGCCAACGCGCTCTGGCAATAAGTAGAGGGCAAGGTGCAGACATCGCGGAGGCAGAAGACATCGCCCAGGAAGTGATGTTGAGGCTGTGGCAGATGCTCGATGACATCAAGGACACAGCCCGTATGGAGAGGTTGTCAGCCGTAATGGCACGAAACATGACCATTGACATTCTGAGAAAACGGCGCACTATGCCGCTCTGCGGGAACGAAGTGAGGTTTGTGGCTTTGCACGACACGCCCGATGAAAGTCTGGAAGCGGCTGAAGAAGAGAGTTGGCTCAGGCAAAGACTCCGACAGTTGCCGCCTACTCAGTATGCCATTCTTGGCATGAGACAGGTGGAACACCTAAGCAATGAAGAGATAGCCAGTCGCTTAGGAATAGCCGAAACATCGGTATCGACACTACTCTCAAGGGCTCGGCGCACACTACTTGATGAAATAAGAAGGAGGAAAAAACATGAATAGAATATCGGAAAAGGAAATAGACGCTTTGTTACAAAGGTTTCTCGACGGCGAAACAAACGTGGAGGAGGAACGCATTCTGGAAGAATATTTCAGTCGAGACGATGTCCCTGAGCGGCTGACTGACTATCATACGATGTTCCGTTGGTTCGCAGACGGAATGCAAGGTGATGTTTGTGCTGCCAAACAGGTAAACAAGGGAGGCGCAAGAAAGGTGAAGATGTTGCGCTGGATGGCAGCGGCGGCGGTGCTTCTGCTGGGTATTTTAACTCTTACTTTGGTTCTTAAAGAGAGGCAAGAACCTATGATTACACAACAAAAGCAAATGGAAAAGGCGGTCACTACTCCCGTGAAAAATGAGTATAACAATGAGAAACCCATAGCAAACGTGCAAAAGCCACAGCCAATGAGCATCGTCAAAAGCAGAAGGCATAAGGCGAGCAAGCCGAAAAAGACTCTTTCTGACAACGAAAGCATCGAGATGGTGATTGCCGAGAACAAGAAACTGCGCGAGGAAATGGCTGAGATGGAGGAAGAAATGGCTGAACTGAGGCGACAAGTAATCATCTCTCAGATGGAGGCTCGCGGCTACCGCGCCGTCTATATGGAAGATGGCAGCATCTGTTTTGAAAACAATGAAAATCAAATAATTACAGAATTATGAAAACAACAAGAACACTTTCGTTGATGATTTGCCTGCTTATGGCTGTGGGAACCGTGCAGGCGCAAGAGAATATCAAGCGTGCCATTGATGAGTTTCTGGATGATACGCGGGTGAACTACACCGAGTCGCATCACAAGAACCGCAATCCAGAGACGGGTGAAATGGAAGGGCGGCTGGATGCATATACATTCACTCTGGCTCCAAAAGACTTGAAACTGCTGGACATGCTGAAAGAGGCGGTGAAGAAAGATAGTGAGGATGCATACGAGGAAAACTGGGAAAGCAGTTCTTCGCCTGAGGCTGTTTACAGGCAGCGAAAGGTGATGTATAACGACAATGAAGGACTTGTGATAGGTTATGAATACTACAACTACATACAAGTGAACTTCGTCGATAAGTCAAAAGATGGATTCCGATATGCCTATATCATTGAATGGGAAAAGGTAGACGATGACGTCAGGGGCAAGAAAGAGAACGTTGGACAAGGAAGAATAGCCATTGCATACGCACGAATGCCACAACAAAAGAAGACAACGGTGACAGTAATTAATGGTGACATGCTTGGTTCTTTAGGCAGTTTAAAGGACTTTGAAATGTCTAAGGACATGAGTTCTACCGACTGGCTGACGCAGTTTAACCTCTATCGGAAGAACTTCTTGAAGCATCCTAAAGGCAATATGTCAACAGTTGTTGCCACAAAATTATATGAAATGAGTAAGAATGCCGACAGCCTGAGCCATTCGGAGGCAGCAATGTGCGCCGAACAACTGGAGAAGATGATGCAAAAGACTGATGACGACATGATAAAGACAATGCTCAACTCTTCAATAGAATACCTTAAGGAGAGATGAAAACATGTTTCTCCGTTTATTCATACTTTAATTAAATAAAATGACTTGACTAAGAAAAAGCGTGCGTCATTGTGAAATGATGCACGCTTTGTTTATCTTTAGTGTGGCGTCTTATATACGTTGAATCATCCGTCGGGCAAACTCCCAGATGACGATGCCGGCAGTTACGGAGACGTTAAGCGAGTGCTTGGTGCCGTATTGCGGTATCTCGATGCATCCGTCGCTATAGTCAATAACTTCCTGATGCACTCCCTTCACTTCGTTTCCAAAGACTATCGCCGCCCTTTGTGACTCTTGAGAAGAGAAAACGGGGAGAGTGTCGATGTCGCCAAGCATCGTTGAGCCTTCGCATTGCTCGATGGAATAAACCAAAGTGTGCTTCTTGTGAAGGTATTCAACGGCCTCCATTGCTGTGGGGAAATACTTCCATGCCACGCTGTCCTCACCTCCGAGCGCCGTCTTGTGAATCTCTGGATGAGGCGGAGTGGCGGTGATGCCGCACAAAAGCACCTCCTCCACACGGAAAGCATCGCTCGTTCGGAACACCGAACCGATGTTGTACATCGAGCGGACGTCATCGAGCACCACCGTGAGCGGTATCTTCTCCGACTCCCGGAAGTCCTCCACCGACATTCGGTGCATTTCTATTGTCCGTAGTTTGCGCATGGATAGTATCTTTGTTTGCTACAACTAACCCTTCATCTTATACGCTAGCGCGTACGCCTTTATCTGCTTCACCATTGCCAGCAGACCGTTAGAGCGAGTGGGGGACAGGTGTTCGCGAAGTCCGATGCGGTCGATAAAATAGAGGTCGGCATCGAGAATCTCCTGCGGAGTATGTCCGCTGAGCACGCGGATGAGAAGAGCCACGATGCCCTTCACTATAAGTGCGTCGCTCTCTGCGGTGAACCACAGCGCCCCGTCTTTGTAGTCGGCTTGTAACCACACGCGACTCTGGCAGCCATCGATGAGGTTGCTTTCGGTTTTATATTTGTCGTCCAGCGGCTCCTGTTCGTTGCCGAGGTCGATAAGTAACTGGTATTTGTCCATCCAGTCTTCGAAGTCAGAGAACTCCTCTATAACTTCGTCTTGCAGTTCGTTTATTTCTTTCATATGTTTTATATGGCAGACGTGTGAAAACGTCAACCGTTTACTTTTCTACTTTTATAATCTTAAACAACTTGTCACTTGGTCTCACTTTCTCAGGAACGGCGATGCTGACGCGCGTTCCTTGACGTGCAACATTGACAGGACCGTTATCGCCGTGAATCTCTTCGGGTGTGACATAGATAACGCCAGTCGTTGGACCTGTGATAAGCATCTTGTCGCCAGGCTCGAACTCACATGCCTCAACGGTAAACTCCGCCACTCCGAGTTTAGAGAAGTACTTCACGCCTTTGCCAACATACTGTTTGCGCTCGGTGGCGCTGCTTCCATACTCGCTGTTCCACTCTCCCAGTTGCTGCCCGAGATAATAACCATCCCAGAAACCGCGGTTGAATACGGTGGCGAGTTGTGTGTCCCACTCGTCTTTCTTCTCAGAAGTGAATGTGCCATCGAGCACCGCGCGGATAGCTTCCTTATAGCATTTCACCACAGTATAGACATACTCTGCGCTGCGGGCGCGGCCCTCTATCTTGAACACTCGCACGCCGGCAGCCATCATCTTGTCGATGAAACGGATGGTCTTCAAGTCCTTTGGACTCATGATGTACTTGTTGTCCACCTCCAGTTCGGTGCCTGTCTCGCGGTCGGTGACGATATACGAGCGGCGGCACAACTGCATGCAAGCCCCGCGGTTGGCAGAGCGCATCGTGTTGTCGAGCGAAAGATAGCACTTGCCGCTTATCGCCATGCACAACGCTCCGTGACAGAACATCTCTATGCGAACGAGTTTTCCGTTGGGACCGCAGATGTTCTGCTCCACTATCTGGCAATAGATGTCGGCTACCTGCTGCATGTTCAGTTCGCGGGCAAGCACCACAACATCGGCAAACTGTGCATAGAAGCGCAATGCCTCGATGTTAGAGATATTGAGTTGTGTGGAGAGATGCACCTCCTGACCTATCTTTCGGCAGTATGTCATCACGGCAATGTCACTTGCAATGACTGCCGAAATGCCTGCTTCGTGGGCAGCATCAACAATCTCGTGCATCGTCTCTATGTCCTCGCCGTAGATGATGGTGTTCACCGTGAGGTATGTCTTTATGCCATGTTCGTCACACTCTCGTGCGATATCGCGCAAGTCGTCGATGGTGAAATGATTAGCACTATGCGACCGCATGTTCAGTTTTCCGATGCCGAAATACACCGAGTCGGCTCCCGCTTGTATTGCGGCAGCAAGACTCTCGCGGCTTCCCACGGGTGCCATTATCTCGAAAAGCCCTTCTTCTGTTCCCTCAATAGGGAAAAACTCTTTATTTATATCGTTGTTCATAACATCAAAATTCACGATTCCAAATTCTTTTTGTTTCTCGGATGATGCATCAATATCTCCTCGCGTAGTGTCTTGGTGCTCACATGGGTGTATATTTCGGTGGTTCCAATGTTTTCATGTCCCAGCATCGCTTGTATCGCTCGCAGGTCAGCACCGCCCTCAAGCAGAGCCGTGGCGAAGGAATGTCGCAACGTGTGAGGTGATATTGTCTTCTCTATTCCCGCATCTTTCGCGTAGTTCTTTATGAAAATTAGCACCATAGTGCGCGTCAGATGGACACCTCGACGGTTCAAGAACACATAGTCTTCTTCCCCAGGTTTTATCTTCATGTGGCATCTAACATCGAACCAGAGTTTCAGTTCCTTAATGGCACGGTCGGATATTGGCACCAGCCGTTCTTTGCTTCCCTTGCCGAAAACACGTATAAAATGCTCCTCAAGGTAAAGGTTCGACAACGGGAGATTAACCAGCTCGCTCACTCGAAGGCCGCAAGAGAATAGCATCTCGATGATTGCGCGGTTGCGGTGTCCTTCCCACTTAGAGACATCGATGACAGCTTCCAGCATGTCCACCTCCTCCGTTGAAAGCACTTCCGGCAGGTGTTTGCCTGTCTGCGGACTCTCAAGGAGTTCCGAGGGGTCGTCTTCAAGGCGTCTGTCAAGTACCATGAAATGATAGAACGAGCGCACTCCGCTTAGTATTCTGCATTGAGACTTTGCACCTATTCCGATGTCATGGAGCGACGCAGCAAACTGCTGAAGGTCATCAAGCTTAGCATCTAGCGGATTGATGCCCTCACCTTCTAGGAAGTCGAACAGTTTCTTGACATCACGTTGATATGCCTCCAGCGTGTTAGGGGAATAACCCCGTTGCAGCCGCAGGTACCTGTTGTAAGCCTTCATCAGGTCAGCATTGCCGGACATGCTATGTTCTTTTTGATTATATGGACATCTAGGGACTATTCCTTGTCAACAAGCTCTCCCAGAAGTGTGGCACTTGATGAGCCAGTGATGCGCACGCGCACCGTCTCTCCAATGTGGTGGTTGCCCTTGTTGAACACCACCATCTTGTTCTGCTCGTTACGACCGCACAGTTGTTCACGCGAACGCTTTGAGAAGTTTTCCACCAGGACATCAAACTCTTTGCCCACATCCTTCTTGTTTTGCTCGGCTGAGATTTGCGTTTGCAGAGCAATGAGCTCCGAGAGTCGTTTCAGTTTCACTTCCTCAGGAACATTGTCAGGCAGATGCTTTGATGCGTATGTTCCAGGACGTTCAGAGTACTTGAACATAAACGCAGAGTCGTAGCTCACTTCACGCATCAGCGACAACGACAATTGGTGATCCTCCTCTGTCTCGTCATGATATCCCACGAAGATGTCAGTAGACAGCCCGCAATCGGGGATGATTCGGCGAATGGCGGCAACGCGGTCGAGATACCACTCACGTGTATATTTGCGGTTCATCAGCTTCAGTATGCGGTTGCTTCCGCTCTGTACGGGCAGATGGATGTGCTTGCATACGTTAGGCATCTCTGCAATCACATGCAAAGTCTCGTCGCTCATGTCCTTTGGATGTGATGTCGTGAATCGTACTCTCATGTTAGGTGCTTCCTCTGCCACACGTCTCAGAAGATATGGGAAACCCTCCTGCTCACCGTTTACAGCAGACGGACCGCGCCAAGAGTTAACATTCTGACCAAGTAAAGTCACCTCTCGGTATCCACGTTCTTGCAAGTCACGCACCTCGCGCAATATGCTCTCGATGTCACGGCTGCGCTCACGGCCGCGAGTGTATGGCACTATGCAGTAATGACAGAAGTTGTTGCACCCGCGCATGATGCTCACATATCCGCCAATCTTCGCTCCGAAAATACGTTTCGGCACGATGTCGCGATATGTCTCGGTAGTAGAAAGCTCTATGTTCATTGCTTTGTGCCCTGTCTCTGCCTGGGCTATAAGGTCAGGAAGCGAGAGATAAGAGTCAGGACCAGCTACGAGATCGGCATGATGGTTGTTGAGCAGGTCGTCTTTCACACGCTCTGCCATGCAGCCGAGCACGCCGATTATCAGCGGTTGGGTGTTAGGTGTTGGGTGTTGAGAGGCATCAGCGTCAATCTCTGCAGTTTTACCGCTCAGCGCTCTACGCTCAACACTCATCTTTTTATTGCGAAGTGCGTTTAGCTCTTCCAGTCTGTGGTAAATCTTCTGCTCAGCGTTGTCACGCACAGAGCAGGTGTTGAGAAATACGGCATCAGCGTCTGCTATGTCTTCGCACACGTCATATCCCGCCATCTTCATCACAGATGCCACCACCTCAGAGTCGGCAACGTTCATCTGGCATCCGTATGTCTCAATAAAAAGTTTCTTCATTAATTATATTATTTTGGTGCAAAGTTAGTGCAAAACGAAAACAATACAAAATAAAAACGTTTATTTTTATTGTGGAGGGGCAGCCTAAACACATGAAAAGAAGTAACATATAAAGATGTAAAGGACACTTTTTGTTGAGGTGTTCTTATATATGTGAAGAAAAAGTCGTACCTTTGCCACCGTTATCGATAATTGTTTTTTAAATGCTTAAGTACAAAAATGCTTTTTGGCTATTGATAATAGTATGTTCAATGACAATGCTTCCCTTCTTGGGACTGTCAGATTATCATACAAAGGGCGAGCCACGCGAGTCGATAGTTTCTTACTGCATGTTGGAAACAGGCAATTGGGTGCTGCCACGTAACAACGGCGGAGAAATGGCATACAAACCACCATTTTTCCATTGGTGTGTTGCAGCGGTATCAGCGGTTCAGGGCAAGGTTACCGAAGGTTCTTCACGACTGCCGTCGGCATTAGCACTTATTGCCATGACCATGGCAACGTTTTGTTTCTTCAGGAAACGTACCACCGTCTCGCTTGCACTTACTGCATCGCTTGTAGCCTTTACAAGTTTTGAATTACATCGGGCAGGAGGCAACTGTCGTGTTGACATGGTGCTAACGGCACTTACCGTTTGCGCCCTCTTTTGTCTGTATCGATGGTATGAAAGGGGGATGCGCGGCATACCGCTACTTGCTATTCTCCTCATGGGACTCGGCACTCTGACTAAGGGGCCTGTAGGTTCCATCATCCCCTGTCTTGTAATGGGTGTATATATGCTGTTGAGACGTGAGAATTTCTGGAAAACACTCGGATGGCTTTCGCTGTTCGGAGTGCTGTCGCTCATCCCCTATGCACTATGGTTTGTGGCAGCGTGGCATCAGGGTGGTCAGGAGTTCCTCGACCTTATGTATGAGGAAAACATCGGTCGTATGACTAACACCATGAGCTATGACTCGTGTGTCGAACCGTGGTACTACAATTTCCTCACCATTTTGTCTGGATGGATACCCTACACATTATTGGCTCTTCTTGCGTTAATCCTCACAGGCTGTCTTAAGAACATTGGGAACCTTTGGAACAAGAGTAAGATATGCAATGCTTGGAAGTTGCGTGACAATTCGCCTATTGACCTCTTTGCTCTTACCAGCATTGTGATAATATTTGTGTTCTATTGCATTCCGCAAAGTAAGCGTTCGGTCTACCTGATGCCTATATATCCTTTCATCGGTTATTTCATTGCAAGAATGATGCTGTGGATGGGGGAGAAACGCACCATGCCGCTGAACATATTCAACGGAATACTTGCAACTATCTCCATACTGCTTTTCATAGCCTTTATCGCCTTGAAGTTTGTTGACATTCCCGACACTATGTTCCATGGTCGTCATGCGCTTCAGAATCAGATGACTATGGAAGCGTTGGGCAGCATCGGCCAGTGGTGGCAAGTGTTGATAGTCATTATTACCACTGCCATTGGAGTGATGTGGTGGGTATATCGCAAGTACGTCAACCGTGGTATCATGGCTGTTGCGGCCTCAATAGTGCTCGTGTTGGGCATTTATTTGTCACTTGACGGAGTTTACAATCCAACAGTCTTGAATGTTAAGAGCATCAAGGGAGAATGTCCCAACATCGACCGCGCTGCACCTATTGCCAAAGGCAAACTATATGAGTATATGGAAGTGGGAGTGAAAGCAAAGGGCGACCCTGCTCATTTCTTTGAGGTGAACTTCTATTTGGGCAACCGTATAGGCAGTTTCCATATTGAGAAACCACAAAAAGGATTCCTCCTAATCTCAGAGGATGACTACAAACTCAACGAGAAACAATTTGCTAGTGAAGGCTACTGTTTCGAGAAACGCTACGAGGAGCCAAAAAGGAAAATGCAGATATACCACTTTGAGAAGAAGTAACAAAAAAGGTGTTGGAGACTATTCCAACACCTCTTTTATATTATATAGTGGTCTGTGTTTCACTTCCATGTATATCTTGCCGATATAAATGCCGACTAAACCGATGGCAATCATTATCACTCCACCAGTGAACCATACGCTGAGCATGAGTGAAGACCAACCAGGAACGGCTGTGCCGCAGAACAAGGCATGAATGACATATATGCCAATGATTAGGCTGATGAGAATGAAAAACAGCCCAAGGTAAATGATGCCGTAGATGGGTCGAACAGAGAATGATGTGATGCCGTCAAGAGCCAGACCGAACATCTTACTCAGAACATATTTCGACTTGCCAGCCTCGCGTTCACTTATGACATCATCGACAGTTGCAGATTTCAAGCCTATCATAGGTATCAAACCGCGAAGGTATAGGTTGCGCTCATCGTAGCCTTGCAACATATCGAGGGCACGCTTCGACATTAGACGGAAGTCAGCATGATTGAAAATGCTCTTCACTCCCATCGACGACTGCAGTTTATAAAATGTCTCCGCAGAGAAACGCTTAAGCACAGGGTCTGCCTTACGCGATACTTTCACGCCATAAACGATGTCGTAGCCCTCGTTACAATAGTCTACCATCTTTTCCAGCGCGGCGAGATCGTCTTGCAAGTCGGCATCGATAGTAATCACAGCATCGGCCCACTCCTTAGCAGTCATCATTCCAGCCATTATGGCGTTTTGGTGACCTACGTTGTGTGCAAGGTCAATGCCTCTTATAAAAGAGTTGCTTTCATGCAGTCTACTGATGATGTCCCATGTACGGTCTTTGGAGCCGTCATTGACAAACACTATCATACTGTCACTGCTTATCTTCCCCGCAGCAACCATTTTCTGGAAGAGTTCCGTCAACCGTTCTGCCGAACGTTCCAGCACATCTTCCTCGTTATAGCATGGAGAAACCGTTGCAAGCTTTATCATGATTAAATATATCTTTTCCTATTCTTACGTTTAGCTTTTGTTGCTTACCCTTTCAACGAAAGTGGAGAATGTGACAAATTCCTTTCCGCGGCTCTTCAGCATCTTTATAACATGGTCGAGACGTTGCACATGTTCCATGCCGCTATGGTTCTTGATGATGAACGGCATCTTCAGTTCGGGATGCTCCTTTAGGTCATAGAATTCCCACGGGTGGAAGTATGTGACGAAATAGCCGTCATGATTCAATGTGCGGCGCACCAACCACTCATACATGCTCAAAGGTAGGTTGTGAAGTGAGAGCCAGAACAAGGGGAAGCGAACCCATGGTGTAACAGAGGCAGGTATCTGCATCACGCCGCCTTTCATAAACCATGTGCGCGGAGCTGTAAGGTGCATGTATCGGCCAGGGATGAAGGCAGGGTTCAGCGATGAGTTATATTTGTATCCAGCACCTGCTATCTCCTCGTCACTCACAGGGAACATTCTTGGCTGGCGATAACCGTTGACGGCTTTTCCAATGACACCTTCTACTATCTGTTTTGACTCGCGGAAGTCTGTGGGCTTTGGATTCCAATGGTCAACACCATGACATGCTACCTCATGCCCCTCGTCGATTATGCGTTGCATTGTCTGTGGTGCATGAGTAGCGAAATTGCCTGTGCAGAAGAATGTCGCTTTTACACCGTTGCTCTTCAGCAAGTCAAGTATACGGTTAGTTCCAATTACCGAGACCTCCATGCCCTCCTTCAAGGTGTCATAATCGACGCCATGCTCTCTGGGCACATCAAACTCCTCGGTGTCAAAACTTAGCAATATCATGACACTATGGTTATCTGTTCAATTTCCATGTGGCACCGTCCTTGGTGTCCTTCACCTCAAAGCCAGCGGCAGCCAGTTCGTCACGAATCTTGTCAGATGTTGCCCAGTCTTTCTCTGCCTTTGCTTTGGCACGCAACGAGAGGACCATATCAACCACTTTGCCATAAGCCTCCTCGCGAGCCTCGTTGTTGGCTCCGCTGGTGTTCTTAAGGCCAAGGATGTCGAAGGCAAAGAGGTGCATTACCTCGGTGAGTTCCTTCAGGCAATCCTCGCATATTGTTGCCTTGTGGTCGAGCAGCATGTTTATTGTGTGGCATGCCTCGAAGAGATGGCTTATCACTATCTGCGTCTGCATGTCGTCGTTCATTGCGTCATAGCACTTCTGGCGCAGTTCTTTCACCACTTTTTCTGTTTGAGCATCACATTGTTTCGACACCTGCACGCGCTCCAGGTCTTTGATACCCTGCATCAGTCGCTCAAGTCCCTTCTCGCTTGCCTTCAGCGCTTCGTTAGAGAAGTCGACGGTGCCGCGATAGTGGGCGCTAAGAATGAAGAAGCGTATGGTCATCGGGCCGTATGCTTGTTCTAGCGACTCATGGTTACCTGTAAAGAACTGTTCCAGCGTGATGAAGTTACCGAGCGACTTACCCATCTTCTGTCCGTTGATGGTTATCATGTTGTTGTGCATCCAGTACTTCACCATATCATCGCCCTGAGCAGCTGTTGCTTGTGCTATCTCGCACTCGTGGTGCGGGAACACGAGGTCCATACCGCCGCCGTGGATGTCGAAATGGTCGCCAAGGTACTTGCGTCCCATAGCGGTACACTCGCAATGCCATCCTGGGAAGCCGTCGCTCCACGGCGAAGGCCAGCGCATGATGTGCTCGGGTTGTGCCTTCTTCCAGAGAGCAAAGTCCACCTGATTGCGCTTCTCGCCCACGCCGTCAAGTTCGCGAGAGTTGTTTATCACGTCATCGAGGTTTCTTCCGCTCAACTTTCCGTAATGAAATTGCTTGTTATACTTCTCTATATCGAAGTAAACCGAGCCGTTGCTGACGTATGCAAAGCCGTTGTCAAGAATCTGCTGCACCAGTTGCTGTTGCTCTATGATATGTCCTGTAGCATGTGGTTCTATCGAAGGGGGCAACACGTTGAGTGCCTCCATCGCCTGATGATAGCGGTTGGTGTAATATTGTGCTATCTCCATTGGTTCCAGTTGTTCCAGACGAGCCTTCTTTTCTATCTTGTCGTCGCCCTCATCTGCATCATGCTCCAGATGGCCTACGTCTGTGATGTTCCTCACATAGCGCACCTTATAACCCAGATGCTTAAGATATCTGAACAGAATGTCGAACGTTATGGCTGGTCGTGCATGTCCCAGATGCGGGTCGCCGTAAACTGTAGGACCGCAAACATACATACCTACATTAGGTGCATGTAATGGCACAAAACGCTCCTTCTGCCTGTGCAGAGTATTATAAATTAAAAAAGTCTGTTCCATAAAATATAATTGCAATTATTTCAAGGTGCAAAGTTACGATTTAGTGAGTGAAAAACCAAAGGTTTTATCTTTTTTATTACCGAGATTTAGTCTGTTTGCTTTTTGCTGGCATGTCAAAAAATTGCGTTTTTGTTGCATTTGAAGGAACAAGATGCGGTGGTTTGATATTTTATTTATATCTTTGTAGCATAATCGCATATTATTAAACAAAAATAAGTAGATATGATGAAAAGACAATTCATTCTGGGTGTCATGATGACAGCCGCTTTGGGCATGTCGGCCCAGAAAGCCATGAACCCGCCTGCCGGGGGAAAGGCTATTAGTGATGAACTGATCGGTATCTTCTTCGAGGATATCAGTAGTGCTGCCGATGGCGGACTCTATGCGGAACTGGTGCAGAACGGCTCGTTCGAGTTCAGTCCTGCCGAGCGTGACGGGTGGGGACCTGGAACAGCCTGGAAGGCCGTACGTCCCGGACACTCGCTGGGCTATATGTCTCCTCGCATGGACAACGGGCTCAACAAGAACAATCCCACCTATATGCGCCTGCATATCGAGCGCGTGAAGGAGTATTACGATTACAAGGGCTGGAAGGGTTTCGGTCTGCAGAACGATGGCTTCGACGGCATTTCCGTAAAGGCCGGGGCCAAATATGATTTCTCTGCTTTCTTCCGCAATGTGGACAACGACACGAAAAAGGTCCGCGTAGTGCTGGCTGAGCCGCAGATGGGGTGGGGCAAGGACCCGAAACTGCTGGCCGAGGCTACCATCGACGTAAGCAGCAAGGATTGGCAGAAATACGAGGTTGTGCTGACTCCCTCGGAAGAGTCAAAGAAGGCCATGCTGCAGATTCTGGTGCTGAATCAGGGCGAGATGGATGTTGACATGGTTTCGCTGATGCCCGAGGATACCTATAAGGGTCATGGCATGCGCAAGGATCTGGCTCAGGCTTTGGCCGACCTGCATCCGAAGTTCATGCGCTTCCCTGGCGGTTGTGTGGTTCATGGAGGCGGTGACGGATTTTGGAACACCTATCGCTGGAAGACTACCGTTGGACCGAAGGAGCAGCGCCGTGGACTGAAGAACACGTGGGGCTACCACCAGTCGATGGGATTGGGCTACTATGAGTATTTCCAGTTCTGCGAGGACCTGAACATGGAACCGCTGCCCATTCTACCTTGTGGCGTGAGCTGTCAGGGAACCAACGGCGGCTGGGGCATGAAAGACCAGGCTCAGGACGTGGTGCCCATGAGCGAGATGGACGAGTGGGTGAACGAGGCCCTCGACCTGATTGAGTGGGCCAACGGCGACGTGAACACGAAGTGGGGTAAGGTGCGTGCTGATGCAGGTCACCCGAAGCCTTTCGGACTGAAGTATCTGGGAATCGGCAACGAGGAAAGGATTTCGCCCGAGTTCAACGAGCGCTTCAAGTATATGTATGAGCGCATCACGAAGGCACACCCCGAGATTATCATCGTGGGAACGGCTGGTCCCGGCTCACATCCCGGCAATCCTGACTATGAGAACGGATGGAAACTGGCCGACGAACTGGGAATGCCCATCATGGACGAGCACTACTATGAGCCGCGCGACTACTTCCTGAAGAGTCGTCAGTACGACAAGTACCCGCGTGACCGCAAGACAAAGGTGTATCTGGGTGAGTATGCCGCCAAGGACAAGAAGCTGATTGACGCGCTGGCTGAAGGTCTTTACCTGCTGCATGTGGAGCGCAATGGCGATGTGGTGGTCATGACCAGCTATGCTCCGTTGTTTGCCCGCAAGAATGCCACGAACTGGAACCCCGACCTGATTTACTTCGACAACGAGCGCCCGTTCCTGACCTGCAGCTACTATATCCAGCAGATGTTCGGCCAGTCGAGCGGAAACTATTACTATGGCGATTGCGTGAAGATTGACGGAAAGACGGATTTGCAGGAGCAGTCGGTCATCCTGAACACCAAGACGCGTCAGCTGTTCGTGAAGCTCTGTAATGCCGGCGCCGATGCCAAGAAGGCCAGCATCGACCTGAGCCGTTTCAAGGGCATGAAGAAGGTGATGACCAAGACCGTTCTGAGCGGCCAGCCCGACGATGAGAACAACTTCGAGAAGCAGCCTATCGCTCCGAAGACCGAGACCATCAAGGCTCAGAAGAAGTTCAACCTCGACCTCGAGCCCTATTCATTCGTGATGCTGGAGGTGAGTCTTTGATAAACAGATATAAAAAAGGTGTAATACACTTTTTTGACGGAATAATAACAAACAACCATAGAAATGAGCAGTCACGACTGCTCATTTCTGTTTAAAGCACTTGATGCTCTGTCAGGAGATACATCTGAGCATGTCAGGAAGCATCTCTGGCATGCTCAGATATATACAAGTGAGATGGCCAGGAGGCACAAGTGAGAGAGCGATTAGTGGCTAATCACCTTATAAAAAGGCATTAATCGTATGCTAAACGATGATTCTCTTTCTGCCGAAGAAAAAAGGAGAGAGGTGCAGAACGTCTGAAATGCTCCCGATTAAAAGACTTCCGAGAGTTGCAACCGTAACGGTAACGATGCAGAAAACGATGCCAGAAGGGTCGAACCCCACCAAATATGGCTGATAAAGCTTTGATAGTGCGGTGAAGATGGGCGAAAAAAGTAGCAGTAGAAGGGTGTTGCGACCTATCAGAAGTAACGGCTGGCGCAACCGCTCGACTACGAAACGATAGAGCGAAAGCAGGAAACATGTCATGAAGTAGACAATGGCAACGCCGCCAGGAGTGGCTCTATCGAGTTGAGACGGGAATAGTGAGATAAGCACAACGGGCACTATCGCCCACAATGCAGGATAGAAGGCGCGCAAGAATCCTATGCCAAATTGCTTCAACACCGCACCAGCCATGAAATAGAAAGCATTTGGGATGCTCACAAGACCACAAAAGCCAAGCACCACACAGGCTATAATTGCAACGAAAAGTCTAAGAACAATCTTTCCCTTGGAAGATTTCTCCTCCGCCTTTTGAAGGGATTGATAAGGGTTTCCTATCCTCATCGCACCATAATAGACAAGCGAACACAACACCCAAGTGTGCAGATACCAATAAGGACCGAGCGGATGAAGGAAGAGTTTCTCAAGCAACACGCCCGCCGTGAGGTTGTCAATATGTTCGCGAATGGGCAGAAGTGACGCCATAACTACATATCCTGTTTCCATCACGAGATAAGGGATGAAAATCCAAAGCATCGCACGCAGAAATTCCTTTGCACTCTTCGCTGTGTTGCAAAGATAGCCTGATACGAGCAGGAAGGCAGGCATGTGGAACGTATAAACGAACTGTTTGGCGGCACCATAAGTGTCGCCGATATATACGATGTGGAAAGTTATCATCAGCAGAATCAACACACACCGCAGGAAGTCTATCTCCTCTACTCGTTGTTTCATAACGCGAACAAAAGTAGTCAAACTATTCGAGAATTCCAAATATCGGCGCATTATTTTCCTTATTAAAGTGTTGAGGAATTGCATTATAAAAAAATATTAGTACCTTTGCACTCAGTATAGATTATTAATCGTAACAACTGCATTTTTCTGATATGAGAATACTTGACATCTTATCTGTTTTCGGCATCCTTGCCCTTACTTCAACAACAGCAAAGGCACAGGACGCGAAACTCAGTGGCACCGTAATAGGCACCGAATATACTGTTGATTATAGTGATTTCAGCCAATCAACAACAGCCAACACTTGCAATATGGCCTTTGATGGCAATCTTAACACCTACTTCGCTTCATGGGAACGGAGTTACACTTGGGCAGGACTCGACTTGGGAACACCACATGTTATAACTAAGGTGGGCTGGTCTCCGCGCAACGATGTTCACGGGGAAGAGCGCGTAATGCTCGGAGTGTTCGAAGGGGCCAATAGTGCGGATTTCATGGATGCGCTGCCCTTATATATCATCACCGAGCGAGGCACTATCGGAACAGTATCTCATGCTGATGTTGACTGCTCAAGAGGCTTCAGGTATGTGCGATACATAGGTCCATCAGATGCCCGTTGCAACATTGCGGAAATAGAGTTCTATGGTCATGAAGGAGAGGGAGACGACAGTCATCTAAGTCAGCTTACCAACCTCCCAACGGTGAGCATACACACCGAGAATGGCGTGATACCATTCGACAAGGAAACAGATATTCCGTCGCTAATAACCATCATATCAAACGACGGCACTAAACTGCTGACACAAACGGGTGGAACACGCGAGCGCGGCAATTACTCTCGCACTTTCCCCAAGAAACCATACCGCATAAAGTTCGACAAGAAGCAGAATGTGCTTGACGCCCCAGCAAAGGCTAAGAAGTGGACACTCATAAACAACTATGGTGACAAAACGCTGATGCGCAACCTGCTTGCTTTTGAATTGAGCAAGCGTATGGGAATGCCATATACTCCATACGGAACTCCCGTTGATGTGCTCCTGAACGGCGAATATAAAGGATGCTACCAACTATGTGACCAGGTGGAGGTGAACCCTGGGCGTGTTGAGATTACGGAAATGAAACCTACCGACATCGATGGCACCGCTCTGACGGGCGGGTATTTCGTAGAGGTGGATGCCTATGCTTACGACGAGACATCGTGGTTCAACTCTAACAAGGGCAATCCCGTCACTATCAAGTCGCCCAGTGATGATGAGATAGTGACCGAACAGTATAATTACATCAAGAACTATTTCAACAAGATGGAGAGCCAATGGCAGACCTATCTTGACCTGAATACCTTCCTGCGCCACTTCCTCGTGGGCGAGATGTCAGGAAACACAGACACCTACTGGAGTGTTTACATGTATAAGGACCGCGATAATGATAAGATGTATACTGGTCCTGTGTGGGACTTCGACCTCGCTTTTGAGAATGACAACCGAACATATCCCGTGAACAACAAGACGGACTACATCTATCGTAGCGGCGGCAGTTGTGCAGGCAACATGAAGAGTTTTGTGGACAACATTGTCATCTATAACACTTCGGCGAAAAACCAACTAAAGGAGATTTGGGGACAGGCACGCGAGAGCGGTTTGACAGAAGAGAACCTTCTGCAATTTGTAAATGATATGGAAACCAAACTCCAGGCATCTCAGCAACTGAACTTCAAACGCTGGCCTATAATGAACGAGTATGTTCATCAGAATCCGCGTATCTGGGGCAGTTACGAGGCAGAAGTCGAGAACGTGCGCAACTACATCAAGAACCGCCTTGTGTGGATGGACAACCGTATTGGATACACCTATGTGCCTTCAGGCATTGAGTCGGCAGAGATAGACGCGGCGAAACCTTTCGAGGTTTTCAACGTGTCAGGTGTCAATATGGGCAACAGTATAGAAGGACTCCGTCAGGGTGTTTACGTCATCAAGCAAGGCGGAAATACGAAGAAAGTTGTTGTAGGACCTCGAAAATAGTTAAATATAGTCAAAGTAGGGGCTGTTGTGCGTTTTATTATGTATTTTTGCCCCCGATATGAGAGTTAATCCGCGAATAGCATTCATTGCACTAATGTGGTGCTTCGCCCTTAGTGTTTGCGCACAGACAGACAAAAAGGACGATGTGAAGCCTGAGGACAAAGAGGTGGATATGGATAATCCCACTATGGAACCGAGGGTGAGGGTTACTCGTGTGCTCGATAAGGAGGGCGACTCGATACAGTGCGTACAGTTGAATCGCATTTATGTCTATCCGCAAATAACGTTCAAGGACAAGAAACAGCAGCAACAATACAACCAGCTGGTGAAGAACGTGAAGAAGGTGTTGCCCATAGCGAAGGAGGTGAACAACATCATCATCGAGACATACGAGTATCTTCAGACGCTGCCCGACAAGAAAGCGAAAGATGCACACATGAAGAAGGTGGAGGAGGCGATAAAGAGGCAATACACCCCGAGGATGAAAAAGCTCACCTATGCACAGGGGAAACTGTTGATAAAACTGGTGCATAGAGAGTGTAACTCATCGTCATACCAACTGGTGCAGGCATTCCTCGGTCCTGTGAAGGCAGGTTTCTATCAGGCATTTGCCTGGACTTTCGGCGCTTCGCTTACAAAGAAATACGACCCCGAAGGAAAAGACCGACTGACAGAACGCGTAGTTCTGATGGTGGAGTCAGGACAACTCTAATGATACAAAAAAAATGCCCCAAGAGAAAGGGGCATTTTGCATGTTTAAATGTATAAGATGTTTAGTTCCTTGGGCGACCGTATTTCTTGGGGATATAATAGTAACTGCCATCATAGTACACCTTGTAATAATCAGAGGTTTGTCCTACGCATTGCAACACGTCTCCGGTGTTTACGTGGTCGTATGAGGGACCAACCAACTTGGAGTTCTCGTTAGGTTGTGTACGGAAGCAAACATTGTCGCCAGCAATAATGATGTATTTGAAACTGGTTGACTTTGTGGCATTGCTACTTGTTCCGCGAGGACGTGCATATTTCTTAGGAACATAATAGTAGTCTCCGTTGTATGCTACTTTATAGTAATCCCCAACAGTTCCAACACATGATAGTTTCTGACCGGTGAAAAAATGAGGAGCACTGCTGCCCGTCCATTTTGTACCCTCATTTGGTTTGAAACGCAGGCAAACATTGTCACCAGCAAAGATAATTTCACTTTGCGCCATGATATTCATCGTAGATATCATGAAGATAAATAAGAAAAAGAACTTTTTCATAATTGATGTTTTTTGTTTATAAATAGATTATTAGATGATAACTTAGAATTGACCTTTCATTACAGCCAATGCAACGTCAGCCCAAATCCAAAGATTTTTCTTGTATAGCCCGTTGAACTCAGCAATAGGAACAGGATTTTTAGAACCCAACTCTATTGTGGCACTCGGTCGTTTATATAGCACTTCCACCTCGTCGGCCCACGAACCGCATGCTGGTGATGTGTCGGGACCATAAAGGGGGAATCCTGTGTGATGCTTGATTATATTTGAAAGTTTCAATGCCGCATTGTTGACACTCTGCTGAGCATTCTTGCATCCGTAATAAACGAGGTTGCCGCTGGTGTGGTAGTTTAAGAAGAGGGCATAGTCGTGCATCTGAGACACTTCCAGCAGGAATACCGACTCTATCTCAGAATAAGGCTCAGGACCAGGATGATGTGAATAGTTCTTAGTCGGTTTGTAGCGGCGGTCCTTTCCAAAACCGTTTCTGAAATTGCGGTTAAGGTCTACGCCTCGAGCATTTGATTTTATCTGGTCATACTTTGTCCCTTCCTTGGTGTTTTGCTGCACCCATCGTTTGACGTCAGCGGTGAGTGCTCCCTTTTCACCTTTCTGTGCAATCTCGACACCATCAGGATTAGCCATAGGCACAATGATAAAGCAAACGTTATCGAAAATGCTTTTCAGCGGTGTCTCTTTATATTTCCCGTTCTCATAGTTGCTGGCATAATGCTCAAGCATAGACATAACCAGTTGCGCAGACATATATTCGCGTGCATGGATGGCCGACATTACCATAACATAACGCTTGGCATTAGCGTTCCCGAAAGTCACAAGCGGGATTTGCCTTCCTTGATATGTTTCTGCTTTAAGTTCGTATTTTACGCATTGCGGATATTTCTGCTGAAGCATCTCCAGGTCTTCAAGCATCTCATCGTAAGAATACAGTTGCTTAGTGACACAAACTATAGGCCCCTGTGAATTCTCACCCACCTGAGAGGTTTCGGTTTCCGTATCGTGCGAATGACTCTCAGCAGTAGCGCTTTGCACGTTGCTGTTAGGATTGCATCCGCTAAGTAGACACACGAGTCCCACTTTCAGGATGATAGGAGAGAGCAAATTATTCATAGGTTATTTAGTTTTGTACGGCAAAGATAAATATTATTTTTGACAATGCAAATTATTTCATTGTTTTGTTATGAAAAAATCTTGTTGAGTCTTTTCCTGTGGTTTGGAATAAAACAGAAAGGTGTGTCAAATTTGACACACCTTCTTTTCATAACAACTAGTTTTTGCCTGAATTATAAAGACTCAGGAATTATTTCACGGTGAGCAGGAAGTAGTTCTTCTTGCCCTTCTGCACGAGCAGATACTTTCCGTCGATAAGGTCGTCGGCGGTGACAACGCGGTCGAACGCCTGCAACTTCTCTTTGTTGAGGCTCACGCCGCCGCCCTGAACCATCTTGCGCATCTCGCCCTTTGATGGGAAGATGGCTGCTGCCTGAGTGAACAACTCCACTGCTGGCTGTCCCAGTTGGTCTGCAGAGATGTCGAAGTGTGGCACTCCGTCGAACACGTCGAGGAATGTCTGCTCGTCCAGTTTCTGCAGTCCTTCCTTTGTTGCTTTGCCGAAGAGGATGCTTGAAGCCTCGATGGCAGCGTCGAGGTCTGCCTGCGAGTGCACCATCACGGTAACCTCCTCTGCCAGTCGCTTCTGCAGTATGCGTCGTCCCGGGTCTTGCTTGTGCTCCTCCACGAGTGCCTCGATGGTCTCGCGGTCGAGCGATGTGAATATCTTGATGTAGCGCTCGGCATCGTCATCGCTGGTGTTGAGCCAGAACTGATAGAACTTATACGGTGTGGTGCGCTTCGGGTCGAGCCATATGTTTCCGCTTTCAGTCTTGCCGAACTTCTTTCCGTCAGACTTGGTGATGAGCGGGCATGTCAGGGCGAATGCGGGTTCCACGTCGTTGCCGAGAGTGCGGCGTATGAGTTCGGTACCCGTAGTCATGTTGCCCCACTGGTCGTTTCCTCCCAGTTGTAGGCGCACGCCCTTGTCCTGATAGAGTTTCAGGAAGTCATAGCCCTGCAGCAACTGATAGGTGAACTCTGTGAATGAGAGTCCGTCGCGTGCTGTTCCGTTGAGTCTCTGCTGCACGCTCTCCTTTGCCATCATGTAGTTTACGGTGATGTGCTTTCCCACCTCGCGTGCGAAGTCGAGGAAGGTGAAGTCCTTCATCCAATCGTAGTTGTTCACAAGTTCGGCGCGGTTAGGTGCATCGCTCTCGAAGTCAAGGAACTTGGCCAGTTGTTTCTTGATGCATTCCTGATTGTGGCGCAGAGTCGTTTCGTCGAGCAGGTTGCGCTCGAGACTCTTTCCCGATGGGTCGCCAATCATTCCTGTTGCTCCACCCACGAGTGCTATGGGTTTATGTCCACAGCGCTGCAGGTGACGCAA
Organism: uncultured Prevotellaceae bacterium; assembly: GCA_900315095.1. Classification (GTDB taxonomy): domain Bacteria; phylum Bacteroidota; class Bacteroidia; order Bacteroidales; family Bacteroidaceae; genus Prevotella. The sequence continues at coordinate 31,371 of OMXS01000001.1, read as the reverse complement.
CATCATCACACCGCAGAGGTGTCCTATGTGCAGTGAGTCGGCAGTAGGGTCTGTTCCCAGGTAGGCCGATACGAGATGTTCGTTCAGAAATTCCTCGGTGCCTGGCATTATCTGTGCCAGCATTCCGCGCCATCTTAGTTCTTCAACAAAATTCTTTATCATGATTATATCTTTAGTGCTTAATGAAAATCAACTTTCCTCTCTCCTCCTTCCTCTATCAAGGAACAGGGTCATATCCGCTGCCTCCCCAGGGGTTGCATCTCAGTATGCGCCAGATGGCAAGAGCGAGTCCCTTTATTGGTCCATGCTTCAGTATCGCCTGCCGTGCATATTCAGAGCATGTCGGAACGAATCGGCATGAGGGCGGTGTGTATGGCGTGATGAAGCGCTGGTAGAAGACGATAGGTCTTGTCAGCAACCATGCAATCGCGTGTGATATGGTGTGAAGAATCTTCAAGGCTGCTCTGCTTTAAGGGTTTCTCTCTTAATGACTCTTTCTGCGATATGCTCCATGAGGCTGCGCACCTTCATGTGTACCTCTTTTGAAGGATGCAGTTTGTCGTCTATCCAGATGAATGCTATGAGCAGTTGGCTGTTGGGCTTGAGATGCTCTGTTACGAGAGCCTCCATCACTTTCTTGTTCAGCCTGTATCCTTCGCGTACCTGTCGTTTCACGCGGTTGCGTTTCACGGCGTGCTTGAACATTCGCTTCGGCACACTTACCATCATTTGCGCCTCTGCATCGTTGCCTGTGCGCTCTTGAACGGCATAGACCGCCCTGAGCGGAAAGGCGGACATCGATTTGCTGTGCCCTCCGCCGAAGAGGCGGTCGATAGTTTTCTTGCTGTTGATCCGCTCTCTCTTCTTCAGTGTCGGAGCGTCTGTTACTGCCATCAGTGGAGTTTATGGAAGGTGTGTCTTCTTATCCTTCCTGTTCGAGCAAGTAGTGTCTCAGGGCTCCCGTCATAGATGGGAACTCCTTTGTAGGTGCTTCGATGGCGACCTTCAGCCCTGCCTCGTGAGCAGCCTTTGCTGTTGCCGGTCCGAATGTTGCCACAGCGATGTCGTTGTATTTGTCGCCGAAGTTTTTCTTGAATGCCGTTATTCCCGAGGGGCTGAAGAACACAGCCATGTCATAGTCGAAAGCGGCCGACTCTTCCTCGGTGAAGTCGTTGCTCACGGTGCGGTACATCACGCACTCCTGGTGAGTGAGTTTCTTCGAGTCGAGCAGTTCCTTCACGCTGTTGTCGTGAACGTCGCTCATCGGGATGAGATACTTCTCTGTCTTGTGCTTCACCATTGTAGGCACCAGGTCGGCAATCTTTCCCGTGCTTCCGTAGAACACCTTGCGCTTTCTGTACTGCACATATTTCTGAATGTAAAGCGAGATGGTTTCTGTCACGCAGAAGTATTTCATGTCTTCTGGAATCTCCAGGCGCATCTCTTTCGCCAACTTGAAATAGTTATCGATGGCGTGGCGCGATGTGAACACCACAGCGGTATAGTTGAGCAGACTAATCTTTTGCTGTCTGAACTCTTTTGAGGACAATCCCTCCACCTTGATGAAAGGTCGGAACACCAGATCCACACCGAAGTCGTTCGCAATGTCATAATAGGGCGACTTATCGCTTGACGGCTTGGGTTGGGATACCAATATCTTCTTTACCATCTCTCTAATAATTTATTTTCAAATTGTTTACAATCATCAGCATGCTGCCCAACAACATAAAGAGGGGCATTATTTCGAGCGTGCAAAAGTACAAAATATTTTGCAGAATAAAGTCATTATGTCGAAAAAATGTTACATTGCACTTATAAAATGACAGAAATTTGATTGAAATCACCACTATTGCGGTGCAAATAAGCACCGTTTTCATCGGTAGATTGAAATAAATGAGCAGCAGCACGATAGGGAAGAGCAGTACTCCCTCGACGCTGGTGACGAAGAGCAGCGACTTCAACCACGAGGTGTTGCTTGCGCCGTCGAAGAACACGCTGTTGACGAAGGTGTAGATGATTGCCTTAATAATAAAATAGGATAAGCACAGGGCGAGGAAGATGGCCACCAGATAATAGTGCGACCTCAGTATCAGCGGCTCTTTCACCGTCTCCTCTGTATAGAAGAAGGCGAGCAGCGAGAGCAGCAGACATGTCATGAAGACAAGGAACATCTGGAAGCGGAACTCCGATGTCGTCTCGTTCTCGGTGGAGGTGTTGCCGTGCTTCACGCGGAAGAAACTCTTTGCTTGTCGGAAGATGAAGTCGCGCGAGCGTGAAAAGGCAATGATACCCAGCACGAAGCAAGCCAGAAGCAGTCCTGTGATGACGTTGTCGTTGCGCATGCTGTAGGGCACGGGGTCGCCAGCAACGCCATAGCGTCCGCCAGGCAGTTCGGGGTGGTACATAGAGTCTTTCGCGAAGAATGACTCCTCGTAGAACGGTTTGTCGTTCACCTCAGCCTTCAGCGAGTCGAAAGGCAGCCTCAAGGTGTCGGGGCGGTCGCTCAGATGCTCGCGTACGGGCTTGAAGTTGGCCTGTATCGCCGAGTCTTGCTGCGCCGGGGTGGCATCCTTAGGCAGCATCTTCAGTATCTGCTTCGGGGTTAGTCCGTTGATGCCCACACTCACATACTGCTCTTCCTGCGGCTCCGTTGTCGCAGAAAGAGCAGACTGTTGTGCTTGATGTGTAGTGTCTGTCTGAAAAACCTTCACCTTGCAAATGATATTAATCGTCGAGTGCTGAACGTTGAATGACGAGCGACATCAGCAGCAAGATATGGCAATAGTGATTTCGCTCAGCGCTCAGCGCTCAACATCAGATTAGAAACTCCCTCCTGATGCGCTCCACCTGGTCGAGTTTCTCCCAAGTGAAAAGTTCCACGTCGATGGTCTTCTCCTCGTGGTAGCGCGAGGTGAATGTCTTCTTCACCACCTCGTTCTTGCGTCCCATGTGACCGTATGCGGCGGTCTCCAGGTACATTGGCTGGCGCAGTTTCAGCTTGCGCTCAATTTCCTTTGGAGTGAGTTTGAACATCGCCTTTATCTTGTCGGCAATCTCAGCGTCTGTCATGTTCACATGCGACTTGCCGTAGGTGTTCACGAAGATGTTTATAGGCTCTTTGATGCCGATGGCGTAACTTATCTGCACCAGCATCTCGTCAGCAACGCCCGCTGCCACCATGTTCTTGGCGATGTAGCGTGCAGCATAGGCTGCCGAGCGGTCCACCTTGCTCGAGTCCTTTCCCGAGAATGCGCCTCCACCGTGCGCTCCCTTGCCGCCGTAGGTGTCCACGATGATTTTGCGGCCTGTAAGACCGGTGTCTCCGTGCGGTCCGCCGATGACGAACTTGCCTGTGGGGTTAACGTGATATATGATGTCATCGTTGAAGAGTGCAAGCACTTTCTCGCTCTCTATCTTCGACTTCACGCGAGGGATGAGGATGTTCTTCACGTCCTCCTTAATCCTTGCCACCATCTGCTCGTCGGCCACTTTCTGCGCCTCGTCGCTGCTGTCGGCAGGTTTGATGAAGTCGTCGTGCTGAGTCGACACCACTATGGTGTGCACCTTCTGCGGCACGCCCTCCTCGCTGTATTCTATAGTAACCTGGCTTTTGGCGTCAGGGCGCAGATAGGTCATCTCCTTGCCCTCCTTCCTTATCTGTGCCAGTTCGTAAACCAGGCGGTGAGCCAGTTCCAGAGACACAGGCATGTAGTTCTCCGTCTCGTTGACGGCATAACCAAACATCATGCCTTGGTCGCCGGCGCCCTGGTCGTCGTCGGTCTTGTCCTTGTCGCTTAGTTTCTTGTCGACGCCTCGGTTGATGTCACCGCTTTGCTCGTGAATTGCAGACAGTACGCCACACGAGTCACCGTCGAACTTGTACTCACTCTTGGTGTAGCCAATCTTGTTAATCGTTTTGCGCGCAATCGTTTCCAAGTCTATGTAAACATCACTGCTCACCTCGCCCATAATCACCACCTGCCCGGTGGTAACGAACGACTCGATGGCGCAGCGGGCTTTTTCGTCATAGGCCAGAAACTGGTCGAGCAGCGCGTCAGAAATCTGATCAGCCACTTTGTCGGGATGTCCTTCCGAAACTGATTCGGATGAAAATAAATATGCCATTGCTTTGCTTGATTAAAAGTGAAACATTAATAATTCGGGTGCAAAGGTACAAAATATTTGGCATACGGCTGTTAAGCGCATGCTCTTTTTTGAAAATTATACCTACCAATTGGTATTTCCATAATCCAGAAAAGTAATTCTGTTTAGCTATTTAGGCGATGATATAGGAGCTCAAGGAGAGTCAACAAAAATTCGACATTTCGACAATTCGACAATTCGACAAAAAGGGTTTTTGAGATTTGCATGACATCGGGCAGGGGTGCAGAGAGTGAAAGACAAAAATATATGTATATATATTTTATATTATATATATATTATAATATATATATAATATAAGGAATGAGACACATAAAATCCTGAATCCCGAAAAGGGCATTTGTCGAATTGTCGAATTGTCGAATTGTCGCCTTTTGCCATCATCCTGCTAGACCCGTAGAGCGCTTTGCTGCAAAGAACACCTATAAGCAAAAATCTTCCGACCTATTTCCGACCTTTTCCGACCTTGGTTGAAATGCCCTGAAACAAAGGGTTTCGGCACTATTAGGGCGAAATTTTCCGACCTAAAATGGTCGGAAGAAATTCGCTTTTTTTCTTGCAAAACGTCCATCCATTTTGTATCTTTGCATTGTAGCAAGAGGAACCAGGACAATCGCGAAGGACAGCACCAATGCAGAGGGGCTTGGAGAATGCAGGGTTAACACTTCTCTCTTCGCAAGAGGTGGCGGGTGAGCGTCCAAGAGATGTGCTATTGCACCACGAAACATATACCTTTGAGGGCGTGAAAGGTATATCAAACGGAGTGAATAAAGACAATAAATCGGGTTAGATGGTTTCTATTACGCGAAAAATATGTAACTTTGCATCATAAACATTTCAATTGCGGAATGAGAAGAATATTTAAATGGCAACTGACGGCTATCATGGCAGCGCTGCTCTGGGCGGGCATAGCCTCTGAGGCACAGGCGCAGAAGAAACTGTGGGGCATGCTGAAGCATAACGACAGTATAATGACAGCGCGCTACCGCAGCAGCGATATCGACACGATGTATATCACACGTCCGAAGACAAAGTGGACGTTCATTGGTCGACTGAACGTCTCGGGCGCGAAGGTGGAAGTGGAGGGAGTGCAGCAGGGCAACCCGTTCCACTCGGAGATGACTGCCGACTATAAATCGACGCTGAGCCTGGGTGTGAGTTATCTAGGACTGTCGCTGAACATGGCGTTGAACCCCGCTAAACTGATGGGGAAATATAAAGACTTCGAGATAAACCTTAACTCATACAGCAACCGCTGGGGCTTTGACTTCATCTACCAGAACGCGAAAAACTTTAAGGGTTGGCACGAGATGGGAGAAGAACCCAGGATAGAGTTGCCGCCCGAAGTGCTGACACTGAAGACACTTAACGTGAACGCCTACTATGCCTTCAACTATCGACGCTTCTCTTATCCTGCCGCTTTCACGCAGAGTTACATCCAGCGGCACTCGGCAGGCAGCTTCCTGTTGGCGTTTTCGGGACAAGGACAGCGGGCTGACACTAAAGCCACCTATGAATCGGTGCTGAAGGTGACGAACATAGGCATCGGTGCAGGTTACGGATACAACTGGGTGCCTGCGCGCAACTGGCTGCTGCATATATCGGCGCTGCCCACGTTCATCGTTTACAGTCACACCTCACTCAGAGTGAACGAGGAACGCATACCTTTGAAATACCATTTCCCCGAGGTTATCATCACCTCGCGCGGGGCTATCGTGAAGCAGTTCGGCAATATGTTTGTGGGCACCTCGATGGTGTTCAACTTCACAAATATCGGCAACGAGGAACAGTTGGCGGTGCATAACATTAAGTGGCGCACGCGCCTGTTCGTCGGATTCAGACTGTAGAGAAAAGGAGGCATGGGGCAGACAAGTGAGCGCATAGAGGTGGCCGACGCGCTGCGCGGTGTGGCTGTGGCGGGCATCATACTGTATCATGCCGTGGAGTCGTTCAATGCTTTCTATCCTGACGCACGGTTCACGTTGGCTTGCGACGAAGATGTTTTCGGCATTGCCACGCTGTTGCTTTCAGGCAAGATGTACGGAATCTTTGCCCTGTTGTTCGGTCTCACTTTCCATATCATGCTTAGCCGTTCGATGTCGCGCTGGCGCTTTGCTTGGCGCATGGTGCTGTTGTTTGTCATCGGAATGGTGAACATTGCCGTTTACGACGGCGACATACTTACCTCGTATTCCCTCTGCGGACTGCTCTTGATTCTGTGCAGCAGGCTTAGCAACCGCTGGTTGTGGGTGCTGACGGTGTTGGTCTTGGCACAACCCTTCGAACTGTGGCAACTGCTCAGCGGCTGGACGATGCCGTCCGACTGGATATGGAGCGACTATGCCTTGCTGGCGCAGCACCATCAAGAGAGTGGTTTCTGGCAGAACGTAGTGATGAATGTGCGCTATGCCTTCGTTGCCAATATGGGATATTTCACTTTTACGGGGCGCCTGACGCAGACGTTTGGCCTCTTCCTCTTGGGGTTGCTGTTCGGCCGCACCCGCATGTTCTGTAATGAGGGTCAAAATCTTCTTGTGTGGAAGTTGATTCTGGCCGTTGGCTGCTTGGTGATAGGCGTTTGGTGTTTGTGGACGCCGCTATTATCTAACCAACACCCAACACCCATCATCCAATATCTATCACCCATATTCAACCTTGCTGTGCTGCTTACGGAGATATCGGCAATAGTGCTGTTGTGGTATGCTTCGGCACGTCTGAGAAAGATGCTTGCGCCGGTATGCACCTTCGGACGGATGAGCCTAAGCAACTATCTGCTGCAGTCGGTGATAGGATGTTTCCTTTTCTACGGTTACGGCTTTGGACTCTACTGTGTTCTCGGGCGTACCTATACGATACTTGCGGGTGCGGGTATGGTGATACTTCAGATTGTCGTCACCTGTCTCTGGGCTCGCCGCCACCAACGCGGTCCTGCCGAGGCGCTGTGGAGGAAGGGGACATACATGGGAGCAAAAGTCTCATCTCCGACCCCACTCCCGTAGAGAGGAATGCAATCTCATGTTACGGATATGCGGCGTGCGCACACGCTCATATTAATATGATGGATGGTGTGTGGTTGCTCCATTTCAAGACAAAGAGAAACTTTTCAAATGTTTCCATGACAGTAAAAAAGGCCATTTTACCGACCAATATATACGGTCAGTAAAATAGCCTTTTACTTTTATATTAATAATCTATTAGAACTTACAACGTAAACCGGCGCAGACAATACCCTGCTCACCCATACCAACCTCAGCAAATCCACGTACTGTAGGACTACCAACCTCAATACCGATAAGCGATGCTTGCCAGTTGAAGTGTGTCATCTTGTCGTCATCATTCTTCGACTTGCCTTCAATAGCCTTAAACTTCATGTCGCGGAAAGTAACACCAGCTGCAAGTTTCGAGTACATTCCGAAATTCTTCTTACGAAGCCAGTTGAACTTTACTGACGGCATCACGGTGATATAATTGTTCTTGATCTCACCTATCTTGCTGTTCTTTGACTCAAACACGTCCTGCTTGCAGTGACCGTATGCTACTATACCACCTACACTTAACATAGGATTAACATGATAGAAATACTCTAAAGCGACAGGACCTATGAACTTTTCGTTGTCAAAAGAAACACCACTCAGCACACCACCTATGTTTTCGAACACATCAAGAATCTGCGAGTTAGAGTCAATTCCGTAACTGACAGCAATCTCATGCTTTGTCTCTTCATAACCATTCTGTGCATTAACACTCAGTGTAGTCATTATGGCGGCTACTGCCAAAATTGCAATCTTTTTCATTTTAATAAAAATTTTAGTTGTTCTGTTTATCGGGTGCAAAGTTAAGGCAGTTTTTCACGCCCGGCAAGAAAAAGCAGAATTATTAGTGTATATTGTTGCGACAATGACGTATATTTGCGACAATTCATGAAAAGAAAGTGCAAAATGTGTCGCAAAATATACAAAAAAAGCAATTATATTGTCTTAATGACAGTTCCCTATCCCTTATTTTCGTAATAAGGGAGAACGATAGTGGAAAAGTATATGTCTTTTCAAATTTGGTTTCAAAAACACGCGTGACTTGCAAATCAAGAGAAAACGAAGAGTGCAGAATGTAATCATAATTCTACATTCTGCACTCTATGTCCTACTTTAAAAAGAGAATTACTTCTCAGGAGTCATGGTGACATCGATTTGGCTTCCCTTGTCAACGAGTTGCTTCAGGAATGCAGCAATCTTCTCTGGGGTGAGGTCGTTAACCACCTTCTTGTAGTTGGTCTGCAGGTCAACGTTTGTCCAGATGTACTCGTCGATGACATCCATCCAGTGAGAGTTGCTCTTGGCATCGGTGTCAGCGTTCTTAAGCATGTTCTCCTTAATCTTAGCCACCTTGTCAGCATCCACCTTGATGGTGTTGTCGGCCATACCCTTTGCAAGGAGACTGAGAGCTGTCTGTGCCTTCTCTGGGTCCATCGGGCATACTGCCTGCATCACTACCAATGCCTTGTCGCCTGTGCGACGGAGAGAACCCTGTGCAGACACGGTGTATGCTGCGCTGGCGTCCTCGCGGATGTCCTTCAGGTAAACCATCATGAGCAACTGTCCTGCTGCGTCGGCGAGAACAGAGTTCTCAAGGTTGTATGTAGCAGGCATGTGCCACAACTTGAATGCGAGAGCCTTTGGCGACTCCATCTTGCGTGTGAAGCTGTTGTCAATTTTGCCTTTGGCGAAGCTTTCAACTTCCTTCCAGTTGCCTGCTTTCTTCTGTGAAGGCAGCGATGCGATGTACTGCTCGATGAGTGGACGAATGGCTGCCTCGTCGAAGTTGCCCACGAAGTAGAACTCGTAGCCGCGTGCGTTGCTGAAGCGCTCTTTCCATATCTGCATGATGCGGTCGTAGCTAATCTTGTCAAGGTCTTCCTTGCATGTAGGAGCAAAGCGTGGGTTGTGGTCGTAGATGGTGAGTGACACAGAGTCGCTGAACACCGACTCTGGCTGCAGGTTTTTGTTTGCAAGCATCAGAGCGAGTTGCTCCTTGATAGAGTTGAATGACTCCTCGTCCTTCGAAACGTTGGTGAAGTGGAGGTAGATGAGCTGCATCGCTGTCTCGATGTCCTTAGGCACAGAGTTACCAGAGATGTAGTTGTAGTAGTTGCCCAAGTCGAGCGAAATGCCCACCTGCTTGCCGTAGAGAGCTTTCTGCACGTCGTTGTTAGAGAATGTGCCCAGTCCGCTTGCTTCCATCATGGTGCCGAAGTATTTCAGGTTGATGAAGTCCTCTGGTCCGTAGAGTCCCTTACCGCCCTTAGCCATTGCCTGGAACACGATTTCGTCGTTCTTGAAGTCGGTCTTCTTCAGCACCACCTTGGCGCCGTTGCTCAACTCCAGTTCCTTGTATCCGAACTGTGCGTTCTCCTTCTCCTTTACAATCTTGCCAGGTTTCGGCATTGCGTCGGGAGCGATGAGCGGCTCGTTCTTGGTGTTGTCAACATAAGCCTCGAGTTTCTCGCCGCGCACTTTGCTGATGGCCTGTGCCATACCGGCCTTGTCGGGATAAGTCTTGCCATCCTTCTCCTGTGCCATGATGAGCACCACAAGGTTGGAGTCTTGCTCGCTGATGAGTTCCTTAGCATACTCGTTAATCATCTCAACGCCAATCATCGGCGACTTGATAAGTTGAGACATCACCTGATATTTCACCTCGATAGAAGGTATTGGCTCGTTGTCGAGATAGTTGTCGCGATAGAGATTGCCGTAAGTGGCGTTCTCAACCTTGTCGCGGTTGTTGTATTGCTTCTCCAACTGGCTCAGGTACTCGTTCTTGCAGCGGTCGTACTCACCCGGAGTGAAACCGAACTGGCGCACGCGCTGTGCCTCGCGATAGATGGCAGCGAGGGCCTCGAGGTCCTTGCCGTCCTTCGCCATAGCGTTCAGTTCGAAGTTGTCCATTGTCTTAGAGAGGATATACTGTCCGTCTTGTGCATCGGCAGCAACGAATGGGCAGTCGGCCTTCTTTGCCATTTCCTCGAAGCGCAGGTTGAACATCATGCCGATAATACTCTTTGCATACTGGTCGAGCAGGTAGCCGATGTTCTCCTTCTCCTCTTTCTCCACGATTTCGTGCTTCATCATCACGCTTATGAGAGAGTATTTCTGTTCTTTGTCTTTCTCGAAAACGTAGATAGGCTCGGCATTGTCGGGCACTGGCTCGTCAATCACCTGTGCTGCATCGGCAGGAACCACAGCGTCTTTCCAGAGGTCCTTGATTACTGCCTCTACATGGTCGACGTCAACATCGCCGACAACGATGATTGCCTGGTTGTCTGGGCGATACCACTTGCGGTAGTATGCGCGGAGCACGTCGGGCTCGAAGTTGTCAACGATTTCCATAAGACCGATAGGCAAGCGCTCGCCGTACTTACAGCCAGGATAGAGTGCTGGCAGAATCTTCTGGTACATGCGCTGGCCAGGTCCCTCGTTGAGCTGCCACTCCTGATGAATGACACCGCGCTCCTTGTCAATTTCTTTAGAGTCGAGTGTCAGGCCATTAGACCAGTCCTTCAGAATGAGGATACAAGAGTCGATGGCTGCAGCACGCTTTGTAGGCACGTTGCTGATGCGGTAAACCGTCTGGTCGATAGAGGTGTAAGCATTGAGGTCGCTACCAAACTCCACGCCCAATGAACGAGTGTACTCCAACAATGTAGAGTCGGGGAAATGCTCAGAGCCGTTGAATGCCATGTGCTCGAGGAAGTGAGCCAGACCGCGCTGGTCGTCGTTCTCCTGGATAGAGCCCACGCGCTGAGCGATGTAGAAGTTAGCCTTGTTCTCAGGCCAGTTGTTGTTACGGATGTAATAAGTAAGTCCGTTGTCCAATTTTCCGATGCGCACCTTGTCGTCCTTCGGGATAGGAGGCAACTCTTGTGCCATCAATGCTGTGGCGCTCATAACCAGAAGCGCAGCAGCAATAAAGAATCTTTTCAGTTTCATACTATATTAATTGAAATGATAAATTAGAGTTTCAATGATATTAGGACTGCAAAATTAACAAATAATTCGCCAAGACCTATTAATAACGACGTGTTTTTAAATATAATTATAAATCACTTCACTCCTGTTACGGTGTATCCTGCCTTGCGGAGGCCGTTGAGAACACCGCGCTCGCCAACGAGATGGGCAGCGCCTACGGCGAAAAACGTAGATTTCTCTTTCATGATAGTAGGCATCTTGATCAGCCAGTTGTCGTTGCGTCCGTAGATCATGCGCTCCTGTTCCTCGGCGGTGTCGTCGCATGAGTTGTTAAAGCGCTCGTCCGTGATTTCCTCAACTCCCTTTAAGTCCTGTGCGAAATATGCCTTTGTGAGTCGTTCTGCCTGAAGGTCCATGTACTCGAAGTTGTCGCAGAAGCACATCAACAGTTCCACCTGGCGCTCCATTGTGTCGCCCTTAAACATTGCTTCTATTTGGAAATCTATAGTCTCGAAGCCCTTCACCTCTTTGCCTTTCTCCTTGGCCAAGTCTTGGAAATATCCATCGAACGAATTCAGAGGGTTGAAGTTGGGATTGCGCTTCAGGTAGGTGACGAGCGAGAGTTGCGTCATCAACGCCTTAGGTGCCAGTGGGTCTAGTTGCTGTTTCACCATTGGGTTGGTGAGGTCGGCGCCCAAAGTGTTTGTAAGCACGGTGTTGAGTTTCGCCTGTTGCTCAGCGGTAAGCAAAGAGGTGAGCGTTTTGCCGTCTTCCAACATCATTGCCTTCTGCATCTTCATGGTGTTTTCTGACAATGTCATGTCGCTCATTTCGAGTTCACCGCATACCTGCTCGGTGGCGTCAAGTGCTGCCTGCAGACCCGGAATGCTGTCGGCGAAGCTCACAGGTGCCAGATGATAGGTGCCTATGATGTAACTGTCATGTGTGAGTCCGTTGCCAGAAATCTTGTAGAGCAACTGTGCGTTTGCGCTGAGTGCTGCCGTAAGCAGCAGCGCGAGTGAGATGATAATCTTTTTCATTGTTTTATTATTGTTTCTTAAGATTCGTGAAAAGTAGGGACAGCATCACCAACTGTCCCTACAAGTAAAAGTATCTTTTATTCTTCCTCGGTGATCGACTTTATCTCTTCAAGCATCTCGGTGTTCTTTCGCTGCATCCGGAAGTAGATGCTTATACCGACGATTATGCCGATTATGGCACCAACTCCAGCTCCTATAATTACAGCCTTAGCAAGGAATGGATCTTTGATGTTGGTGTAGAACTCATATCCAGTCCAGAGTCCCCATATAGGAATTACTACAAACATTCCTATCTTCTCGTGCATAGCACGCCGTTCCTTCATTTTCAGCAGCTGGCGGGCAGTCTCTTTCAGATCGTCACCCATCCTTCCCACATCCATTCGGCTGACGTACCAGTCGAAGAACAGCGATACATACATCATTAGGAGTGTGCAAATGAGGTGTGCCCATGAGAGGTTGTGTTGCATCTTTATCAGAATCCAAATGGGTGTTACAAGTGCACACAAGGCGATAAGTGTGTATATTGTGCTATGGATACTCCTCATCTTGCTCTGTATAGACTTTTTCACCAGGTTTTCGTTAAGGAAGCCTTTGCGGTCAACCTTTTCCTTCAGCGCCTTTATTTGCTGGCGCATCTCCTCCAGTTCGTTGAAATCATTAATATTTTCCATATCTTGTATAGTTTTATTAGTTTATATTTGAGTGAATTGTTTTATCCGTTTTTCAGTTGTTCCTTGATTCGATAGAGTCTCACAGAGACGTTCTTCACCGAGATTCCCACTATCTGCGCTATCTCGTCGTAACTCATGTTCTCGAGCCAGAGCAGCACGATGGCGCGGTCGAATGCCTGAAGCTTCTGTATGCGCTGGTGCAGCAGATCGGTTTGACGGTTGTCGGCATCGTTCTTGTCGAAGAGGTCAATGCCCTCGATGAGTGGTTGTGCTTTACGTCGTTTCTTCTTGCGGTCTATCGAGATGCATGTGTTGAGGCTCACCTTATACACCCATGTGCGCAGGTCACTCTTTCCTTGGAATGTGTCGTAGCCTTGCCACAGCTTAACGAGCACCTCCTGGAAGAGGTCGTCCACCTCTTGCTTGTCTTTAGAGAACATATAGCACACGGTGTAAATGGTGCTCTTCTGCTCTCTGATAATCCGAGAGAAATCGGTTTCTTTCTGTTCCATTTCTGTTTCTTAATTATTGATTTCTACACGTTAGACGCACAAGTTTCTGAAAAACTACACAAGATATGGAAAAATTTTCTTTTTCTTTTAAATAATCACAGCTGTGCCGCTGGTAGCCACCATGAGCATGGTGCCGCCTTCGCCCACTGTCTCGTAGTCGATGTCAACTCCCAAGATGGCGTTGGCGCCCATTGCTTCGGCTCTCTGCTGCATCTCTGCCATTGATGCGTCTTTTGCTTCAATGAGCACTTTCTCATAAGAACCGGCGCGTCCGCCCACGATGTCGCGGATACCTGCCAGGAAGTCCTTGAAGATGTTTGCTCCGACTATGGTTTCGCCTGTCACTACTCCCAGATACTGTCTCACTGGGTTACCCTCCAGTGTAGGGGTTGTACTGATAATCATAATTCTATTTATTTAAAACGTTAATTATTTCTTTACACTATTTTTTATATTAAATGTAATTCGCGTATGAACTACTCATCGCGATACTCCAGGATATCCCCTGGCTGGCACCCAAGCTCCTTGCATATCGCCTCGAGGGTGGTGAAGCGGATGGCCTTCGCCTTTCCCGTCTTCAGTATTGAGAGATTGGCTTGTGTAAGACCTATGCGCTCAGCTAGTTCGCCTAGTCCCACTTTCTTCTTAGCCATCTCTACGTCTAAGTTTACTATTATTTTTCCCATCTCGTCAGTGTTATTATATTGTCAGCTCTTGTTCCTCTTTCATACGATAGCCTTTCACGAAAGTGTGCATGAAAAGTTTTAATATATAGTCTATAAATAATGCCAGTACTGCGATTACATAAAAAGCACCCCCCGTTAGTAGGGCGAAGGTAAAGCATGCTATGCCCATCGCCATGAATGAATATTCAACATACTTCATCTTGCGCACGTTCCCGGCACTGAACATCTCGCCCCTTCCATAGTTGCGGAAGACGATTGTCACTATCAGCGCGTTGACGATCGTTACCACTATAGCGACGACATATCCTATTGTTTCCAACGTTCCCAGCAACGGCTTGCCCGTTGCGAGAGCCTCGGCATATCCTTTCTCGCTAAACAGCGGGAGCAGGTCGGCGGAGTGGCTCACGATGACCCCTGTCAGCAATAGTGCAATGATGGTGAACGGAACGAAAAAGTATATCCACACATTTTGCGGTGCCTGCCTGTTTGCCAGATAGTTTGTCTCCGCCTCTGCCATGCTCACCGTTGTCTCGTCGGCACTTTCACCCTTCACCGCGTTGCGGTTCAGCCGCCTCACACTTTGGGTGAAGAACATCGAGTAGCCTACCATCGCTACTACGATAATGATGGGCATTATGGGCGTGAAGGGCAGTAACGTGGTTATGGTGAGCGTGGCGTAGAGCATTATCAGTGCAACGAGGACATTCATGTTGGCGCTATAGTCTGCCAGCAACGCCCTGCCTTTCTTCTCCACCTCTTTTCTCACGTTAAAAGTGCTGTATTCTGGATGTTTCTCCAGAAACCTGAACAGCAGGTAAAGCCCTATGGCGATGCCCATAGGTATCAGAAGTTCCCCACTGTTGCCCCAATGGTCCACCTCACCGTTTATTTTCCAGTGCATGGGTAGTGTTCCGCCTTTTACTATACCCAGTATTCCTACCACAGTCGTGATGGCTGTTATTGCCAGTGCTATATGATGTTTTTTCATTGTCTTTGTAATTAAAAATAAGAAACTCTCGCATTGCCAATGCGGCAATTCGCAATTTAGATAACCTGTTCCAGTTCCTCTTTCTGCTTCAGTCCGATGCTGAATGTCTGAGCCATCAGCAGCAGTAGAAGTCCGCAGAGCAGTCCTGGGATTTCTTCGAGCAACCTAGAGTAATCGTTGGCATATCCAACGAAGACGCGGTTGCCATTAGCGAAGAGCAGCAGTATGAGGCCCACCATTTCGCTTATCAGCGATGCCCATCCCGCTTTTCTCAGCAAACTTATTGTTTTCCATGAGAACACTTCTCCCTTGTTTATGGCAATGACAAACTTTATGAAGTAGAAAAAGAACAAGAACCATGTTACAAGTCCTATAATTGGCACGGGCATCAAAGCAACATAAAACCATACAGATTTGTCTTTCTTAACATTCAAGTCCTCTTCCACCATAACCGACTTTGCCCACGCTTTCACTTCCTTGTTGGTCTTGGCGTCTTTCAGTCGGAACGAGTTGTCGTTGCTGATATGTGTGGGATAGATATCCATTTGCGACAGTTTCAGTTCGCCTTCACTGGTGAAGAACAAACTACTTAAGTTTGCCACAGGCATCAATATAGTGAAAATGAATATCACTCCGCATAGAAAGTTCATCTTGTGTTTCATAACTCTTATTCCTTATATATTATTATATGCATTTAAACCCCTCCCGGAGGAGGGGTATTGGGGTTGTATTATTTTCTTGCCAGCGTGTTATAGATGCCGCCTCCCATCAGTATATAATGGTCTGCGAGTTCTAGTTCGCCAGTGCGGTTGCTCTTCTTGTATTTCTCCACACTGGTTACCAGCGTGCCCATCATGGTGTAAACCATGCTTTCTGACGGAGCCATGTAGCTATTGCTTCTCTTGTCCCATTTCCTGTAGTTCATTGCTATAGTGATTCCGTCGTATTCAAATTCGATACACTTCTCAGGAACCCACTGGCGCTCGTCAATATTCCACTTGAGAGTCTGGTCACTTATCACACGCTGCTGCTCGTCATACTCATACACATGCTTTGTGTTTGCTGTAAGAGTGCTGCCTGTGTCAGAAGTCTTGTATGATAGAATGGCACTGATCTTGCCGTCCTGCATTTCTGCGTTATACACGTAATCGCTGTTAGAAGTTTGCGATCCAAGGAGCATGTACATGCTCATCAATGTTGCTGCTGTCCAAGAAATGATATCCATAATTCTAAATTTTTTAAGTTTATACTGTTATTTTGTTTTTTAAGATTTCTGTACGTTAGACGCTCACGGGTGGCGAAAAACTACATTAAATCTCAACTTTTTTCTTTTTTTTATCGATTTACTATCATCATTTATCGTTTTTCGATATGCAAAAGTATAATGAATATTTGAAACGTGCAAGGATTTTACAATAAAAATTTATCGAAAAACAATAATTTAACATTTCGAAACAATAAAACTGGCTCTACACATTATTATATATAGAGCGCGCATGATAAGAATTTGGGAACAACTTCACAATCATTTGGGTGCCGATGATATACAATTCGGCATGCGATTGATGCTTAATGAGACTGCCAAAAGCCATCTTTCGCCTTCTCAAAGAGCATGTTTGGGAGAGCAATATATGCCCTTTCGCTCTTTGCAGTCTGTAAACTGGGAACTTGACTGACCAGGAACCTGACGGGGAAAAATAAAAAAATCTGCCCTTGGGGAGCAGATGTCTCTAAAAGACAAAAAAAAGAGGACGATATGAATCTCTCACTTCGGCCTCCTGAAAACTTTAACGTATGTTGGTATTACCCAAAGTAACAATGCATAGCATCGTAAGAATAACGGCAATGACCAACGTTACGCTTGTTTCAAAATCTAATAACATAATCTTTACCTTAAATCTATCAAACTACTAACCTATGAAAACTTTTGGGATGCATTCTCGCGAATGCAATGCAAAGGTACTACGTTTTTCTTTTTCCACAACATTTATGGGCTGCTAAATTGAATAACATAATAATATTTTGACTTAAATCAAATGCTGCAAACGAAAAAGTATTGCAATACAGGGCCTTTCTCCATTTTTTCTTCGCAATGTTTTGCCGTAATGAAAATAATGCTTATTTTTGCATCAACCTAAACAACCAACATAATGAAAGGAATAATCGCGACACTGCTGATGATTCTGTCACTTCCCGCTATGGCACAAGTGCAGAAGGGTTATGTGAAATCGCTGGGACGTCCTGGCGTTAAGGGTGCTGCTTTGCAGGGTGTTTCCATCCGAGTGAGGGGCGTCCATAATGCTGTTGTGAGTGCGCAGACGGGAACGTTTTCCATAGCCATGACTGGCAAGAAGGCAGGTGACGCCTATGCGCTGCAGAGCGTGAAGAAGGCAGGATATGAACTCATAGAGGCTGGAATGATAGGACGTAACTATGCTTTCTCCCCCTCGGTTACCATGCAGATTGTGATGGTGAACTCTTCGCAGTTGCAAGCCGACAAGCAACGAATAGAGAACAATGCATACAAGGCAGCAGAAAAGAACTACAAAGCGAAGATGATGGCGCTCGAAAAACAACTGAACGCTAAGAAAATCACCGCCGCCAACTATGAGAAGCAGGTGAACGACTTGCAGAAACAGTTTGAGAAGTATGAATCACTCATAGAGCAAATGGCTGAGCACTATGCCAAGACCGACTATGATGCACTCGACGAGAAGAACAAACAGATAAATCAACTCATTGAGAACGGAGAACTGGAACGTGCGGAAGAGATGATTAACAGCATGTTCGACCCTACTGAAGCGCTGAAAAAAGCGAAGGAAGACAAACAACGTATAGACAAGCAACTGGCTGATGCCAACGCTCTGATGGAAGAGGCAGAGCGCCAGAGGCAGGAGGTGCTGAAGCGCCAGGCGAAGGATGCGGAGTATCTTTACCAACTTTTCACCATTGCATATTCAAAGTTCGAAATCGACAAGGCTAAGGAGTATATCACCACTCGTGCCGAGCTTGACCCCGACATGGTGGAGTGGCAGATCTTCACAGGACTTTTCTATCTGGAGGTGATGGGCGACTACGACACGGCAATGATGTATAACAACCGTGCGCTCGCGGCATCGCAGAAGCAGAACGGCGAGGAAAGCATGCAGACGGCATTGTGCTATAACAACATCGCAAGTTCACATTATTATAAAAAAGACTATCAGAAAGCCATCAGCAACTTCCAGAAGGCGCTCGGCATTTGGGAGAAGTCGCTCGGTGAGGACTATGACGTGGTGGCAATAGCCTATGACAACGTGGCTTCAGTATATAAGGAAACAGGGAATTATAACGAGGCAAAGAAGAATCTGGACAAGGCTTTTGAAATAAAGAAACGACTCTATGGCGAAAACAATCCTTCTCTCGCCACACTCTATAACAACCGCGGCGGCCTTTGCGAAAAGCAGGGCGACTATGAGTGCGCGGCAGAAAACTACAGCAAAGCGTTCGAGCTTTATACCGCTCTTTATGGTGAGCAGCATCCTTCGGTGGCTAATATATACAACAACGTCGGCGGTATCTATGGCCACTACAAGGACTATGACCATGCTCTCGCGATGTTCGCCAAGGCGTTGGAGATATGGTCAACCACTCTGGGAGACAATCATCCCGACACGAGGACGGCACTTGAGAATATCGGCGAGGTGGCAATGCTTAAAGGGGACGAGCAGAGCAAGAAAGAGGACTATGCTGCAGCGCTGAAGAGTTACACTCTTGCCAGGCAGTCGTATGTCAATGCTTTTGGCGAGGCAAACCGCAAAGTGGGATTGGCCTATGAGTATATGGGACTCACGAATGTCTATCTGAAGAATTTTAAAGAGGCAGAGGCAAACTTCGTAAGTGCCATAGAATCACATAGCAAAGCCCCTGACGGCAAGGCAAGTCACATTGCATCGCTCAAGGAAACGCTGCAGGTGATAAGAGATAATATGAAATAAAGAGGAAAGAAGAACGAGAAAGGAAAATACCGATTGTCCTCGTCCCGCATGTTGCGATACCATCGCAACCCTCCAAACAGCAACTAAAACATAAAACAATAACCTCATGGAAAAGAAATTCACGGCATTCATAAGTTATAACTCCCGCGATGACAAATGGGCTAAGTGGCTGCAAAAGCGATTGGAGAACTACAGTTTGCCTACGGTTATAGCCAACGACGAGGGGCAGGTGCTGAAGTCTTATGACAAGAAACCTGAGAAATTCAAGATTTTCAGGTATATCTCAGACCTCGTTGCAAAGACTCTTACCGAAGGACTCAGCGAGGAACTGGAACGTTCGCAGCATCTCATTGTCATTTGCTCACCCAACTCAGCGAAGTCAAAGTGGTGTGGAAAGGAGATGCAATACTTCATTGACCACGGCATGAAGGACAAGATAATCCCCTTCATCGTGGCGGGAACACCTTACAGCAATGATGAGAACGAGTGCTTCAACCCCGTTCTGAAGGCTGCGTTCGGTGAGGGAGAACTGCTCGGAGTGAATGTCCATGACGAGGGCGACGACCTGAAGATTTTCCGTAAACGCAAGGCTGTGGCTAAGGTGGTGTCGCTGTTGATAGGTCTTCCTGACGCTTATGGCTTCATTTGGAACCGCTATCAGCATCGTCTATATAGTTTGTGGATATTCCGCATACTTGCAGTATTGGCGGTGATTGCCGCTATTGCAGTTACATGGTGGATGAATCGTGACTTCGACTGTCATGTGCAGGCGAAGGAACTGACGGTTCAGAACACCAATCTTCCGCCAATGAAAGATGCAGTTATAACGCTGCAACTCGACAATGAAACGAAAGTCGACACCCTGAGAGGTATCGGCGAGACGCTTACATTGCCTAACATTCCTCACCGTTACCTTGGACAGAAGGTGCATTTGAAGTTCGAGGCATCCAATTATCTGCCGCTTGATACTATCGTTGAACTCTCGAAAGAGCAGACCATCGGTGTGAAACGCGATGAGAAGGTGTTCGGAACCATCAACTTCATGCTATGGAATGAGAACCGGGAGGCGCCTGTGCCTAATGCGGAAATAACGGTGGGCGACCAGAAGACGCGTAGTGACAGCAAGGGAATGGTACGACTAAGCATTCCTCTTGACAAACAGCGTCCTGTGTATGACCTTTCATCTCCGCTGAATCTGCTTGACACGCAGATAGCTGTGCCGCATACCGAGAGCACAATCATTGGAGTTGAATGATTTGTAATAGGTAATAGATGATGTTTATAAACGAAATAGGATGGCCTGGATGGTTGGCAATGATGCTGCTCATCGTTGCTGCACTGTTGATGGTGGTTCATGTGTCGCGGTGGATTACCAATAAGAGAGTAAGTCTTAACCGCAGCAGACAACTGAAGGCACTTGCCACATCAATGGTATTCCTATGGGCGGCAGGACTGCTGGCGTATATGTATGCGTTGGTGAGTGGAAGTGGCACGTTTCATTCTTTCGAGTTGCTGTTCCGCTCTGCTTTGTGCTCATTGGGCATGTTTGCCTTCCAGGTCGATGGCGATGTCTTTGCAAATATCACTGGCGACAACGATGCTCCGCTGATACGTGGCATCATATCAGTCATTACGGTACTGGCATCGCTGCTCACGGTATTGTTGTTCGTGAGTCTTGTAGCTCATCGCTTGTGGGCATATCTCCGCCTCGTCTTCTCTACAATCCGTGCTACAATCTTCCCTCGTCGCCGGCTTTTCGTGTTCTTCGGCATCAACGATGCCTCAAAGGTGCTTGCAGAGGATATTCGCAAGACGCAGAAAGAGAACGACTATAGCATCATCTTCGTTGAGACACCGCTGACGGAGGACGAGGGTGAGCAGGGTAGTGGCATTGACAGCATCATGAGTATCCTAACACATCGCGCGGAGACTTTCAGAACTGCAGCATACAACAATGCGTTGCTTTCCATCGCAAGCAGCCGACTCTCTGACCTGAGCACAAATGACATTGAAGCAGACAATAATGTGCTGCGCAGCATAGGCGTAGGACTCTTGGCACGTATAGTGCGTAACATGCATAAGACTAAAAATGCTGAGGCACATTATTTCATCCTTTCCGATAGTGATACAGACAATCTAAACAAGGCAGGAGTGCTGAGACTAGACAGCACTATTATGTCTGCTGCTGAACGTGGAGTGAAGACTACACTTTATTGTCATGCACGCTATAACAGCGCCCATCGTGTCATCGAGGATGAGGCATGTGGCGAGAACATTGACGTGAGGATTATAGACTCCTCGCGCATATGCGTGGAACATCTGAAACAGGACGTCAGTTTGCAGCCCGTTAACTTCGTCGATGTAGAGCAGGACGGCACCGTCTCGTCGCCTTTCAATGCTCTTGTCATAGGATTCGGTGAGGTGGGACTTGATGCCGTGCGGTTCCTCTACGAATTCTCAGCCTTTGCTGCCACAGGAAGCACGAGCGAGAAAGTAGAACGGTCGCCGTTCCACTGCGATGTAGTTGATAACCGGATGGACATTCTTGCAGGCAAGTTCTACACCAATACCCCTGCACTAAGGTCTCTTCCTGTTGCTCCGAGAGGAGAGTTAACTCAGGAGAATGCAGACAATAGTATTGTGCTGCATAATTTCGATGCCCGCAGTGCCGAATTCTCAAAGTTGTTGCTCGACAAGATAAAGACACTTAACTATGTTGTTGTAGCAACGGCTGATGACACGCTGAACATCACTCTCGCTGTGAGAATAATGCGTTTAGCAATACGCTATAGCCAGCGACCGCAGATGTTGCGCATTCTCGTCAGAGTTCATGATCGCTCAGACGGAAATATCGACATCGTGGCAGACCATTACAACCGTCTCTTCAAGGCGCAGAACGATAAAGAAACACTGCGAGAAGAGCGGCCAGACGGACCAATAACGCTCTTCGGCGACTTCGCTTCGATACATACATATGAGAATATCGTGAGTGACCGGCTCGTTAGGGAGGCGCGCCGTTACCTTGATAAGTATAACAACCGCTTTCCGTCTGAATGGAAAGAAGACTGGGATGCACGTCACCGTCGTTTGCTCGGCAACAGTAAGGGTAGCCATCTTTCGCCTTCAATGTCGGATATTATGGAACTGCGTCGCAAGGAAAGTCAGGACATTGCCAATGCAAAGCATGCTGCAACGAAACTCTTGCTTGTTCAAAAGGCATTCGAGAAGAGCGGCAAAGATGGCAAGGCGAAACTGCAAGAACTACGTTCAGCAATAACAAATGGCGCCATCACCCGCGAGTTTGGCAAGACAACATACACCTTCAATACGCCAAACTCTTCATCCAACGCTCAGCCCTCAACGCTCGGCTCTCAATGTTCAATCCTCGCCACTCTCGCATGGACAGAGCACCTGCGCTGGTGTGCATCGCATGAGGTGCTGGGATATGTTTACGGAGACAAGAAAGATGAGGCTCGAATGACCCACGACAACCTCGTTTCTTGGCAAGAACTAACCGAAGAAGTGCAGAGCTACGACTGTAATGTCGTTGATGTTTCGTTAGAGGAAATAGAGTAACAACAACTTCAAGATGTGTCTATAAAAGTATTTCACGCGCTCAGCCTTTGGTAAGCAACCAAGGATGAGCGCGTGAAACTTATCAGCGTTATTGCTAAAGTTTATACGTTAGTGGTAACGCACATACGCATGCAAAACTAGTTTGTGATGAGTGTGTAAGAGTTATAGGTGTCACCGAGGTTCTTCACCTTAATCTTGAAGTTGCCAGTCCAACGCGGTGTGAAGGAAACGACGCAGTCGTCGGTGCCGTCATCATCATAGCCGATGAGGTTGTCGTTCTCGTCATAAACATAAAGGTCGAGGTCGGTGTCACCATCACCGCTAAGAATGATGGTGGCATCTTCACCGCCTTGGAAACGCATGGTATAGACATCGGTAAGTCCGGCATCTACAACATCCATGTGATATGTCTCGCCTCCAACACGTCCACGTACATCGTCCAGTCCTTTGATTAATCCCAGAATGTTCTCGTCGCCGTCAGCATAAGCTGTTGCATCAGCGATGAGCTTTGCCTGGTCGTACTGCACAGGGTTGTTCTTTGCCTTCCTTGCTTCAGCGAGGCTTTGTCCTTCCACTTCCTTTTTCTTTGCTTCTGCCTCTGGCACAACACCAATGCTCTTGTAAATCTGTACTGCCTGAACCAAAGGAAGTGCATTCTGGGTTTTGTAGCCATACTTAACCAGTTCTCCTGCCATGCCGAGAAGCTGTGCTGTTTCATTCACTGCTTTTGGCTGTGCACTTACTGTTTGTTCTTGTGCACTTGCTGTTACGGCGAACATCATTGCCGCACCAATTAATAAAGTCTTTGTTTTCATTGTTTTGTGAATTTATGAGTTTAGTTTTTTCCGTTTTGCTCCTGCTGCACAGAGTTCACTGAGGAGACGGAGCTAACAGAGATTATTAAATTATTATTTTCTATTATTTATCATAGTCCGAAAGCTTTAGCGCCAGAGTCGATGCTTGATTTCACAATCTTTTTCATGATGGTGTTCTCGTTCTGTTGCCATACTGTGCGGAAGTATTCGCCCACTTCTGTTCCTTTGCCCTTGCGCTGCATCTTGCGCAGTTGTTTGTAGTCGCGATACCACTGCTTCATTTTCTTGTTCTTTTCTTCGTCGTTTGAGAACTGGCATGACTCTCTCATCTTTACCTTGATGTTGTATTCGCCCGTTCCCCACATGCGCTGTCCGCCGTTCACCGGCATGAATGAGCGTGGCACCACAAAGCAATCGCCTTCGATGCCGATGAAAGTTGTGTCGGCGGCTGATAGTTGATTGTTGTTTGCCGAACGTCGAGCGTTAAGTCTGTTCTGCTCAATTTGACGGCGCGAGTAAGTGAAAATAGGGTCATGGGTGTTGATATTGATGTTCATCTTGAACTCACCCAGTTTCACGTTGTCCATCACCATTACTGCCTCGTTTATCCATGACGAGAAGATTTCCATCTCAATGCCCACGCGAAGGTTTGTTCGCTCATCGAAAGAGAATGAGTTGTCGCGTTCGCTCTGCTGCCCTTTCATTAGACGTATGCCGTTGGCTTGCAGGTTAGGAAGGTGGCACTCGTAGGGGTGGAACGCCATTGTGTCGAGCACGAGGTTGAACTTACTGTGCTGAATGAGGTGGCTCAGGCGCGCCGTGTCGATATGACATGAGAGATAGAGAACCTCTTTCCCTTCTCTCATTCCGCGTATGGAGATACCGTTGAAATTGAGGTTTGAAGGGTCGAGTGCACCTATTGTAGATGTTTCGGAGTAGAAGTCCTGCAGTCCTTGCAGGTTCTGTATGCTGTCGGTGTAGTTGCACTCGCGCTCAATCATCTCCATCCACTTGCGCTTTTGGTTTTTCTTGTAGTGTGCGAGGTTTACTATTTCCGTACCAATCACGTCGAGTGTGGCAGTAATACCACCTGTAAGAGCAGACTTCAGGATGTCGCTCACCACTCCGCGTGTTGCTCCCCCTTGCTCTTGCATCTGCTCTACGATGCCGGTGATTTTCTTTCTTGTTCCGTCATCCATGGTGTTCACGCCCACCTGCAGTCCTTCCAGTTCCACGTCACTGCTTTGTGCCTTGGTACTGGTGGAGAACAGCATGGCGATAACGCCAATTAGGATTATTATCTTATTCATATAATTGTTATATTCAAAGTTCTTTTAATCGACTAAAGCCGAGTGCGGTATTCAGAAATCAACTGCGTCAATCAAGATGAAGGCATTGGTGTATTGCGGGAGATTGAAGTCATCGCCCCCTTGCACCACTGTTGACATCAGGGCAGCATCGAAATATACCTTTTTCTGCTGTGCCGGAGCCTTAAGTGTCTCTCTTGCCGCCATGAAAGCCTTGTGAAGCGGCATGCCTCGCGCTATGAATGCCTGGAAATTGGAGAGCATTATGCTCGTTGCCTTGTCGCTGACGTTGAACAGGCTTACCACCATTGCGCCTACGCCAGCATTCTTCAGTCCTCGTTGTATGCCATAAACACCATCGGCAGTGATGTATCCTGAACCCGACTGACATGCAGAGGCAACGAACAGTTCCACCTCGCTGAGGTCGAGAGCCGACATCTCAAGTGCAGAAAGAAGTCCGTCACGCTGCTCTTTATCGAAGTTTTCATCGCCGATATTGGTGTTTGCTCCAGCCAGAACGAGGAAGTTCTCAGACATCGACTCGTCTGTTAGACATGGTTTCAGGTCGGTGCCCATCGGTGTGGATGCCGCTCCGAAGAATCCGTGTGTGGATATGTTGACTATGGGATACTTTGGTGCGAGTTCGCAGAACTGTTGTTCCGTGACTTTAGAACCAGTCAACAGCAGGTCACCCTTCATGTTTCGCCGTGCCTTGATGGTGTCAGCCTCTGCCAGTGAACCAGGCAGATAAGTGAACTTCATGTGCTTCCCTGCGGCATAGTCGAAGGCGCGTAGATCGTTAAGAGATGAGTGCTGAGCGTTGAGTGTGGACTGATTGATGTCTGCTTCGTATGAGATGCCGCCGCAGATGAGTGCTCGCTGGCGGTCGGTTAGCGGTTTAGAGTAGAGCAGAGTGCGTGTTGACGTGAGTCGATAAACGTCTGCTCCATCGAGTTGCGCAGGTAACATGTACTCTATGGCGATGCGGTTCTGGAATCCTGCTGGTGAGAAATACACTTTCTTGTCCTTGCCTATTGCCTTGACAAGTGCCGCAGGCCATATCTTCGCTTGTAGTTCAGTAGTGTCCTTGTATAGTTGGTTCAGACGGTTAGGTTCACCCGCCAGTCGCTGGCGCACGGTGAAGGCACCAATCTTATGTTCCATAATCTCCTCGGGTTTCGGCATCTTTACGAACACGGGTTTGCCACTCTTATGCAGCAGCAGAGCGCCCATCTGCTGTTCGTCTTGCTTCTCATACTGCACGAACTCTATGGCGCATGCATCCTTCTGCAGTCGTTTCTGAATCTGCTGCCATGTATGGCGGAGAGAAGCTATTGCCTCTGTGCTGTTTTTTCCGTTGTCAGTCATCTGACCAAGTTGCAGCAGCAGTCCTTTGCTGAATAGCGTAACATCGAACAAGAAGGCTGCATCGGCATCCTCCAAACGGTAACAGTCGGCGATGAATGGTCGCATGCGCATCCAGAACTGCTCGCGCTCGGCATCGTTCATGCTTGCCAGATGGCTGAGTGCATAGTCTTTCTGATAATCGAAAGCCTCCTTGTAGCACTTCAGGGCATCACTTTTCGAGCCTCCCGTTGCCTCCTGGCGAAGCATCATTATCTTTGCTTTCTTGCGCAGCATCTCGGCATATCGCCATCCTTTCTTTACTCCGTATTGTTTCACTCCTCGTGATATGTCGTTAAGAGCCTCGTCGAAACGCTGGAGGCGTGCAAGTGTCATAGCGCGTGCAGACAACGCATCGTAGAGCAGGTTGTCATCGATGTACTCGTCTGCAGCCCATTCCTCATAGTCAGAGCAGACAGCATCGAGCAGAATCAGAGCATCGTCATAGTGTTTGCCTTTATATAACAGTTCCGCCATTTCCACCTGGGTGACGGCGCGATCCTTGTCTTGCGACAGCATGTCATATATGGTAATGGCTTTGCTGAAATACTCTTTCGCCTGTTCCATTGCCTCCATGCTGTTGTCGGCTTCTTCGTAGAGAATGTTTCCTTGCAGTTTCTTTGTGTCGGCAGTCATAGCCGCCGCCTCGTTGTCATTGAGCAATCCGAGGTGTTTCCCTTCGTTCACAATAAAAGTCATGCGGCTTGTCACGCGCCCCATTTGGTGCTTGTTACCCAGTTGGTTCCATGCGTTTCCCTCGGTTTTCAGCAGACGAGCCATATCAAGATATGCCTGTCTGCCCTCCAGTTCACCAACTTTTGAAGAGATAGCGCGCAGCAATTGCGCCGCCTCCATGTAATCTCCCTGTCCCATTAGTTCCACGCTGCGTTGGTAATCGGCATCGGCATTGGGCGTGGAAGAAAACCCTTTCCACTTTGCCTGTGCCGTTGCCGTGTATGCTGCAGCCGTGACCAACGCTGTTGTAAGGAAGATTCTTAGATGTCTTTTCATTGTCTTGTGTTGTGGTTAAGTATCACCATAGCCATTCCCTCGCTGCCTTCGTTGCTTATCTCGAGGGTAAGCGGTGTCTTTGTGTTTATGTTTTCGGTGCATTCCAGCACCAGAGTGCCGTCAGAGAGTCTTTGCGATGATGCCGCTTCTTTGCCGCTTACGAGCAGTTTGGCGTTAAGTTTGGCCGATGTCTTGTATGGCACCACCACGAACACCTGCCGTCCCTCACGCCCGCTGAAAGTGTAACTCACGCGCTTTCCTGCCATCACACTCTTTTCGTATAGCGAGTAGTTGAAGCGTGGGTCTTGTCCGTTCATGAAGCCGTTGGTGGCCACAGCCACTCCTTGATGCACCTGTTCTGCCTTGCTGAGCATGCGGTTAAGGCGGAAACGCGGTAGTGACTTATCCGAGTGAGGGCACTCGGCGCCGTTCTTGTCGCGCAGTTCGTTCATCGGAGTCCATGCTGTATCGGCAACGAGCGACTGGAAAGTGTTGTTGAATGCCTGCTTCTGCTCTGCCACGCCTGCTTGTCTCAGGTTCTTCACCATCGTCACTAGGCTGTTCAGTTCCTTGTCGTTCTGCTGTGCAGAAACAGTAACCGACATTATTAATGATATGATAAGTATAGCTATTTTCATTCTTTTCTCTTTTTTGTTTGGTTGTGTAGAAGTGATGATGTCTATACTCCTACATTCCCATAAATCTTAACTCCTCTTTGCATGTATGATGAATTAAAATTCATTTGGTTTAATTCTGTGCTGGAATCATCTCTTCTGGCCATGCTGCCGAGTCGGCTTGCGTTGCCGATGTGCTGCTGGCGGTTTCGGGTTTCATGCGCGGTCCGTCTTTCATTTCTTCTCGGCAGCGCTCCATATTTTCCTTTGCGGCGACCAATACCTCATCGAGCGACGGGCGTTTGGTGACATCGTAGTCGAGACATTGCTGTACCAGACGGCTCAGAGCAGGCATTTCGTTGCGCATGAACGGCAGTTTCGATGTTGCCTTTTGTGCCTTTCCGCCTCGTCCGTTCATTATGTTGCATCCCATGACCATGCGGAACACCGTGGCAGCAAGCGCCCAAACAGCACTTTTCTCGGGTGTCGCCTGTTGGCTGTTGATGATTTCTGGTGCATCGAAAGCATCGTCGTGACAGTCGGGAAGCGACACAAGTGCGAATCCTGAGCCGTTGATGGCGATGCAAGCGGGCGAAATATCAACCGTTTTTTGTTGTCCGTCAACCATCATCCAACACCCATCATCCAACAACTTTGTTGTCACATCCACAATCAACTGCCACGCCGAGAGTTCATCGCAATAGCCTGCGAAACCCTCTGCGATGCCTTCGGGATATGCCTCCAGCAGTTGTTCTATGGTCATTTGCTCTATCATAAGATTCAGTTCTCTTGCTTTTGCCTCTCCATTTCAGTCACAGGCACCGAGTACTTGCGCTGGTCACTCACTTGGTCAACCACCGAAACGACACCCACAACGATGGCTGTGCCGCCATCGGCCACCATCACCGGACCTCCAGAGAATCCCGGACGGATGTCGCCGTTGTGCGCAAGCACAGCATCGGGCAGTCCGTCTTCGCCGATGCGGACAGGTTGTCGGAGTTCGTCATCACACTTCTCGAAACCTCGTTCCTGTGATGACGGGAACCCCATAAAGTATAGTTTGCGTCCCGTCTTTGCCAGCATCTGCTTCATGTCGTCGCAGGTGGCGCGGCGAATAACGCTCTTTGGTAAACCAATACTTTGCGGCGATACCTGCATCCAGGCAATATCACCCAGCGTCATGTCGGTGCGGCGGTGGCGCGCCAGTATGCTTCGCCAATATAGTTCGTGGTCGAAGTCACCCGTTTCTATTATCTCGTCGCGTGACTTATTCATCGTGAAGTCCGTCGAACGCAGCCTTGCGACAGGCCCGCTGTTGTCGCCGTCCTTCCATAGTGACACGAATGTGATGAGCGCCATCACCTCTTTGCCTTCGTTCTGGTTGGCAGTTTCCGCCACCATTGCCCATCGCACGGGCAGCGAGGAGAGTTCGGTGGTGTCGCTAACAGTAGGTGCTACAGGGTCGTTGAGCCACGGTTCGAGGCAGTGGCGCGCCGTTATGAGCATCGAGTCCTCCGTGAGGAATGCCGTGCCGATGGTCGTTTGGTTGTCGGCGGAGAACGAGTGTGACTGCAACCGCACGGTGTCGCCGTCGTTGATGGCCACAAGCCACACCGAGTCGGCTTGCATTTTCAGCACCGACTCCTTAACTCTCTCTGCCAAAGAGTCGTCCATCATCTGGGCGTTTGCATTACGCATCATGGCGAAGAGCACAGCGAAGAGAATGACAGGCACGGCCACCAGCAGCGCTATTGTCCATCGCGGCATGCTGGTTTTCATCACCAAGCCTTGTGAGTTATACATGTCATCGTGATGGATGCTGAACTGCAGTTCCTGTCTTTGTCCCTCGAAACTGATACGGTCGCCGTCGGCGAGGCGGTGAACATGTGTCACGGGCGTGCCGTTGACGCGCACCTCATGCTGCTTGTATGGTGAGAGACGCACAAGCCTCCATGAAGCGGCTGTCTCAGCATTCCGCTCTGATGATGGTGAAGGGACTATTATGGCGAGCGCCGCGTCTTCGGTGGGGGCGGGGTTAGGCAACCGCAAGTCGCACTCCTCGCTGTGCCCAATGCGCAGTTCGTTCTTTGCATTGAGCATCTTCTCGCCCCTTCGGTGCATCGCATCGTCGTGCATGAAGCGCAGGATGTAGTATGTCTTAGGCGTGTTCTTGTCCGTCTTCATGATAGGAGTTTGCTATTAGCGGTATGCATGCGGTGAGGTCATAGTCGTAGATGCGCACGTCCTGTCCCGTCTTGTCTATGCCTAGTTCGGCGTAAGAGCACAAGTCGTAGTGTATCTTGCGCTTCTTATACATATTCTTAAAGTCGTTCAGTTCCGATTTTTCGCCCCTTCGGCGTGCGGCGGCGAGTTGTTCTATGTTTTCCTCTATCTCTGCTCGTTCGCTGTCTGTAGGCGGACGGAATCCCAGAATGAGGCGTTCCACGCTCCAACGGTTATGCTCAACGGCAGCCGTTTGGCGTATCTCATCCTTCGTCAAGGCGTAGAACTTGTCCCAGTCGTTCTCGTCGTGCCCCAGCGAACGCATCTTCGTGGGCAGCGTCATCGAGTTGTATATGTTAGAGAAGCGCAGCGCCACGGAGGTTTGCTGTGCCCATTTCTCTTCTATCTCGTCTTTGGGCATCGACGTGGGAACGCCCTTTCCGTCGAAACTGCAACTGTAGAAGTAGTTCAGCCGCTTTGCCATCTGCATCACGGGCATGCTCACATCGTGACCTTTATTTATCATCCCTATCGGGTGCACCTCGCTATACATCGAGTTAGAGAGCGATACCGTCTCCATCACTTCTGCCTTGCTCATGGCCACGAGCACAAGAATCTTCTTGTCATAGACGGCATCGGGCAGCGTGAAAGCAAGGTCATAGTTCTTCTCCTCGTCCTTGTCGCAGAGGGCTATGGTGAGTTGCTGGTGCGGGTCTTGTGCCCATTGGTCGAGTTTCTGGCGCAGCAATGGGTCGTCGGCATTGCCAAGTGCAAACTCCCAGTCAACGTCAACGAAGTCGTCGCGCGTGCCGCTGTACATCGGACGGTGGAAGAATGGCTGTGCCGCAGAGCCTTCCAGAGGAATCGTTCGCCAGTAAGAATTGTCGAAAAGTGCCTTCTGTCGCTGTCTGAAATTGCTCCACGAGTGGTCGGTGTCGGGCGATACGATGGTGATGCGGGTGCGCAGAGAGTTGTCGCGAACATAGTTGGGGTAGTGCGCTACGAGTGCAGCGGTTATGGCAATGTTCTCTGCCAGCGCCCCGTTTCCTATCACCACGAGGTGCACGGTCTGGTTACTGTCGGCTTTGATAGGCACTCGGTCGAGCGGATAACAATGATTCCCGTCGCGTCGCGAGCCTGTAAGCACAGTCTTTGCCCATTGGTCTTCCAGTGTGAAAGGATAGACATCGAGCTGCTCATTGAGGTCGCTGCGCAGGTCAACGTTTTGAATCATCCACAGCGTTGTTTGGTTACGCAGCACCAGTTGCACCTCCAGTCGCTTGCCGTCATGACTCTTGGCATCATAAATCTTTGCGATGCGCCCAACGAGAGTCATCGCCTGGTTGTCGGCATCGGCAGCACGCGCCTCGCTATCGGCAAGAATACACATCAGCGAGAAGTCGTTAGGGTCAAGCAAAGTGCCG
>OMXS01000032.1 GCA_900315095.1 uncultured Prevotellaceae bacterium | reverse complement strand
AATTAGTTAAGTATTCTTATATAGAGGGTGTGATACCTTGTTGACACCCTGAAACGCTGAAACGCTGAAACGCCATGGGCCTACTCACTCTTTCTCTACCAGGCCATCGAGTGCCCAGAGGAGTTCGTTGCTCACGGCCATAACATAGCGCACCACGTCGAAGCCCTTTCCTGTCTTTATAGGCTTGAAGTTAGGGCGAATTCAAGAGCAACCCACTAATACCTCAAAGGTCAAATAGTTCCCTAATAACATTCCATATTCATGTAATTCTAAGGTTCATCGCTTCACCATCGAATCTTCTCCCCTAATGAGTGAATAAAAAAGGGGACTCGCCTGTAGAGCAAGTCCCCCGGGGGTTAAAAAAATCAGTACGTGGATTACTGAAAGAGTGCGTTTACAATCTCCTCCTCATACCACTCGCCTTTCTTGCGGTCGTAGAGACCCATCCACCAGAGTCCGGCTGTGCTGTACTGAGTCATCTTCTGCTTCATGTACTTAGCATACTTCACACGTTCAGAGATGTCGGGATGAGTGCCGATGGCACCGAACTCTCCGAGGAAGTAAGGCATGCCCAGTTCGCTGAGGAAGCGTGCGTCGATGCGCTGGAAGACGCCGTCGATATCAGCCTGGCAGCTAGAGTCGAACATGTTGATGTAGTTTCCTTGACTTGCCGCGTCGTCCGTGTCGTTGCAGAACCAGTAAGGATCGTAGCTGTGGACAGAAGCGAGCAGGTGTGCTGGATGTTTGTCATTAGGGCACTGGAATCCAGCAAGTCGTGCTGCTGTAGAGCCTGCGCTGTATGGATTTACCACGAGGTTGCGGAACTCGTTGTTGCCGCCTGTAGAGCGAACGACGTCAACAAAATCTTGCTCGAGTTTTGTGATAGCGCTATATGCAGAGGCATCGGCTGGGTCGCCCCAGTTGTCGCTATTGTCAAGAATCTCGTTGAATGCCTCGAAGAGCAGCTTGTCGTCATAGTCCTTGAAGCGGGTGGCGATTTGAGTCCAGAGTTTCTTGAACTTCACGCTTGTCTGAGGATACTCCGTCTCGCTTGCTTGCAGCCACCCTGCTCCGTCTGTGCGTCCACCACGTGTGCCTGAGTCGTGCTGAACGTTAAGGATGCAGTAGCAACCAGCATTGATAACATAATCAACAACCTCCTGCACACGTGTCATCCACACCTCGTTGACATTGCCGTCAGCATCCATGTGAGGATACCATGTTACAGGCACACGGATTACGTTGAAACCTTTCTCTGCGATAGCGTCGATAATTGCCTGTGTTGTCTTTGGCTGTCCCCATACTGTCTCCCAGTCGAGGTCGCTCGTTGGCTTAAACCATGAAGCGGTACTCGGGTCTGTGATGTCGGGGTTACAGTCGAGAGTATTACCGAGGTTGTATCCCATCTTCAGGTTCTCAACAAACTCGAATGCGCTCATGAAGTTGTCGCCCGGGTCTTTGCTTGAACCTTTCTGCGTGATGGTTACTGTGCGAGTGATGTTGCCCGATTTGACGGTAAGAGTTGCTGTACGCTGCTCTCCGGGGTTCTTATCAACCGATACGCGTGTGTAACTGTTCTTGTTGGTAAATCCGTAACCAGCATAGTTAGACAGTTTCACCCAGTCGGCATCCACGGTAGCTGTCCAGTCGCCGTCGCAATTAATGCCCACGATGTAGTTGCTGGCTCCCAGCGAGAAACTGAGGTTAGAGAGTTCGTTCTCGGCGTTGTCGAGCACTATGAGTTGTGTGGCAGCACCACTACGGCGTCCGTTGTCCACCTTCTTGGTGTCGTCGCTGTCGCTGCATGCTCCCGCCACGAAGGCGAGGAGCAGCAGTAGTGCAACGTTGAATATATTCTTTTTCATATTCTTGTATTTCTTAAATATTGGACTCATTTACTTAGCGGCAGGAACATACAGGATACGTACGTTGTCAAGCATTATATCCATAGAAGAAGGAGTTGCTGTCCAGTTCATGTGCATGAGACGAATCTGGTTGACACCATCAGCAACAACGTCACCATAGGTCTTGCCAGCCCATGTGTCGCCATCTGTCGTCTGGAAACTACTCAGTTTCACTACATGACGGTACCATTGTTCTTTTGGCTGTGTATTGTCAATGGCACGTAGTGGTTTTTCTACATAAGCGTCATCCACCCAGTTACCAATATTCTTATTACCATCAGCTCCAACAACTAAGGTAAACGCGCAATACGTCTTGGCATCGCCTATGGTCTGTATCTGATAGTGGAGGAAAGGATTCTGGGCACCACCGAAGTCGGTATTGTTGTCCCACACCTCCATAGCGAGATATACCTCGTCAGTTGGGGTGCTTGCAGGAATCTTGTCGAAGCCTGGCAATGAGAATGAGTTGCCGTTCCAGTCCTTACGGAAGTAGCACATCACAGACCACCAGTTATATCCGGCATCACTTGACTTGATACGCCAGAATTTGCCATCGCTAACATAAGGGATGCTCGCACTTGTAGCCTCTGACATCAGTTCACCGTTCGGTCCCCATCCGTTATCCGTAGCGAAACCATCCTCAAAGTTCAGGATAATGCTGCTATAGACATAGAAGTAGTCCTGTGTTGCCTTTCCACCAGGAGTTGTAACAGTCAATGACGTGCTAGAACCGTCAGTAGGCTTCATCTCCTCTGTGAATGCAATGGTTATCTGATCCTCTGACTCTGCTACCGTGAACTGATCTGGAGTAAGGGTAACGTCACCGAAGGTCACACTCTCCACCTGTACAAACTCACGACCTTTTATTATGAGATCGGTGCCTGGAATAGGCATATCGGTATTGACGCTGGTGATTACAGGTTTGCCAGGAACCTTAGTGTAAGGAATATACACGATGCCTGCAGCACACTCGATAACGAGGCAGCCCTCGTCGAATGGCAGGTCAGGTGTGGTGAGAGCCAACTGAGAGGCAACCTCATACACCTGGCTGGCATTAATATAACGGTCTTGTTGCAACACGTCATAGTTAGATACTGGCACATGAGTACCAGGTACAGTCTCCCACTCCGTTGTGTTGAGCTCTTCCTCGGTGGCAGAGGTGAAATAGATGGCCTCGATGCTGTAAAGGTTGAGACCGTATACATTCAGTATGTCACCAGCAGCACGAGGATAAGCGCCCTGGATACGGGTGATCTGAGGATAAGCGCCCAGCACCTTGAAGGCGTAGGTGGCTGTTCCGTGAGATGTAACCACGCGAATCTCGTCTTTCAGGTCAGAGTTAAAGGCTGTAAGCTGGAAACCCTTGGTCTCTGAAGGCACGGTCACGATAACGCTGTGGTCGGTATTCATTGTAGGGCTGAATCCCACTTTCTGGTCGTTGATGTAAACAGCTGTCACATTGCTCAGGTTCTTACCGATGATGGCAATTACCTGTCCCTGTGGTGACTTTGTGAAAAGGCTGTCGGCCTTAGCAGGGTCGCAGACGCGCACGCCTGTGATTACAGGCTGTCCGCCGCCACTACTGTCGTCGTCGCTACAAGCGGTGAAGCCGAATGAGATGACAGCAAGAAGAACTGCCATCAGGACTTCTTTTTTCATTTTCAATATCTTATTCATATTTTTGTCATCGTTAAATTGTTATTCACCAAAATCATAGTTCTCTGCAGGCTTGCCGAAGTAAGGATTGCGGATTACGTCAGACTCAGGATAAGGCAAGAAGATATTTGTCTCGTTGAGAGTCACAGGGTCGTAACCGTCGCGTTCGCGTGCGAGAGCATCCATATCATAGGTATATCCCTCTTCCTTAGTCTGGATGATAGTCTCTGAATCCTCTTCGCGCATGCAGTCGTTCCAGTAGCAGCCGCGTGGAGACATGTCGTCGTTATAGAAATACCATGCAGAAGACTGGCGGTTGGGGAATGAGCGGTAAGAGATGGTGCGGTCGGCGTTGAAGATCACGTCGCCCTGATTAATCATCCACGCACGATGCTGGCGATTGTTAAAGTACTGAAGCATGTACTGTGGCTTCCAGCGGTACCATGTAACCATATCGTACCAGTTGGAGAACTCCATGCAGAACTCCTTGCGGCGCTCCTTGATGATATCCTCAAGAGTGTAAGATGTGAGCATGTCCTTCACCTTAGCACGCTCTCTGATAGCGTTGATGGCAGCAAGACCTTCTGCATCAGATGTGCTGTTTTGGTTGCCGAGTATAGCCTCTGCCTTGATGAGATAAACATCGGCCAGACGCTGGATGTATGTGTTCAGCGGAGAAGCCATATCTGCGAGGTGTCCCTTACAGTCGGCCTTTGTTCCTACAACCCACTTCTTCAACTGGCAGAACTTCTTTGTATAAACATATCCATAAGGATTCTTATATCCGTTGGCAGGAGTCTTGTCGGCAGCAGCCACGAGGTCGTTGCCGGTGTCCCAATAATCGTAGTAGATGCCTGGCAGGCAGAATGTAGCCTGGAATCGGATAGAGTCGCTGATGTCCTCGTTATAGAGTTCGAGCATATCGACAGAAGCATAGATACCACCCCAGACGTTTATGTCAGAAGAACCGCTCCATGCGAGGTCGGAGAAGTTAGCGTTCTTCTCGCCCCATTGTGCAGTCATAGGGTCTGCCCAGTGCATAGCAAGCAGGGTCTCGGAGTTCTGCATAGAGAAATTGTTGGTGTCATACTTGAACAGGTCGGCATAGTCGTCCAACAGTTTGTAAGGACCATTATTAATAACGTCATCACACAATGAGATGACCTCCTGAAGAGTTGATTCGTCGCGTGTACCGCCCTTGTTCCAGCCACTCTGAGCGAGCAGAGCCTTTGCCAAGAGACCCTCGGCAGAATACTTGGTGGCGTGCATGCTGGTGCTTGCAACAGGCAGCAAATCCATAGCACGGCGGAAGTCACGGATGACGAACTTCAGCACGTCTTCCTCCTTTGTGAGAGGAACAACAGGATTCTGCGTCATCTTCTCATTGTCTTCATATACGATAACATCGCCCCATGAGCGAACAAGATAGAAGTAGGCTGTGCCTCGCATCAGGTAAGCCTCGCCCAGAGCAAGGTTCTTAATCTCCTCGCTTACCTCGTTTGAGCAGTACCTGCTGATATCTGAGATAAGTTGGTTTGACATTGAGATTACGAGATAGAACGACTTCCACGCATTAGCGAGGTCGCCATCAAGACCAGTAACCTGGAATGTAGCATACTGAGGATTGAGATACGGGTTCCATCCGTCATTGGCACGTGCCGAGCCGATACCGATCATAGCACGGTAGTTGTAGTTGAACCATGCATAGTTGTACAGAGGCTCCACTGCCTTCAGCACAGCCTGATCGGAAGAATAATAAGTATCTGCTGTATAATCATTATCGGGTGTTACCTCAAGGAAATCCTCTCCACAACTTGTGGTTAACATCCCCATCACCATAAGGGAAGCCCCCATCAGCAATATATTAAACTTTTTCATATTCTATTCCTATATATATTATTAGAAGTTAAGTTTAAGACCGAAGTTGTAAATGCGCTGTGAAGGATAACGTCCGTTATCAAGTCCTTGAAGAACAACGCTCTGTCCCTGGGCACCCACTTCTGGGTCGTAGCCATCGTAGCCTGTGATGGTGAAGAGGTTCTGCACGTTAGCATAAACCTGGCACCAGTCAACACCGATTTTGCCTATCCAGCGTTTAGGAAGGTTCCAAGCAAGAGAGAGAGACTTCAGACGAATGTATGAGCCATCCTCAACGAATGCAGAAGAGATACGGCTGTTGTTGTTCTGGCCACCGCCTGAAGGCTCGATGCGCCAGCACTCTGCTGTGCCTGCATTAGTGATATAAACGTTATTGATATCGCTCAGAGAACCCTCTGGGTCAATCATTCCGATATTAGCGCAGTTGGCAACGTATGCCATCTTGTTACCCCATCCCTTCGGGTCGGTCTTTGTCTGGCGGAGCACGTTGTAAACGTCGTTGCCGTAAGAACCGCTGAGGAAGAAAGACAGTTCGAAGTCTTTCCAAGTGATGGTGTTGTTAAGACCGAAGGTGAACTTCGGGTTAGGATTGCCGATGTACTTGTGGTCAGACTCTGTAATCTTGCCGTCGCCGTTGACATCCTCATAAATATAGTCGCCCACCCAGATACCGTTCTGCTTGATGTCGAACATAGCGCCGTCCGAGTCGGTAGGACGTGCCACAGGAATGCGGTCGCCATTCTTGTCAATCATGAATGCACCGTTGGGGTCTTTCTGGTAGAAGTCCTCTGCCTTGGTGAACATTCCGATTACATTCCATCCATAGAAACGACCTACAGGACCTCCCACTTCAGAGAGTGTGTAAGTGTCGTTGCCGATGCGTCCCTGCAAAGAAGAGTCGTCGCTGTTCAGTTTGGTCAACTTGTTGCGGTTGAATGAGAGTGTTGCACCTGTGCGCCACTGCCAGTCCTTAGTAGAGATGTTGACGGTGTTAAGTGTGAACTCGATACCCTTATTGCGAATAGAGCCGGTATTAACATAAGGTGGTTTTGCACCAAAATACCACTGATAGCCTTCCTCGTCAATAAGATAGGTAGGCAACACAGCATACATCAGCAGGTTAGAGGTGTTCTTATAATAAGCATCAACGATGAACTCGATGCGGTTGTTGAAGAACGAAAGGTCGAGACCAACGTTCCACGACTTAGTGCTCTCCCATTTCAAACCACGGTTAGCATAGTTACCAGCATAGTAGCCGTTACCCCAAGCGGTAGCAACAGTCTTCATTGCCACGCCGTATGCGAACGAGCCTGCATTCTGGTTACCTACGAGACCCCATCCAAGACGCAACTTTGCATTACTGAGCCATGTGAGATCCTTCATAAACGGTTCTTGAGATATACGCCATGCAACAGCCACAGAAGGGAACCAGCCCCAATGATTATCAGTATAGAACGAAGAAGAACCGTCGGCACGCAGAGTAGTAGTAAGAAGATAACGGTCGAGAATATTATAGTTGAGACGTCCGTAGTATGACTCAATTCTCCACTTGTCACTCTGCTCATCGTTTTGTGCAGTGGTGGCATCGCCAACATGCAAAGAGTGGATTGCATCGGAAATGAATCCCCTACGTGAAGCAGAGAGGCTCCCCCAGTTGCCCCACTGAGCCTCGTGACCTAACATTATCTGCAAGTGCTGGTCCTTAATAGGATCTATGTCGTATGTAGCATACTGCTTGAAACTGTGATAATTGCTGGTGTTAGAGTAACGCTGGCGAAGCGACTCAACCTTAGAGTTGTTAGAGCCATAGGTATAATCAGGACGGAAATAATATGTGTTTGCCCATGAAAAACTTCCACCATATTCTAAGCGTAGAACGAGATTCTTAATTGGTGTGATGTTAGCATAGAGGTTGTAGTCAAGTTGCGACTTCTTCGCATAGTTGTCAATCATCTGAGCCTTAAACAGAGGGTTCTCTGTGTAGTTGTACTCGTTCTCGGCACCAGAGTCGTAAGAGCCGTCAGGATTACGGGCAGCCACATCGGGAGTAATTGATATGGCATCGCGGATTACGGTGCCACCCTGTCCGTCAGCATCGTCGAAGGTGATAATCTGCTTAGTGCGAGCGAAATAACCATTGGCACCAATCTTAAGCCACTTGTTCACATTGGTCTCAACATTAGCACGAAAACTTGCACGGGTGAAACCAGAACCGATACCAATACCATCCTGGTCGAGGAAACCGCCAGAGAGGTTATAGTTCATATCCTTAGTACCGCCGCTGACACCAAGTTGATGCTGGTGCATGAATGCTGTCTGGAAGAGTTCGTCCTGCCAATCGGTACCATCGGTGAGCAAATACGGGTCTTTATACTGTTCGAGAGCGCCCCATCCCCACAACTCAGCACGCGCGTTGTAGAACTGGGCATACTGCTTGAGGTTCATCATTTTGAGATGCTTAGGCAGCGACTGCCAACCCATCATGCCCTCGTAAACAACCTTTGGCTTGCCTTCCTGACCGCGCTTTGTGGTGATAAGAACGACACCATTAGATGCGCGAGAACCATAGATAGCGGTTGCCGAAGCATCCTTCAACACCTCAAGAGAAGTGATGTCTGAAGGGTTAAGGCTGCTCAGTACTGATGAGTTGTCGCCTGTCTGACCAGACATAGCAATACCATCAATCACATAAAGAGGTTCGTTACCGCCCAGGGAGTTGATACCGCGCACCTGCACAGAGATACCGCCACCAGGAGCACCAGAGTTCTGGGTAACCTGCACACCGGCAATACGTCCCTGCATAGCCTGCTCGATAGAAGTGTTAACACCCTGCTTGATTGCCTTCTCGTCGATAGAAGACACCGAACCGGTAAGATCGGAGCGTTTCATAACACCATAACCGACAACAACCACCTCGTCCATCATGGTGGCGTTTTCAGTAAGTTTGATGTCTATGACACCTCCCTTAGTGACCTTGGCTGTAGTAGAGTTATAGCCAACGTAAGAGAACTCAAGGGTAGAACCAGGAGCAACAGAGATGGAATAGTTACCCATCGCATCTGTTATTGTACCTCCGGTGGAACCCTTCACCTTGACCGTTGCACCGATTACTTCCTCGCCTGTGGCGCCATCGGTAACGGTTCCATGAACATTCACGTTCTGAGCCAGAGCGCAGAGCGGAATGAACATTAACAGCATGAGAGCTATGCGCTTGCATATAGCAAACCCATGACTCAGTTTTGAGCACGTTTCTTTCATATAATCCACGTTTCTAACATATAACAGTTATTAAATAATATAGTAGTTTTGTCAAAAAAAAGTAGTAGTATTGCCTTGAAAGGTTTTAAGTTCTTATAAAGCAAGTTAGTCTTAACGAAAGGCAAAGTTAAATTATTTTTCCTAATAACAATCACATCGGCACCACTTTTACCCAAATTCGTCAATATTTTATCTACATTTGCAAAAATAGTATAATAGTGTATGGCAACACTAATCGAATTTGGCCATAATTTGCCAAAAACAAGACAATTGAAAACACATATAATTAGTTACCAATATTATTTGACTACATTAGCCTGCAAGAACCATAAATGCCGTTTTTATGTTTCAGTACTATATGCAAAACTGTACATTAGCCTATCGAAATCGGCAATTATTTGCTACATTCTGCTATAAATGCGCCGTGAAGTGTGGTTTATGTGTTATTTTTAGAATCACTTTATTCGCTGCAAGTGCATGAAAAAGCATCAAAAAGAGCGTTTCGCATATGTTTTTACGCTTTTTAGAGAAGAAAAACGATGCTTTTTGTGCCTTTTTATAGGCTTTGAATTGTGGTTGTTGTGGCGAAGAACAATGTATACATCTGATAATCAATCCTTTAGAAGAATACCAAATAGTACAGGCGTTCAGCGTTCAGCGTTCAGTAACCACATGAGAGGTTGCAATTTCTCGTTCATTATACATATTATATATATAACTTATTAATTATTAATTAGTTATATAATAATAGAAGGTATTTTGAAACAAAACAACATGTCAAAGTACCTACTGAACGCACTGAACGCTGAACGCTTATTCTTCCTCTACAAGGCACAAGTGACAAAGCCAGGAGGCAAACCTGACTGACCTAGGTTTGCCTCCTTATATAATATTAATAAGGTGTAACGATGATTATATTTTGTAATTATATACTGTTTGACCCCACTATGGATGGTATTCCGTAAAATGCCCTACCAGTAATTGCTTTTCCCTTCGGCCAGCGCCCGATGGTTCCCCGCCCCTGAAGGGGAGGGGCCAGGGGTGGGGACTGTGTTTCTCTCTATCTCCTTTTATCTCCCTCTATCTCCTTCCTTTAATTACTGACCCCACCCCTGCCCCTCCCCTACAGGGGCGGGGAGTCGTTAGCAATGGGGACTAATTGTATATACTTCCCTTATATTTTGTCGCTCGACTCTCTAATCTTAAGCGTCATCGGAACGACTATCTTGCGAATCTTGTGGTCGCCGGCAATTTGATTGAGCAGCAACTCGCAAACCTTCTGTCCCTGCTCGTGTGCCTGGTCGGCAATAACGCTGAGTCGAGGTGTGACATAAGCAGAGGTGTCGCCGTCGCTGAATCCTATAATCGCCACATCCTGAGGGATGTGCAGGTGAAGTTCCTTGATGGCGTCGAAAGCGGCATAGGTGATGATGTCGTTAAAAGCGAGTATGGCGTCTGGCCGGTCTTCGCGCATCAGCAACTCCTTTGTCGCCGCCTTTGCCACATCATAGTCAATCTTTCCGCAAGCCACCAGAGTGCGGTCTATTGGTATGCGGTTCTCCTTTAAAGCCTCCAGATATCCGTGTTTCCTGCGACGCACCATATCAAGATGGTTGGGACCTCCGAGGAAGGCTATTCGCTTGCTTCCGTGGTCTATGAGATGTTGCGTTGCTTCCTGAGCCGCCTCGTCGCCGTTAGCCACAACGCAAGAGAAGAGTTCTGGCAGGCATGTACGGGCGAAGAAAACCAGAGGGATGCCCATGTCGTGAAGTTCCCTGAAATGGGTGTAGTCAACGGTGTCTTGTGCTAAGCAGGCGATGATGCCCTCAACGTGCATGCTCACGAAATTGTCTATAGCGAACTCCTCACGGTTGTGGTCCTCGTGGCTGTTAGCGCTAATTACCGAGTAACCTGACTTTGTGGCATAGTCTTCTATGCCGTCGAGCACGGCAGCATAATAGTGAGTAACCATATTTGGCAACACCACTCCGATGATTCTCGGAGCCTCTTTCCTAAGACTCTGCGCAAAGGGATTTGGTCTATAATTAAGCGATTTTGCCAGTTCTTGAACACGCTTTTTCATGTCGTCGCTCACTTCATGCGAATTTCTCAAGGCTCGCGAGACAGTGGCAATACTAACTCCCAGTTGTTCTGCCAAATCCTTTAAAGATGTTCTGCGTCGTTTCATTTCAATTTTCGATTACTAAGCTACAGTTGATAGAATGTTCACTTTTTATTATTCGCCAAATAAAAAAACTGCTAAGTTTTGACCTGTTGGCTTGACTGCTTGTTGGATTGTGGTGCAAATATAATAAAAAAAAACGTTACGCAAAACGAAATCGAAACTTTTTTCGCATTTTTCGTAAACGTTTGCGTAATTTTTTCATGAAAAAGTTTGTTTGATAAAGATTTATTACTATCTTTGCACTCGGAAACAATAATGAGTAATGAATAGTTGATAATAAGTTAGTTAGAATGGGCCGAGACAGTTGTGAAACTCTCTCGGCTTTTTTATGTATATACAATAAAAGAAAGAAATTAGAATAATTGGGAATGAAAACCTGCGTGCAGGAAAAGGACATCCCAGTTATTCTAATTTCTTTCTTATTTGTTTCTTCAACTATCAGTATTTAGAATGTCATGCGGAGCATGAATCTTATGCCGTGCTTGTGAGCGGTAGGCAGGTCAAGATAGTTGAGACGGCGAACGTACTCGATGTGCAGGAGTTTGAAGATGTTATGAATACCTGCCACCAACTCCACGTATGGGCGGTTCTTGTCCATAACCGACACGCCTTCAGGGAAGTACATCAGCCCTGCATCGCCGGCATTCTGCTCGAGGAAGGGGTTGTTCTTGTCAGACAACGCGCCCCAAAGGCATTTCACGCCGATATACTCTCTCCACTTCAGTTTGTTAAGCAAAGGAATACGGTTGAATATCTTTCCGTTCAAGTCCCACGAAATGTCAAGAGATGCATAGCGGTCGTTCAAGAACTCCATGTTGTTGACAAGGTTGAATGTCTCGTCTTCCACGATGTACGAAAGGTTTGCCGCCGGCGCAATAAGCAACGGGAACGGCACCTTCGACCATTGCATTCCTGCCTTCACATGCATGTCTATCTTGCCCCAACTGTT
The DNA here is from genome assembly GCA_900315095.1 of uncultured Prevotellaceae bacterium. Taxonomy (GTDB): domain Bacteria; phylum Bacteroidota; class Bacteroidia; order Bacteroidales; family Bacteroidaceae; genus Prevotella. The sequence continues at coordinate 9,527 of OMXS01000032.1, read as the reverse complement.
CATCCAGAAGCGCTTGTAGATGGTCGCTTCGGAGAAGTGGTATGCGTGCTGTCCACCGAGGAATCCCTTCAATCCCATAGTATGATAGAGCGTGAATACAGGCGCATCAAGGTTGATTGGACTTCTCCTCTGCTTGGTGTTGATGTAGGTCTCGCCAGGAGCGAACCTCACTCCGAAGGTCAGTTCTGTTGTGCGCAACTTTCCGTGCCCGTGGTAATACTCCTTGATGTTCGGATCAGGCAACTGCTCCTCAAGATTCATCGGCGTGAAGAAGAGATTTCCCGTCGCCTCGAATTCCTCGGCCTTCAGGCTTGACTCCAGTTTCAGTCCGCCTTCAATCTCATACTCGAAAGCCAGTTTCTGCCTGTTATAGAACATCATCTTGTCCACCTTGCTCCACTTGAACGCCGTGAACACGTTATCCTTATCGGTATTCACAAACTTATCACTTGGCGAGCATACATCATAGGTGCTGGTGAAGGTGAGAGTACGGCGCGGGAACTCACGAGGCAGATACTCTTTCTTGTTGAAGCTGTATGTGAGTTCTCCCTTATAATAGTTCTTCTTGCTCTTCCAGCCGTGAGCATAATAGCCGGAAAGGAACCAATGTTTATTAAGGTTTGCCGTCGTCTGAGCGCTGATACGTGTGCGGAGTCCGTCAACAAAGTTCTTTGAAATCATGGTGTTGACAGGTCCTATATCCACCTTGCTCGGATGGTCCTTGCTTCCTGTCTCCACGAAATTCTCGATGAGGGCTTTAGCACCAAAGATAATGAACTTGAATCCCTTCATGTTCTCCATTCCCTTGATGAAGTCGCCCATCGAACTCTCGCTCTTTGAGAGGTCAACAGCACGATATTGCTGCCAGAACGCCTGGTCGCGCATCATAGCATCGGCCTCGCGCCGTTCTCGCGCCTTTCCTTTAAAGAGTTTATTGGGAATCTCATCGAAGGCATAATCGCTAAGACGGGTGGTTCGCATCACCACCGCCTTCGAGAGGAACTTCGTTAGCGACAACTCCACGAACATATCGTCGACTGTCAGAGCCCACTCTCCGTTGGCCAGTTGTGTGTACTCCTGTACTATCTGAAGATTGTCCACAAAGTTCACATCGCTCTTCTTCGGTATCGTGAGGTTGCATTTCTTCACGTGTAACGTAGAGTCGGCTATGATGTACAACTCTCCGCGGAAGCCGAAGTCCTGCTGGTTGTTGGGCAAGAACTGCAGATGATAGCACGAGTCGTTGCCTATCTTTACCGTGTCCTCGATATAGTATCTATAGAACGCCACCGCATTCTTTCCTATAGGCGATGTGAAAGGATATTGCAGCAGTCGTATCTGGTCGTCGTAGAGGTCTACATCTGTGAAGATATCCTTCAGCACGACGTTGAGGATATCACCCGTCTCTATAAGGTCGTTGATACCAGTAGAACTCTGTCCTATGATAATGTCCTTTTCCGACTTCGGCGACTTCCTGTATATCTTCTTTGTTACCGTCTCGTCAACGCTGATGGGCAGTATCAGTTTTCCTGTGTATTGACTTGGCTCCACCTGATTGAGCAGCCATTTCTTCTTCTGGAAGAACTCGCTCTCCAGTTCTGCCGGTTTGAGGTCGTTGAACGCCAGCGTAATCTTCTGGTACTTGTTATACTGGTAATAGTCGTGATTAGCGAGGTCGGTGCGTTTCTTCGCCTCCACCACCCTCTTCATCAGTTCCACAGCAGGATTGTTCTTACGCGAATACTTCTTTCGCTTAGCCCTTACCGTTACGCCCTCCAGGGCATGAGCCTCGGCAGGTTGCAACTTAATCACGAGGTTTCCTACGGTTTTCGCATTAATGGTAACCTTCTGCGGTTTATATCCCACGGCGCTGAACGTTATCGCCCAACCGTTATGCCGTGCTATGGAGAAGCGTCCGCCTCCATCGCTCGACACCATTACATGATGCCCTTTGTAAATGGCGCTTGCATAAGGAATGCTGTCGCCCGTGGAGGCATCAATAATTTGTCCTGTGATGTTCTGTGCTTTCACTCCTATCGCGATTATTATCACGAAGAATGTCAATAACGTTTTCTTCATTTCTTTCTTGTTATCCTATTTATTCTCCTTAAATATGTCTATTAATTCGTCAAGTCTTTCTATTACCTTGTCAGGAACAGTCTCATCATACTGCTCGTCTGTCCATCCCAATCCCTTAATCCAAATGGTGTGACAACCTATCTTCTTAGCGGGCAGAATGTCTTTATAAAAACTGTCGCCCACAACTGTCACGTCGCCAGCAGGCAAACCAAGCGCCTCAACACCAAGACCGAAAAGTCTTGGGTCGGGTTTTCTGATACCTACCACAGCACTCTCTATTATTGACTTGAAATAACCGTCAAGAGCAAACTCCTTAAGTACCGTTGAGATATTGCCATAGAAGTTTGACACAAGCACCATAGGATGGCTCTCCTTGAGCACATCTAGCACGCTACGGCTCTCGCCCACCACCTGGCACACCTCGCCATAAAGGAGGTCGAGCAACTGGTCGTGCTTTGCCTTATACTCCTCCTCGCTGACGTTCCAGTAACCTTGAGTCATAAGGTGTTCCATCTCGATGCGGAGTTTCATGTCGAGCGTTTTACGGAATGTGTATGAAGGCTGTATTATAGGGTTGCGCCCGAGAGTGCGCTCCGCGTGGACATAAGCCTCACGAAACTGCTCCTCGGTTATTGGAATTTCGCATCTCTCATATCCTTTCCACAACACCTTTCCCCAATGGTCTCCACGGGTATCTATGGTGCCGCCATAGTCGAATATCAGTCCTCTTGTCATATTTGGTTTGTTATCTCTGCACAAAGTGACTCATGCTTCTTGTGCATGTATATATAAATAATGCTCAAAATGAGAATCTCCACCAGTAAGTACACCCAAGGGCAGTTAAGCAAGCAAGTGATATAGAGAGTTATTGCACGCACGTTGAAGGTCAAGATATTGGTGTACTTCATCAACGGACGACTCCCTTTAATGAATTGTTCCTTCAGTTCTTGCGGCATGTTCTCCACACTCCCGTAGCGCTCTTTTACCACCTCCATCATCTTCTGGAACTTCGGGGTGCGCTTCTCCTGACTCTTGCAATAGTTGGCGTAGTTGTAATAAAACAACCTGTCGAACCATTTGCTTTTCGGCAGATTCTCATAGATTTGCCGCTGCTGAGCATAGTTGTCCAGTTCGCTGCCCTCCTTCCCTTTAAGGAACAGCAAGTGTATCTGGCGGTAATAATCGGCAAGCGAGCTTTGTGGCGAGTGGCACATCACGCCAGCCACGAAGGCAAGCACGAAAATGAGCAGATGCCAATGCAATTCTGTGCCAGGTATGTTCTGATTGAAAAGACGGAAGATTATAGCAAAATAAATGGTTGCAAACCACAAGTCGCCAGAGAAGCCGTCGAGCACCCTGCCCAACAGCGTCTTCTTTCCCGTGAGACGGGCCATCTGGCCGTCGGTACTGTCGCAGAAGTTAGCGAACATAAGCAGCAGAACACCCAGAATGTTATGCATAAGGTCGGTATGGCCGAACATTATGCCCGCTCCCACACCAAGAAAAATAGACAGTATAGTGATGACGTTAGGATGAACGCCCAGTTTGTTCCAGAAAATGGCAAACACCAGTCCTATGGGACGGGTGAAATAGACATCGAGCCATTCCTCTGTGTCTTTGCTTTTAAACGATGCCTGAAGCATCTCCTTGAATGTTGCCATAAAAATCTATAACCTATAACCTATCGCTCGACCCGAGCGTCATGTTTCAAGTTCAATGTTCAAAGTTCAATGTTCAAAGTTCAACTCTCAACGCTATCGCCTTTGCCGCCTCTTCCCTGCAACGGGAGAAACTGGGCCAGTCGTTGAAGTCGATAATAGCGAAAGTGCCATCGCTACGCACTATGCAGTCGCCTCCATAGACATCGAGTCCTATGACCGCAGCAAGCCTTTCGGCAGTCGTCATGAGCTGCTGGTTGTCAAAGGCATAATGATGTGCCGCGCCGTTATGAAGTTCGTTGTCAAACTTGCTTTCTCCGTCGTCCGTAGGATAGAAGCACTTGAAGAATCCTGTGCCTCTGACACCATAGAACTTAACGAGATCGCCCGCAACATGAGCGGTAACAACCACATCGCTTATGCCACGCGCCTTGAAGTCGGCCAGCAAGCGTTCACGCTCCTCGCCGTCTTTAGCATACACCACATCACCTTTCTGCTGGGCAGCAGCATCGCCTCGCTTCAGCCAATAGCCCTCATCACCTTCGAGAGGTGCTGCAGGGATACCGTTCTCGCGCATCAGCCGCTCTATCGTTGAGCGGGAGGCGTTCCTCAGAGCCTTGCTGCTGTTCACAGTTAGTCTTGCCTGCTGCTCCTTGCGTGCGAGCCATTCAATCGTCTCGGGCAGTCGTCCCATAGAGAGAATGACGTCTGCATCATCGTCGTCCGAGATGTTTTCTTCGGCAACGTACGTAACGTCGTGTCCTTTGTTCCATAGTTCCTCGCCAACAGCCTCAAGAATCATCTTGTCCTTTTCAACGCTGTTGGGCGAGAACTGGGCAGCACGATATATCAGTAATGCCTTCATTTATCTTTCATTTCCTCATTTAGATGCATCAACGGGATTGTTGGTTTAACAACTCTTCCGCTTTTTCTATATCCTCGCGGTGGTCAATATCGAGCACCTTAGAGAAGGGGTGCGCCTTGATAGAGAGCCCTGCTGCCACCAGAGCGCGCTGGAAGTTGCGCATGCGGCTTGTGCCCTGCTCTATCTGATGCCTTGCTATGTCCTTTGCAGAGGAACGAAGTCCATAGATGCCTGCACTTATATATCGGCAATCGTGCGGTTCGTCATAGAATCCGCTTATGGTCATATCATCGCCCACTCCGACATAAAGAGGCTTCTCGTCGTCGATATAGTCGGTCACAGGGAAACACCCGTCTGCCTCGCTGGCCTCAAAGGCGCTCACGAAGCGGGCGAACTCATCCTCGCGGAATATCGTGTCAACTGTTGTAAGCACAAACTTCCCATCGCCCAGAAGTGATGTCAGTTCATAGAAACTGTGAAGACTGCTGGGTGTTGATTTCACGATATACCGCAGAGGCACTTGCCTTCCGCCAAGCCCTTGTTGCCTTATCTCCTCGAGATGCTTGCTCACAAGGGTTGTCATGTCGTTACATATAACCGCTATCTCCTCTGCCCCGTTGTCCATAAAGATACGCAGAAGGCGGTCAATAAGCCTCTCTCCTCCCACCATAACCAGCGGTTTGGGTTCCTTCACACCTTCTTGTGCAAGCCGAGAGCCCTCACCAGCTGCTATTATTGCATATTTCATATTCTTCTACTTGAGTGTGCCTGGTCCTTTTCCTCACCTACGAAGGAATACAGGGCGGCACCTTATCGCTTGTGTGTTTCCACATATTTAGTCATGTAATCCCACACTCCCTTATGTTCCTCGGGTATGGTGAGAATGTCATGCACCATCCATTTGCCATCCTCAAGGTAGAGCACGAAGCCCAACGAGCATTTGGCGGCACTTTTCTCTTCCGACAAGTCGAACGTCACTTCAGCCTGGTCGCCCGTAAGAAGTTCTGCGCGTATGTTGCTCACCTTGATAGGTGCCTCCAGTCCTTGGTCAAACGGCTGGTACTCTATGAAGCAAAGGTCATCGAAATCTCTACCTTCCTCCGCCTTGACTGCCTGCTGGAAAAGTTCTTTATAGTCCTTGGAGCAGAATTCTTCGTCAATCGCCTTGAAGTTGATTTCTGGCTTGCTGATTTCCTCGTTCACGCGAGCGTAAATCTCCTTCACACGTTTCACGACAGCCTCTTCTGTCCATTGGTTCTCCTCTGCTTCTGCTTCAACCTTTGCTTCAGCCTTAGCCTCCGCAGATTCAGCCACAGCTGTAGTGTCTTCCTTGCCCAGCATCTGCGCCAGTTTCTCGCCGATGTTAAACTTGTTTCCACAAGAGGACAAAGCAACCAACAGCCCTGCAGCTATTATATAGAGAATCTTTTTCATAACTTTGCATTATTAACCAATTACCCTGCAAAGTTATTAATAATTCACTTAAGGAGAAAACATTTTAGTATATTTTTGGTTTTCATTAGGAAATTATATATAAATAGGTTATGTGCTTGTTTAGTAGATATATGAAGATAAAGGGAGATAGAAGGAGATAGAGGACATTACCAACACAGAACTCCTCGCTCGACCCTGAAAGGGGCGCTTTCATAGCGAAGCGGAGAAAGAACTCCTAACTCCCTATACCCTCTATAATATAAAAAAGTGAGTAAAATTTTGCATTAATAAAATTAATTAGTATCTTTGCAACGTCTCTTTCTTACGAAAGCAGATGTTTCCAAATGCAGTAAAACAATTACACACTAAGAAGCAGAAGCGCGGAGGGAGGGATTACATTTTTGATGAAAGCGTTTACTTGACGCTTTGTTCTTTGACGCTACGAATCTCGCAAATTCACCAGTCTGTCACAGAAGCAAAGCAACGGTAGATGTTCATGGGTATGTTATATTGTATGGACAACTAAGAATGTGCCTTAACCATTTTAAGGATACATATTTTTAGTAATATACATATCAGCGTGGGCTTCTGCGTTGCTCGTTCTTGACAGATGGGCAATGCGAGAGCCTGTAGCGTGGGACGAGTAACATGTACAGCAACCCGCGCTTTTTTCATTCATGTACCAACTGAGTTTCTATTATTCATGATAATGCTATAGTCTGTCTTGGGTTGCGGCAGGCTGACACTAACATGTCCATCTGTTTATGGGAAAGAAACATAAATTTTTTGTAACCTGTAGCCATGCTTGACGTAGCATTTCTTGCGGAAAATGTCGTCAATTTAGCCAATGGCTAAATGGGAAACCCCTTTATGACAGGCATTTGCACAGTATCAACTAATTTTGCCACAAATTAAAAAAAACGCTATGCTTAAACGTCCTTATCATCTAGCATTCATACTACTCATCTTTTCTGCAGTAGTGATAGCCGCTATTTCAGCCTGTGGCCCGTCTTCCAGTCCTTCAAAGCAGGAAGAGGCAGAAATGAAAAACTATCAAAAAGCCATTGACCAAGCTCAAAAGAGTAGTGACTTCCAGCAATCTCTTAATCTGGCTAAGCAATGGTATGAGGATTCCAGACAAGGGCATTCTAAACATTTTCAGACCCGTGCTGCCTCCTACTATGCTCAGTTACTGATAAACATGGGAAAAGCCAATGAAGCAAAACCAATCCTTGACAAAGCATTTAATACCGCAATTCAACTGAATGACGACAAATTGCTAAGGGGATTATACAATGGCTTAGCCCTGTATGAAAGGCGTGCCAATAGTAATGAGTTTGCCGCGATAGAGTATTATATCAAAGCGTTGACGAATGTGCCGAAAGAGAAAAAGCAATTCAGATTTGTTGTCCTAAACAATCTGGCAAATTCAATGGCCTCCATCCACGATACGACATCCTGTTATGCTAAAGAATGTTACGAACTGTCGAAGGAGCTGGGAGGTGGCTACGAGATTAGTGGAATGATTCATATGGCTAGTGTCTTTTATAACCGTGGGCAGTATCAGCAGGCTAAGGAATTGCTGACAAAGGCATACGAAGTGGCATCTCCCTCTATGTTGCCAACGATTGATGAGTTAATGGTAAAGATTCTAATTGCGACTCGTCAGTATGAAGAGGCTTCTCGGTATGCTGATCATGCAATAACCTTGGGCGACACATGCAAGAACGTGCAACCTACTGTACGAATAGGTTCTTCTATCCCCAAGGCGGAACTGCTTACTGAAATTGGAAAATATGAGGAATCTAACAAGTGGCTCGATAAAATAACGGCGGACACAACGGTTTTGATACCAGGTCAGAAATCGGTAATTTACAATCTCTATGCCATCAACCACGAACATCTGGGCCATTACAAGGAGGCTATGGAATATAGCAAAAAGCTAAATGAATTGACTTCGGCTATGGCGGACCTCGACCGCGTGAATATACAAAAGGCCAAGGAGGTGGCACTCGATGTGGCACAAAAGGACGCTGAGATAGAGAAACAGAAGGAGCGGGCGAGTTTCAATCTGAAGATGCTGATAGGTGCCCTGCTCTTCTGTCTGGTGCTCTTAGGACTCTGTGTATATATATATGTAACGTACAGGAAGCAGCACCAGTTGATGAAGATTATCGTGGACAGGGCTGAGGCACATGAGAAAAAGCAGAAAGAAAAGCAGCTGCAGGCAGACGGACGCAACGCAGAACTCTTCAGGCGCATTCAGCAACTCGTAGAGAAGGAACAACTCTTCAAAGACACAAGCCTTAGCCGCGAATCACTCTCTGATATGCTCGGCACAAGCCACACTTATGTCTCAGAAGCCATTAAGCAGGTTACGGGAAAGAGTTTCCCGCAATACATCGGCGACCTGCGACAACAGGAGGCTGAAAGGATGCTCCACGACCCTACCTGCGACACTTCAAGTCTGAAGATGCTCTATGAGAAGATAGGCTTCGCCAGCTTCTCAGCCTTCTATAAATCCTTCAAGAAAGCCACGGGAATGAGTCCCTCTTCCTATCTCCAGATTATCCAGGAGGAGAGAGTGGAACTGAAAACTGCATAATATGACGCGATATTTCCCCGCCTATGTAGAAGAGGATGGCCAAGCACTAACGAATCCCCGCCCATGTAGGGGCGGGGAAACAACAGATGCAGGCCGAAGGAAAAGGCAATTGTGGGGTCAGTAATTAATGAATTGTCAGTCGCCCCTTAGGGCGAGAAATCATACAAAATCAAAACAAATCAAACAAACAAAGTATTGAAACACAGATTGAGAGATTTTGTTAAGATTTGAAAGATTTCTGCGCATAGCGCACTCACTCAATTTTGAGTCACATTTTTGCAGAAAATGAAGTCAATTTAGCCAATGGCGAAATGGAAAACTGCATTATTACAGGCTTTAGCGAAGTATCCACTAATTTTGCACCCGGTTGAAGTCATCTGGCTTCTCAGAAAAAAAATATTCATTAAAAACGATAATAAAAAAAACAATTAAACAAAACATGCCTATGAGAAAAATCAGAGACATATAAGACAAAGAAGCATTAGATTCGTATTCTTGTGTTCCACAATTCGCCAGGACAATAAAAACTATTATACGGAATGAACGTAATCTTGGATTTAGGCGCGGACTAGTACTCGTATAAAGATAGTTGGGCGTTTGGCGATGCCTGGGAACACATAGACGAAGTAAAGAGTCCGCGCTTTTTGTCATATTTCTATAAAAACAGAACCCTTTATTAAAGGGACACAATATTAACAAAAAAACAAATAAAATGATTATGAAGAAAAAAATATTTTTATCGCTATTGGCATTAATCATCTCGATGCCAATGCTTGCAGATGTTGTCATTAACGAGACCAATTTCCCTGATGCGAACTTTCGGAATTATTTGCTGACAAATCGAGACCCATTAACAGATCTTACACTGTCAACCGTATCCAACAAT
>OMXS01000033.1 GCA_900315095.1 uncultured Prevotellaceae bacterium | reverse complement strand
AGCACACCATTGCTAAGGGTGCAAGTGAAGGTCTGCTGATTTACATCGGACTTACAAAAGTAGAATAAGAAACCTTATGGGTAATATCAAAAGAATCGTTCTAACAGGTGGTCCTTGCGCAGGCAAGACCACCGCTTTGATTAAAGTTATTGAACACTTTAACGGCTTGGGGTATCAGGTGTTCACTATCCCCGAAGTTCCAACAATGTTCTCGCAGGCAGGCATGAACTATCTGACAGACAACAAGGACCTTTTCTATGAAGGAGAGAAAGCTACGCTCGAGATACAGCTTGCTCTTGAGGACAAGTTCATGAAGATGGCAGAGCAATGTGTCAAACCGACTATAATCATCTGCGACCGCGGTGCGATGGACATCTCTGCCTACATGAAACCTGAAATGTGGGAAGAGATAACGGCAAAGGTAGGCACCAGCACAAAGCAACTGCGCGACGAGCGATACGATGCTGTGCTGCACCTCGTGTCAGCAGCAAATGGTGCCGAGCAGTTCTACACCACTTCGAACAACAAGGAACGCAAGGAAGGTCTTGAACTGGCACGAGAACTGGACAAAAAGGTGATTAATGCCTGGACAGGTGCACCCCATCTTCGTGTAATCAATAACAGCGAGGACTTTGACAAAAAACTAAATCGAGTGCTGAAGGAAATAAGCAGCATCCTCGAATTGCCTCAGACGATTGAAGAAGAGCGCAAGTATATCGTTGAAGTGACAGGAGAAGTCACCGACTTCAACGAAACCGATATTACCCAGACGTATCTTGTGGCTGAGCCAGGATGCGAGATAAGACTCCGAAAACGTGAATGGGCGGGTAACCGCGTTAATGTTCACACAACGAAGAAGCGCATCTCTGAGACGGAAATGATAGAGACAGAACGTCAGGTGTCTAACAACCTCTACGACTCTCTTTTGCAACAAGCCGACCCATATAGGCATACAATACACAAGAAAAGAAAGAGCTTCATCTGGCAGGGACAGTTCTTTGAACTTGACACCTATCTCTCGCCCGTGGATAACCTCGTGATACTCGAGACAAAAGGAATCTCTAAGCACGAAGACATCAAGTTCCCGCCATTCATAAAAGTCATCGAGGACATCACAGGAAACACGAAGTACTACAACTACAACATTGCTCTGAGATAGCAAGAAGCCACATCTGCCCCGCCAGTTGTATACAAGTGAGGTTGTCAAATGTATATAAGTGAGCACCTCAGATGTATATAAGTGAGGTTGTCAGGAGATACTCCTGAGGAGGTCAGGAGGCACAAGTGAGACTCACAAAGATATCCTTTGACCACTTGAACGCAATAAACACAAACAAAGAAGAGGCTTCGCGGAGCCTCTTCTTTCTTGTTATCTGAGCAAATAAAGTTTCTTAGCAAGAGCGTTTAGAACTTGAAGTAGTTCTTTGCGTTGTTATAGCTGATATCCTCAACCATGCGATAGAGGCTCTCCTTGTCGTCAGGAAGCAATCCCTTCTCAACGTCATTGCCAAGCAAGTTACAGAGAAGACGGCGGAAATACTCATGACGTGGATAAGAGAGGAATGAACGGCTATCGGTCAACATACCTACGAAACGACTGAGAAGACCAAGCACAGAGAGTGCGTTCATTTGTCGTGTCATACCGTCGAGCTGGTCGTTGAACCACCAACCGCTACCGAACTGTATCTTGCCTGGGCATGAACCATCCTGGAAGTTGCCAAGCATTGTAGCGATAACCTCGTTTGCACATGGATTAAGAGTGTAAAGGATGGTGCGCGTGAGTTTTCCTTCCATGTTCAGTTCGTTGAGGAAGTGGCTCATCGCTTTTGCTGTGTTGAACTCACCGATAGAGTCGAAACCGGTATCAGCACCAAGTTTGTTGTACATCAAAGTGTTGTTGTCGCGGATAGCTCCATAGTGGTACTGCTGTGTCCAGTTGCTTGCATGATCCATCTCTGCGCAAAGGCGGAGGAAGCAATGCTTGTACTGGCGAACCTCATAGTCAGAGAGTTCCTTCTTAGCTATAGCCTTTGCAAAGATGTTCTCAATCTCTGCGTCGGTGTAAGGCTCATCGTAGAACTCCTCGATACCGTGGTCAGAAAGGCGGCTTCCCATCTCATGGAAGAAGTCATGACGCTTCTGCAGAGCATCCATCATGTCAGCGAAAGTGCGGATTTCCATACCTGCCACCTCTGCCAATGTGTTAACATAGTCAGGATACTCAGGCTTCTCGATGTTCATTGCCTTGTCTGGACGCCATGCAGGAATCATGCGAGCATCCTTTTCGCCCATTGTCTTAGCATACTCGATATGGTTATGCAGGTCGTCAACTGGGTCATCGGTTGTGCAAACTGTCTCCACATTATAACGGCGCATAAAGCCACGAGCGGTATATTCTGGCTGTTGAAGTTTCTCATTACACTCATCAAAGATCTCGCGAGCCGTCTTTGGAGAGAGTTGTTTTGTGATGCCGAAGGCTGTTTTCAACTCAAGGTGTGTCCAATGATACAGCGGATTGCGGAAGGTATATGGCACAGTCTCAGCCCATTTCTCGAATTTCTCCCAATCAGATGTGTCTGTACCGGTGCAGTATTTTTCGTCTATGCCGTTTGTTCTCATTGCACGCCACTTGTAATGGTCGCCTCCAAGCCACAGTTCGGTTATGCTCTTGAACTTGTGGTCCTTAGCAACCATTTCAGGAATAAGGTGACAATGATAATCGATGATAGGCATTTTAGCCGCGTGATTGTGGAAAAGATCCTGTGCAGTAGCAGTTTCTAGCAGGAAGTTTTCATCCATAAATTGTTTCATAGTTCTTATTAATTTTTATAGTTTGCTTATTGTTGTGCAAATATAATTGATTTTTTTGGAAGATAGAAATTTTTAAACTATATTTGCAGAAAAATATTACGCAAACGATGACGTACAAATCCTATGAGTAGAGTTTTGCTTATATATACTGGTGGAACTATTGGAATGGGGTGCAATGCCAAGACTGGTGCCCTCGAACCTTTGCGTTTTGACCAACTGTCAAAGCAGATGCCAGAACTCGAGCAGATTTCTGCCGACATCGATGTTCATCAATTTGCACCTCCCATCGATTCTTCCGACATGACACCACGGTTGTGGTCTCACCTCGTTCGTATCATAGCCGACAACTATGAGCAATATGACGGCTTCGTGATATTGCATGGTACAGACACAATGGCGTACACCGCCTCTGCCCTATCCTTCATGCTTGAGAATTTAACAAAGCCTGTCATCCTCACAGGAAGCCAACTTCCTATCGGACAGTTGCGAACTGACGGCAAGGAAAACCTCATTACGAGCATTGAGATAGCATCAGCAAAGCATGACGACGGGCGGCCTGTTGTACCTGAAGTGTGCATTTATTTTAGTGGGAAACTACTTCGGGGCAACCGCTCAACAAAGATAAATGCCGATGGTTTCAACGCTTTCGACTCTTTCAATTATCCACATCTTGCCGATGCAGGAGTGACTATAGTTTACCATGAGGAGTTCATATTAAAGCCCGATTATGACAAACCGATGACACCACACTTTGCTCTTGACCCTAATGTCGTGGTGTTCACGCTGTTCCCTGGCATTCAGGATAACATCGTTAGACATGTGCTTGATGCCCCAGAACTAAGGGCAATTGTCATGAGGTCATATGGTAGTGGCAATGCACCGCAACGTCCATGGCTGATGAAAATGCTAAGCGATGCAAGCAACCGAGGAGTCAACATCATTAATATAAGCCAATGTGCGGAGGGAACAGTTGAAATGGCTCGTTATGATACAGGCTATCAACTAAAGAATGCTGGCGTTATATCGGGTTACGACAGTACTGTAGAAAGCGCAGTAACCAAGTTGATGCATCTCCAAGGTCATTATTCCGACTCTAATATCATAAGGATGAAAATGAATCAAAATCTAAGAGGAGAAATCTCATTAAGGAAAGGAGAATAGAAATATAATAAGTTTAAACAACGACATTAATTAATTATCATTTAAACATATAATGCATTATGAAAGAATTAAAAGGAACAAAGACAGAGAAAAACCTGCAAGAGGCTTTTGCCGGTGAAAGTATGGCACGCAACAAGTACACATACTTTGCAAGTAAGGCTAAGAAGGATGGTTATGTACAGATCGCTGCCATATTCGAAGAAACAGCGGGTAACGAGAAAGAGCATGCTAAGATGTGGTATAAACTGCTAAATGGCGGAAAGGTAAGCGACACCCCAACCAACCTTGAGGATGCTGCCAATGGTGAGAACTTTGAGTGGACAGACATGTATGATCGCATGGCTAAAGAAGCTGACGAAGAGGGATTCCCTGAAATAGCAGAGAAGTTCCGTGCAGTTGCCGAGATTGAAAAGCACCATGAAGAGCGCTATCGCAAACTGTTGCAGAACATTAACGACAAGGTGGTGTTCTCTCGTGACGGCGATGTTATTTGGCAATGTGCTAACTGCGGTCATATTGTTATCGGAAAGAATGCTCCAGAGATATGTCCTGTATGCGATCATCCGCAAAGCTACTTCCAAATTAAGGCAGAGAATTATTAATCCATACATAACAAATAAAGAGCGAGGCTTCTGCCCCGCTCTTTTCTTATTTATATACAAATCTATTCGTCTTCCAATAATGGCATGTAATGACTACTGCACTCCGTCTTCACGAAGTTTCTCTTGCCAACGCCATGCCGAACGAAGAACGTCCTCAAGGTTTGCCTCTGCTTTCCATCCGAGCACTTTGTTTGCCTTGTCAACGTTGCCCCACACTTTTTCAATATCACCTTCACGACGTGGAGCGTATGTCCAGTTAAGTTTCACGCCCGTTGCTTTCTCGAAACCTTCAACAACCTCAAGGGTGCTAAGTCCTCGTCCTGTTCCAATGTTGAACACCTCGACTGGTTCTGTTTCAGGATTGTCAAGAACTCTCTCCATTGCCTTTACATGTGCCTTTGCAAGGTCAACCACATAGATATAGTCGCGGATACATGTACCGTCTGGAGTATCATAGTCGTTGCCGAAAATCTTAAGTTGTTCCCTTATACCAATAGCCGTTTGGGTGACAAAAGGAATAAGATTCATAGGCACGCCATTAGGCAGTTCACCTATCAAAGCAGATGGATGGGCTCCAATAGGATTGAAATATCGAAGAATGATGGCCTTGATAGCTGCACCACTATGGATATAATCTTGTATGATTTCCTCGTTTATCTGCTTTGTATTGCCGTATGGAGAAAGTGCTTTCTGTATTGGCGCCTCCTCTGTCACAGGCAAATTCTCTTTTGTCGGTTGTCCGTAAACGGTGCAAGAAGAAGAGAAGATTATTCCATCAACATCATATTTAGGCATCAATTCAAGCAAGTTAATAAGGGAGTTGAGATTGTTGCGATAGTACATCAACGGCTTCTCAACACTCTCGCCGACAGCCTTTGAAGCAGCGAAGTGGATTATACCCTTAATGCCGGGATACTTCTTGAATACATTTTCCAATGCATCGTAGTCGCAACAGTCTACCTTTTCAAAAGCAGGACGTGTGCCTGTTATCTTCTCTATGCCGTCAATGCTGTCTGCCTTAGAGTTTGAAAGGTTGTCAACAATCACTACGTTATAACCAGCCTCAATAAGTTCTACAGTGGTATGACTTCCGATGAAGCCTGTTCCACCTGTTACAAGAATTGTTTGTTTCATCTTTTTATAATGTGTTTAAAATCTTCTCTTCTTAATGCCTCTACATGATTGAAGGCGATTAATCCAAACCGAATAGTGAGCGGAGACCTCCGTCAACACCTGAGAATCCCATAAATGCAAGTGACAGAAGACCTGCCGTTACAAGCACGATGCTCACTCCCTGCATTCCCTTTGGAATTTTCACAAGCGACAGTTGCTCTCTGATGCCAGCGAACACCGTAATTGCAAGCGCAAAACCTATGGCTGTTGAGAATGCATAGACAATGCTCTGCAACAGAGAATAGTCCTTCTGAATAACAAGAATTACAACACCGAGAACAGCACAGTTTGTAGTGATAAGTGGAAGGAAAATGCCTAGTGCCTGATATAGGGCTGGCGACACTTTCTTAAGGATTATCTCCACCATCTGCACCAATGCTGCAATTACAAGAATGAAAGCTATTGTCTGCAGATACTGCAATCCGAGAGGATTGAGAATATAATACTGTACGAGATATGTCACTATTGTAGCAAGTGTCATGACAAATGCAACGGCGGCACCCATGCCGAGTGATGTGTTCACCTTTTGCGAAACGCCAAGGAATGGGCAAATGCCGAGGAACTGCGATAATATAATATTGTTTACGAATATCGCGGATATGAATATCAATAGAAATTCCATACTTTGTTTCTTTTAGAGTTTCTTATTCAAAACATTATTTAGTGACCTTATTCACAATAGCCACAAGATAGCCAAGAGTGATGAACGCACCAGGAGGAAGCACAAACATGAGCATGTTGTATGTCTCAGGCATCAATGTGTATCCGAATATACTGCCTGCACCAAGCAACTCTCTGCAAATGCCAAGAAGCGTAAGGCCGATGGTGAAACCAAGACCTATACCGATACCGTCCATAAGACTCTCCACGGGACCATTCTTTGCTGCAAATGCCTCTGCTCGTCCAAGGATAACACAGTTTACCACAATAAGAGGGATAAACAATCCCAACGTAGCATAGATATCTGGCACATAAGCCTGCATCACCATCTGCAATATGGTAACAAATGACGCGATAACCACGATAAATACTGGTATGCGCACCATGTCAGGAGTAAGTTTCTTTATGAGAGATATTACAATGTTAGAGCAGATAAGCACGAACATCGTGGCAAGTCCCATTGAAAGTCCGTTGATTGCACTTGTGGTGGTGGCAAGTGTAGGACACATACCAAGCATAAGCACAAACGTAGGATTCTCCTTTACTATGCCATTAGAAATTATATTCAGATATTTCATTTCTTCAATTCTTTATTGTTATCAGCATTTTGTTTCGTAGCACCCGTATTGGCATCAACAGGAGTAGCCTTGTATGCGCTATAAGCATTGTTAACTGCAAGGAGGAATGCACGACTGGTAATAGTAGATGCCGTGATAGCATCCACCTTTCCACCATCCTTGCTTACAGTAAGTTTTTCCTTGGGGTTCTTTCCGATGATGTCACCCTTCTCTCCTTTTTGGAACCACTTATCTGCCTTTGCTCCAAGACCTGGTGTCTCAGCATGCTCAAGTAGTGTATATCCTAGGATGTTTCCTTCAGGATCAAATCCAACGAGAATCTTCAAGTCGCCACCAAAACCTCCTGTAGTGCTCTCAACGGCAGCACCAAGGTCTTTATTGTTTGCGTCTTGTGTCTGATAAATAATGTATGTAAGTTCCTTGCCTTTTGCATCGTTCTGTCTTACGGTGTCGGTCTTAGATACCTTGAGGTCTCCCCCGCCCATAACAGACTTGATACCGTCAGCAAGAGTCTTTTCTTTCTGAACCTTTATCGGCTCTTCAGTAACATGGTTGATGTATGCCAGAATGGCACCGGTGACTACGGCAACACCCGTAAGCACAAGAACCATGTTAGTTATAGATGATTTTAACTTTTCCATAATCTAAATTCTTTTCATCTTTTACTTTTTCTCTGGCACTTCACCGAAGCGCTTTGGCTTAATGTATGTATTAATAAGAGGTGTGAAGCCATTCATAATAAGTATGGCGAAAGACATACCTTCTGGATATGAGCCCCAGTTACGAATAACCACAGTAAGGAATCCAATGGCGACACCATATATTATCTGACCTTTCGCTGTCATTGGAGAGGTGACATAATCGGTAGCCATGAATATCGCACCGAGCATAAGACCGCCGGCGAGAATCACATCAACAGGATTAGCATAAACAGGACTTGCAAGATGGAGAAGTCCGCTGAACACAAACACAGTACCGATAATGCTAACAGGGATGTGCCATGTAATTATCTTCTTCCAAAGCATATACGCAAGACCGATAAGAAGTGCAATAGCGCAAATCTCACCTGCTGTACCTGAGCCCATCAGCGAACCGTCTGCAAGCTGTGATGAATGATTGCCGAGCAACAGCGAGAACGAGTCTGGCAATTGTCCGAGAACATCGGGATTGCCACTCTTTATCGCCTGTTTCATTATAGCAAGAGGGGTAGCGCCAGTCGTAGCATCAAGATAACTGCCAAGTTGTCCAGCAACAGGCCATGATGTCATCTGTGCAGGGAAGCTTACCAGAAGGAAGCAACGGCCGACAAGTGCAGGGTTGAAAGGATTATTGCCAAGTCCTCCAAAGGTCATCTTGCCAATGCCTATAGCAACCAATGCGCCAATAATGATTATCCATATAGGGAGGTTTGAAGGGAGATTGAAGCCAAGCAACAAACCTGTAAGTATTGCAGAACCATCTGTGATGGTGGTGCGTTCACGTTTCAATATGAACTTAGCAATGAGCCACTCGAAGCATACACATGCCAGCACACTAGTGCATAACACTACCGCAGCACCTAATCCGAAGAAGTAGAGACTAGCGATGAGTGCAGGGATAAGTGCGATGAGAACACCATACATGTTTTTCTCAACACTATCGGTGCCATGTGCATGAGGTGACAATGAAACAATTAATTTTCCCATTGTTTTGTTTCTTATATTCTTTTACTTAATTTACTTTTTAGCATTACGAGCCCTGATGATGCCCATCACCGTAGATTTGCCAAGACGAATGTTGTCGAGCAACGGACGATGAGCAGGACATGTGAATTGGCATGAGCCACATTCGATACATGATGTAATATCCTCTGCTTCAACCTTTTCCCAGTTCTTCATTGAAGAAAGAGTTGACAGGAGATACGGTTCAAGTCCCATAGGACATGCGCTAACACATTTAGCACATCTGATACACGGTTGTGCCTCCTTTCGGTGAGCATCGTCATCGGTAAGAATAGTAACAGAGTTGGTTCCTTTGCAGATAGGCACTTCTGTATTAAGCAACGCCTTACCCATCATAGGACCACCTGCAAGAATCTTGTTGTCTCCTTCAGGAAGACCGCCACAAGCGTCGATAAGTTGACTCATTGGTGTTCCCATGCGAACGAGGAAATTGCCTGGATTCTTCACTTGCTTGCCAGTAACTGTGGTGTAACGCTCAAACAAAGGTTTGTTCTTCATTACAGCCTGATAAACAGCAAATGCAGTTCCTACATTCTGAACAACGGCACCCACGTTTACAGGTATTGCAGGAGGAGCAGGCACCTGACGTCGTATCACAGCATCAACGAGTTGCTTTTCACCTCCTTGTGGATATTTCTTAGCTAAAGGAACTATCTCGATACCGTTCATATTAGCGGTTTTCTGCTCGAAGAGTTCTATTGCTTTTGGTTTGTTGTCTTCAATTCCTATATAGCCTTTATCCACATTGACGGCTTTCATTAGCAACTGAAGACCTACTAGAATCTCATCTGCGTGCTCAAGCATCAGTCGATAGTCGGATGTGATGTACGGTTCACACTCCACTCCGTTGATGATAACACACTCTGCCTTTGCTGTTGGCGGCGGAGTCAACTTAATGAAGGTAGGGAAACCTGCACCACCCATACCGGTGACACCAGCATCCTTAACACGCTTGATTATCTCTTCGGCGGTGAGTTCAGGATGAGCCTCCAATGTCTCTAGTTTGTCTGAACGGTCGATACTCTCTTCCCATTCATCGCCTTCCACTTTAATAATAATAGATGGTTTGCGATAACCCGTTGCGTCTATAACGTCTTCAATTTTGAACACCGTTCCCGAAACAGACGAGAAGATAGGCGCTGACACAAATCCGCCTGCTTCTGCTATGAGTGTTCCCACTTTTACAGCATCGCCTTTCTGAACAACAGCCTTAGCGGGAGCACCAATATGTTGCGAAAGGGGGAATGTGGCCATCTTTGGCAACTCAGCCACCTTTGTTGGAATCTCGGCAGTTATCTTGTTCTCCTCAGGATGAACACCACCTATTCTGAAAGTTCTTAGTTTCATGCCTTGTCCTCCTTTTCTTTAGTTATTGTTTGCTCTTGTGGCGCAACGGCCTCTTCTTTTGGTGCTGTTGTCTGTGTCTCCTTAGGTGTATCGGCTGCTTCTGCCTCTGGCTTAGCAACAACTGCTGGTTTCGGCTTTGGTGCAGGGAAGTTAACGGCTATAATTGCATGTGTAGGACATGCTTCAACGCACTTCTTGCACAGACGGCACTTGTCTGGATTAATGTAACTCAGGTTATTCTCAACGGTGATTGCCTCAAACTTACACTCCTTGAGACACTTGCCGCAACCGATACATGCCGCCTTGCATGCCTTCATCGCAATAGCGCCCTTGTCCTTATTTACACAACTCACGAAGACTCTGCGGCCCTTCGGACCTTTCTTCCTGAGTTCAATCACGTTGCGTGGACAAGCCTTTGAGCAAGCGCCACAACCAGTACACTTCTCTTCATCAACTTCAGGAAGTCCTGTTTCCTCGTTGATGTGAATGGCATCAAACTGGCAAGCGGCAACACAGTCGCCACATCCCAGACAACCGAATCCGCATCCTGTCTCACCAGCACCCGAAGCATGCATGGCTGTACAAGTGCGCAATCCATCGTAAGAAGCAATGCGCTGACGCAACTCGCAAGTGCCGTTACAACGAACAACTGCGACTTTCGCTTCAGCATTGGCAATAGCCATACCAAGAAGGTCGGCAACCTTGCCCATAACCTCAGAGCCACCTACTGGGCACATGAGTCCTTCAAGTGAGCCAGCATCTGCTGCCTTAACCAAAGCCCCAGCAAGACCAGAGCAACCAGCAAAGCCGCATCCGCCACAATTGGCACCAGGAAGAACCTCAACCACCTGTCCCAAACGGGGGTCTTCTTTAACAGCAAATTTCTTAGAGCAGACATATAGTATCACGGCTGACACTAGTGCTATCGCTCCAAGTACAAGTACTGCAGATAGAATAAAGTTCATAAGTTCTTTGTATTTGTTTTAGTAAATTAATAATTAGTCCTTAGCTCCATGTTTCTCGATAGTAAAGGAAAACTTCTCTTGCATCCGATGTCTGTTGAGGTACAGAATGATGTAGTATGGAATCAGCGAACAGATGCCTGCAATTGCCATTAGCGGTTCTTCATCAGTAATTCTGCTCACAAGAAACACAACCGTTATTAGAAGAATAAACGGAATGCCGAATGCAAGCAGCACAGCATTCATCCCCACTTGTGACGATGCCACGACCATCACCGTGTCGCCAACATTATAATCGCTCGAACGCACATTGTAAACATCAACGATTTTCTCCTTCTTTTCAGCAGCATTGCAAAGACGGGCAGCATGGCAAGAAGAGCATGCAGACGACTGCACGATGCGTACCTTCACGCAATCTTCCTCTATCGAGTCCACTACTCCGCTGTGCTTTATTCTGTTGCTCATAGTTAGATCCTATTTTGCTATCTTGAGTTTGCAAATGCAAAGATAACACTATATTTGCAATCGTCAAATAAAAAAAGGATATTATTGCAGGGTTTTTAACAAATCTTATCCGTAAAGGTTTGCGATAGTCTACTTTTCATCAAGCAATCGGTCAAGGAAATCGTCGAGTTCCTTTTCCAGTCCCTGCATAAGGTCGCCGCCGATAATCACGGTATCGTCATCAACAACATAGAGTTCCGACACATGCTCGCCATCGTCATTCTCCATAACGAAACTGTATGGCTTCATAATGCCCAAGTTCTCCATCTTGTCCTTCATCGAAACGATGGCTTCGCGAAGCAACTGCGCCACCTGCGGATAGAAATCATCGTCCTTGTTGTCAATCCATTGGTCAACAACACATCTTGTGATTTCTTGTTCATCGTCATCAAATGCCAGCAGTTCGCCGCTGTCCTGCACCACCTTAATGTGAAGGTCGGTCATGACACCCGACTCGGCATCCTCGGGAAACTTCTGGATTATCTTTCCCAGAAAGCGTTCAATCTTTTGTGTGGTTTGTTCGTTCGTGTTCATATCTTTTTCTTTTTTCCTTTACTTTCGTTGCTCATTCTGTCTAATGCGGTTACAACATAGACAGCATTTCCGTTCTCCTTTATATTATAAAAGGTATTTGTGGTCACGGCTATAATCTTCGAGGGGTCGTCAGTATTTACTTTCTCTCCTTTTGCAAATCTGTATACAACATATTTCGCAGCCTCGTCTTTCCATCCTTTCCCCTTTGGAGCAGTCCAGAAGAGCACCTTGCCGTCTTCTGTGTCAATCACCTTCATCGCCCTGACCTTCTTGGGAGCCTTGTCGTCAATAAACGGCATCTGGGGTTGCAGAGCAGGATATTTCCAATATACATTGCGCAGCACCATTCCGTAGTTTCCAATGTTGTCAACGGCTGCCTTAGCATACCACAGGACCGTTCCCTGAACGTTGCTCATATCCTTGTGCAACTTAAATTTTGCGGGCATCTGATTTTGGTTCGGGTTCTTTAGGTCGGCCTTCTTTGTGGTGCGCTCAATATCTTCGCCGATATAAAGAGGGCGCTTTGAGGTATGCTGGTTCCACCACTTGATGAGTGTTTCATAGTCGGCCGACTTATGTCCAATCTCCCAGTAGAGTTGCGGCACGAGATAGTCTATCCAGCCATTGTTCACCCACATCAGCACGTCTGCATAAAGGTCGTCGTAGTTCTGCAGACCGTTGGTTTCGCTACCTATCGGAGAATTCTTCTTGTTGCGGTAAATGCCGAACGGAGAAACGCCGAACTTCACCCAAGGTTTGACGGCGCTTATCGTTTCGTGCAACTGCTTGATGAACAAGTTCACATTATATCGGCGCCAGTCGCCAATGTCTTTCATTCCGTTGCCGTAAGTTCTGAACTGTCTGCTGTCATCTATCGTTTGACCGGCAACTGGGTAAGGATAAAAGTAATCGTCTATATGGAGCCCGTCTACATCATATCTGCGAACAATGTCCTCCACCACGCGGCAGATATAGTCACGGCACTCTGGGATGCCTGGATTCATGATGAACTGACCGTCATAAGAAAACACCCACTCTGGATGGCGTATCGCCACATGATTGCTGGCAAGCGACTTCGTGGTCTTTGTCTTTGCTCTATAAGGGTTTATCCATGCATGCAGTTCCATTCCGCGCTTGTGGCATTGCTCCACCATCCATGCAAGCGGATCCCAGTATGGCGCTGGTGCCGAGCCTTGGTTGCCTGTGAGAAATCGGCTCCACGGCTCAATATCACTCTTATACAAGGCGTCGCACTCTGGACGCACTTGGAATATAATCGCATTAACGCCGTCCTTCTGCAACTCGTCAAGCTGATAAGTGAGTGTCTGCTGCATCGTCTGTGTTGACATGCCTAGGAACTGGCCGTTCACACATTGTATCCATGCGCCGCGAAACTCCCTTTTCCCTTGTGCCAATGCATTATCTACACAACATGCAAGAAGAAGCAGAAGAATTATAACTGTTTGTTTTTTAATAGATTTCATAAAAGAACTGTTATTTGATTGTAAAGGTACAAAGAATTCTCCAAATAACCAAAAATATCCACAAAATAATGTGCATTTCCTCTAAACAACCCTTCCCCGCATCGCCACTTGTGCCTCCTGAACCTCTCACTTGTATCTCCTGAGCCTCTCACTTGTATCTCCTGACCACCTCACTTATATATATCTGACCACCTCAGGAATGCCTCCTGAGCGTCTC
Source organism: uncultured Prevotellaceae bacterium (assembly GCA_900315095.1). GTDB lineage: Bacteria > Bacteroidota > Bacteroidia > Bacteroidales > Bacteroidaceae > Prevotella. The sequence goes on along the minus strand of OMXS01000033.1, from coordinate 5,774 downwards.
ACTTGTGCCTCCTGACAACCTCACTTGTGTTTATACATATAGCTCCGTCACGTTGAAGATAATAAAAAAATGCGCCAGACACATTTGTCTGACGCACTTCTATGATGCAAGACTTTAATTAAATCTCAAGCCACTTAACGTATGCGAAGTCCTGACGGTGTGGCAGACGCTCGTTCTTAGGATACATACGAACTGCGCACTTGTAGGTTCCAGCAGACTGCTGGACAGTATCACACTCGAATGTGTAGAGGTTGCCTTCCTTCTTTGTCACATTGAACTGGTGAGTTGCCCATACGGTATCCTCGCCCTTCTCATTCTGAGTTACGGCAACGAACTCAAGTCCGATAGCATCATCAAGCCCCTGCTCATCAATGACATACTTGAAATGATACTTATGTCCTGTCTCGGGACCTTCAGCAGGAAGATTGTTCTCTGCCGAAACTACACGGATAGCATCCCAACGCTCGGCAACAGCCTCTTTCCAAAGTGCAATCTCCTTAGCAATCTTGTTGCCATCGGCAGAGAGTTCCTTGAAGCGCTTTGCCTCTTTCTGGTAGAACTTCTCATAGTAGTCATCAAGCTGACGCTTCATTGTATAGTGAGGCGCAATCGTTGCGATAGAGTTCTTGATAACCTTAATCCATCCCTCGCTATAACCATTTTCATTCTTTGCGTAGTAGAGAGGAATAATATCGTTCTCTAGCAATCCATAGATTGTAGCAGCATCGAGTTGGTCTTGATATCCCTGGTTCTCGTAAGTACGCTTCTCGGTCAATGCCCATCCAGCGCCTTCACGATAGCCCTCAAGCCACCAGCCGTCAAGTACAGAAAGGTTTACAACACCATTCATCTCGGCCTTCTCGCCTGATGTACCCGATGCCTCCAACGGACGTGTAGGTGTATTCATCCAGATGTCAACACCTGAAACCAAGCGGCGTGCAAGGCGGAAGTCATAGTCCTCGAGGAAGATAATCTTTCCAAGGAACTCAGGACGCTGTGAAATCTCGTATATCTTCTTTATCAAGCCCTGACCAGCACCATCTGCTGGGTGTGCCTTACCTGCGAAGAGGAACTGAACAGGATGGTCTGGATTGTTGACAATCTTGTTCAAACGATCGAGATCGGTGAACAGCAGATGAGCGCGCTTATATGTAGCGAAACGACGGCAGAAGCCAATCATCAGCGCATTAGGATTAATCTTGTTGAGCAAAGAGAGAACGCGTGATGGGTCACCCTGGTTCTTAAGCCAGTTCTCGCGGAACTTAACACGGATATACTCGGTGAGTTTCTTCTTCAATGCCATACGTGTTGCCCAGATTTCCTCATCCGGAACATTGTATATAGCATGCCAGATGTCCTCGTTGCTCTGGTCGTTCATGAAGTTCTTGTCGAAGTACTTCTCATAGAGGTGACGCCACTCTGTTGCCGCCCATGATGGGAAGTGAACACCATTTGTAACGTAACCAACAGCATTCTCCTCAGGGAAATATCCCTTCCAGATAGGAGCGAACATCTTCTGTGACACCCATCCGTGAAGCATAGAAACACCATTAACCTCCTGACATGTGTTGATGGCAAAGGTACTCATTGAGAACTTTTCGTTCTTGTCGTCAGGATTTGTACGACCCATGCCTATGAACTCGTCCCATGTAAGACCAAGGATAGAAGGATAACCGCCCATGTACTTGCCGAAGAGACCTTCGTCGAAATAGTCGTGTCCTGCTGGCACAGGGGTGTGACAGGTATAAAGACCACTTGCACGGACAAGTTCAAGAGCCTGATTGAATGTCAGGCCATCCTCCTGAATGTAATCAACCAAACGCTGGAGGTTGCAGAGAGCTGCATGTCCCTCGTTGCAATGATAGATGTCCTTCTTGATGCCGAGTTTCTTAAGCGTCAGCATACCGCCGATACCAAGCAGGATCTCTTGCTTCAAGCGGTTCTCCCAGTCGCCTCCATAAAGTGCATGAGTTATTGGCTTGTCAAATTCAGAGTTCATCTCGTTGTCGGTATCCAACAGATAAAGCGAGATACGTCCTACATTAACACGCCATACATAAGCATGTACCTGATAGTTCATATAAGGAACATCAACAACAAGTGGGTTGCCATCCTTGTCAAGCTGGCGCTCGATAGGCAGAGAGTTGAAGTTCTGTGCCTCGTAATTTGCAATCTGCTGGCCATCCATGCTTAGGCTTTGGGTGAAATAACCAAATCTGTAGAGGAAACCAACAGCACACATATCTACATTAGAGTCGGATGCTTCCTTAAGATAGTCGCCGGCAAGCATGCCAAGACCACCTGAATAAATCTTAAGTACCTGATTAAGACCGAACTCCATGCAGAAATATGCCACAGAAGCACGCTTGGCATCAGGCTTAACATCCATATATTTGCGGAAGAGCTTGTAAACGTTCTTCACGTTCTTCATTATCTCCTTATTCTTAACTATTTCCTCCTTACGGTCATAGCTAAGACGCTCCAACAAGAGTACAGGGTTATGATTGACTTTCTCGTACAAGTCTTCGTCAAGACTTCTCCAAAGCTCACGTGCCTCGTAATTCCAAGCCCACCACAGGTTGTGAGCCAGCTCGTCAAGACATTGAAGTTCTTCAGGCAGTCTTGATTTTACAGACAGCTCCTTCCATTGTGGAGCGCTAGAATAATCTGCTTTTATCTTCATAATCTAAAAGTTAAATATTATTTGATATTATTTTAGTTTTCTACATTTGTTTTCCTTGCCTCTGCCTTGCGTAATGCAAAGTCATAAGCCTGCTCATAATATTTTATGAAATTGCTCCAGAGTGCTTTCTTTGATAACTTTTCAGCATTGGTGCGGCATTTCTTCACTTCTTCCTCTGTCATGTTGGAGAATTTAGCGACCGTGTCTTTAATAGCGTCTGCCACTTCTGAATAGTTATAATCAGTACGATGGATTACCTTCACGCCATCTTCTATCTCGCTGTATTCTCCCTTTCCTGAATTTGCCCACAGTCCGAAACCTGCAAGGTCGGTTGTGATACAAGGAACCTTAAAGGCAACAGCCTCGAGCGGTGTATAACCCCATGGCTCATAGTAAGAAGGATAAATACACAAGTCGTTTCCAAGTACCAAATCATAATAAGTTATGTTAAACACCCCGTCATTACCAGTAAGATAGCATGGAAGGAATATCAACTTAACCTTATCGTCTGCCCTATTATGCATATCGAGATACTTGAGCATTCCAAGCACATTGTCATGACTCATATTATGAAGCCAATGAGTAATCTCAGGAACCTCAAGCGGCGTGTCAAATTTCTTGCCTGAATTAAGTCGATTAACCAAATCTTTACGCGGTTCACCAACCCATCCTGGCACTTCAATAAGAGCGAGAACGGTTTTACTTAACTCTTTGTCACGCAGTAGCCTATTCATTGCTTCAATATAGACATCAACGCCCTTATTTCTGAACTCATATCGTCCACTTGTTGATACTATCAGAGTGTCATCACCAAGGTCGGTTCCAAGCAGAGCATTGGCAACATCGAGCACACGTTTGCGAGCTGCCTTTCTCTTCTTTGAGAAAGTTGCTCCTTTGGGAACAAAACTATTATCAAAGCCATTAGGAAGAACGAAATCTACTGGTTTGTCAAGAAGCTCCTTACATTCATTAGCTGTAATCTCGCTAACGGTTGTAAAACAATCAACATATTTTGCGGTTTGCTTCTCAATAGAATGTTTGCTTTGCATGTTCAACTCGTCTGCCATTTGGTCACCATTGTATGCGAAGAGGTAATCATAGAGTGGCTTGTTGTTTCCTGCTATACTTCTTCCAATGCTAGTGGCATGGGTTGTAAATACTGTACCGATCTCTGGCAACACCTTATTAATATACAAGACTCCTAAACCTGTCATCCATTCATTTCCATGATAAATGACCTTTTGCGTCTTATTAAGATATTCATTGTAAAAACTTTCTACAACCAATCCTGCAGCATAAGAGAACATTGACGCCTCGTCATAGTCGCCATAAGCATGAAGAGAGTCTACCTTGTAGTCCTCCCACAAAGATGCATAAATCTCATTCTTTTTTTCATAGAAAGAAGAAAAATCAACAAGGATAGCAATCGGAGTTCCAGGTATATTCCATCTACCCACCTTTACTTTAAGACCATCGGTAGCAGCTTTCTTTTTCCATGTATTGAACATGGTATGGTCTTCAATAAAATAAGGACATGATTCTTCGTTCCAGCAATTAGGGCCAATAAAAATAATTCTATCTTTTATTCTTTCCTGTAATGTCTTCGCACGCGTTGACAGCACAGTATATATCCCCCCAACTTTATTACAAACTTCCCAACTAGACTCGAAAATATAGTCGGGAAATATAAAATCATTATTCATTATTGTTCATATCTGTTTGGTGCAAAGATAATATAAAAAATGTTTTTTTGCAATTTTATAACATACTATTTTGTTAAAAACCTTGTTTTCTTGACGAAAGTTATTTAACTTTGCAGTAATCAATATGTTACACACATGAAATCTGTTTTACTTATAACTATCTTATCCTTTATATGCAGTAACATGAATGCTCAAAATAATGTTACTTCTAATGATTCTATTGCATTTATAGGTGAGTTCCACAACAATGAGTACAATGTCTATATTAAGATAAATTTAATCGATAAAGACATTCTTGTTCCTGGACAAGAGATTCTCGGTGAACTTGATGGTTACTTCGGTTCTACACAATCTAGCCATATCTGGCCAATAACATCAAGTGAAGTGGAAGGGAGTACTGCTCAAATAGAAGTAATCAACAACTATGGTAGCGAAGACTTTACTGCCAGCATTATTCTCAAGGATAATAACACTCTAGAGTTCAAACATTTAAAAGGCAGCACTTTCAAATTCCCTGTTAATAAGAAATGGCAAAAACTGCCTTCAAAACTAACATTTATAAGGAAAGAATAATCTAAAGATTTTATGTTTCGATAAATATAAAATTGAAATAAATAAAAACATGAATAAGATAAAATTAATATTCGCTACATTATTTTTGTTAGTGACATCTTCTTCCTTAAGTGCCCAATCTTATGATATCAGTTCTTTAACAGGCAAGACATGGAAAGCTGTCTCTGGCTATAATTACAGTGATAAGGTAAGCATGAATATTATGTTCACAAATACTTCCGCAAAGGTTACTCTTACTTTCAAAGGAGAAAACACCCCACCTCAGGTTATTACAGATCAGATGTACCTGAGTGAGACATGTGACAAGGCCTTTGACAAATCGAAGGTTGGTAAGAATGCCATTGGCAAATATATCATTATGGCGGGGAACAGATCTTATAAGGGGAAACCTTATCAAAGTTTGATTGTATATAAAATTGTCTTATTAACTTCAAATAAGTTAGTGGTAGAATCTGGCAATCTGGATAAACTTAAGATCACATACGTTTCGGATTAAAGAATCACGATGACTGTTCTTTAATTCATTGAAATCTTAGTTGTTCTTAAATATATGGGTGTTTAGGCCTATATTCCCTTATCAACTTCCGGAAATAGAATTAGATATATTCCGCAATCTGATTCAAGACTCTATTTTCGGGGAAAACTATATACTATTTGTTCTTTAGGGACAAATAAAGGAGTGCCCTTGCTCCATTATAGGAACAAGGGCACCCAAGTAAAAGAAGGCGGCGACCTACTCTCCCGCATTGCATTGCAGTACCATCGGCGCGGGCGGGCTTAACTTCTCTGTTCGGAATGGGAAGAGGTGGGACCCC
>OMXS01000027.1 GCA_900315095.1 uncultured Prevotellaceae bacterium | reverse complement strand
TTACAGTAACAATATGAGAAACAACTAATATGAATATATCTTGTCGCATTGCAAATGCTGATACTCAATGCGGTCGGATTACAAATCCGCCCGAGCGGGGTATACCTTTTTTCAAGCCTGATGGAATGGGACCAAATTTAGAGTGTGGAGGCAACCCTTATCCATACAAAACGAGAATATGTACTTTCTTTTTTAAACCAATAGAATAATTATTATGAAGATACTAAGATTTGTTGTTATTTTGTTTATAATAATTCTATTAATTGTCGCTTATTCTGCATCAATTAAACTTATAAAACATGAGGATTTCATTGGTACCTATAGACGTATCAGTATAAATCCAGATATTTTAATGGAGTTTGATGGGAAATATGGGCATATTATAGACCAAAAGAAAGATGAAGAAATAATATGCTATATAGACTCAGTGACGGTTTTTGATGATGCTATATATGGAATTGCACAAAATAAGTTTTTTTTATTGACTATTTCAAACAAAAATGTGTTTTATAGTTCTATTCCAATATCACGATATTCAACATGTCGTCTTTCAACTCCGTTAGGATATTATAATAGAAAGACAATGCATATTGACATAGTTGGGATAGTCGTGTTATTATGTTGTATAATTTTGATAATAAAGATCGGATTCTTTCATGTGCCCCTACATTGAGTATTTGTAATGGACAATAACCTTGACCCCTGCTCGGGCGGATTTGTAATCTGCCCACATTGAGTATAAGTTCACCAGCAAGGCAGTTCCGAACATCACCGTCGCCATCGGAAGTGCCTTAAAGGGCGGGGAGTCATTGTAGTTAGACTGTAGAGTTTATGTCTTTTTGTCTAAAACTACTTTTTGTCTTTATGTCCAACAAAGCCTTCTGACAACCTCACTTGTATATATCTGACCTCCTCAGGAGTGCTTCCTGACTACCTCACTTGTGCCTTCTGACAAACCATTAAGTATTCTTCTTGTAACTCGCAACTGCCCAGCCGCTCATGAAGATGCCGATGAGTGTGAGGGCAAACAACTGATGGGCGATGGCAGAGAAGCCGCCACCACGGATGAAGACGGTGCGGATAGCGTCGATGAAATAGTGCATGGGGTTGATGTATGTGGTGAGGTACGCCCACCAGGGCATGGAGCGGGTGGGCGTGAAGAGACCGCTGAGCAACATGATGCATACCACGAAGAACCACATCACGAAGATGGCCTGCTGCATGGTGTCGCTATAGTTGCTGATGATAAGCCCGAGCGACGAGAAGAACAGGGCAAGAAGCATTGCCAACACATATACCCACAGTAGGGAACCGGCACAGGTAATGCCATAAACAGCCCATGCAAGAACAAGACTCACGGTAACTACGAAGAGGGCAATGAACCAGTAAGGGATTAGTTTAGACAGGATGAAAGCCCACTTAGATACTGGTGTGACGTTTATCTGCTCTATGGTACCTGCCTCCTTTTCGCCAACGATGTTGAGTGTTGGCAGGAATCCCGTCATCAACATCATCACAATGGCCAGCAAGGCAGGAATCATGAACAGTTTGTAGTTCTGATTCTTATTGTAAAGGAAAAGAGACTCTCCCCCTACCTGTAAGGAAGGGGAGGAGATAGACATTCCTTTGTTCAGACCCCTATTGTCTCCTAACTTAGGGGACTCAAGAATTATCTGTGACAGATATGCTGAGCCCATGCCTCCCTTGGTGCCATTGACGGCATTTGCTGCAATAAGATAACGGCCGTCTTTTATCTCAAGAATGATGTCGGCATCGCCTTTCTCCACCTCAGCAAGTGCCGCCTGATAAGAAGGTTTCTGTCCGCAGAAGATGAAATAGCGCGATGCCTCAATGGCATGAACAAGTTGTTGCGACTGCGTTGTGCGGTCGTTGTCCACCACGCTGACTCGTATGTTCTTAACCTCCATGCTCATCACCCAAGGCATCACACACATGATGACAATAGGGAACATTATGATGAGACGGGGCAAGAATGCGTTGCGCCGTATCTGTAGAAACTCCTTATGTATGAGATGACTTAACATGATTCTATTTGGCAATATGTAATAATCTTCTATTCCAACCGTACCTTGAACTTCAGGAGGGCGATGGTAAGGAACAGAACTGTCATAGCGACAAGTACTGCGACCTCGCGAGTAACTTCGCCTATGCCGACACCCATTATCATCAGTTTACGCATAGCCGAAATATAATAGCGAGGCGGCACTATTGCCGACACCCATTGAAGTATCTGAGGCATCGACTCCACAGGGAACAGCATGCCAGAGAGCATCACTACGGGCATAAGCAGCACCATAGCAGAGAGCAACAACGCCACAAGTTGTGTCTTGGCGATGTTTGAGATGAGCAGTCCTAACGAAAGAGCAAGCAGGATATAGAGTATGCTCACCGCCACAATCCAGAACAACGAGCCAGCGAGTGGCACGTCGAGCACGAAATGGGCCATGAGAAGTATGGTAGTGAGGATGACTATTGCCAGCACCAAATAAGGTACCGCCTTCGCCAATACCACCATCAACGGACGCACGGGAGAGACGAGCAGCACCTCCATAGTGCCTCGCTCCTTCTCGCGGACAATGGAAATAGAGGTCATCATAGCACAAATAAGCATCAATAGCATACCCATGATGGCTGGCACGAAGTTGTATGCCGAGCGCATCTGCGGGTTGTAGAGAAGTTTAGAATTGACAATTGATAATGGATAGTTAGCGATTGTCTGCTGTGCGTAGTTCGTCCATTGCTGCGACATGTTAGGGTCTGCCCCGTCAACGATGAACTGGACTCCTGCGCGTTTAGGTGCAAAGACTATTGCAAGGTCGGCTTTCTGATGTCTTATCAGCAGTTCAGCATCCTTAGGCGTTGAAACGGTAGCGACAATGGTGAAATATTCCGATGCTGCCAGTCGCTCTATGGATTGCTGGTTCTGAGGCGACAGTTGTGAGGTGACCACCACCGTCCTGACATTCTTCACATCGGTAGTGATAGCGAAGCCGAACAACAGCATCAGCACCACAGGCATGCCGAAGAGAATGAGCATCGTGCGACGGTCGCGCAGGATGTGACGTGCCTCTTTCTGAACAAAACTGATAAACTGTTTCATCGTAATTGTCTATAATCCATTATCAACTATCAATTCTCTTAGCCTGTCTTGCCAGGTATGTGAACACATGATCCATGTCTGGCTGTTGGAACCGTTGCTTCAGTTCTTCTGGAGTGCCGATAGCACTTATCTTTCCGTCCACCATGATGGATATGCGGTCGCAATATTCCGCCTCATCCATGTAATGAGTGGTGACGAACACCGTGATGCCACGACTGGCAGCATCGTATATCAGTTCCCAGAACTGACGGCGCGTAGCGGGATCGACGCCTCCTGTTGGCTCATCAAGGAACACCACACCTGGCTCGTGGAAGATAGCTACAGAGAATGCCAGTTTCTGCTTCCATCCCAAAGGCAGCGATGACACAAGGTCGTTCTTATGCTCAGCGAACTGCAACCGCTCCAGCAGTTCGTCCGTCTTTTGTGCAATCTCCTTGTCTTTCATGCCGTAGATACCCGCAAAGAGACGTATGTTTTCGCTTACGGTAAGGTCTTCATAAAGTGAGAAGCGCTGGGACATGTAGCCAATGTGCTTTTTTATTTGCTCGTACTCGGTGCGTATATCATAACCAACTACAGTACCCGTGCCGCTGGTGGGCTGGTTAAGTCCTGTAAGCATGTGCATGGCGGTAGTCTTTCCGGCACCATTGGCACCAAGGAAACCGAATATCTCGCCTCGCTTGACACTAAAACTGATATCGTCAACAGCATGGAAGGTGCCAAAAGCTTTTACGAGGTGCTGTACTTCGATGACAGACTCTCCACCGCCATCTCCTTGAGAGGGGGCTTCTGGAGCAGAAGTGTCCATTCCCATCTCTGACAGGGAAGGACGTAGTGGAGGTTCAGGATTAAACACATCCTTGAACTGCTCTAATATCACTTCTGGCGTATCAATGCCACTAATGTGGCCATGATTAAGGAAAGCGACGTGGTCGCAACGGCGCACTTCATCCAGATAAGGAGTGGAAGCGATGATGGTGATGCCGCGCTCCTTCAGAGTGCCAAGCATATCCCAAAACTCTTTACGACTCACGGGATCAACGCCAGTTGTCGGCTCGTCAAGAAACAGGATGCTGGGACTATGCACCAAGGCACAACTAAGTGCCAGTTTCTGCTTCATTCCTCCCGATAACGCACCTGCCTTGCGGTCGCGGAAACGCTCTATTTGCTGATAAATGGCTTTGATGCTGTCGTATCCTTCTTCGACGGTAGTGCCGAAAAGGGTAGCGAAGAACTTTAGGTTTTCCTCCACAGTAAGGTCTTGATATAGCGAAAACTTGCCCGGCATATAACCCACTCGGCGGCGTATCTCCTTCATTTGACTCACGGCATCAAATCCCTCGACGCTGGCATTGCCCGCATCTGGTCGCAACAGAGTGCATAGTATGCGGTAGAGCGATGTCTTCCCTGCCCCATCGGGACCGATGAGTCCGAAGACCTCACCTTTGCCGACAGAGAAAGAAACGTCGTCGAGCGCCTTCACTCGCCCGTACGACTTCGACACGTTATGTACCTCTATAACATTTACCATTTCACTTCGCCATACATACCTATTTTAATATAACCGTCGTTCTTGACAGCAATCTTCACGGCATACACGAGGTCAGCACGCTCGTCATCGGTGACTATGGTCTTGGGAGTGAACTCCGAACGACTTGAAATCCAGCTGATGGTGCCGCCGTACTCCTTCTTTTGTCCGTTGCCATAGTCGGCAAACACCTTTACCGCCTGCCCTATCTTGATGTTCTGCAGTTGCGCCGAGGTGACATAGGCACGAAGGAACATCTGCTTCACCTCTCCCATCTTGAAGAGTGGCTTGCCGGGAGAGACAAACTCGCCACGCTCAACATATTTCTCAAGCACCGTACCTGCCGCTGGCGACTTTATGTGACATTTTTGCAACTGGTCACGCAACTGACTTGTCTGCACGTCTGTTGCCGACATCTGAGAGTTGAGTGTCGAGAGTTGAGTGTTGAGTGTTGACACTTGCGCATCAAGTTGTCGTTGCAATACCTGCACCTGACTGGTGGCATCGTCGAGCATCTTGGCAGGAGCAGCACCATCGTTCACCAGTTCCCGATAGCGTTGCTGTTCCGTCTTTGCCTTTGCAAGTTGCTGTCGTGTCACGGCAATCTGCTTCTGCAGGTCAGGCTTCTGACTCTGATACACCGCCTTCGTGGCTGTTGCCTGACGTATCTTCAGCCATATCTGCGTGGTGTCTATCAGTCCTATTTCCTGCCCTGCCTCGACATCATCGCCCTCTTCCAAGGCAAAGTTAAGCAATGTGCCGCCCTGTTCTGCCGACACCGTTGTCTCCGTTGCCTCGAACGTTCCTGTGGCATCATATTCCTTTTTGTTTGAGTTGCACGCGGCCAGTAATATCGCTATGCACACTATAGTTAATGTCTTCTTCATATCGCGATTAATTGTTTGTTGTAATCTTCAGGTTATACATTTCTTTCAGCATTTCTATTTCGTGAATAGACTTTTGTACTTGCGCGTTGTTCTCTGCGTTGATTTCTTTCAACAGGTCGTTAACGTCGATGATACCATGCGCCAGTTTCGACTCTGCTGCTTTCCTTACAGATGAACGCAAAGCAATTATCTCATCGTCATCGGCCATCAGTCGACGGTAGCGTTCCATGTTTTCGTTCTGCTGCATCTGCTCCAGACTATTGTTGAACAAGAACACATCACGACTAGTGGCAGCCATTTCGCGCTGCAACTGTATCTTTGCCTTGTCGTTCTTACGGGTGTACAGCGCACCGATGTTCCATGACAGGCGAGCGCCCACCATTCCGTTTAGCGACCAGCGATGGTGCATCATATCATCGAACATGTTGTAACCAGGATAACCATAGAAGCCCTGCGCAAAGACACCCACCTTTGGCATAAGTGCTGCATCGAGCGATTTCTCTTGTGCGTCAGCCAATCGCAGTTGTGCCTCGATAACTTTCAGTTCCGGCCTCTGCATACTTTGCTGCGATGACATCGCAGTATACTGGACAGGCTTCTGCACCTGTTGAACCTCGATGCCGCAGAAAGTGCTGAGCATCATAGCCAATGTGCGCCTTTGCACCTGAAGGTTTGTTGCCTGCTGCACCACGTTCAACCGCTCCGCCTTTACACTAAGATAGTCGCTCTCGGCTGCTGTTCCATGCTTGAACATCGACTCCAGTTTCTTCTCACTCGATGAAAGCAGTTCTTGTAAGTCAGCATTAAGCGTTATCTGTTCGTCAAGCAACAGGAGCGCGAAATACATCTCGTTAACCCTGCTGCGCACCTGATACATCGTCACCTCCGTCTGCGCTTCCTCAATGGCACCCTGCCGCTGTGCTATCTCTTTCTGACTGCGAATAACGCCACCGTCATATACCGTCTGATTCACATCAATGCCTATTCTGTACTGGTCTTTCTTGAGACCTTTCATGTTCAATCCCATCTGCTGATATACCGACTGCATCTGCTCTGGCCATGACGCAACATCGCTTTGCAGCGTTGCCTGTGCCGATGCAGAAACCTGAGGCAACCACCCTTTCCCGATGTTCTCCACCGTCAGTTGGGTGGTCTTCCCAATAAGGTCATATTGACGTATCAGCGGGTAGTTATGTTCTGCCGCCTCCTGACATTCCTGTAACGTCTGCGCTTGCATTGTCAGCGGCAACATTAAGAGAAATAACAATTTCTTCATGTTCATTCTTCATTTTTACGCAACAAAGGTATAGATATTATTCTTAACAATCGCTATCCTTAGAAATGAAGAAATGTTCTTTTTGTTCGATTTGTGTACAAAAAGAGAGGATATTCGACGGATTTTACTATCTTTGCATCATAATACCAGATAAAAAGACATGAACAAGCAACCGAAACTGATGAGCCTGTCACGAATGCGCGACCTCATCGAGCCACATCTGCAGCAGGTGCTCAAGAGCATTTTCATCAACAACGAGTTGGCCATCATTCATGGCGACCATAGCATCTTTAGGATTATGAAGCAGCAGCAACCCCCTTTCAGCATCAACGATCATCGCATGGGCGTTGTAACAAAAGGTGAGATACATGCCAGTTTCAATCTGGTAGAAAAGCACGTTAAGGCAGGCACGCTGATGTTCATTGGGCCGGGTTCAATCATAAATCCCATAAACATCACCGATGATGTAGAGATATACGGTTTCGGATTGTCACCCGATTTCCCTATGCCTTTCGCGCCAGGACAGTTGCCCGCGGCTTTCAACGGTCAGGTGCGCGACTTCCAGTTGCCTGCATCTGAGGCCGACATCGCCACCGCCCTTCAAATCATCGACACTCTCTGGCACGTGGTTCACCAGCATGACTACAACCGAGCACTTGTAAGCAGTCTCGTGGCAGCTCAAATGCATCATTTTGACTCACTCTTCCGCCGTTATGCCGATCAGCAGCAAGGATTGAAATCGCATGAGCAGACAATCTTCGACCGCTTCATCTACCTTATCAATCAACATGCCGTGCAAGAACATCACATGACATTCTATGCCTCGAAGATGTGTCTCACCGAGCGATATCTTGGCACCGTGGTGCGTCAGGCAAGTGGAATTACCGCAAAAGAATGGATAGATCGTGCTCTCGTTACTCGCATTAAGGTGGAGTTGCGACATACGGACAAGACTGTGGCACAGATATCCGACGAGATGAATTTCCCTAACCCCTCTTTCTTCTCCAAGTATTTCCGCCGTCTAACAGGCATGACTCCGCTGGAGTTCAGGGAATAAAAAGAAGGAGGAAGGAGGAGGGAGGAGGGAGGAGGGAGAAAATAGAAAAGAGGAAAGAGGAAGGAGAACACTTCCATGAACAAGGCAATTAACTCAATGCTCACAGAGGTGTTCTCCTTTCTCTTTCCTCCCTACTACTTCCTTTCTCTTATTTCAGGATATTACCGAGAATGTCACGGGTGATGGTGCGGGTAGCGGCACTTGTAGCATTCTTAACAACGCGACCTGTAGCCGAAGTCGATGACTTGCGCGACTTCTTTCCTGTCACCGTGTCAGAAATCTTGGTGCCTATAATGGTGGCGATAGTTGCTGTAACGGCTGTTACTATTGCCTTCCAGATGCGCGACCACAGGCTCTTCTTTCCTTTTCCTTCCTTCTCTTTTGCCTTTGCCTCAGCCTCTTCGGCCTTCGCTTTCTCTGCCTCGGCCTGTGCCTGCTCGGCAGCTTTGCGCTCTGCTTCAGCCTGTGCCAACAGCACCTCGAAAGCACTTTCACGGTCGATTGGTGTGTCATACTTGCCTGCAATACGGCTTTGGCGCATTATCAGACTGCGCTGTCCATCGTCAATAGCACCTATCTGACTCAACGGGAACAGTATCTTTGCACGCTCCACGATGTTAGGAGCACCCTTCTCATCGAGGAACGACACGAGGGCCTCACCCGTCTCGAGGTTTGTTATCGCCTCATCGGTCTTGAACTCTGGGTTGGCACGGAAGGTGTCTGCAGCGGTCTTCACCGCTTTCTGGTCCTTCGGAGTGTAGGCGCGAAGTGCATGCTGCACGCGGTTACCCAACTGTCCGAGAATGTTTTCAGGTATATCGGTAGGACTTTGGGTTACGAAATAAATGCCCACTCCTTTGCTTCGGATGAGACGAATCACCTGTTCTATCTTGTCAACAAGTGCTTTTGAGGTATCCTCGAACAGCATGTGCGCCTCATCGAAGAAGAACACGAGTTTCGGAAGTTCCATATCACCCACCTCAGGCAACGTGCTGTAGAGTTCAGAAAGCAACCAAAGCAGGAATGTTGAATAGAGTTTCGGCTGCATCATCAGCTTGTCGGCAGCAAGCACATTCATCACTCCCCTGCCGCCTTCACATTGCAGAAGGTCGTGGATGTCAAACGAAGGCTCGCCAAAGAACTTCTCTGCGCCCTGGCTCTCAAGCTGCAGGATTGCACGCTGTATAGCACCAACCGTAGGAGCGGTGACGTTTCCGTATGTGGAAGTAAAGTCCTTTGCATTCTTCAATACGTAGTCGAGCATTGAACGCAAGTCTTTGATATCGAGGATTAGCAGTCCTCGGTCGTCAGCAACACGGAAAACGATGTTCAACACGCCAGCCTGTGTCTCGTTGAGTCCGAGCAGTCGCGACAGCAAGAGCGGTCCCATCTGGCTCACGGTAGCACGCATAGGGTGTCCTTGTTCGCCATAAACATCGAAGAAACGTACAGGACAAGCCTGGAACTGCGGGTCTTCGATACCGAACTCTGGCAGTCGTTTCTCTATAAAGCCACTCATACGGCCCACCTGACTGATACCAGAGAGGTCGCCCTTCATGTCGGCCATGAAACAAGGAACGCCTGCCTGGCAGAATGTCTCTGCCATCACCTGCAGCGTTACGGTCTTACCTGTACCCGTGGCTCCGGCAATTAGTCCATGCCTGTTAGCCATCTTACCAATAATACTCAGCGGTCCTGCCGAGCAATGGGCTATATACAGCCCCCGTTCTTTATCCAGCATATCTTTAGGTTTTTAGTTCTTTCTGCGCACAAAGATACAAATTATTATTGACAATATTATAAGCAAGATTATATTTTTTGGTGTTTATTTCATAATTTGAACGTCAGATGCGACAGATTATATTGTCATCAGCTCTTTTTGTCGCAAAAACCTGTAGGTGTCGCAACAACTTGACAAGAAATCAGGAGAAGCAGGCATCACTATAAGATTATACATCTTATTTTTGCAGCAGCAACGAACATAGTTTTACCAAACAAATAAATATGAATAAGATGAAAACATTTATACTTCTCGCACTTATGACACTTTCGAGCGTCAGCATGCAAGCACAATGGCAACCAGACAGCAAAAAGGCAATGCGTCTGGACAACGTGGAAAAGGGAGGGCAGTTGTTAGTGAAGTCCCTGCGTACTCCTGAAGGCAAGACTGTAGTAACATGGTTGCGCGGCGAAACCATTGGAGAGGACACTAAGTATGTACTGCACATGCAGATACTTGATGCCAAAGGCAATCCACAGTTTGGCGACGAGGGAATCATAATTTCTAATCAACCAACACTCAATTATACTACATTGTACGAAACAGCCCTTGCTGAGAACGGAGACATCATCATCGGTTATAGCGACATGCGTAATAGCAGCATGTTCGAAGAAACAAGGATGTATGTTTACCGTTATAATCAGCAAGGGCAGCCGGTATGGGACGCTAAGGGCATACCTTTCGAGCCCATTCAGACAAGCACCGATGCTATCAGCACCCGCCAGGAAAATGCTAAGTTCTGCACAAGCGGAGACAATCTCTACGTTGCTATAAACCAAAGCGAGTACATTATGGGCGATGAAACATCGTCTGTCGGACAGAAAAGCAGCGTCGTAAGGAACTGGCAACTGTGGCGTCTGAACGCAGACGGCACACGTTGTGGCAGCGCGCCTCTTATGCTGAACGCTACCGTCCTGCAACTTGTACCTGCTCCAAACGGCGACGTATATGTTGTTTACGACAACGAAGCAGAGGGTCACGGAATAGTTGCTATGCGTCTTGACAAGAACATGCACAACCTGTGGGGCCTTCCCGTGATGGTAGAGAGCGAAAGTATTATGAAATCACCTGTAATTCCTGAACCGCTTGTGGGTCTCATGTCTGACGGCAGTCTCACGCTATGCTACAAGAAACTGCTAGCGGTCAGGGGTTACCAGGTGGTGAAACACCTGTCGCCAGAGGGCGATGTGCAGCAGGATGCAGTCATCTGTAACGGCACAACCAACGGCAACTGCGAGGATGCGATTATGGCTGTGAGAGACGACAAACTCATGATGAGCATGACTTATGTTGACGATGCAGGCATGGAGCACCTCTATGTAAACGAGATGGACGAGATGGGCAACTACCAATGGACGGGTTACGACAAGTATGGCATCGGTCTTGAGCATGATGATTTGTGGGGTTTCATACCTTATAAACTGATACCTCAGGAAGACGGATGGGTGATTGTTTACGGCCAATGCACATACTACAACTGCGCAAACACGATTGTGACGAAACTGAATGAGCAGGGACAAGTGGTGTGGAGCAAGCGTATCGGCGACGAGAATCTGGAGGTAGAGACCAATCGTTATGCTGTTACATATGACGAGAACAACGTTTACTTCTTCTACGGTCAAGTAGAGCACCGCGACTCTGATGGCGAAATAATTCCTGGTTCGGGCGGTCTTTATGCCATTTGTGCAAACATCAAGAACGGTGGAAGCACCAGCGGAATCAGCGACATCATGCCTTCTGAAGAGTCAAAGGACAACGGCAAGTGGTACACCATTGGCGGAACGCTGCTCAACGGAGCGCCAACACAACCTGGCATCTACCTGCACAACGGGAAGAAAATCGTTATAAACAAATAGTCAAATATCACCTCTGAAAAGGCCACTTGTATCTACTTGCAATTCAGCAGTATACAAGTAGCTTAACTATATTAATAACTTTGTTCAACAAAGTTAATAAGATTGTTCAACAAAGTTATTAACTTTGTCTCCCCATTAGGCACCTCTTGCAATGCAAAAGGACACAGGTGACAAGAAAAGGAGTTATGGAACGCAATTCCATAACTCCTTTCTTATACCTTATTATATTATAAAGAAATGTGCGTGTTGTTAATAACTGACGCTGACGGGCATGCTCTGCAGTTCTTTCTTTGCCGTTCCTTTTAGCGTGCGACCCTGCTTCTTCAGCGTTATCTTTATAAGGTCGCTGTTGTTAGAGGCCGTCAGATAGTAGTCATCACCATAGCGGTCGCCCGTTATGTCGAGCGTTGTGCCGTTGGTGTTGTCGGTGAGTTTCCCTGTAACGAAGCCGCTTGAGGTGACATTAATCTTCAAGTCGATGTTGTTACCCGCCATCGTTCCACGACAGTTGTAACTTCCTCCGGCAGTAGCCACGTCGCTGTTGGCTTTCTCCTTCTGCTCGTCTGTCGGCTTTTGGGGCTCAGCCACAGAGGTGTTGTCATTGCCTTCGCCGCCAGTATCGGTAACAGGCGCTGGCTGAGTTGTTGTTGCTGGCTGCTGAATGTCTGGTGCCTGCTGTTGGTTGTCTGTAGTGTTTGTACCTGTCTCGTTGCTGTTTTCCGGCTGGATGGTAATGTTGCGGTCGGTGCGGTCCACCTGCTCCTGTTCGTCATCGTCGCCGCTGCTGATGCTGTTAAAGAAACTCTTGCCCGCAAAAGCGAGGATGGCTATGGTGAGAATGGCAAGAACTGCCACGATGAGACATCCCAAAGCGAACATCTTTCCGCAAGAGGTTTTCTTCTTGGCGGGCGGCACTGGTGCAGCCTTTGGCGTTCTCTTCTCCTGACGAGGTGTTTCTTCGGCAACTGGTTTAGCCTCCTTTTCAGGTGCCGCTTGTGTGTTGTCATCGGCCACGGGAGCCTCATCGGCGCGAGGAACATATTTCATATGCTCCTCAGGTATCGAACCTGAAGGCATCACAGGAGGCACAACGACAACAACAGGCTCCTCATCAGCAACCGGAGCAGCCGGTATCTCTTTCTCAACAGGGATGTCTGGCGGCACCATCAGCGTCTGTGTTGCACCACAACGAGGACAAACCACAGTCATCTCCATCTGACCTTCATTCGGAGTGACGTCAAACTTATATCTGCATTTTGTGCATTTAATTTCCATATTCTTATTTGTTTAGTCGGCGGAGTTTACTGTTCTGCAGTACTCTTCACTCTTTTCATCTCAAATTTATACTTGTTCTTCTTATATTTGAATGTTCCTTTGAAATTCCCGTTGGTGTCTATTGCACCTTCAAAACTGCCATGATAGAGTGCCTCATCGTTGATTTCTACCATTGTTATCGTACCGTCATCGGCCACTTTCCCTTCTAAATCGATAGCAGATATTGGCTTCTGATTGACGTAGTAGTAACTGCCTTCAACGATGGTGCCCGTCTTTGTGATTTTCATCTTTATGGGCAGCGTCTTCTTTTCACCCTTTATGCTTCCCTCGAAACTGTAAGAGAAGTTGCCCATCTCGCTGCTTGACATCTCAGATGTGCTTGCTGAGGCAGCAACGGTCTCTACAGGCTCGGCCTCATCTCTGCCAAACGCCATTGTGAGCAGGAATATTACGCCTGCAGTAATCGCTGCCGCAACAAAGAAAAGCACTAACACCTTTAATCTGCTGCCGCTCTTTGCAGGCGAATAGTTATAACGATTGGCGCTGCTCGCGTATGGAGAGCGCTGCGTTTTGTAGTCTTGCCAGTTGGTAACGGGCTGTGACTGCACAGGTGCACTTGGCACCACAGGAGGCTGAACAGGCACTTCTGCGGGAGCAGGTGTCGTCTGTGGCACTACAGGAGGTACGGACGTGGGGGCAGGTGCTGGCTGCTGAACGCTTGGCTGCGGTGCGGGCGGCGGTGTCTGCTCCTTAAGTATGTCCTCATCGGTCACCTCTACAGAGAACGATTGTCCACACCGAGGGCATATAGAAACCAGTTCTGTCATTCCAGGTTTCAACATCTCGTTATACTTATATCTGCAATGTGGACATTTAACTTGCATGATGATATTCTTGTTTAGTGTTTAATGTTTTGAGTTTAATGCTTTCTTGGGCGTGTTATTCAAATATGATGTATCCGTTCTTATAGTCGAGAGACACCTTACCGAACTCCGACAGCGCGGTCTGGCCAAGCAAAAGAGGCGCGTTCTGACTTTCAATCACCGATGCCTTGACGTTGTTTATGGTGCGGTCGCCAATGGTTAATTCCTTAAGTCGAATGATTGTTCCCTCCGAGAAACTGCCATCAGCAATCTGATACTGCTGTTTGCCTATGACGTCCTGCTGTGTTAGCAAGCCCTGCTTGGCAAGGAATTGTGCCTCCGTCTGCGATATGGTGATGTCTGAAGCACCTGTATCGAAGATGAAACTCATCTGCACACCATTCACCTTGACAGGCACAACGAGCACTCCGTTCTCACGCACCATCTTTATCTTCATAGGTTTTCCGCTATGCTTAGACTGAGATATGTGCTCCGTGTCGTGCTTCTTTCGCTGTCGTTCGCCACCGCCTCGCGGCCTAAACTGGCACGAGACAATGGTCATAGCAGCAATGATGAGCAATAATGCCTTTCTCATTCGAATCTAACTGTTGCCTTTTCCACCACTCTCCATGTATTCCCTTCGCGCACGACCTGTCCCTCTGAGACGTTAGTTATTTCACGAGGACTGTTCTTATAGTTCTCCACGCGGCACACGGTCTTCACTATCTGCGAAATAGAAATCATTGCTGTTGCAAGTGCATCACGGTTCTCATAGAACGAGAATGTGCCGTGATGGTCATCGATGGTGGTCATCTGATAAACCGTTCTGCCCACGCGAGGTTGCATGAACGTCTCATGGAACACTCCGTCGGGCGAAGGTGTAGGCAGATAAAGCGTTTTTGGCTGCTGCGGAACTGATACATTCTGCTCTGCACCTTTCGCCGTATCATCGCTGTCGGGGGTGATGCTTGCGCTGAATGCTGAAATCTTGTTTGCAGAAGCCTGCTCGGCGAGAGAGTCTTCGAGGCGTGCTATTTGTCTCTTCAGCGCCTTGATGTCTTTCTCGTATTTGTCGAGCGTGACATATTCTGGCTCTTCGCTGTCTTCCTTCTTACGCATAAGCATCTTCATCAACCATGTTAGCAGGAGATAAAGAAGGAAAAAAATGAGCGTGAAAAGACCAATGGTCCATATTATGTTCATTGCATCTGTATCCATACCTTTATTCTGCTGTCATTAAATCATTTTCTCAATGAGATTGTAACGCATAGAACCAACGATAGGATAGAAGAAGAGTATGTCGGCAACCTTTTCGTTGTCGTTCTTCTCATCTTGGTTTTTCTGAGTAGACTCCCATCCCTGCACAAAGTGGTGCTCAAGGTCTTGGTTGACCAGTTCACGGAAGGCGTTGATGCTCTTCATGTCAACGAGGAAGAGATCGGTGACATGCATGTCGTCACAAAGTTTAGAGAAGAACTCGTTGTATCGGCGAACCTCCTCAACGATGCCCGTCACTATCTCCTTGCGCAACGTTTCGTCCTTCATGTCGGCATAGGTGATTCCCTCCTGGTTGATGAGCGTGAAGTTGGTGACAATGTTGTTATCATAATCTGCCAGTTTCTCGTTGACTGTGGCAAGTTGCATCATGCCTTTGCTGTCAGCCACCTGATAGAGACCTCCCTGACATGTAATCTGCTTCGGATAGTTCTTTTCCTTGATTACTGAGAATGCGCCAGCGTCATACTTCTCGTCATAGATGAGTTCTATGATTTTCTTTGTCAGCATGTTGAGTTCTTCCTGCGAGCCCACTATGTCGAGCACTTTTGAACCTGTGCCGCTGAACATCACATTGCGAGGTTTTTGCAGACCGTTCTTCTTCATCAGGTTTGCCACATAATATATTATGGTAGAATAGAAATAGATGAACAGCAACTTCAGCGACGAGTCATTGCTAAGCAACTCATTGTAAGAGAGCACAGGGTTGTTCTTCGCCACCTTATTGTTCTCTACGGAGAAGAGGAATGCGTTGATATCCTCGCTCTTGCGCTTCGCGGTGATGTCATCCATGATGCCGTTAAGTTCGTCATACTTTTCTTCATCTGCATCGAAGAGGTTCTTGAAGTATGCCACATATTTCTTTACCATCGGGTTTGAATCGCCCTGAGGAACGTCAGAATAAGCATCACCGAAGATTGCATTGGCTGCGAAACGGAAAGAGGTGAGCAGCGTTGGACTGTCAGAATTCTCCTTGAAGATGGCAATATCACTTGTGCCGCCGCCGATGTCAATGCTTGCAACGGTAGAAGCGGCTGCCTTGAAGCGGTCGGGATGGTTCTTATAGAAATAGTATGGCGCTATTGACTCCGGCATCTGTATGAGGTTCTCGTCTGTTGCCGTGAGACCAAATACGCTCTTCATCACTTGCGACCAGGCAGTCTTCAACTTGCCAATGTTGCCCTTCTGCATGCTGAGAGGATAGAACCACACGAGACGCGTCTTCCTCATGTCGCCTCCGTCAAGCAATACCTTAGCGCGCATGAGTAGTGCCAGTTCGGTGAGATAGCACAGGATGCGCTTCATGTTCGAAGGATCGGTGCTCCACTTCAGGTTTGCTATGATGCGGTTACCTATGCCCACGCTCTCCTTTTCGTAGATGAACGGGATGTTGGCGTCGCCCAATGCCTCGATGCGGTCAATCTTTGAGGCGTCGAGACGTTCACACTCAGACAACACGGTGCGCTGAGGGAAGCAGTAATCATCGCCCAGTACCTTCGGTACAAACTCCTGTCGCATCACTATCTCGAAAAGATACTTCGAACTGTCGCTGCCGTTATAGAGAGTGGCAACAAGCCGTTCGCGACTCTCGTTGTTTATCATCAACGGCTGAGGAGTCTGGTCGTCGCGAGTGCATTCTACGTGAGTGTTCGTTGTTCCGAAGTCAACGGCAAACGTGAATGCCGATGTGCCGTTCTCGTTCTCTATCCATTGTGGTGCCACGAGTCCTTCCGCAACGCGCTGTCCACGGTCGTCGGTAACCACAACATTCATCAGGTCGAAATCTGATTCTATGCTGTAGTATGTTGAACCCATATTCTTCACCCTCTTCAGACTGCGCTGACGGGTGACTGGCTCCATGATTTGCTCACGCAGTCCGTTGCGATAGAACTCCAGCGAGATGTCGCTGCCAGCAAGGTTTGAAAGGGCGCGGTCTATCAACTGCACATGATAGCGGTTGATGTCAGCACGTTTCACAAACGGGAACACGCCAAGAGCGAAGGACACTCCAACGAACTTTCCGTAGTCGTTGGTACGGTCGTAAGTGAGGTCGCCATTCACCGATTCAACGTAAGTCCGCTGCATGGTGATGAAACTGTACGGACTCTTCTCTGTCTTCTTCACTCTGATGCGCAGAATCACCTTGACTGCCTCCTGACCACCTATGCGCAGATGCTGCATCTCGAATATCGGCTGTCCTGCCACGGTGCCTGTCATGAGGTCTTTCATCGTGAAGTATTTGAAGAAAGTTGGCTTCAGCGGCAACAGGAAACTGTTGTCGTCAACATCACGGCTGAATGCTTTAGCGTTGCCGTCAAAGAAACAGTCCTTGTCTATAGGGAAATCCAGCTTTATCATGGTTGGCTGGAAGAAGTCGTCGTCGGTAAGCCAAGGATACTGATGTGTTGTTGCCGGAAGTATTCGCTTGTTGATGTCGTGCTCAGCGTACATCTCTGGCGTAATAATTGTGGCATTGTCCCAAGGATAAGTGACGTAAATAAACGGATCACTTGCCAGAGTGCTGAGATTGTTTTGCAACACTAGAGGCTTGCGTGGGTCTGCGATGGCGTCTGGCTGTGAAGGAACGATGACGAAATCGCTTTGTGCGATAGCGGCATTCACATCCTCCGGACGGCACTGATACAACGGGAAACCGAGCACGTTCACACCATTCTCTATCTGAATGTAATTGCGGTTCAGGTAGTCACGTGCCTTCATAGCGCTCTCCTGGTCAGCAGCCTCAGGGTTACCTATCTCACTTATAATCTCAGAGCGTGTCTTTGCGTAGTCTGGTCCTATGCGCTCCATTATCTTGAAGTTCTCAATGAGGTAGTTGTTCACCTCTGAGCACATCTTCTTCAGTTCGGGGAAAGCGGTGAATACGGCATAGAAATACTTCACAAACTTCGGGTTGCGCTCCCAAAGGTTGCGCCACTCGCCGAAGAGCACCTTGCCTTGTTCCACCTGAATCTGCTGCATGCAGTTGGCATTTGGCGATGCCATGAATAGCGAAGCGGGCGATGTGCTTCCAACCACCTGGTTGTTATATACAATGAAGTATATCGACATGTTCTGCGAGAAGTTATATGCCGATGCGTCCTGGTCGATAAACATCTTCAGCGTCTCGCCCAACAAGCGGTGCGACTCATCGTTGAGCAACATCTGCAGATGGCTCATGTTCCACTCCACAAGTTGCACGCCATACATCGACTTCATCTCATCGAAGTTATAGAACATCTGTGCAATGTCGAGCGCGTATGACACAAGGCGCATGTCCATGCGCGAACCCAACAGTCGCGGGTCCTTAGCGATATGCTCAAAAGCATTCTTCACGAGGTCGAGTTGTGCGAAAGGACTTGGAATTGCAGTCTTCGGGTTCTCCGCCTGACCGCCATTGGGGTCTTTTATCGCCTTGATGTCGTCTTCGTTATATTGTCCTGTCAGCGAGAACCAGTCCTCGCCGTTGCTTTTCTGATTATATGATAGTACCTTGTCCATGTCCTAAACGATTGAGTTGTACTTCTTGTCGATGATTTTCTCGGTAGCGCGGTCGAGCAGATCCATAAGTCGGAACATCACGTTTGCATTGCTGTAGCGTGCCTGTTGGTTAGCAGTCTTCGACTCGGTGTTGAGTGCCTCCTGCATTGTCTTATAAGAGATTTTGCTCTTAAGGAATCCTGTTACAGGCGCAATGTCGGTGAGACAGTCGAATAACTCGCGTGTGTAGAGATTGAAAGGTGCAAACTGGCGCTTGTTCATAGCCATCTCCTGCAGCCATTGGCGATAAGCGGTGAAGAAACTGCTTGCCAGCGAAGTGTAGCCAGACGTGGTCAAGAACGACCGCTGTATCTTAGGCATGTCGTCGGTGTATGCCATCTTACCGATGTCTTCGCTGAAAGCGTAGGTAAGATACATAAATGCCAGGTGGAACTTTATCATCTGACGGTTCACCACAAGACGCGTGCGCTCGCCAAAGTCCATCAGCGAGAGCGCCATCTTATCATTGCGAAGACCGTATTCCTTGAATGCCGCATTACGCACCCGACCGTTATCGGTACGCAACTTCTCGTCGCTCATTGACAGGAAGTCTAGAATTGCCGTTGCTCCAACGTACTCAATGAAGTGGGCATCATTACGCTGTCCGTTCTGTCCGGGGTCGTTCTTATAAGGATTTGATACAACCTCGTCGCCAAGATAGTAGCAGGCGTTGACGCTTGAACCGAGCATGCCGTCCTTCGAGCCAGTAAGGTTAACGCGATAGTAATCGAGTGCCGACTTGGTCTTGCTGATGAAGTCAGCAATTGTTATCTGGCTGTTCTTGTCTTGCTCGATATTGAAGTATGGCAGCACCGTAAGCGCACCTATCTTAGCATCCACCAGCGTTCCCTTATTTGCGATGGAGGGATTGTTCGCGGCGTTGCGGATATTCTTAACGATGATGGGATAGCCTGCAGCACCTGTTCCACCGAAGATACTGCTCACGATGAACACACGGTCATCAGCGCTCAGCACGTTAGCAAACTGCTTGAACTCTTCAGAGTCCTTGAACTGATTTAGTGCCACACTACCGATGTTTGGACTTCCGACAAAGCCGATATCCATCTTTGTTTTCAGTTGTTCCTCGCTGAACAGCATGCTGCACAACGCCTGGTTAGCGCTGTCTAGGGTGTTGTAACTGATAAAATCGCGGAACTCCTTTGAAGCGATGCTCTCCAGATTGAACACAAAGGTGTCGTTAAGCACCGTGTCGCGGTTGAGGTCGCTAAGCGTTGATATCTTCGTTGCAAAGAACCCGCGTTCTATTTTGTCGCTGCTCACATCACCATAGATGCTCGTGCGTATGTCCTTATACCAGCGCAGCAGGTCGTCGGTGCGCTTAAGGTCTTCGTTTGCCTTATGAGGGTCCATGATAATAGGCACCACTTCGAGATCTTTCATCGGTTGCCCGTTCTCGTCGATGGGGCGAACTCCAGCAGCAAACTGCATTATAAGTGGTTTCAGCACGCGCGATCCGGTGCCTCCCACGAGAAAAAGAAACAGTCTCATCTATTCTTAAAGTTCAATGTTCAAAATTCAAAGTTCAAAGTTCCGCTCGACCCAAAGGGGCGCTTTCATAGCGAAGCGGAGAAAGAATGTTCAAAACTTTATTGCGGTATCGGTGTATGGCGACAGTTTGAGCTCCACCACCTTATTGAGTAAGACACAATGATGAAGAGCAATGCCTCTACGATGATGTTCAGCAACGAGAACTGAAGTAGTTGTGTTGTGAACTCATAGTCGTACTCGCTGAACACGCTGTTTGGATAAATGAAATCAAGCGCGAAAGCGAATATCACAGCAATGCCAAGAAATATCAGCCAATGATACCAACGCGCAAAACTCACCGAGTTGATGGCATAATAGTAGATTGCCGCCGCTGCCAGCGCTATGCCTGAGTTGATGAGAGCAACTACGAGATACATGTTCTCTTCGTACATCGCCTGTGAGAACTCACTCTCATAATAAAGCAGTTCGTAGATTTGCATCGAGAAGATGACGTACAGGGCAATAACCACAAGCCCTGCAATAAGCAAAATACCGTTCTTCATTTCTTATCTTTTCAGTTTCAGTTTCAGTTCAAAATAATATGGTTCTCCGTCAGACAGTTTCTTATAACTGTCATAAATGCCCTGCAACAAATACTTAAGTCCGAAGGTAGTGTCGGCAAAGTCGGCAGCCGAGAGATTGGTGTCGTCGTCTGTAGAACTCGTGGCAATCCACTCGGGAAGACGGTTCTGCAGACGGATGCTTACATCCTGGTCTTGCTTCAGCGCATCCATCTTCAGCGTTATGATATGAGTTGCCTTGTCCAGATACTTCTTGTTGTTCGCATTGCGGTCGTCAGCAGTAATCGCGCGGATGCCCTTTATCTCTATCTTGTCGTCGCTCTTCACCAGATAGTTCTTAGCATCCGTGAGATAGTCGCTGTCTATAAGCATACCGCCAAGGTTCACAGCCACCTCTATCTGCAAGTCGTCAGAGTTGCGGTCGGCCTTAACGTCCTCGATACTTGTGATGCGCTCCGTCTGACCCTTCGTAGGACGGAACATTCCTCGACTCTCCTTGCCCTTCAGCATAATGGTATAGAAGGGTTTATAAGCATCGCTCGCATCAAAGAGATACTTGTGCTCGAAGCCCTCCAATTCACTAAACTTAGAGAAGGCAGAATACTGCGGGTCGTTCGTAAGTCGCGCAATATCGTCGTTGTCGCCCACAATCAGCAGGTAGTAAGGGCGTTTGCCGTTATAATTGGTGCCCTTTGAAGGCGAGTTATACGGATAATAATTTCCCGCATAACTGCTCGTCATCTTCATAATAAGCATAGACTTGTGGCTGGCCTTCTCCTTAAAGATAGCGTTTGCAACGCCCTCAGCCTCGTTCAGCACCTTCTGCTTGTTCACGGTAGTAAGGTCGCGCGTAGAGTAAATCATGTCCGAAGCCAGGATACTCAGTTCGTTACGCTCGTTCTTGTTCAAGATAGAGTCCAGTATAAGCCCGAAGTCCGTATATTTCGGGTCACCGATGCCCTCTGTAGTCTTGAAGATATTATTGTCCGTGATAAACTCCTTGTACGACTTCGGGTAATTGTAAACGGCGTCGTTCACTACGAAGATGATGTTGTCCTCATTGTCCGAAGGCAGCGAGTTCAGCATCTTCACAATGGCCTTCTTGAACTCTCCCGATGTCTGAGGCGAGTCATAGCTTACCATAGAGCCTGAGCGCTCCAGGTAAAACTTCACCGTCAAGAACCTCTTGTCTGCCTTGCCCCAGAACGTGATGTCCTTCTGATCCTTGCCCTTGGAGTACATCTTCTGTATATACTCCTTCACAGCATCCTCGTCGAGGTGCCCGTCCTTGTAGAATTCCTTCATGTGTGCCTTGTTAGCATCCATGAATTCGGCTATCTTCTTCCAGTCGTCGCTGTCGATGGTAGCATCCTTGTCCGCCAGTTCACGCACTAGTCCGGCCAGTTCCTTCTTTGAACTGTCAGAACAAGAGCATACGAGCGGCAACGCCAATGCTGCCACAATAGCAATCTTGAAAAATCTTCTCATTCTCGTTTTCAATTTGGTTTGCAATATAATATGTAGTGCATTCAAAATGCAAAAATACATATTTTGCAAACGAAAACATCATTTCCTCTGCTATTTTTTGTTAAACATTGAGGTTAAATGACAAAATAGCAGATATAAGGTATATTTATACTAATGCTTTCCTCGCATGAAACTGTCAGCAAAATCATTGCTTTAGGAGCAACAGGAGTGACTTCTTACCTGAACATGTTCCGTATCCACTTGATGTTGTCTATCCATTGAATGATAGGACCGATGACAGGCAGCGTGCGCGCACCACCCCATCTGAGACGGTTCACCTCGTCGGGAAGCATGTGGGAAATGGCGGCATTCATCTCCACTTCTGCCATTTCTTTCGCACGTTCTCTGTCACTAATCTCGCGCGACTGCCTTTGCATCGACTCGGCTGCCTCCTCTACGGTCTCGCCTGTACTCGTAACAAACCGGTTCTGATATTTGACGAACAGACCTGAATACTCCTGATACAAAGGACTTTGCATGAACCTCGTGGCAAAGTCGGCATGATCGGCACACCCCATAGCAAACTCTTCCACCCGAGCAAAATATGCATCAACATCCCGCCTGGCATCTCCGTCAAGCCGAATCTGCTGTTCCACCCCGTCGCGATATGGTTTTATCCAAAGTGAAATATCTTTCATAAGTAAAGCAGTAATATGATTTTGCGCCTACAAAAATACGGAAAAAGGACGACATAACAAACATTTTTCACGACAATTTCAGTCCCTTTTCCTATCCACTCATAACTGTTTGATCACCTCATACTCTTTTTTCTAAAATATGAGCTTCAACGAGAGCCGGTTGTATTTATCATCAACTGAGAGAATCATATTGTCATTTCTTTTAGTCGAGGGCAAACAGGATGGTGATGATGGTATGCTTGTTCATTTTTCGTTTTATTTGTTGAGTGCTTTCTCCAATGCCTCTCTGATATTCTCTACATTATGGAAACCTGCTAAGGTTGCGACTTTTTCCCCATCCGATGAGAATACAGCGTATGTGGGATAGCTATTATTGTTCAGTTGCTGGAAGATTCCATCCAACTGTCCCTCTGTCAGGAAATAATGCTCGCCTGAGATGTCTGTGATGTATTCCTTCCATTCGTCGTAATCTGACGTGGGCGAGGTAAGATAGATGTACACGATGTCCTTGTCGCTAAGTTCTTCTTTGAGCGGTTTCATCTTCTCATGCCCGAGCATGCAGGGACCGCACCATGTGGCCCAGATGTCGATGAGCACGGTCTTGCCTTTATACTTGTCGAGGATGGTATGCAGGATGTTGTCGGGTGCTACGTCTGTCATGTCGAGATAGTGGGCGTTATCTGGCAGTCCCTCTTTGTTGGCTGCAATCGTCTTCTGATAGTCGACAACGTATTTGTCGTACAGGGCAGAAAGATTTTTATCCTCGATAAGCGGTTTCTCCAATTGTTTGGAGTCAAGCACCTGTGGCAAATAGTAGCAATAACGGGCAAGGTCGGCATTAAAGCCTCGTGCATTTGTCATTGCATAGTACTTGCTGCCTTCCACAAAAGTGTTATAGAATGGTATATTTTTATTGTATAGATTTTGAGTGTAGTTGCGAAGCACATAGTCTGTAAACTCCTTTGTTTTGGACAGGGAATCTTGTTCGCCTTCAAACATAAATATCGGTGAATATGCGAATTGTATCAAATATTCTTTGATTGCCTTGCAATAGTTTGAGTTCTTTACCCATTTGTCGTAGTTCTCCCGTTCTTCATCACAATATCTTATCAACGTCTGCACATCGTGAATGTCTTCCTTTTTAACGGTAGGTTTCTGAGGACCGTTTTCTGTTTTCTTGTCAAAAGCAGACTGACACCAATCTTTGCCAAACTTGGCGTAATAGCCTTTGGCACCTACAATCTTGCTATTGGCCTTGCTGTCATCGTGCAGCATATCAACAAGGACTGTTACTTCCTTACCTGGCGAAAGATATACACACCCCATTGAACTCCATGGAATGTTAGAGATATCGATCCACACAATTTGAGGCAGGCATATGGGGAGGCTAAGACTGCCTTCACCATCATCATTCAAATTCGTTTCGACATCCATAGGCATTGCAGGATTCTTCAAATCTACATATTGCACTTGGATCTCCGTGTTCATTCCCTTACGATAGTTCAGCGACTTGAAATGAATGGTGGCTGGCGTAGCGTCGAACTTCAGTTCCGCCAATCCTTCCCCGTCATCATCGGCCATGTATTCAGTTGGAACTGAAGCGGGAGGCATCGTGTAGCTCTTGTCGTGGATGCCAAACACCTTGTAGTCGCCTTTCGCCAAACCTTCCAGGAAGTCAAATTCCTTCGTGTCCAAAGGCAAGGGTTTGAAATAGAGGACGAAGTCTTTCCTTCCGCTATCGTCCAGAATAATGTAATCTCCTCCCAATGGTATGCTGTCGCTGCCAATGATGCGATACTGCTTCCCATTTGTTTGCAGATAACTGTCTTCGCTGATTCGGAAGCCATAACCTGGTAAAAGAGCCATCCTGACATACATGGCAGTCTTTTCCGTCGTCATTTCCACTTTCTGGATTTGAAAATACGGAATGGCAGAATAAGCAACAGATGGGTTTTCCCAAACAATTGTTTTTTTAGCCTGCCCTGTCAATGAGACGAATGCAAGCAGGAGAGTAATGATATTTGACTTGTGCATAATATGTTTTGTTTTACTTGAATTTCTCTTTCAGCCTGTTCAACGTGAAGTCGAATTTATAGTAGCCGTTGAAGTTGAGGTCATCGCTCACACGGCGGCCATCGGGGGTGATGGTCTCTTAGTGGGGGATGCCGTTGAAACGGAACAGCTCCTGCATACGAGTGAGATCGGTGTTGGAAAGACAGATATCGGCAAGTTTTTATTCCATTTTTCGCTGCAAAGATACTAAAACTTGCCGATATCGGCAAGTTTGGGGACTGAAAAACTATTCTTTGATTATAACGTCTCATCGGTTTTCTTTTGGTTTCATTCCCTTAAAGAATGTAACTTTGCCATTGACAAACGATTTATAATTTGGCCAACCGGCGGGAAGCCACTTCATTCCTTTGGTTTGGGTTATGACGAAGTGGAATCCAGATTCGTCGCTTCTCATCTCAATGCTGCAAGATGTGGTCTCGTCATAATAACAATCTAGTATGGTTTCCCAATAGGAATCATCGAAGGGTAAATAGTTGTAGCAGTACTTGACATCAAGATTACCTTCTGTGAATCGAAGAGCCATCCTTGATATTTCGTCGTATAGCAGACGAGCTTTCTTTTCCTGTTCGCGTGGCACGGTGAATATTTGTGCGTTAGTTATGCCCTCATTGCCGTTTCCGCCAATACAAACCATCGACTCAAAGACGGGAACTTTCGCTGCCAAAATAGAGTCGGAATAAGCCTTGTCGTGTTGCCAAATGGCAGTGCGAGGCTTGATAT
The DNA here is from genome assembly GCA_900315095.1 of uncultured Prevotellaceae bacterium. GTDB lineage: Bacteria > Bacteroidota > Bacteroidia > Bacteroidales > Bacteroidaceae > Prevotella. The sequence continues at coordinate 574 of OMXS01000027.1, read as the reverse complement.
TGTTCTGAATGAACAGTTTAACTATATCTGTGGTAAGTGATTCAAGACTATTCTTTTCTGCTTGAGGTCCAGGGCTTGGTATATTGACAACATATCGGAGAGTGGCACCTACCTCGTTTTCTTCATGATATGGCTGATAGTTGAAGTAGAGATATTCGTTCGAGTAAAATAACGGATGGCTGCCAGAACGATGATTACTTGCGTAAAGAGTGGAGTCATGGTATAGGTTCATGGAATAGACGATGGTGTCGCGTCCTCCCTTGTGGTATTCGTAGTGATAGCTTTCTGCAGCCTCCGCCTGAAGATCATCGAGGGTATGTCTTATGGTGGACAATTGCTCTTTGAGATTGTTCCTCTCCTCACGTAGCATACTGTCTAAAGATTGTGAATCAGAACCACGATACATATTGGGACCATAGTAGAGATGCACCCTGTATTCTAAGACAGTAGGCTGATACTTGCCGCCATGTTTGACGATTCTGGGGGCTTCGCCCATTTCCGTAAGTTTGTCGAAGAGTTGCTGCATCTTCGGATTTATTTGTGCATGAGATGTGGCACATAACAGTGCGAGCAT
>OMXS01000026.1 GCA_900315095.1 uncultured Prevotellaceae bacterium | reverse complement strand
GCTGCAAAGATAGTAAATATTCCTATAACGTTGCAATTTTGTTGCTTTTTTAACACCTTTTTCATGCAGCCGAGAGCAGAGTCTGGGTCAAGTCGAGAGATCGGTTATTTTCAGAGAATTTCAAAAAAGACCTCACCACCTCACTTTTTTCTCTGAAATGCCTTTATTTACAGGGGGTTCAGAGAGTGAGGTGTTTGGCAAACACCTCACTCAACACCTCACTCAACAGGTCACTTTTCTTCTCGGATTTTCGCCTTCATCAGATTTCTAAAGTAGTATGTTCAGGAAAAGAATAGATGCAGAATAAAATGAGGGAGGTGTTAGGTGAGGTGTTGAGTGACCTCTTTGCTAAACACCTCCCTCTCGAAAAGCCCTTTAAACAATAGGGTTTCGAAAGGAAAAGTGAGGTGGTGAGGTGTTTTTTCGATTTTCTTTTTTTTTAGGGAAGTATATACTGTTAGATCTCATTGCTAACGACTCCCCGCCCCTGAAGGCCGAGTGAAGCATTACACATTATGATCCCCGCCCCTGCATGGGTGGGGAACCAACGGTCGCGGGCCAAAGGGAAAAGCAATTGTCGGCTGAGCATTTAACGAAATACCATCAATAGTAGGGACTGATAGTATATAATTGCCTTTTTTACTTATATGTAATCGTGATGCAAGTAGTATACGAATGAGAAGCGAAAGATATATCAATTGACATGTCAAACATGGTACTTGGAACATTGAACATGAAACATTGAACTTGGAACTTGAAACATGACGCTCGCTCGGCCACTTTTATAAAGTGAAGCGACTGAAAGGACTTGACGCTTGACACCTTGCCTCAGACACACTTAGCCCATACTCTACCTATACCCTAACCATACTGTTGGGTATGCCTAGAGCGAGAGAAGAAGGAGAGAAGAAGGAGAGAAGAGCGAGTTTGTTCCTTGGGTAGAGCGAAAGAAGGATGTCTGAAGAGAGAGGCAAAGAGATGACAGATGTATGATGGTAGAAGAAAGAAAAAAGGTCACGCTTTCATTGCGTGACCTTTTAATATATATTGAAGTATTCGAGATTACTTCAGCTTAGCGTATGCGTAACGGCTGGTGTCACCGAGTTCTTCCTCGATGCGGATGAGCTGGTTGTACTTAGCCATACGGTCGGTGCGGCTCATAGAACCAGTCTTGATCTGACCAGAGTTTGTAGCAACAGCGATGTCAGCGATTGTTGCGTCCTCTGTCTCACCTGAACGGTGGCTGGTCACTGTGGTGTAGCCGTGACGGTGTGCCATCTCGATAGCCTCGAGAGTCTCGGTGAGTGAACCAATCTGGTTAACCTTGATAAGGATAGAGTTGGCAGCACCCATCTGGATACCCTTCTGGAGGAACTTGGTGTTAGTAACGAAGAGGTCGTCACCAACGAGCTGGCAGCGGTCGCCGATAGCAGCGGTCAGCTTCACCCAGTTGTCCCAGTCGTTCTCATCAAGACCGTCCTCGATAGAGTCAATTGGGAAGTCGGTGATAAGCTTCTCAAGGAACTTGATCTGCTCCTCAGCAGAGAGCTTCTTACCGTTAGGATCCTTCTTCTTGCCGTTCTTCAGCTGGCTGTAGTCATACCACCAGTTGCCGTTCTCATCCTGTGTAGCGAACTCAGAAGCAGCGCAGTCCATAGCGATCTTAACGTCCTTTCCTGGCTCATAACCAGCAGCCTTGATAGCGTCGCAGATAATCTGCAGAGCGTCCTCAATGCCGTCGAGTGCAGGAGCGAAACCACCCTCGTCACCTACAGCGGTAGAGAGACCACGAGCCTTGAGCAGCTTAGCGAGGTTGTGGAACACCTCAGCACCCATGCGGATAGACTCCTTGATAGAAGGAGCAGAAACCGGACGAATCATGAACTCCTGGAATGCGATAGGAGCGTCAGAGTGAGCACCACCGTTGATGATGTTCATCATTGGAACAGGCATAGTATAAGAGTTGCAACCGCCGATGTAGCGATAGAGAGGCAGACCAAGTGCGTTAGCAGCAGCCTTGGCAGCAGCCAGAGAAACACCGAGGATAGCGTTAGCACCGAGCTTGCTCTTGGTTGGAGTGCCGTCGAGAGCCAGCATCTTGTAGTCGAGTGCGCGCTGGTCGAGAACACAGTCGCCCTGAAGTGCAGGAGCGATGATGTTGTTAACGTTCTCAACAGCCTTCAGTGTACCCTTACCCAGATAACGGTTCTTGTCGCCGTCACGGAGTTCGAGGGCCTCGTTCTCACCTGTTGATGCTCCTGATGGAACAGCAGCACGACCGAGAACACCATTTTCCAACACTACGTCAACCTCTACGGTTGGGTTACCTCTTGAGTCGAGGATTTCTCTTGCATGAATTTTCTGAATCTTCATAATTTTACCTATAGTTAAAATTGATAATGTTTCTCTTTTTGATTTTCAACATGCAAAGATAAAAAGAAAAAGGCAATAAAATGTGCATTACCTTTTTCTCTTAATCTTTTTTAATACTATAAGGGAACGATTGAAACGTTCAGTTTGCAAAAACAGGGTTATTGGTTGAACGTTGAGAGTTGAGAGCTGAGGGGTGAGCGGTGAAGTTTGATCGGTATTTGTATTAGCAAACACTCAACACCTATCACCTAACACATAACCTCACCTATCCTCAAACTTCCACCAGTCGAGGTTGAAGAGTTTGGCACCCTTGTTGCCTGTAAAGACTAAGTAAAGGTCGTGTTTCCCCGTCACACTTGTCGTGATATCGGTTTTCTGCTCGCGCCACTGCTCCCATCCTCCCGTGCGCGGAATGTTGAGAAGGGCTATCTGCTGACCTGCCACACTATCAAGGCGCACCTCTATCCTGCCGCCTTGAAGGGCAGAAGCAGCCGAGGCAGTGAATGTCTTAGGCGAACGGTCGCCAAAGTCCACCTCACGAAGCATCACATAATCACCGTCGTTAATATCGCTGACATACACTCCCGTAGCATCGCTGCTCTCGCTTTTCACGCCTTGCGACCATGCCATCGTCTCAGCCTCAACACGCTGATAAGGATTCTGTGTACCTATAGGACTTACACCCGCGTCGGTGTGATGAATTATCGGGAACATTCCGTCGGGTTGATAGGTAAATTCCTCCACCGCAGCACTGCGGCCGAAACCACCGCCACCAGGGAGTTTGCCCGTATGATAGAAGAAATAACTATGTCCCTTGAAATCAGCCACTCCACAATGGTTAGTAAACGACTTCGTGTCTTCCAACGGCATTATATCACCGCGATAGGTCCAAGGTCCCTCGGGAGAAGGTGCGGTGGAATAGGCTATATGCTCGGGGATACCACCGGCAGCATATAGCAGATAGTATATTCCCACAGGTTTCTTTGCCTTGCGCCCTTTCTTGTCGGTCGGATATACATTACGTTTCATTATCCACGGACCTTCCACGTAGCAGTCCTTATATTTCGTGTTCTTATCACGTTCTTCCATGTTCGGCGCACCAAAGCCATCGATGGTCTGGTTGACTATCTTCACCTCGCCATCGAAAGAGACCATGTCACGATTCAACTTGGCGTAGCGAATGACAGGATTGCCCCAGAATAGCCACGCCTGACCGTCGTCATCGATGAACACCGTGGGGTCGATGTGGTCCCACTTGCCGTCTTCATAGAGTGGTTTGCCAATGGCATCGCGGAACGGGCCTGTAGGAGAGTCGGCGACAGCCACACCTATCGCCATACCCTTAGAGATTTTAGAGTGGGCGCAGATGTACCAATAGAACTTCCCGTCACGCTCTATTGTCTGTGATGCCCACGCACGGTCGTCTGCCCACTCGAATGAACTGAGGTCAAGGGGCGAGCCGTGGTCGGTCCAGTTAACCATGTCGCTGGTCGAGTAAACTCTCCACTCGTACATCCAGAAGAAGTCGGCATTGTCCTCATCGTGCCCTACATACATATACATCTTGTCGCCGCTGACCATCGGTGCAGGGTCGCTCGTGAACCATGTCTGCACCACTGGATTCTGCGCTACTGCTGCCGTCATCGCCATTGCCAGCGACGCGACGGTCATCATCATTCTCTTAATCATATCTACTTGTCATTATAATTTTTGCCCGCAAAATTACAAAGTAAACACGAAACGCCCATTATTTCATGTCACATGCACTTTTGAGTATGTTTCACAAAAGGACAGCAAGAGCAAAGAGAATAGTAAAATGATGGCTTTAGTGGCAGGAACTTCAATTTTGCAGACTAAAGCCACCAATTAATCATTTAGAATGAAACACAATTACGCATACGAATGCATGCCGCCGAGGAAATAGTTGACGCCGAAATAGGTCATCAGGATGGTGAGGAAAGCAAGCACCATGAAGAGATGATAGGCAAGAGGGGTGTTCAACCACTTGAACGAGCGATTGTGAAGTGCCACGGCATACACCATGAAGGTGATGAGCGCCCATGTCTCCTTCGGGTCCCAGCTCCAGTAGGTTCCCCATGAGATGTTCGCCCAGATGGCGCCAATGAAGATGCCGAGTCCGAGGCAAGTCATGGCGGGGTATAGGAAGAGTTGGGACAGAGAAGCCCCCCTCATATCCTCCCCATAGGGGGAAGATCTAAATAGTTTTGAACAACACCTAACTCCCAATTCCCAGCATCCGATGATGAATGTGAGACTGAGCAAGGCAAACGCCATCATGATGACGCTGACATGAATGGTGAGAAGCGGTGAAGAGAGCACCGGCATGAGGTGGGTTATCTGTGGGTCCATCTGTGAGATATGGCTTACCAACAGGAAGAATCCCGACATGAGGAATCCAAACACGAGCATGATAGGAAAACGACGACACATCAGCAACGTGACAAGCATTATCACCCATGCCATAAACAGCATCGTCTCATAACCGTTGGACATCGGTACGGTGCCAGAGATTATCCAACGCAATGCGAGGCAGAATGAAAGGGCAAGGAAAGAGAGGAGTAATATTGAGCGTTGAACGATGATCGTTGAGCGATACCACCTTTTTGCTATGCGTGAATTGTCTTTTTTCTTCTCTTCGCTCAACACTCTACACTCAACACTCAACAAGCAAATAAAAGCCATTGTGAGGTTGACCATAAAGAGGATGGTGGCGAAGGGAATGACATTGTATGTGTGCTCTGCCCACAACTGAGTGGGCGTGGGAAGTGAGGTGCCGCCATACTTCTGCTGATATGCAATCAACTTGTCGAGCATGGCATCTACGCTATTCCAGTCTTCAGCAAGAACATATTCATATAGCTTGTTAAAGGCATTTTGGATGTATTCCTTGCGCTCCGCCTCCATATCATCAGGCAGGTTGTCGGCAGGGGAATACCATACCGTAGAGGGAGAAGAGAGGAGGGAGGAAGGAGGAAGGAGAACAGAACTACTATCGCGTTCCCCTTGAGACTGAAGGTGTTCTCTCTCATCCTTCCCCATTCCTCCATCCTCATTCTTGCCAATAGCGGCAGGAAACGCCTTGAGGAGCTTGCCCTGGCGGAGTTGAACTATGAGCATCAGTTTGTCGTCATACTTCATGACATCCTGATGGAACTTGTCTTGCTGTCCACGGTAATACTCACTGAGGTAAGGACCGAGAATATAACCGCCCATATCCTCGTTGAAGAACTGTGACATCGACATATGGTCGGGCAACTGCAGGCGGTCTTTCATTGCACCGCCCTTAATCTTTATTATCGGTTCTTTCTCCCATTGGTCACCGTAGAAGACGAAACTGGTGAGCACCTGCTCAGCGGAGAGACCATTGTAACTGCGCTTGCCGTAGAGTTTCTTTGTGAAGTCGAGCGCGAAGGTCTGCACGGGACAGATGCGGTCGTTATAGTTGATGAGCAAGGTTCCGAACTTCGCTGCGGTGGAAGGTGGCAAGGCTATGGGTGATGGATGTTGGGTGTTGGCTGCTTGTGATGATGCAGGGTATAGGACAAACAAGCCAACACCAAATATCCAACACCCTGCACCTAACACCTGGCGTATCACATTCCGATATTGTCCTTTCGGGTCTATCAGCATCCAGATTAGAGAAACGAACAACAATGCATAACCAACATAGGTCACGGGAATGCCCCACGGGTCGCTGTTTAAGGTGATTACGCTGCCACGCATATCCTCCGAAAAACTGCTCTGATAGAAACGTATGCCACGATAGGTGAAGACATTGTTCATCGAAACGTGCCCTTTTGTTGAGTATGGAGCGTCGTGTGTTGAGCGGGATTTCTCATTTCCACTATCTTTGCTAAACGCTCTACTCTCATCGTTCAACGTTAAGTATGACTCGTAATCAGCAGGGGCGGCGGTGCCGTCATGATATTTAACCACAAAACTGTCGAGGGTGATACTGAAGGGCAACGTCACTTCCTTCACATCGTTGCCATCCAGCACCAGATAACTATTGACGGTATGTCCCTGACGCAACTGCACCACACCCTTCGTTGCCGTGAGATGGGTGAGCAATGCACCGATAAGTATGATTACAAACGAGAGATGAAGCAGGACAACGAAAAGACGACGCACACGGCGACGAAGGAAATAGGCAATGGCAAAGGCAGTGAGCAACGCCCATAATGCCGCGAACCACCACGAACCATACAAATGTTCCGAAACGTATGACGTGCCGCGATACTTCTCAATAATAGTAAATGACCCCATACATACTATCAAAAGCATGTACAGGGCACTTACTATGTATTTCAATCTCTTCATTACCAATATAACGAAAGAATTGCAATCTTAGTATAACAAGAAGGGGCTCCCTTATAAATCAAATAGCCTCGATAAACCTAACAACAGCATCGCGGTCGCTCTTCGGGAGATTGTAAAACTTCTCTGCTGATGTATAGGCGTCGCTCTTCTTTGAGTAAGCATGCCACATGATTGCCTCTACAACGGTGCGGGCACGACAGTCGTGCAGACGGTCGTCGGCACCTGTAAGACGCAGACTCAGTCCGCGACCCCATAGCGGTGTAGTGCGGCACCAACCGGTGCGGATGTCGTTAATCATGAACAAGCGGTGCTGCACCATATCAGTATAAGGCCAGATGGTCTGCTTGGGATATTTAGGCAGCAACTGTGTATAGTCGCCGTTGCTTGCCAGCCCGTTGGCATCAGCATAAGCCTTGATGCTGGCGTCCACCCACATATTGTCGCTGCCTGTAGTCCATGACGGACGGTGACATGTGGCGCAGCCCATCTCGGTGAACAGTTTCTTGCCACGCTTCACTTCCTCGTTGTCGAGGTCGCGGGCAGCAGGAACGGCAAGGCCACGATGCCATACCATGAACTGATAATACTGCTTGTCTGACATCTCCTCCTCGCCATTGTAAGGCGCACCGTTGAGAAGGTATTTCTCGAAGGTACTCTTATATGCAACCGACGGAGTGTTGAGCACTTCATAAACGCGGTCGGCAATGCCCTCGTCGGTACCGTCGGCAAAGTAAGGATGCAGGATGCTGCTCTCCTCTGCGCCGTGACGCTTGATATAGTTTATCACTTCTTCGTCCTCACTCTGTGCCTTAGCCCACGCCGCGGTGGTGTAGAGCCAGTGGCGGTCGCTACGAGTGACGTTAGTGATGTTCCAGATGGCATTAGCACCGGCACCGTCTTGCAGAGTGCCACGCGTCATAGCATAGGTGAAACGCTTCAGCGGACCGTGAGAACCATGGAACGAACCAGTATCGTTGTAAGGTGCACTATAGTATGCCGACGCCTTGAAGGCATTAGCCTCCTTATCCCACATGGCTGGGTTGAGTTCCACATACTTTGCCTCTTCACGCCACTGTGCCTCGATGTCCTCATCAGTAAGCGCATCAAGCAGACCAGTACCGTAGAGGCCGATGGTGCTCTCTAGACGCACGTCATACTCCGACGGCTTCGGGTTGGTGTTGAAAGCCGACTGAGGGATGGTCACCTCAGGATAGATGAGCGAGTACGGCTCGCCGTCAGGGAACTTCATTGCCAGTCCACTCTCCATGCTCGACACCTCTTTCCACTTGATGTCAATCTGGTTCTCGTCGATAGGAGCCTTGAACGGACTCATTGCTGCTGTTTGCGGCATTCCCGTCACCTCGGTGATGTAGCCGTTGGTGCTGGGGTGATAGATAACGAGCAGATAACCGTTACCGATGGTGTTTGCCCTGTAGTTTGTCTGGCGCTTGCCGTGACCATAAGAAGGATGGCAGGCGATGCAACTGTTGCGCACCCATGCCGGGCCGAGTCCCTTGCGAGGCTGCTGTTCGAAAGTGTAGAGATGCTCGAAGAAGTCTTCTCCGACAGTGAAATCCATTTCGCCATTGCCGCCAGGGATGAGTCCTACAGCAGGAGTACTGGCAGAATAACTTGCCTTGTCGGTTGTTCCGAGTTGTCCGCCGGGATACCATTCAGCAGCAGAGAACACATCGTTGGCCTTGCCAAACTGGTCTTCTCCGTCAACGAGATTTCCCAATCCGGTGTTTTCATCGTCAGTACATGCAGTTAGTAATGGCGTTGCCAAGAGCGCCATCATAGCAAATGCCGAGAGTTTTTTTAGTTTCATAATATTATTGTATTTACGATTATTGTTATTGCTTGACTGTTAAACCGCCGAAAGCGTCTCGTCGGAAAGACGAGGCGCTCACGACTGTGATTCATTATTTCGCAATGCCGTTATTTCGATTTCTTTTTATCGTTATTACGGTATTGAAGTTACTATTCCTCTGTGATGCTGTCCCAGTTCTCTGGGTCATCGAAACTCTTGCCCCAAACGATGCTGCAATACTTCACAAATGGCGAAGGCATGTTGCTGATGTTTGTAATGGCAGTATTGTATGCGCCCTCGACAGCCTGGTTCACGTCATTCTTGTTTACACTTGCAAAGAACATGTGGAAACTGTTGCTGTTTGCAGAGTTGTCGGTTGAGCCGAGCCAGATGTTGCGGATAGAGCGGATATTGTCTGCGAAGTCGGTGATAGAGTTGTAACTGTATGGCGACTCCACATAAGCGATGTCTGCATTGGCGAAGGGATTGGCAATCTTTGCAGTGCCCACCTCGTTGCAAATGCCGAAGCAACTGCCCTCGTCATCAGAGAGCAACTGAGAAATGGCATCCTTCAGCGATGAGAATGTGCTCTTGCCTCCTGAAATGCCAGCCTTCTTCATGTTCTCGCCGAACGAAAGACCATTGACAGTCTGGTATTTAAGGTTAGCGCTCTTAACCTCTGCCATACGGCCTGCGTTTGCTGGAGTCTCACCCTCCCATGACACCTGGAGTTGGAAGCAACGCTGTTTCAGCAGTTTGCAGATGGTCTGCGCATAAGCCAGTTCCTGCGCTCCGGTAATAGAAGTGAATCCCACGTAAGAATCATTAGTCTGGAACTCTGAAACCTTGCGGGGCGCACCATTGCGGAAGAGGATGAATTCCAGTGCGTGGAAACCAAGTATCGTGGCATCTTCAAGCATCTCGTCGTTCATGCCGTTGTTGAAGTAGTTGAGCAGAAGCGAGCGGTTGAGTGGCCATGAGTCGATGGTTGGGTCGATGTCGAAATCGGCAGCAGCACCTCCGAGGAAAGCCTCAGAACGCTCCCAGTTCTCACGCGCACCCTTGAAATCCTCACAAGCCTTATTAATCTGACTCTGTGTGATGTTGCTGACGGTCAGACCGTTGAGAGTGTTCTCCAGGTCTTCAACGTCGTCGGCGAGTTTAGTGTATGTGGGAACAATCACATTGTCAACCACATTAGCCAAAACCTTATAGAGGAATTCTTCCTGTTCGGCAGACAGACTCGACTTGCCGATAACCTCGTTAGCCTTTACCAACTGGTTAGCCAGATTGTCGCAAGCATCAATGGCTTGATTGCCATACGTCTTGTCTTTGTAAATTGCCTCTTCGGCGTTTCCGCTGTTGTTGTCATCGTCATCGCTGCTGCATGCAGTGAAACCCATGCTCATTGCGCAGACGGCAGCAAAAAGCATTACATTCTTAAAAAGATTCTTCATTTTCATTCTATATAATTAATTGTTGACATTTACTATTTACGATACTACATACTCTTCTTCACCTCGTTGAGTTGGCGCTGCAGGTCGTTGATGCGCTCGTTCAGGCGCTCAACGTCAGTGTCATTGTATGAAGCGCGCTTCTGACCAAGGTCGAACCATCCCTCGTATGCCACACCGATGCTCACCGAAGGCTCGTCGTTGTATAGTTTCTTCAGGAACCTGTGACTATACTCTGCCTTAACCACAATCTGCTTGATGGGCAGATAGTTCAGGCCAAACGCCATGCGCTTCACGGCAGTATAGTCGTAAGGTGTGTTGTTGGTGTTCGATGCATACGGGTTATACTGCTCGTAACGACCGAAGATGTAAAGTTTCTGCCTGTCGGCACGGAGTTTCTCTATCTGAGAGAAGATGTCATAGCCTGCCTCAACGCCAATGGCATAGGCATTGCCAGAGACAAATGCCGAGTGTTTATATGGCGACTTGGAGTTCATGCGGTTGTACATATACTTCAGTTGCGCTGCATCGCTCAGGTGACCGTAGTCCGCCTGTCCGCGCACCACCCAGTTATGGTCGTTATAGGTAAAGTCGATAGAACCGATAACCACCTTTCCTTTATATGTAGCGCTGGCTCCATCCTTCTCTGCAGGATAGGTGTTGCCGATGCTATGACCGTAGTATGCACTCACGCCGATGCGCAAGCCGGGGATGCTGTAGTTGTCTATGCGCAACGAACCACCATATTTATTAGCCACATCAAACTCCAGCGGAGATTTCGGACCTTTGTGTATCCACCCTGTGTTTGTGAAATGGTCGGCATTGAGTCCTGCCAGGAACTGCGCCTCATAACGCCAGTCGCCATAACGTCCCCAGAACGAGAATCCCGTCTGGTGCCAAGTGGAAGGCAGAATGATGTCTTCACCTTCTGGACGATAAACGGTGAAGAAGTTAAGTGGCTCATGGTAAGCATTGTTGAGTCCTACAGGCACTACGATATGTCCCATCCTGAGGTTAGCCCAGGGAGCGAATGACTTCTGAATCCAGAACTGCTCCAGCTCCACCTCACCGCCTTTCTCTGTCTCTTGCTCCCATTCACCGCCTTCCTCGTCTTCTTTCTCGTAAGCGATGCCATTGCCGCCGTGCTCAAACTCTATCTCGGTACCGAAAGACCAACCCTTGCCGAAGTCATAACCTATATATATGACTGCATGGGGAAGGTCGAAACGGCCATGCGAAGGATCGTTCTTATGCTCCTCGGGCTGACTGTAACGGCTCACGTGGTCACTATAGAAATTGCGGCTGTAACCTATCTCGCCGTATCCTCCTATAGAGAGGCGGTTGCCTGTTACATGCTGCATTACGGAATCGCCTGCCACCACCTGTGCATTAGCGCTGACAGCAAGTCCTATTATCAATGAAACGAAAAAGAATAAAAACCTAAATAATCTCATTATTATAATTTATTAGTTACTCTGAATCCCCTAAATGTGAGTGCAAAGGTACGGCAAAGGGTATGCTTACGCAATACTCAAAAATAATGATTTCGAGTAAAGAAAAGCAAATAATAAAGAGATGAAATACTAAGAAATGATTAAAGGAGAAACACTAACGGCCATTGAGTTTCTCATTTGTGTCCTTTTACATCACGAAAGGCCATGTTTCGCCTTGCGAAAGATGGTTAATCGCAATGCGAAAGGTATACCTTCGGCAGCTGTGTTGTTATTAAGCAGATTACAACATACCTATTACTTTGTAATCCCAAACTGTTGAGCGAGGCGCTGACAGGCATATTCTATAAGGTCGAGAGCCAACTCAAAGTCGCGGGAAGTGCCGTAATAAGGGTCGGGAACGATGTTGTGCGTGGGATGGTCGGCAAGAATCTCCTCCATACTCATAATGCGTTGTGCCGCCTCGCGCGAAGGAGCAAGGCGACGGAGGTCGCGCTCGTTCTCACGGTCCATGCCCACAATATAATCGAAGCGGGAGAAATCTTCCTTGCACACCTGACGGGCACGGTGGTCGAAGCAATAGCCGCGACGCTCTCCGGCACTGCGCATGCGACGGTCGGGCAGGTCGCCAACGTGCCATGAGCCGATGCCTGCGGAGTCAACCTCCCACTCATCGTCTTTCCCTGCCTCACTTATTATACCTCGCATGATGCCGTCGGCAGCCGGGCTTCGGCAGATGTTCCCGAGGCATACAAAAAGAATCCTCTTTTTCATCACTTGCAGTTTTGGCTGCAAAGGTAATGAAAAAGAGGATAATGTGCAAATAATGTTAGGTTAACGCACTACTTTCTTCCCGTCGATGATATAGATGCCGTGCGGCAGAGCCTTTTCAGATGTTCCAAGGCAGCGGCCGTCGATGGTGTAGATGGCTGAGCGTTGAGGGCTGAGCGTTGACGGTTGAGCGACGACAGACTCTATTCCTGTTACGAGCGAGCCGTCGGCGAGAGTCTTGAAACTATCTGGCGCATCGGTCAGAGTGGTCTTTATATATGATGTCAGCGGTTTGATTGGCTCAGTGGTCTTCACCCATTCCTCGCCGCTTACCACATAGTATGTGGCACCTGCCATTTCCTCTGCCGTGAGACCGAGGTTGGTGCCGCAGAAGGTGTAGTCGCCCACGGTAACCTCAACGCCCTTCTTTGGAGAAATAGGCATGTTGCGCACTCCGAACGAAGCGTCGTAAACGGTCACCGAGTCGCCCTTTGCCTCAGCAATGATGAGGTAAGGATTATAGGCCTTTGGCTCTGCCACCTCGACAAAACTGAAGGCATCGCCCTGCACGCCCTCGAAGGTGTAAGCCTTCACGTTGTTATATTCCTGGTTTGGCATTGGCAGGTCGTAAGGCATATACACTGGGTGCAGACGCTCGGTGTATTCATGCTCGTACCAGACACCACAGTGGTATGCCAGCACATTCTCGAAGGGATATCCCTCGTTGATGGTGATGGCATAACTGATGGGCACTGCTCCGCCCATGAGCACCACATTGACGTCTGTAGGCTCCTGCCCTATGGTTGACTCGCTGTTGACGTAATAGATGTAGTTGGGGTGTTTCTGCTCTGGCAGTTGTGCCCAGTCGGTCACCTTCACTGTTGGCATCATGGCGTAGTTGTCGTGTATGTCGATGTCGCTTGGCTCCTCGCCGCCCTTCGACTCGAAGATTACCTTGATGTATGTTATTCTGATTTGCTTTGTGGTATTAATCGTGATGGTGTTGGCGCCTGTGCCCGAGAGAACGGTGATGTCCTCGTTATAGGTGTATGTGTCTGGCGTGACGGTCAGCGTGGCACCTGCTTTATGCGGAGTGTTACCAGTGACATACTTAAACTCAACACTTGCAATGTTATAGTTTTCTGACGAGATTGTCAGGTTGTTGTTGGCATAGAAGCGTATGTGGTTGTAGTTGAACTTCGACAGCGTAGCATCGTCCTGCGCCTTTGTCCATGTGAAGGTTACGTTCTCGCCCTGCAAGATGAATGCCGTGCCCTCCTCATTGTTTGCTGCGCCGTAGTCTTCCTGGTCAGCAAAGTTGAACTCCTCGGGGTCTGCCGCTGCAGCACCGCCATCGTTCAGCGTGATTATCATGCTTATGATGCGAACGTTGGCAGCATCTTTATTGGTAATCGTAACAGCCTCGCTATCAGAGCCTTTTATCGTTCCCTGCGACTGTGCTATCTCCTCGTAAGTGTAAGTGTCGGGGTTGATTTCGTAGGTCTTGAAACTTGCCTTGGCAGCATAGTTGAACAGGATGCTCACAATCTTCTTGCCGTTCTTGGCAGTAATTGTCATGCTGTTGTCTGTGTAAAGACGGAAGTGATTGTAGTTGTAGATTGGAGCAGTGCCGCCATTAGCAGCGAAAGTGAGAGTGAGGTCGTCAAAGTCCTCTGTCGTGAGGGCAACGCCTGTTTCAGTACCGTAGTTAGCCGAAAGGTCGATTGTCACCTGCTTGTCGGCAAACACATTAACAACTCCCATGCAAACAAGCATGGTCAATAAGAGTAACTTTTGTCTCATAACATTGGGTTTTAGTGGTTTTTAATATTTAATTTTAACAAGGTTTTCATGAAGCCGAGAACAGAGTCCAAACTTGTTTGGCTATGCCGAGGCAAAGGAAACGTAGGACAAAATCCAAGGTTTTTCCATAATTGCCCTGCAAAGTTATACTTTTTTCCAGTAAAAGGCCACCTTTTTCAATGAAAAGTTGTAATTTTGCACAAAATATTCAACGTCTGTACATATTTATTACTACTATGAAACTGAAAAACATACTTGTTATTGTTTTCATTATGCTGACCTCAATGTCGGCGAGTGCTATACCCGCAAAGCCCGGTTTTTGGCAGACTCTGCAAACAACCGACGGCACGTTAGTAACAGTGGAACTTATTGGCGACGAACACCTGCACTACTTCCAGGACGCCGAGGGCAACCGATACCGCATGAATGAGGACGGAAGGCTATCGGCGTACAACGAGGAGTCGTTCGGCAGACTGCTGAAGCGCCACAGACAGCCGCGCAAGGAGAGCATGGTGCCCGACGACTATGTCTATCCGAAACCGCAGAGCCTGTTCCAAGGAGAGAAGCGAGGACTGGTTATACTCGTGGAGTTCAGCAACAACCAATTCTCTATTGAAGACCCCCAGGCAACATACAACAGCATCACCAACGAGCCAGGATACAGCGAGGGAAACTTCAAAAAGAGCGTGCGCGACTACTTCCTTGAGCAGAGCGGAGGGCAGTTCGACCTCACGTTCGACGTTGTGGGACCCGTGAAACTGTCAAACCTGATGAGTTACTACGGCGGAAACAACGAGTATGGCAACGACCAGCGACCGGGAGAGATGATTGCAGAGGCATGTCAGGCGGTTGACGACGACGTTGACTTCTCGCTCTACGACTGGGACGGCGACGGCGAGGTTGACCAGGTGTTCGTGGTTTATGCCGGCTATGGCGAGGCCGACGGCGCGCCAGCCACTACGGTATGGCCGCACGAGTGGGACCTCTACGACGCCATGGGCTCAACACTCACTCTCGACGACGTGGTGATTAACACCTACGCCTGCGGCAACGAACTCGACGGCATTATAGGAAAGAAACTCGCAGGCATCGGCGTGTTCTGCCATGAGTTCAGCCACTGCATGGGATTCCCCGACTTCTACGACAAGTTCAACTTCGGAATGGGAGCATGGGACGTGATGAGCAACGGATCGAGAAACGGAGGAGGATACAACCCGGCAGAATATACCGCCTACGAAAGAATGATATGCGGGTGGCTGCAACCCACTGTGCTCGACAAACCCACGGAGGTGAAGGGCATGAAACCCATTACCGAAGGCGGAGAGACATACATCATCTACTGCGACAACCCCAACAAGCAGGAGTACTATCTGCTGGAGAACAAGTCGAAGAACGACATCTACCCTTACAACTATTCGGGACGAGGACTGCTCGTGACGCATGTGGACTTCGACCTTGAGATGTGGTACCACAACATGCCGAACACAACAGCAACATACATCCGAACCGACGGCACACGCGGTTATAACACGCACCAGCGAATGACCATCATAGCAGCCGACAACAGCACAAAGGCACTCGGAGGATATATCACCGACGTTTATCCCATCGACGAGACAACCAGCACCTCGATGGAGTCTAACAACGCTCTCACGTCAACAACCACACCGGCTGCAACACAATACAACGGAGGCGACGAGCCAGTGCCGTTCGAAGGCTGCGAACTGACCGACATCGTGCGCAACAGCGACGGAACGATAGACTTCTGGTTCCAGCGCTCCCAGGCTACAGCCATCACCAACATATCATCTACTACCGACCAACGTCCTTCCTACTACGACATCAGCGGCAAGCGGCTTGACGGGACTCCACAACATCCAGGCGTATATATCCGCATGAATAGCGTGACAGGAAAGGCCGAAAAGGTAGTGATGGGAAAGTAAAATAGCCTATATTGGAAAGTAAAATAGCCTATATTGGAAAGTAAAATAGCCTATTTTACCGACCAAAATAGCCTATATTAGTAGGTTGAGAGACAAAAATAAGAGGAAAATGAATGCTGTTTGAAAAAATAGTAGTAATTTTGCAGCCCGAAACAATAACAGAAAGAAGGAGAGGGAGGAGGCAATTTTACATTTATGAATAATCAACCAGCAAGAACATTTGTTCTAATTTCCATTATCGTTACCATCTTGGTTTACATGCATTTCCTGCCACATGTTTCTGTGGCTGGGACACAACTGCGAGATGTTGACATTCTGAGCGAGGTGTTGCCCGAAGTGGACGGCGACAAGGAAAACGATGTGATAGCAAAACCCGTGGTACCAGCGGCACCCGTAATGGCCGCAAAGAACGAGACCACTGAAGGCGAGGCAGCACCGGTTAAGAAGAAGCCTTGCCCCGCAGGAACCACATGCGTCATCGACTATTCTGGGGGTGGCGCTCACGGCATGTCATCGTTCTACCGTGCATTGGACAACATCGCCAAGATGAACCGCCCCGTAAGGGTTGCCTATTGGGGCGACTCGTTCATAGAGAGCGATATCATGACGACCGACCTGCGCGCCCTATTGCAAGACAAGTTTGGCGGCAACGGCGTGGGATGGGTTGACTGTGGAAAGACCACCAACAGCGCGCGTCCTACGGTAAGGGTGGCAACAAACGGCTTCACGAGCCACTCGGTAATGGAGCGCAAGACATTCACTTCGTCGCTTCAGGGCATCTCTGAGAGATATTTCACCGTTGCAGGCTCGGCACAGATGACGCTCAGCGGTACCAACTGGAACAAGCACTGCGGTTCATGGAACACATCGAGCATGTATTTCAAGACAGGCACACCTATAACCATCACCGCAACGATGAACGACGGCGAGCAGAAATCATTCTCGATAAACGCCTCGTCGCAGGTGCAGAGCGTGACGGTGTCAGGTCAGATGACAAAAGTGAAATGGTCGGTTAGCGGTGCAGGCAACTCAACACAGTTCTACGGCACCACACTCGACCCGCAGAAAGGCGTGGTGGTTGACAACTTCGCCATGCGTGGCAGCGCGGGAATGTCGCTTGCAGGAATACCAGAGCAAACGATGAAGGACATGGCTGCAAAACGTCCTTATGACCTACTGGTGCTGCAGTTTGGACTGAACGCCACCGGGCCACGAAGCACTCAGAAGTCGCTTCAGAACTATGTGAACCAAATGACAAAGGTGATAAACATGCTGAAACGCTGCTACCCCAACGCCACGATAATGATTGTCAGCATGAGCGACCGCGACCAGCGCGTGGGCGGACAGATAAAGACCATGAAGGGAGTGGAGGAACTGGTGTCCTACCAGCAGATGATGGCTGCCGACAACAAGGTGGTGTTCTTCAACCTTTGGGAAGCAATGGGCGGCAACGGCGGCATCAGTAAAATGGCTCAGCAAGGAATGGCAGGCAAGGACTACACACACATCAACTTCAAGGGCGGAGCCTATGTTGCCAAGAAACTGTTTGACGGCATAATGGCGGTAAAACAATAATGAATGTACTCGACAATATATTGAATGTTCTGACTTACGATGCAGAGCAACCGATGATATTCAGCAGCGGGACTTTCCTGTGGCTGTTCCTCGGTTTCACATTCATATATATGTGTCTTCAGAAGAAGATGACGGCACGACTCGTGTTCGTGACGCTCTTCTCATATTTCTTCTATTATAAAAGCAGCGGTATCTATTTCTTCCTCCTGGCCGTAGTGACGGTGAGCGACTGGCTCATAGGCGGACAGATAGGGAAGATTCTCGACCGCAACCCTGGAAACAAAGGACGGGCTCGATGGCTGATAGCATTGAGCGTGATTATCGACCTCTCGCTGCTCGCCTACTTCAAATACACAAATTTCTTCCTCGGCTCGATATCTGAGATTATCGGCAACAACTTCCAACCTCTCGATATCTTCCTGCCTGTAGGCATCAGTTTCTTCACGTTCCAGAGCCTCAGTTACACCATCGACATCTATCGTCGAGAGATACGGCCCTTGCCGTCGCTGCTCGACTACGCCTTCTTCGTGTCGTTCTTCCCGCAACTGGTGGCAGGACCTATCGTGAAGGCCCGCGACTTCGTGCCGCAGATACGCAAGCCGCTGCAGATAACGCGCCGTATGTTCGGTATGGGTGTTTACCTTATTATAATAGGACTATTCAAGAAGGCGGTAATCTCCGACTATATCAGCATCAATTTCGTGGAGCGAGTGTTCGACCAGCCCGACATGTTCAGCGGTCTGGAAGTGCTGCTTGGCATCTATGGATACGCCTTGCAAATCTACTGTGACTTCTCGGGATACAGCGATATGGCAATTGGTATTGCCCTGCTACTCGGTTTCCGCTTCCCAATGAACTTCAACGCACCTTACAAGTCTGTGTCGGTAACCGATTTCTGGCGCCGTTGGCACATCTCGCTCTCCACATGGCTACGACAGTATCTTTATATCTCGCTCGGCGGCAACCGCAAGGGAAAGCTGAGAATGTACCTCAACCTCTTCATGACAATGCTTTTGGGCGGTCTGTGGCACGGTGCTTCGTGGAACTTCATCCTCTGGGGAGCACTACATGGTGTGGCACTCGGTTGTCATAAGTTCTTCTCGCAGGAGATTCTGCATCACGACCGACACTACTATAGTGCTGGATGGCGCCGCATCGTGGCAATAATCATCACTTTCCACTTCGTGTGCTTCTGCTGGATATTCTTCCGTTGCAGCGACATGGAAACTGCCGTCACAATGCTAAACCAAGTGGCAACAAACTTCCACCCCGAACTGCTGTGGCAGGTCATCAGCGGTTATCCTTGGGTGTTCGGTCTTATGGCATTCGGCATCATAAGCCATTACCTGCCCGACAGCTGGCAGCAGCACATCGTGGCACGTCTCTCTATGACCAATGTCTTCGTCTGTGCAGTGCTCATCACCGCAGTCATTTACATCGTCATTCAGGTGAAATCAAGCGACATACAGCCCTTCATTTATTTCCAGTTCTAACACTTTTTCGTTAAAAGATTTGGAACTTATTGCATTTTTACCTATATTTGCAAACGATTATATAAATCAACACTTTTACTTAAACATTGAAAGTAATACCTTTTAAACAAATTATTAACCCTAAAAAATTGAGAAAATGAAGAAAGTATTTTTTAGCATGTCCCTCATGGTAATGGGATTGTTCTTTGTTGCATGCACAAACTCTGCACCTAAGGCAGAAGACGCTGCAAAGGCCGCTACAGAAGAAGTTAAGGAAGCAGTAGAAGAGGCAGTAAGCATCGATGACCTCAAAGCACTTGTTGAGAGCGCAAAGAAAGACGGTGCAAACTGGACTGAGGCTCAGTGGAAAGACGCTTTCAAGACCGTTATGAAGGCTGCTAAGCCTATGCTCGTAGCAATGAAAGACATGGAGAAGAAGGCAGAGAGCGCTAGCGAAGATGAAAAGCTTAAGATCGCTTCTGAGATGATGGACAAAATTAAGGAATATAAAGATGTTGCTGACCAGTTTGATGCATTCCAAAGTGCTGCTGATGCATCAGCAATTGGAAAGAAACTTGGTGAGGACAAAGAGTTCCAGAAGGAATTGGAGAAAGAGTTAGATCTTGGAGAAGGTTTCTTCGACGGCATCTAATCAATTCTCATAAAACTATACTTCGGGAAGGACAATACGTCTTTCCCGAAGTTTTTTGTATATTACTCGCAATCGGAATAAAAAAAAGAAAAGTTCTTATGTTCTACGCTCGATTTTCGATGCTCGGTTTACCGCTTTCATAGTTTACGGAGAAAGAACATTGCCATCATGGATAGCGAAGTTACGTGCGCTCGGAATAAAAAACAAACCAGTTTGTTTTGTTCTTCACTCGTTTTTTCGTAATTTTGCACCCACATTTAAAAAGGTAGAAGATGAATATTCATAAGGAGATAACCACTGCGGTACTTAAAGTGGTGAAAGAACTCTACGGTGCAGAACTGCCCGAGAAGATGGTTCAGTTGCAAAACACGAAGGAAGGATTCGAGGGCAACCTTACTCTCGTGGTATTCCCATTTCTCAAAATATCAAAGAAAAAACCGGAAGACACGGCACAGGAAATTGGCGAACAACTGCTGAAGGAAACCTCTGTTGTGGCTGATTTCAACGTGGTTAAAGGATTCCTCAACCTCGTTGTGTCACAGGAGGCATGGATTAGCCTGCTCAACGACATCAACGCAGATGCCGACTTCGGGTATAAGAAAACAACGGAGGACAGTCCGCTGGTAATGATTGAGTATTCATCACCTAACACCAATAAGCCTCTACACCTGGGACATGTGCGCAACAACCTGCTCGGATGGTCACTCGCACAGATAATGCAGGCAAACGGCAACCGCGTGGTGAAAACGAATATCGTGAACGACCGCGGTATCCATATATGTAAGTCTATGCTCGCATGGTTGAAATGGGGCAACGGCGAGACTCCTGAGAGCAGCGGCAAGAAGGGAGACCACCTCATTGGCGACTATTATGTGCTCTTCGACAAGCACTACCGCGAGGAGATTGCAGAACTGAAACAGCAGTACATCGCTGAGGGCATGGATGCCGAGAAAGCAGAGGAAAAGGCAAAGCAGGAGGCTCCGCTCATCAAGGAGGCTCACGAGATGCTGGTGAAATGGGAGCAGAACGACCCTGAGGTGCGTGCTTTATGGGAGAAGATGAACTCTTGGGTATATGCCGGTTTCGACGAGACATACAAAGCACTTGGAGTTGCCTTCGACAAGATTTACTATGAGAGCCAGACATACCTGCGCGGAAAGGCAAAGGTGGAGGAAGGACTTGAGAAAGGACTCTTTGAACGCCATGAGGACAACAGCGTATGGGCAGACCTCACCAATGAGGGACTTGACCAGAAACTGCTGCTGCGTTCTGACGGCACCAGCGTATATATGACACAGGACATCGGTACTGCTGAGATGCGATTCCAGGACTACCCAATCGACAAGATGATTTATGTTGTGGGCAATGAGCAGAACTATCACTTCCAGGTGCTCAGCATCCTTCTCGACCGTCTCGGCTTCAAGTGGGGCAAAGAACTGGTGCATTTCTCATACGGAATGGTGGAACTGCCCAACGGCAAGATGAAGAGTCGCGAGGGAACTGTGGTGGATGCCGATGACCTCATCGCTGTGATGATTGAGGATGCACGACGCACAGCCGACGAGGCAGGCAAGAACGCCGACCTCACCGAAGAGGAGAAACAGGAGATAGCTCGCATCGTGGGAATGGGTGCTCTGAAATACTTCATCTTGAAAGTGGATGCACGCAAGAACATGCTGTTCAACCCCGAGGAGTCTATCGACTTCAACGGCAACACCGGTCCTTTCATTCAATACACCCACGCACGCATCAAGAGCATCATGCGCAAGGCAGAGGCTCAGGGCATCAATGTCAACGACAGCGCTCTGGGCGAGAACGCCGTGCTGAACGAGAAAGAGATAGAACTGGTGCAGAAGATGAACAGTTTCGCTGCTACCGTAGAGCAGGCAGGCAAGGACTACAGTCCGAGCGGCATTGCAAACTACTGCTACGAACTTACCAAGGAGTTCAACCAGTGGTATCACGACTACAGCGTGCTGAACGCCGAGGACGAGCAGACAAAACTCACACGCCTCATCCTCGCAAAGAACGTGGCAAAGATAATAAAGAACGGCATGGCTCTGCTCGGTATAGAGGTTCCAGAGCGCATGTAACTCTATTCCCACAGCACAAGAAGACAAAGGGGAAAGTTATATTAATAAGACTTTTCCCACCTATAACAAGATACCATTTCCCTCTGACTCTCCCATTAATTAGTGGGGAGTCAGAGGGGATTTTTTTACAAGGCGGTACATCTAAACGCAAATTGTCGTAAATGGGACGTAAATGTTTGGGAATTAACATGTCATGCCTTTCCCATGACCATTTGTCCGATAATGGAGATTGCGCCATGCTTATTCTTCGTAATGGAATTTCTCGTATCTCTTATCCATCTTGAGTTTGATATTCCTCTTCTTGCATTCCTGATTAAAGTCAGATTCTGTCATCGGACCAAACACTTTACAGTCCTTCTTGCGGATAATCCAATAGCAGTCTTTTATTTTAAGCATACTATCCAATAGAACTTCAAGACTATCTACCTCATGCTGATATTGCATTGTGGAATCAGTAAAAAAATCATAGGTATCAATATAATCTTTTCTAAATGCATCACTATCAGGTCTTTGATATACTATGATATGTTTTTTGTCAAAGTCATAATTTAATACATCAATTGGTACTAAATTTTCTAAAACATGAGTTTTATTAATTCTTCTATCAATGCTTCCATCCATATAGATATAGGAATCACCTAAATCAGAATAAGAGCCATAATAGCATCCGCTTATAAGTAATGTGGTAATTAAGTAAAATAATTTTTTCATATCTTTACATAATATGTATATTAACGTAATGGGCAAAAATATGGTGAGGGATAATATTGATATGGGTTCATGTAACGATAAGGGTTGTAATGAATGGTGTTAACCCCTCTGAAAATAATATCAAAAGATGTCCCTCTGCCATTATATGCCCTTCCAATAAGTGTCTCTACATTTCGCACAGGCTTTTCGAGCCATGAATGCATTTCGAAATTATACTCATCGTTGGCTATCTCCTGTCAATAGAGCACCCATGATTGCCCCATGGAACATGTTGCCTCCCTGTTCTCCCTCGAATAACGCTTCCGTGAAAGCATGCTTGAAAATGGTAGCGATGATGTCCTTGTCATAGGGATTCCCTGTCTGGCGGGCGGACACGGAGGTCTGCCCCTACAACAGCCTGTGTGAAATGTTTTGCTTTCATAGATTCTATCTTAACACGAATAAAGAAATGATAGTTATGGATAATCCTTTCTGCCTACTTTTACAAGTTTCTCGTTCCAAACGGACTCAAACTCTTCTTGAGTGATATATTTGGCATTCATTTTATCAATGTAATCATTAATTCCTCCGTTAACATCTGTCCAATATCCATAATTCCTATCATCTGGATCTTTCACAATAATTCTACCATTAATATCCGTTCCTATTTCACGACAAACTCCATTGTATTTACATTCTTCATCAATTTCTATATACCATGTCTCAACAAGACAATACAAATGACTAAAGTCAGGATTGGGGTCAGGAAACACAAATCTTAAAAGACTCCACAGAATCTTTGAAATGAATGAATCATGAGAAATGGTACCAATGTTGTAATTGAATTTTAAATACTTCATGTTATTTCTTCTTTTTAATTGTATGATAATGCCCGGGGGCATTTACACGCCAACTGTTACCTGGCAATTTTGTGTTATGGAGTATTTCGTTCCATCTTCTTAAGGTTGGGTTTCCTTTTTAATCTCCATATACAAGTTTAACGAATTAAGGTAGTCTGTATCAATATTAATAAATCTTATTCTGTCGAAAGGGATATTCATCATGCCAGTATCTTCCGTATGCGTACCAATGGTATTAAGGGATATGGATTTTTCATATATATTCTTTATCCATCCTACGTAAATTTCGTCACTTCTGTCTAATCCTACAGATAACAGATAATTCTTTTTCTTCAAACTTTGAAAGAATTCAGAGGACACATTAAGATTGAAATTTCCAATGAAACATTTATCCTTCTCATAGTTCATATATTTCAATGACAGTATTTCATGTTTCATCGTATCTTTATCAACTATAGTCCTATGACGAATGTATTTCTTGTTGATAAATTTGATTCCATCAAGAGAATAATCCACTTCATTCTCTCTAATGACCAGCCAGTTTTGCCCCTCAGAAAGGCATACACCAAATATAGGAGTATTGCCATAACGGCTAATTCTAAATTCTATAATTTCCATAATATTTTCCCTTACCTATTTATTTTTATCCATGCCCTTTTTATTCTCCATATACAAGTTTAATGAATTAAGATAGTCCGTATCAATATCAACAAATCTTATTTTATCGAAGGGGATATTCATCATGCCACAATCTTCTGTAAACGTACCTATAGTTCTAAGAGAGATGGATTTTCCATATATATTCTCTATACGTCCAACAAAGAATTTGTCTTTTTTGTTCAGCCCAACTCCCAACAGGCAATTCTTATTTTTCAAACTTTGAAAAAAATCAGTATTATTATCAAGATTCAGACTTTCTATAACACTTTTATCCTTCTCATAATTACTATATTTCGATGATAGTATTGTGCGCTTCATCGCATCATTATCAACTATAATTCTATGACGAATGAATTTCTTGTTGATAAACTTGATTCCACCAAGATAATAATCCACTTCATTCTCTCTAATGACCAGCCAATTCTGCCCCTCAGAAAGACATACACCAAATATAGGAGTATTGCCATAACGGTTTATTCTGAATTGAATAATTTCCATAATATTCATTTTATTTGTATCTTTTCCTTCTCTTGTCACCTTTCTCTCCTCCATGATTATCTCTCATTTTTCTGCTTTGTCCTTCTTGATGCTTCGGCTTATTAGATTTATGTACATTAGACCTATGCTCACTATATAACATTCTCGTTTTGTTGCCAAACAAGTTCTCCCAGGCGTTAGACACGTTCTCAACTGTTAGATAGACACCGACAGCGAAGAATGCTGCCGCCAAAGCATGTTTGAAAATGGTCGCGATGATGTCCTTGTCATAGGAATTCCCTATCTGGCGGGCGGACACGGAGGTCTGCCCCTACAACAGCCTGTGTGAAATGTTTCGTTTCCATAGGTTCTGGTTATTTGAATAGTTGTCAGTTCAGTGACGTTAAATTACTGTGCAAAGATAGTAAATATTCCTATACGTTGCATCCTTTTATCCGTTTATTATTTTACATCTTTTTTACATGGCGATATTTTTAAACGCAAATTGCCGTTAATGGGGTGTAAATATCTGAACGGTTAACATGTCATAGTGGGGATAGAAGATATGACCCAGCAATCTGGGGCAGCTTGATCCGAACTTTATAGACCTTTTCAGTACATACGCTCATAGCCCTTTGTACCTATGACTCAATGGTGATCGACTGTTAGGTTGATATGCAATCCAAGAACATACTCAGGAAGAGAACAATCCGTGTGTTGCGGTATGGATTTTTCTAATTTTTCTTTGCTGTACAATAGTGTCGGCTCAATAATTTGAATATTTATAATCTTCATCTCATATTTTGCTAACATGGAGTCTATTTGTGAGTATAGTGGCGATTTTTTTAATTCTTGCTTAATTAACTCATTTTCATGTTGCGGGTTTTTAATGTACTTTGCATGATGTTGCCTTAGCAATCCTTCTTCATTGTATAACATAGAGGATATGGAAATAGACAATTCCATTGGAAGTTCCAAGTTAATATCTGTTAGGTTACATTTCTTTTTTCTGGTTGCTATATATGATAACATTTCTTTTAAGTCGGAACAGTAAGCCTCTTGACTTTGATATATATTTGAAAAGACTACAAGTATTGCATGTTCGCCACCTATCGCTCTTTGGTCATACTCAATCCATTTGCAACTAAAAAGAAACCCACTCTCAAAAGACACATCACTATGATAAGTTGATTTGTTGTAGAACTCATAATGAGTATCGGTAAAATGATGTTCGTCAAATTGCCTGCTTATTATTTGAACATAGTAATCGCTTATACTGTCCAAACTTACGTTTTGGGCTTTGCAATCACCCAATATACTAATTACGATCAATAAGAAAATAAATCTATTCATGTTTATTGTAAAAAAAAATCTTCAATTTGTAAATAAATGGAGTTGCCTATAAACTTACATAACTCTTCTATTTCTCTGTAGTTAAACTCTATCTTACTTTCATTTCCACAGAGTTGTTGATATAGGCGTAGAATAGAGACGCCCTGTATTTGTTCCAGCAGCATTCCCTCTGTATAAGACATCAACATGCCCACTAGCATCACGAAAACCACCTTTTTGAAAAACTATTCCATAATTAACATATGTATTATACTTTATTTTAACGCCTGGTCTTTTAAAATGTTCCTTAAAATAAATGCTCATTTTTTTTGCATTCGCATAATAATAGCCATGTGCTCCTTTTACAGTATTAGCCCGCTCGGGCGGATTTGTAATCCGCCCGCATTGAGTATCAGCATTTGCAATGCGACAAGATATATTCATATTAGTTGTTTCTCATATTGTTACTGTAAC
>OMXS01000007.1 GCA_900315095.1 uncultured Prevotellaceae bacterium | reverse complement strand
GAGTGGACCGTGGACAAGAACGGCAAGCGCACCATCACCATGCTGCAGGACGTTACCGTCAAGGAGTTGCCGAAGAATGCGGTGGAGACGGAGCCGTAAACAATCCAACTCAAAGCCTCTCCCCAGCCCCTCCCCTGTAGGGAGGGGTTGAATCACACAATACGATACTGTATCTATTGGACCCTCACAAGAAATGCCTCTTCCTTTTGGGAGGGGTGTTTTTTTTCTTGTCTGCTCGAGGTTACCATGATGTGTTACATTTCCTCCTCCTAGTAGGGGGAGGCTGGAGGGGATTGTAAAACACATGTCCCTGATTCTTGCTAAATTACAATCCCCCTCAACTCCCCCTTACCAAGAGGGAGAAATGTGCATGGGCTGGGAATCACGGTCAGCGGTCCATAGTTTTGAATTATGAATTATGAATTACATAGTATCCCCTCCTGCCTCCCCTTCTTGAGACCCTTCGGGAACAAGCGCCCCTAACGGGTCGAGCGACTAAGGGGCGGAAATAAGCGGCAGGGGGAGGAAATGTAACACAACGGGCACGATTGACTTGTAGGGGCGTTCCTCCGCGTGCGCCCGTTTAATCATAACAGGTTTGGTACTCGTGGTTTCGGGCGCACACGGGGGTACGCCCCTACAAACCCGCATGGCTTAACCTATAAACAATAACCTTTTTCCGTGTTTTTCCGCGTAATCCGTGCCAAATTATAAAAAAGCCTCCCCTTTGGGGGGAGGTATGGTAGGGGCCTCAAGCCTCCCCTTTGGGGGGAGGTGTGGTAGGGGCTTTCCCCTTTGGGGGGAAGCGTTGTTGTTTAGTATTTTTCAGGGGTTTCTCCTATCTTCTCTGTGAGGTACTTGAGGAAGAGCTGGAGGGCGCGGTTTGTGGCGTTTGCGATGTTCAGGTCGCGGCCCTCGTCAGAGAATATCTTCTCGGTAACCACATCGCCCTTGGTGCCGCATGCTATCCATATCGTGCCTACAGGAATCTCGTGGGTGCCGCCGCCAGGACCAGCAAAGCCCGTTGCAGCAATGGCATAATCAACGTTAAGGGCATCGCATGCGCCCTCGACCATCGCCGTTGCCACTTCCTCGCTTACGGCATTCTTCTCCTCTATGAGTTTTGCGTCTACATGAAGCAGTTTCTCCTTTATCTCGTCAACATAAGACACGATGCTGCCCTTGAAATAGTGTGAAGAGCCAGGAGCCGCAATAATAGCCTCTGCGATGCGCCCACCGGTGCAACTCTCCGCCGTTCCTAATGTATTCTCTTTCTCATAAAGAAGACGATGAATCTCCTTACTCAATATTCTATTCTCTAATTCCATATTGTATTTATTTAGTTATTTTTACTCGTTGTCAACGGGCGCACACGAATGTAGCCCCTACGTCGTTCTATATCGGTCGGGCGCACACGGGGGAACGCCCCTACAAATTAACTCCTCACTCCTAATTTCTAACTCCTAACTCTCTCGTCACTTAAACGTCACCTTCGAGAATGCGGGTTTGTCTATGCTGCAGAAGTCTTTGTCGAGGAACTTGTAATAGCCTGTGATGCCTATCATCGCGGCGTTGTCGGTAGTATAGCTGAACTTGGGGATGTATATTGTCCAGCCGTAGCGCTCGGCGTGATCGCGGAAGGCGTTGCGAAGGCCGTTGTTGGCACTCACGCCACCAGCAAGGGCCACGTGCTTGATACCCGTCTGCTTTACCGCAAGACGCAGTTTCTTCATGAGGATGCTCACGATGGTATGCTCTAGCGAGGCAGCAAGGTCTTCCTTGTGATGCTCCACGAAGTCGGGGTCTTCCTTTATCCAGTCTCTGAGGTTATAGAGGAACGACGTCTTAAGACCGCTGAAACTATAGTCGAGTCCTGGTATGTGCGGCTCGCTGAACTTATATGCCTCGGGGTTGCCCTGACGTGCAAGGCGGTCGATGATAGGTCCACCGGGATAGCCCAGTCCCATCACCTTAGAGCACTTGTCTATCGCCTCGCCTGCCGCGTCGTCTATCGTCTGACCGAGTACCTGCATATCGTTATAGGCGTTAACCTTCACTATCTGCGAGTTTCCTCCGCTTACCAGAAGGCAGATGAAAGGCAGGGGCGGCTGTGAGTTGTCGTCGTCCGACTCCTTGATGAAATGAGCCATAACGTGGCCCTGCAGGTGGTTCACATCGATGAGCGGAATCTCCAGCGAGCGTGCCAGTCCTTTTGCGAAACTAACGCCCACGAGCAAGGAACCCATCAGTCCGGGACCTCGCGTGAAGGCGATGGCGGCGAGCTGTTCCTTGACGATGCCGGCACGCTTCAGCGCCTGGTCCACCACAGGAACGACATTCTGCTGATGGGCGCGCGACGCCAGTTCTGGCACGACGCCGCCATAAGCCTTGTGCACGTCCTGCGATGCCGTGACGTTACTCAGCAGCACTCCGTTGCGTAGCACGGCGGCAGAGGTGTCGTCGCAACTGCTCTCAATACCTAATATATAAACGTCTCTTGTCTGCATAATTAAATCGGGCGCAGGTAACGCCCCTATATTGTTCTACATCGGGCGCACACGGGGGAACGCCCCTACATCGTTCTATATCGGGCGCACACGGAGGTACGCCCCTACAAATTAACAGCTAACAGCTAATCGCTAACAGCCAATAGCCAATAGCCAATAGCCAACAGCCAACAGCCAATCGCTAACAGCTAACAGCCAATAGCCAACACCCTAATAAGTAAGAATCTCCAGTCCCTCTTCGGTCATCAGGAAGGTGTGCTCCCATTGTGCGCTTGGCTTCTCGTCGTCTGAGATTACCTCCCATCCGTATGGGTCTTCCGAGTCGACGAACACGCGCCATGTTCCCATGTTTACCATCGGCTCGATGGTGAACACCATACCCGGCACGAGCAACATTCCCGTACCTTTACGGCCATAGTGAACGACATCAGGCTCTTCGTGGAAGGCATTCCCTACCCCATGTCCGCACAGGTCGCGCACGATGCCGTAGTGATATTTGTCGGCATGCTTCTGGATGGCGTTGCCTATGTCGCCCACGAAGCAGTAAGGTTTTGCGGCCTGCATGCCTATCTCGAGGCACTCCTTTGCCACGCGCACCAGTTGTTCCTTCTCGGGTGTGGTCTTCCCTATGATGAACATTCGGGAGGCATCGGCATAATAGCCGTTAAGTATTGTGGTGCAATCCACGTTGATGATGTCGCCCTCCTCGAGGATGTCCTCGGCCTTGGGGATGCCGTGACACACCACCTCGTTGATGCTGGTGCACACGCTCTTGGGGAATCCCTCGTAGTTGAGGGGTGCCGGCGTGCCGCCGTGACTGGTGGTATAGTCATAGACTATCTTGTCAATCTCGAGGGTTGACATTCCCTCGCGGATGTTCCTGGCCACCTCGTCGAGCACGGCTGTGTTCAGCATGCCTGCCTCGCGGATGCCCTCTATCTGTTCGGGAGTCTTTATAAGGTCTCTTGTAGGCACCTCTTTCCCTTTGTTCTCCCAGTACATCACGCGCTTGTCAAGTTCGGTAATGGGCTGCCCGGGAATAAGATGCCATCTCTTTCTTTTCATGTCCTGATTAGTTTATATCTCTACGGGTTTCTCCGAAATATAATATGTCCAGGTGTATATGTCGGATGTAGAGAAGAATACTATCTGATGCTCTATCGCCGGGTCTACACCCTTCATGTGCTTGAAACTTACAATGTATGTGCGGCCGCCGAGGTCGGTAGCGTCATACTGAACGGCAGAATACAGTTCGTTGTCGGTAACGGTCTTGTTTGAGAGGTTAAACAACTTGCCGTCGATAGTCATTGTATTGTCGCCGTCACGCACAATCGTTATGTTCACCTCGTGAAGCTTGTTTGTATATACTTTTGTTTGAACGTTCTGTTCGGCGCTATACAAAATCTTATAAGCTGTCTTTGCAAAACCAGACGAAACGATAAATAATGCCATCGTCAAGGCAAGAAAAATTCTTTTCATAATGAGCTGTTTTAAGTTTTATCGTAAATAATTGTATATTTCATTTGTCCAATCTTCGCCGTTCAACGTGAGAAACGGCTTTATTCCGAGTTCGGCAGCAGACTCCACGTTGGCCTTGCCGTCGTCGAGGAAGAGCGTCTCTTCGGCTGCGATGCCCGACTTGTCCAGCACATGCTGGAAGAACGCCCTCGAGGGCTTCATCATCCCGCACTCGTAACTGCGGAAAGACATGTCGAAATAGGAGTCGATGGAGTTGCCCATACCGTCGAAACTGCTGCTCATCGCCCACTCCATCATATAGGGATTGGTGTTTGAAAGCAGTATGAGGCGATAGCCCTCGCTACGCAGCTGGCGCAGCGCCTTGAGGTTACGTGGCGGCACCTCCTTGCAATAGCCTCTCCAGGCATAGAGACACTCGTCGTGGGTGACTTCGCGCCCTATTATCTTGCTTAGTTCCAGACGGAACGTCTCCGCTCCTATCTTGCCCTCCTCGAGTTCACCAAAGATACCTTTCTGAGTGTATGGATCAAGCCGTGTCTCGGCATCTGAAAGGCCTATCTCCTTGAAACGCCTTACCGCCTGCGGCTGGTCGATGGTCATTATGACGCCACCCAAGTCAAAAAGGATATTTCGTATCATATAATATATACGTTATTTCTGTCGATTTATTATCTTATTATTCAACTTTTGCAAGCCTCGCTTGCCCTATAGGTGACGGGGTATGGCGATGTCATCTATCTCCCGTTATCTTCCTATATCTACTTAACATCGTACGTCTTGTTTGACTCCTATTCCTTAAAAAGGTTTAGTCGCTCCTTGCGCGCGCGCTCCAAGTCCACCAGTTGCTCCTGATGCTCGGAGTCGTACTCCTCTCTCATCATCTGGTATTCCTTGTCGAGAGAATGTTCAAACTTCTTCTCCTCATCCTCATTCATCAGGTTGGAGGCAACAAGAACGTTCTGTGAGGCGTCTTTCAGCCATACCACAGGACCGTTATAGACGGGCGCTATCTTCAGGGCCACATGCAGTTTGCTCGTGGTGGCTCCGCCTATCATTATAGGGGTGTTCAGGCCTGCCGCGCGCAACGACTCGGCCACGTTGACCATCTCTTCAAGGCTGGGTGTTATCAGTCCGCTAAGGCCAATGATGTCCACCTTCTCCTCTATGGCTTTCTTTACGATTTCCTCGGCGGGAACCATAACGCCCATGTCGATAACCTCGTAATTGTTGCAAGCCATGATGACTGCCACGATATTCTTGCCGATGTCGTGAACATCGCCCTTGACTGTGGCCAGCAGCACCTTGCCGGCTTTCGCCGAGTCGCTCGACTTCTCCGCCTCGATATAGGGATTGAGTATCGCCACCGCCTCCTTCATCGTTCGGGCTGTCTTCACCACTTGCGGGAGGAACATCTTGCCCTCGCCGAACAGGTTGCCCACGACATTCATGCCGGCCATGAGGGGTCCTTCGATGATGTCTATGGCATGAGGATACACCTTTACGGCCTCGTGCAAGTCTTCCTCAAGATATGTGCTTATGCCCTTGACCAGAGCATATTTCAGTCGTTCCTCAAGACTCTCGTTTCGCCACTCGTCAACAACCTTCTTGCTGTCGTCGGATGGCGCTCCTTGTTTCTGCTGCTCCTGCTGCTCGCTTATCTTCTGCGCGAGTTCTATCAGTCGCTCGGAAGCATCTGCCGACTTGTTGAGAATGACGCCTTCGATTATCTCGAGATGGTCAGCAGGAATGTCGGCATAGAGAACGCTCGTGGCGGGGTTGACGATACCGAAATTCATTCCGTTGTTGATGGCATGATACAAGAACACGGCGTGCATCGCCTCACGGATGTAGTTGTTGCCGCGGAACGAGAAACTAAGGTTGCTCACGCCACCGCTGACGTTAACCGACGGCAGGTTGTCTCTTATCCATTTTGTGGCTCGGATAAAGTCGAGACTGTATGAGTCGTGCTCGGGGATGCCCGTTGAGACGGAGAGGATATTGGGGTCGAAAATGATATCCGAAGGATTCATGCCCACTTCCTCAACCAGTATCTTGTATGCCCTTTCGGCAATCTCAATCTTTCGCTCGTAGGTGGTAGCCTGTCCTTTCTCGTCGAAGCACATAACCACAACGGCGGCGCCAAAGCGCATGATATCGCGGGCGTGGCTCACGAAGACTTCCTTGCCTTCTTTCAAAGAGATGGAGTTGACGATGCACTTGCCCTGAGCACATTTCAAGCCGGCAAGAATGACATCCCACTTGCTGGAGTCAATCATTATAGGAACCTTCGCGATGTCGGGCTCGGATGCTATAAGATTGAGGAAGACGGTCATCTCGCGAGCGGAATCGAGCAGTCCGTCGTCCATATTAACATCGATGACCAGGGCGCCGTCGTCCACCTGCTTCCTTGCAATCTGCAGGGCTTCGTCGTAGTTCTTTTCTTTTATAAGACGCAAGAATTTACGGCTGCCGGCAACGTTACAACGCTCGCCAACATTTACAAAAGCTATCTCGGGAGTGAGTTCAAGTTTCTCCAGACCGCTCAACACTATATTGCCGCTTCTCTCCGCAACAACATGAGCGGGCTTGTCTTTAGCCAACTGGACGTACTTCGCGATAAACTCGTCGGTTGTGCCGCAGCATCCGCCGATAATGTTCACCAGTCCCTCGTCGATGAAGCGGGCTATTTCACCCGACATGCTCTCGGGAGTCTCGTCGTAAAGACCTAACGAGTTGGGCAGTCCGGCATTAGGATAGGCGCTGATATAGTAAGGAGCCTTGCGGGATATTTCCTTTATGTACGGATACATCTGCTTTGCTCCGAAAGAGCAGTTCAAGCCAACGGAGAATATAGGATAAGAACTGACACTTGCCAGGAATGCGTCGAGCGACTGGCCGCTAAGCGTGCGGCCTGCCAAATCGCTTACCGTAACAGAAAGCATGATGGGCAACTCGACGCCCATTTCCTTCATGACAGACATTGAAGCATCTATGGCGCATTTGGCATTTAGTGTGTCGAAGATTGTCTCAATAAGGACTGCATCGATGCCGCCTCTTATCATTCCTCGCACCTGCTCGCAATAGGCCTCGCGGAGTTCGTCGTAGGTAAGGTCGCGAGCGGCGGGATTGCTGATGTCGCTACTCATAGAGCATGTCTTGGTGGTGGGTCCTATGCTGCCTGCCACGAACCTCGGCTTGTCTTCCGTTGAGTACTTGTCGGCTGTCTTACGTGCAATCTTAGCGCCCTCACATGCCATCTCCTCGCAAACATCCTGCAAGGAGTAATCTGCCTGGCTTATGCGCTGGCTGCTGAAAGTATTGGTTGTTATGATGTCCGCACCTGCCTGCAGATACTTCTCGTGAATATCCTCTACAACATCAGGTCGCGTTATGTTCAGTATGTCGTTATTTCCTTTCAGGAGGCACTTGCTGTCGGCAAACCTATGGCCACGGAAATCCTGTTCAACAAGATTGTATTGCTGAATCATCGTTCCCATAGCGCCATCGAGGATGAGAATCTTTTCTTTTATTATATCCTGAATCTTCTTCATATACTTTTATTGGGGAAACCGACAAGAATATCAGAATCTCTTTACCGCACGCTCAATCTCACGGCGGTCTTCCTTCTCCTTCATGGTCTGTCTCTTGTCGTACACCTTCTTACCTCTTGCCAATGCGATGTCAAGCTTCGCCCTACCCTTGTCGTCGATGAAAAGCAATATAGGGACAATGGTATATCCGGGGAGTTTCGAGGCCTCGTCGAGTTTCTTTATCTCACGCTTGTTCAGGAGCAGTTTTCGCTCGCGTTTGCTCTCATGGTTGCTATAAGAACCGTAAAAATATGGCGACACGTTCATACCCTTCACCCATATCTCGCCGTTATGTATATAGCAATAGGAATCGACAAGAGAGGCCTTGCCCATACGGATGGACTTTATCTCCGTGCCCGTAAGCACTATGCCAGCCGTAAGGACATCAACAAAGAAATACTCAAACGAGGCTTTCTTGTTCTTTATATTTATAGGACTTTTCTTTCTTAAAAGTTCTTCTTCCTTGTTCATAATCAGTTATACTATCTTTGCAAAACTGTCGATATTATTATCAACATAATGAGCAATTTCACTTGTCCATTTCTCCTCGTTCTCCACGAAGTCGTCGTCATATTCGTCGAAGTCGGGGAACTGCTCGAACAAAGCCATAAACTCATCGTCAGTACATTCTTTCTCTATCTCTTCATGATGCTTCGCGTACAAAGTGTGGACATCATATATCATCTTGCTTAAGTCTCTAAGACCCCACATCTTCATCGCCTTTGCAAAGGGGTTCTTAAAGATAAAGCCGCCGTAGCCGTTATGGATTAACTGTACGAAACCGCCATCCATCACCTCGTCCCTGAGCAAGAAGTATGCCAGCAACGTAATTTGGTCGGAATTGAGACTACTTAATGATTCCTGGGTAATCTCACCTCCTATTGCACTATATATGCCGTCAACAAAGACTTGAAGGAACTCATCCATCCCTTTTGCTGCCGCATTTTGAAGATCTACGTCTTTAACTTCTACCTGAATCATAACGACTTATTTCAATTCTCGTGCAAAGTTACGGAAAATCGAGTGCAGAACAAAGAAAACTTGTTTCTTTTTATGCAGGGATGCCTTAACTTCGCGAGTTTTGTCGCAAAGTTACAATAAAAATTGGTATAACTACGTTATATAAAGAAAAAAATATGAATAAAATCGTCTACATCTTTCTCCTCGCGATACTGCTGCCAATAAAGACGCTGGCACAAAGAAACGAGATTTATAACGACAGGATTGCTTCTCTTCAGGTTGTTGCCGGAGAGAACTGGCTGCTGCCTCCTATAATCAAGTTGCACAGCATGAGCGACGCCAATTATATTCATATTTCCTTTGACGACCTCACACACGTCTATCACAGGTACACATACACCATAGAGCATTGTGAATCTGACTGGACGGTTTCTGATGAGTTGTTCTCAAGCGACTACGTGGAAGGATTTGCAGAAGGCAACACCATCGACGACATCGAAGAGTCGCTGAATACTAACATCTTGTATAACCACTACTCTCTCACGATTCCCAACAACTATTGCAGACTGAAACTGAGCGGGAACTACAAGGTTACCGTTTATGATGACAATGCTGACCGTGAACCGATGTTTACCGCTTGCTTCATGGTTGTTGAACCGCAAATGGGCGTTTCGCTTGAAGTGACAACCAATACAGATATCGACATCAACAACAGTCATCAGCAAGTGAACATGATAGTGAATTATAACGGCATGACGATAAACAACCCACGCGACCAGATAAAGACCGTGGTGACACAGAACCAGAGATGGGACAACTGCAAGATAAACGCCGTTCCACAATATATCATGCACGACGGACTGAGATGGGAGCATAACAGGGAATTGATTTTCGATGCCGGCAACGAGTATCACAAATACGAAATCCTGGATGTTCACCACCCCACGATGGGCATAGATTATCTCGAATGGGACGGGGAGAACTATAATGTATATCCTTTCTCTTCAAAGGAAAGGTTAAACTATATATACGACGAGGACGCTAATGGTGCTTTCTATATAAGAAACAGCGATAATATAGAAAACGACAGGACTTCAGAATATGTGCTTGTTCACTATACTCTATACTGCCCTCAGAAGGTTAGTGGTGATGTATATATCGATGGAGTGTGGACAAACAACCGTTTCCTGCCCAAGTATAAAATGGAATATAACGAAGAAAAGGGCTGCTATGAGGCGGTTGTCATGCAAAAGCAGGGTTACTACAGCTATCAATACATTATGCTGGACGAGAAAGGCGTCTCCCGCATTATGCCGACAGAAGGCAGCTTCTATCAAACCGAGAACACCTATCAGGCATATGTCTATTACAAAGGACAAGGAGAGAGATACGACCGTCTTGTGGGGTACCAGAACGTCCAGTACAAATAACGGCTAAGAATGGCGTAGCATCTTGTCTATTTCCTCAAACTCTTTACCCATATTTAGCTTCAAATAGATATTATAGAGAGCTGCTGCCCACCTGTCTTTGTCTTCTGGCCGCATGGCTCTATACTTCTCCATGTACTTCAAAGACATAGAGTAGTTGTTCTTTATCTGCTGTCTTTTCTTGTTGTTCGCTCTGA
This sequence comes from uncultured Prevotellaceae bacterium, assembly GCA_900315095.1. GTDB lineage: Bacteria > Bacteroidota > Bacteroidia > Bacteroidales > Bacteroidaceae > Prevotella. The sequence goes on along the minus strand of OMXS01000007.1, from coordinate 124,150 downwards.
CCTTCTCCATCGCAAAGGCCTTGTTGATATACGCCACTCCGGCATTATAATATGCTTCGGGCATAGAGTCGTTCAAGGAAATAATCTTTTCGCACAAGGCGATGCATTCGTCATTCTTACCGATGTTTAGCAAGATGTTGCTCTTGGCATACAGGTATAGAGTCTCACAACTGTCAAGAGCCAAAGCGTTATCGGCCACTTTTAGCGCCTGCTCGTAATCACTCGCTTTGCTATAATAATCAATAAGATGAGTGATGAAATAATTTGAACGCGGGAAACGCTTTATGCCTTCAGTTAAAGTGCTTACATACCCTTCTGTATCATTCATCAACGAGTATGTCTCGGCCAAATACTGGAGAGTGCGCTCCAGCATTACCGTGTCCTTAAGGGCATAATCCTTATTGCGCATCACCACACTTGTGTTTTGCATTCTGTACCCACAATAGAGGTTGCGTGATGCCGCCAGAGGAGCAACGCTATCGCTTTCGACTAGATTAAGGCTTGAGAACAACGGCTGGTTATGACAGTCGAGATATGAGTCGAGCATAGCCTTGCTCTTCTTAAAGTCATTCTTTCTAAGCCAATACAAACCGCCATTATAAAGATTGATGCGGTATGTGTTCAGGTATTCTGAGTTACGCTCCCTTATCCTCTCGTTAGCGTCTGGCTTAACACCATAATTGATAAGTGCGCTGTCTAATTTATAATATGTGTCGAAGAGTTTTTTTGCGGTATTAAAGAACACGGCAGTATCGTAAGGTTGCTTTAGATACACCTTCTCATTCACTTGTTCATATTGCTTTCTTACAATTTCAGCAAGTGTAGTGTATATCCTAATATTCCTCACGTTGGCACTATCGAGGAGTAGTTTTCTCATCGACTGTTCTGCCTTATCAAGATTCTTGCCGCTCTTAATATAAGTCCGTGCCTGAGCAATCTCTTTCTTTTGAGCGTTCACGCACGGACTTAAGGTTATCAAGAGAAGCAATAATAATAACAATTGCTTCTTAAGTGTCATTCTTTAATACTCTATATTCTTTCAGATATTATGGCAGAGCCATGATTTCATCGTACTTAGCCTGCTCGCCAAGGATGTAGTAGCATTGTGCCAAAGGATACTTCCATTGAACGAGCTCGTGGTTTGGATCTTCCTCACGAATCTGGTTGAGGTTAGCAAGAGCCTCGTTAACAAGAGCCTTAGCCTCTGGAGTAACGTTACCGTTAGCAGCATCAATCATAGCCATAGCCTTCTCTCTCTGACCTGTAGCAAGGTTGAAACGCACCTGGGTGAACTTAGGATCAAGCTCAATTGCTTTCTTGTTGGCAGCAATTGCAGTTTCGTAATCCATGTTGTTGAGTGCGGTCTGTCCCTTCAGAGCCCATGCCATCTTGTTGTTAGGATTAGCTGCGATGGTCTCGTCGAGCAGTTTGTTAACCTCGCCTGCATACTGAGGAGCACCATAGAAAGTGGTGATCTTGCCGAGGATAGCGCCATCAGCCTGACCGCCAGGATACTTTCCAATCATGCCCTTCAACTTATTAACGAACTCAACAGAGTCCTGCTTAGAAGCAACTTTCTTCTCCATAGAGTTGAGCATGAGTGCCATAGCAGGTGCACCATATGCTGAATCGTTAAGAGCATACTGCGAATACTTCATCACGTTTTCTGCGTCGTTGAGCTCAGAAGCGCCCCATGTTGCGAAGTAAGAAATCTGTGGAACGTTGGGGTCCATATCAACTTTGCCGTCATACACAACATTTGCAGCGTCAACATAAAGTCCGAGATTCGACAGAATCTGGTTGAAGTCCTTCTTGTCAAGACCTTCCTGGCCTGCATTGAGCATCATCTCACGAGCCTTATTCACAGGGTCGATGTACTTGATTGCAGCTTTTGGATCAGCATCACGAAGCGAAAGGGCTGACTTGATGAGGTTCTGAGCTGCTGTATAAGCGTTGTTCACGTCATAACCTCCAGGGTTAAGATCCTTCTTGATGTAGTTGTCCTGCTCGGTAGAGAACTCCTTAGCGGCAAGGTCGCATACCTTAGTATAAACCTTTGCCTTGTCTTCGTTGCTCAAGGCTGAAACGCCCTGATTAACAAGCTGCATGGCATCGCTGTAGGTCTTAGCCTTCTTGATAAGCTTAACGATGTCACCTTGTGCATTGGCTGATGCCGCAAAAAGAACAGCAACTGCCATCATCATTAATTTCTTCATAATTCTTAAGTTTTAAAAGGTTTGATATTATATTCTTATTGATTATCCTCTGTAGGCTCGTCAAAGTCAACAAGAGGAGCGTTATCATTATTGTCCTCATCAACTTCATCTGCTTCGTTGTCAGAAGGAGTCAAAGAGTCCTGCGTCTGGCCAAGTTCGCTCTTGAAAGCATCGGTGTTCTGGGCAAATGCCTCACGGCTCTTCTGCTCTACGATAGCCTCCAGTTCTGAACTCATCACCTTACATACACTTGCTATGACGTCGTTTTTCTTAGAAAGATTAATCAGACGTACGCCTTGTGTGTTTCGTCCCATCACTCGGCACTCGCTAACAGCAAGTCGGATGACGATGCCGCTCTTGTTTATAATCATAAGGTCGTTCTGGTCGGTAACGTTCTTAATGGCTACCAAACGGCCTGTCTTCTCGGTAATGTTAAGAGTCTTTACACCCTTCGTTCCGCGGTTGGTCTTGCGATATTCCTCAACTTGTGAGCGCTTGCCATAACCGTTCTCGCTAACCACCATGATGGTTTCCTCTTCCGGCTTGTTAACAACAACCATACCAACCACAGCATCATCGCCTCCATCGAGACGCATGCCGATAACACCAGTTGCCACACGTCCCATAGCGCGGATTGCGCTTTCATGGAATCTCACGGCCCTGCCGTTACGGTTAGCTATGATGAGTTCGTTACGGCCATTTGTCAATCTCACATCTACAACCTCGTCGCCTTCAAGTATGTTGATGGCAATCACTCCGTTGGCACGTGGTCTGGAGTAAGCCTCAAGCGATGTTTTCTTGACGATACCATTCTTTGTTGCGAATACAACATAGTGAGAGTTGATGAACTCCTGGTCGTCAAGTCCCTTGTTGCGCAGGCGCATGAATGCGTTAACCTGGTCGTCTGGCTCGATGTTGAGCATGTTCTGGATTGCCCTGCCCTTCGAGTTCTTGTCGCCTTCAGGTATCTCATAGCACTTCAGCCAGTAGCAACGGCCCTTGCGGGTGAAGAACATCATCGTCTGGTGCATCGTTGCCGGGTAGATATACTCTGTGAAGTCTTGCTCACGGCTACGTGCTCCCTTGCTTCCTACTCCACCTCTCGACTGCTCGCGGAACTCCGACAGAGGAGTGCGCTTGATATAACCGAGATGACTAACAGTAATAACAACTGGGTCGTTTGGATAGAAGTCCTCCGCATTAAACTCATGCTCGTCTGGCACGATTTGCGTGCGGCGTGGGTCACCATATCTTTCTTTAACCTCCTGAAGTTCGTCCTTCATCACCTTCTTGCAAAGTTCTGGATCGTCGAGAATGCTCTGCAGGTAGTCTATCTGCTTCATCAGGTCGTCATACTCAGCATGCAACTGATCCATACGGAGGCCTGTCAACTGAGAAAGACGCATGTCAACGATAGCCTTTGACTGCAATTCGTCGAGGTTGAAGCGCTCTTCCAGGTTACGCTGAGCATCGGTTGGAGTCTTAGAACCACGAATGATGTGAACCACCTCGTCGATGTTGTCGCAGGCGATGATAAGTCCTTCCAGAATATGAGCACGTTCCTGTGCCTTCTTCAGGTCAAACTTGGTGCGGCGGATGGTCACCTCATGGCGGTGCTCAACAAAGTAGCTGATGCACTCGCGCAAAGTAAGGAGTCGCGGATAGAGTTTAGAATGGTCGTTCTTGCTTGGAACCAACGCGATGTTATTTACTGAGAATGAGCTCTGTAGAGCCGTCATCTTGAACAACTTGTTTAATATCACGTTGGCATTAGCATCTTTCTTCACATCGATAACGATGCGCATGCCCTGACGGCCGGTTTCATCGTTAGCGTTAGAGATGCCGTCCAGTTTTCCGTCTTTTACGAGGTCGGCAATATACTCGATAAGTTGTGCCTTGTTGACGCCGTAAGGTATCTCGGTAATAACAATCTTATCGTGGTTTTCATCGCTTTCAATCTCAGCCTTAGCGCGCATCATTATACGGCCTCGACCTGTCTCGTATGCCTCCTTAACGCCTTGCAGACCATAAATATATGCGCCTGTTGGGAAGTCGGGAGCAGGTATGTACTTCATCAATCCCTCTGTATCGATATCGGGATTGTCGATAAATGCGCAGCAACCGTCAATCACTTCGCCAAGATTATGTGTCGGCATATTGGTAGCCATACCAACGGCGATACCGTTACCTCCGTTTACCAGCAGGTTAGGTACTTTCGTTGGCATCACGCTGGGCTCAGTAAGCGAGTCGTCAAAGTTATTGACCATGTCGACAGTATCCTTCTCCAGGTCGTCCATGATGTGCTCTCCCATCTTCGAGAGGCGACACTCGGTATAACGCATAGCGGCTGGCGAGTCTCCGTCGACAGAACCAAAGTTTCCTTGTCCGTCAACAAGTGTGTAGCGCATGTTCCACTCCTGTCCCATGCGTACCAACGCTCCATAAACCGAACTGTCACCATGTGGGTGGTACTTACCAAGCACCTCACCTACCACGCGTGCACACTTCTTATACGGCTGGCTGCTAACGTTGTTGATACCCTTCATACCATAGAGTATGCGTCGATGCACGGGCTTGAATCCGTCACGCACATCTGGAAGCGCACGAGCCACGATTACCGACATAGAATAGTCGATATAGGAGGTCTTCATCTCCTCCTCGATGTTGATTTTAATAATCCTGTCCTGGTCAAATGTCTGATTTTCGTCCATCTTATTTTACATTGTTAATTTCCTTTAAAATGCCGTCTGAGGCGCTTTAAACGCCCTCTAAGCGATTTTGATGCCTCAAAAAACATGGCAAAGTTACTATTTTTTTTCGACATGTGAAAACATTTGAGGGTAAAAAATAGCATTTATAGGAAAAAGGGTTGCCACTATCGTTCATTCCATTCTTCAGCAGCCATAATTCTGTCGTTATCAAGTTCCATTACGTCAGCATATCTCACCTCGTGGTCCTTCAGAAATATGCGATTCAAAGTGAAGGCAAGCGACTCCAGAGTTTCTTGTCGGCGAGCGGGTTTCAGTTCACATTCCCATACCGTAATTGTGTGCCATCCCATTGCCGCCAGTTGCTTCTGAGTCTTCACGTCGCGCGTTTTGTTGCGTATTATCTTGTCTCTCCAATAGTCAGTTCGGCTCTTTGGCAACTTGAAAAAGGTGCATGTTGGCTGTTGAGTGATGGATGTTGGGTGTTGGAGGTTTGTTTCCAGCAGTTCTCCTCCTTCTACCGTCGTCCCGTGTCCGTGCCAGAAGCATCCGTTCACGAATATGCAAGTGCGGTATTTCCTTAGCACTAAGTCGGGATGCCCAGGCAGACGCTTATGGTTAAGACGAAACCTGAAACCGCGAGCATGCAGATATCGCCTGACAATTAATTCCGGCTTGGTGTTCTTCGCCTTAATTGCCGCCATGCATCTGTGCCTTTGTTCAGGAGTCATCGTGTCCATATAGGGAAATGGGATTTATGTGATGAATGGGAGTGATGGGGTTGCCTGTCCTGTCGGGATTATCACCTAAGGCAGTCAGGAGTATCACCTGAGAACGCCACTTGTGCTTCCTGAGGTTGCCAGTTGTATACATCTGAGGTGCTCAGATGTGCTTCCTGACACTCCCAAAGATGGCTTTTCGCAACCCGAAAGGTATATCATTGGGAATCAACGGATGCGCAAACGGTCGCCCACCTGCAAAGAGTAGTCGCCCGAGAGGTGGTTAACCTTATAGAGTGTCTCCACTCTCATTGCATAGTCTTGTGCTATAGAATGGAAGCTCTCGCCTGCTTTCACAACATGATACTTGCCCTTATACTCCTTAGATGCTTTCTTCTGCTTCTTCTCAAGATAGATAGGAGCGCCCTGCTTTAGCACAGCATTCTTCGGCATCTCGTTATACTTGGCGAGCCTTCTCACCGAGATGCCCGTCATACGGCTTATCGATGAAAGCGTCTCTCCGTTCCTTACTACGACATAAGGAGTCTTGTTGCGCACGAAGATGCCGAACTTCTCTTCTTCGACAGGCGTGGGTTGTGTGTGTTGATGCCGTCCCTCATGCTTAATAACCTTGCCTCCGTCATACTTATAGAGTTCGTATAGTTCGATGATTCTTATCAGGGCTTCGGCATAAGAGGGATTTGTGGCATAGCCGGCAGCCTTAAGTCCGCGCGCCCATCCTTTGTAGTCCTTGATAGAAAGAGAGAAGAGACTCTGGTATCTGCGCCCGTTCACGAGGAACATGCTATGGTCTTCGTAACTCTGTCGGGCTGTAGCGTATGCTCTGAAGCACTCTCCGCTGAGGTCATCGTCGTGATACACCTTGCGTCCTTGCCATCCGTGACACTTTATTCCGAAATGATTGTTGCCCTTACGCGCCAGTTCGCTCTGCCCTGCTCCACTCTCTATCAATCCCTGGGCGAGAGTGATGCTTGCTGGAATTCCATGAAGTTTCATCTGCTCAACAGCTATCTCGGCATACCGTCCGATATATCTTTCGTATGCAGCGTTCTTCCTCATGCTTTGGGAATAGCATTGGAGGGAGACGAGAAGCAGTAATGTAATTCTTATGAAATGGCGCATATCATTCTTATTTATAATGTAACACTATCTTAGTCGAGTTTCCACAATTCGCCAGAAGCATCCGACGGCATTCGCCAGTCGCCTCTCGGGCTTAGACTCACGCTACCCACCTTTGGTCCGTCGGGCAGACATGAGCGCTTGAACTGTTGCGAGAAGAATCGGCGCATGAACACTCCGAGCCAGCGCTTTATGGTCTCCTCGTCGTACTTCTCTTCCTTTGTACCCGTTTTAAACGCATGTTTAGCCAAGAAAAGAATCTTCTCTGGAGTGAATCCGTGACGCAACATATAATACAGGAAGAAGTCGTGCAGTTCGTATGGACCAACCAGGTCTTCCGTCTTCTGCTTGATGTTGCCCTGCTCGTCGGCAGGAGTGAGTTCAGGACTTATAGGAGTATCAATGACATCAAGCAAGGTGTCGTGCGATTTCTTGTCGATTCCCTCGCTCTCGGCCACGCTTCTTACGAGGTAACGGATAAGCGTCTTGGGGATGCTGGCGTTAACTCCGTACATCGACATGTGGTCTCCGTTGTATGTCGCCCATCCGAGAGCGAGTTCCGAAAGGTCGCCTGTACCAACCACAAGAGCGCCCACCTTGTTGCTCAAGTCCATGAGAATCTGGGTGCGCTCGCGTGCTTGCGAGTTCTCGTAGGTCACATCGTGGTTGTTAATATCATGGTCGATGTCCTTGAAATGCTGTCTTACGGCATCGGCGATGCTTATCTCCTGCATGTCTATTCCTAACGATTCCATCAGGGACAAAGCATTCTTGTATGTCCTGTCTGTAGTTCCGAAACCTGGCATAGTTACTCCGAGGATGCCCTTGCGAGGCATTCCGAGTTTGTCGAATGTCTTCACGCACACAAGCAAAGCCAACGTGCTGTCGAGTCCTCCGCTAATACCTATCACCACACGCTTGCTTCTTGTGTGAACCAAACGCTTGGCGAGACCCATCACCTGAATGTTGAATATCTCCTCACATCTGTCTTGCATTATCTGCGTTGACGGCACAAAAGGTGTAGGATTAATCTCTCGGAGCAACTCAAAGGGCTTGTTGTCGAAAGCAGGCTTAACGCACCCGATAACTCTCGGCTCGTCTTTAGCAAGTGCTTCTGCGGTAGCGAAGGTGCTGTTAAGTCTCCTTTCAGCACGCAAGCGCTCGATATCTATCTGTGCAACAACAAGTTGTGGTTCAAGCGAGAAACGCTCGTTCTGGGCAATCATCTTGCCGTTCTCGAACACCAAAGCATTACCTGCATACACCACGTCTTGCGTACTCTCGCCGAAACCGCACGAACTATAAACATAACCGCTCATGTTTCTTGCGCTCTGTTGCGAGATGAGGTTCAGCAGATATTTGTGTTTGTCTATCAGTTCGTCTGATGCGGAGAGATTAAAGATGATGTCAGCACCCTGAACGGTCAAGGTGTTGCTTGGCGGAACAGGTGCCCAGAGGTCTTCACATATCTCTATTCCGAACGTTGCTCCCTCGCTTGTGCTGAACAAGGTGGGTTTCTTAGAAATCACAACCTCCTTGTTTGCATAACGAATCGTTGTGTCGTATGGGATGTCGCGAGCCGAAGAGAACCAGCGCTTCTCATAGAACTCCGAGTAATTAGGCAAGAATGTCTTAGGCACAATGCCCAAGAGTTCGCCTCGCTGGATAACGGTAGCACAGTTAAGCGTTAGCGAGCCTACCACCACAGGAACACCCACGATGGCGATAATGTCAGATGTCTGGCTGTGACCGATTATCCTTTCCACCGACCTTTCTGCCTCTTCAAGGAGAATGTTCTGATGGAAAAGGTCCTGACAGGTGTAAGACGTGATGCTCAGTTCAGGGAACACAATAATCTCGGCGCCCTTACCGTCTGCCTCATCGATGAGACGTATTATCTCGTCTGTGTTATATCTGCAATCGGCGACCTTAACTGAAGGTATCGCGGAAGCAACAGTTATAAAGCCGTATTTCATAGGTATATCCTTTATTGTTTATCGTCTGATGGTGGTATCAGGAGACTGCTGTCTCCATAACTCAGGAATCTGAAATCGTGAGAAAGGGCATAATCGTAAACCTCTCGCCAATGTCCCTTGAGGAAAGCACTAACAAGCAGAAGCAAAGTGCTTTGAGGCTGGTGGAAGTTTGTTATGAGTTTCTTCACATATTTATATTTATATCCTGGCGCAATTATTATCTGCGTGCTTGTGTGCAGGGACGAGAGATTGTTCCTGTCAAGATAGCCGATGATGTTCTGAATGGCCTCAACGGGCGACAGGGCATATTCCTTGTCGTACGGTTCCCATTGGTTGACATGCAGTTGTTCCTCTGTGGCATCGGGATTCTCGGCCAGTTTGCAACCCATGTAGTAGAGGCTTTCAAGCGTTCGGACACTTGTGGTTCCTACAGCAATTACCTCTGCGTTATGTTTTAATATGCTTTCAAGCACCTCGCGCTTAACGCAGATGTACTCGGTATGCATGTCGTGGTCGCCTATCTCTTCCGACTTAACGGGCTTGAATGTGCCTGCACCCACATGAAGGGTGACCTCCTTACGCTCCACATTATTGTTGTCAAGCGCTCTAAGCACATCCTCGCTGAAGTGCAAGCCTGCCGTCGGAGCCGCTACACTACCTTTTATCTTGCTATAAACAGTCTGATATGTGGTCTTGTCACTTTCCTCTGTCTCGCGGTTGAGATATGGCGGAATAGGCAGTTCGCCCACCGCCTCAAGCAACTCGCTAAAAGAGAGGTTCTCATCGTCCCATGCAAAACATACGTTCTCATATTGTGACGACTGCGGTTTCTCCTTTTTCTCGGCAGTCAAAGTAACGACTCTATCGCCAATGGTTATCTTGCGCTCGAGCACCTCGCCCTTCCATTTCTTCAAGTTGCCTATCATGCATAGCCAAGAGCATGTTTTTGTTTGTTGGAAAATGCGCTCATAGTCGGCAGGGATGTATGGCTCGAGCAGGAAGACCTCAATCATGGCGCCTGTAGCCTTTCGGAAATGAAGTCTTGCCTGTATGACTTTCGTATTGTTGAATATCATCAATGAACCGCTCGGGATGTGCTTGGGGAGATTATAGAACACATCCTCCCCTATCGTTCCCTTGTCGTCGATAAGCAGTTTGCTGTTATCTCTTTTGGGCAAAGGGAACTTTGCGATGCGATTGTCGGGCAAATCGTAATTGTAATCCTCTATTCTGATATTCTTTGTATTCATTATTTATCTTTTTATCTAACAAAGATGGCACATATAGAAACAACGACTATTGTGTACATCATGATGTTAAAGACCAGATGGATGTCATTATGACTATATCCAGTCGATGTGTATTGAGTTGAGATATAGTTAAGATTGGGGGAAATCTTATTATATATCTTGAAGTATGCAAAATAAACCAGCACGCCCACTACTGCCCCGCAGAACAATCCTACAAGAATATCTCCAGGATAATGAACGCCAAGATAAAGGCGCGTATAGCAGTTGAGCAACGACCAAAGGCACATCATCCACGTCAGCATCTTGCTTCTTACAAGCAGAGAAACGAACACGGCGATGCCGAAAGTATTTGCCGCATGGGCAGAGAAGAAACCGTATTTTGTCTCTCTAATACCATTTACCACATCAACTGTATATTTAATAAACGGGTCCTGGGTTGGTCTCCAACGCTCAACATAAGGCTTTACTATAAAGTCTGCTATCAAGTCGGTAATCAAAACGCACAAGACAGCGCCGCCGATAGCAAGAAGTATCTGTGGCATTGTCTCGTTGTTCTTGATAATAACAAATATCAGTACCAGATATAAAGGCACCCATGTGAAGGCATTTGTGAATACCGTCATAAGCGTGTCAACGTAAAGCGAGTGGCTTCCGTTGAGCAGATACAATATGCTCTGGTCGATATTTATTATTTCGTTCATATAACTTAAATTCTTTCAAGCACCTTTGTTGAAACCCATCCTTCCTTACCGTTGGCAAGATGTATGCACTTCCAGTCGTTCATCGAGTCGTCTGTGATTTCCACCTTTGTGCCTTCGTGAATGAGGAATGCGTCTTTTGCGGCTGCCTCAGGTGTGGTCTTGACATTTACAGAAGGTGCTATGACAATGGCACTTGTGCGGTTGTCGAGTATTCTTCTTTGATGATATGCGAAGATATTAGACACTATGAACAGCACGACCATAAGTATTCCGGCAAAGAAACCTATCTTCCTAAGCCATACTTTAGAGGCGAAGAGATAGACAAGTGCAAGACACAAAGCCGCCAAAAGGCTAACAAGAGCAATATAAGCCCAGCCGTCCACGCTCGTCATATTTACCAAAGAGCGATACCAAGTGACAAAGAACATCTCGCTCTCAGGCGTTATCTTGTCTATCGTCTTTGAACGGGCAAGTTGCAGATTGAAGCGAATGTCCTCGTCACCAGGCGACAAGAGCAACGCTCTCTCATAATTAATTATCGCCTTAGTGATATTCTCCGAACGGTAATATGCATTGCCGAGATTGTAGTAAACATCGGCGCTTACACCCTGCTTAAGCAGTTGTTCATAATCGTTTATTGCCTGCTGGTAGTTACCCTTGCCGTATGCCTCATCGCCTAAAGCCTTCAATGACTTTTGCGCAAATGAAGAGGAAGGAATGAGAACGAGCAACATCAGAAGCACCACAGTTGCCGATTTCTTGCCCTTCTTGACTGTTTCTTCGATATTCATAATGGCTGTCATTGCCGACTCAAATGTCTTATTCATATTTCCCTTGGCATCACCTGGAGCATATCTCTCATACTCACATTCGTCAATAGCACCTACAAACTGTTTTATTGTAGCATCTTCTACGCCCTTAGCGGTAAGGAGCTCGCTTATGTTCTCGCGTGACAGATGCTCAACAGGAAGATTAAACTTGTCGCCAACATATCCATACAAGGCTCTAAGCACTTCGTCGTAGAACTCTGAAGAACGGTTGCTCATCATCATCGACTTGGCCAACTGGAGTCTCTTTGTTGCCACCTTGTTGGCTTTCTTGCCCTTCATCATCACAACATTGGCGTTGTCTATCGCCCTCTTTCTGAACACCAGTAAGAGCGCAAGGAACAAAATGAAGATAATACCGATAATCAACAAGTATTTTATAGAGCCGAAGAAGAACGCGTCTGGGGCAACAACCTTGGTGTCGCCAGTCTTTATCTGGTGAATATCCTGATTCTTCACATCAAAGAATTCCTCAGAATCGCTGGTGCCATCACCCTTCTCCACGGTTATATTTAACGGTTGAGTCTTTATTGTCTTATATGACTTTGAAGAGGTGTCGAAATAAGTAAACTCCACAGGTGGTATTGTAAAGTTACCTTGGTTGCGAGGAACAGCAAGGTAATCGTATATCATACTGCCTTCAAGACCGTTGCTTGTAAGCGACGTCTTGTCTGTTACCTTTGGGTCATATTTGTCAAAATCCTTAGGGAAAGACACTACTGGCTGCTTCAAGAGTTTCAGGTTACCGTTTCCACTAACGATGATTCGCAATGCCAAAGGCGTTCCCGCCTTAATCTCCTTGTTATCCAACTGGGCAGAAATGTTGAATGTTCCCACTCCGCCAGAGAAGTTCTCAGGCTTTTCGGGTAAAGGATCTACCTGTATTGTTACGCCTGGTGCGTTTATGCTTCGCTTTACTTCAACATATCCAGAGCCTCCATTGAGGAACGCCTCGAAAGGATCAACGTTCCTGTTCTGCTGAACTACGGTACCGTTGAACGTGATGCTCGGAATCTCAAGCTTTCCCGTCATTTGCGGGTACATCACGTATTGGCTCCAAGTAACGCAACGATAATTCTTTCCGTTCACGTTTTCAATATGGAAAGACTTCTGCTGCGGCAATTTCACTTCTTGTGTATGGAAGCCTGTAAGGTCTGGCATCTTTCCCTCAAGTTGCGTAAGTTCAACGAGAGTGTAAACCTTATAAGTCAACAAAACAGGCTCTTGCTCATATACTCGAGTCTTGTTGGCACTTACCTTTATAAACAAATCGCTGCCAGAAATAGGAGTTCCTGCATTACGAACGCCTCTTGAAGGCTCGCTGTCATCATGCATACGAGGTGCGCCTCCTGTATTAGCGGCGGTTCCTGATACCGATAGTCTCGCGGCAGATGAACTAATTGTTTTGCCACCAGTATTCAAGTGGGCTGCAGGAATGGTATAGTTGCCCGCCTTATTGGCACTTACTATAAAAGTAAAGGTAACGGAACTGCTGCTGCTAGTATGCCCGTTTACCATTTGAAAACTCGACTGTGACGACTTATAAGGTCCCGCAATAAGTTCGAGTCCTTCTGGAAGATTTCCTAAACTTAAATCACCTACGTTCTGAGTATTGGTAGTATATGTCAAGCGGAAATTCTCGCCAGTTGTCACATGGGAAGGAGCATTAACGGTAAGTGTCTGTGACTTTGCCGCCACAAACATAACAATACATAATAAAAGTGTATATAATCGCCTCATATAACTTATTTTTATGTTTACCAATTCTTCTGACTACGAGTTTTTCTCGGCTGCTGCATAGCTTTCTGAAGTCTCTGTTGAGTTTGTTTCTCGTTCTGCATCGCCGCGTTGAGAAGTTGTTCTGCATTATCCTTGCTCATCTGTTCCTGAGGAGGAGGATTCTGCTGGTCCTTTTTATCTTTGTTCTTGTCTTTATCCTTATCGTTGTCTTTGTTCTCTTCCTTGTTCTTATCTTGATTCTTGTCCTTGTCCTGATTCTTGTTTTGCTTGTTGTTATCAGGATTGTTCTTCAGAAGTTTCTTGCAAAGAGCAAGGTTATAGCGCGTTTCATCATCATTAGGATTGTCGCGAAGCGCCTGCTTATATGCTTCAATTGCCTTGTCGTACATCTTGTGGTTCTGCAGTATAACCCCAATGTTATGATTAGACTTAGCACGGCGAAGTTTGTTTGTCTCCAACTTTGATGCGCGTTCAAAGTACTGTATGGCAACAGAATCCTTTTGCTGCATCATCATTGAACATCCGAGATTATATACGGCTTGCGGATTCTCGGCATTTGCTGATACAGCTTTGCGGTACTCCACCTCTGCCTTGTCAAAGCTCTTGTTTCTATAGAGCCTGTTTCCGCTTCTTATATAATCGCGGTCATTCTGAGCGAACGCCACCGAAGCAATCATCAAGAGTATGAATACAACAATATTTCTCATTGCAAATTCTCCTTTACTTTGTTCCTGCTCTTGAAGAGTTTCACATCCTTCAGCAATGGATTGCGGCTCTCCATTATGCACACCTCTACTATAAGCAATATCAAAACGATGATGGCGACAGCACGGAACTGCTCGTCGAACTCGCTATATATCACGCTGTCTATCTCTCCCTTTTGAAGTTTTGCCAAAGCGGCATTAAGCTTTTCCTGTGCTACATTTGTGTTGTCAACATGAATATAGCCGCCACCGCCTGCTTCAGCAATTTGCTTACACATGTTCTCATTAAGTGAAGACATCACCTCGGTGCCTGTATTGTCTTTCATATAACCACCTTGTCCATCAGGTATAAGAGAGCCTTTTGTCGAGCCGACGCCAAGAACGAAAACGTTGATTCCTTTCTTTTTAGCGGCAGCGGCGGCCTCTTCTGCCCCACCCTCATGGTCTTCTCCATCGGTAATTACTATGATGGCACGCCCTATATTCTCTGCTTTCGTGAAACTGCTCGATGCCATTCTGATTGCCTCTGCTATGTTTGTACCTTGAGAAGCGATAAGGGAAGGAGTGGTGTTCTGCATGAACATCTTGGCAGAAACATAGTCGCTTGTTATCGGGAGTTGAATGAAAGCATCTCCGGCAAACACAACAAGGCCCACCTTGTCGTTTGTAAAGTTGTCCACCATGTTCTCTATGAGCATCTTACTCTTGTCCAAACGCGATGGGACAACATCTTCTGCCATCATCGAATTGCTTATGTCGAGAGCGATAATCGCCTCTATTCCGTTGCGTGTCTCATTGCTTATTTTGGAACCCATCTGAGGTCTCGCAAGCATCACTATTATCAGAGCGAGCGCCGCCATCAACAACCAGAACTTTACAGCACGTCGAGTATTGGAAACATCAGGCATCAAAGACTTAAGAAGGTCAAGGTCGCCAAACTTCTTAAGCCTCTTTTTCCTGTTCTTCTGCATGACTCTTCTAAGAAGAACCAGCATCGGAATAAGCACCAATAGGTATAAATATATAGGATTCTCGAATCTGAACATTTGCTATCTATATTTATGGTATGCGACGGAATACAACAAGACGCAAGAATATCTCAAGTAACAATGACACCAAAGCAGCCAAAGCAAACGGCTGGTAAGCATCATAATGACGCGAGAACTTCTTCACGTCGAGCCTCGTCTTTTCCAATTGGTCAATATCTTTATATATCTGTTTCAACTCAGTATTGTTCGTGGCGCGATAGAAATGGCCGTCGGCCGTAGCGGCAATGTCACTAAGCGTCTTAGTATCAATGTCTGCACGGGCATTTACATATTGTGTGGTTCCACCTATCTGTACAGGATAAGGAGCAACAGTTTTAGAACCGACAGCGACTGTATAAACACGAATTCCAAGACTCTTGGCAATATTGGCGGCCGTTAATGGTGAGATGTCACCCATGTTATTACTACCGTCGGTAAGCAGGATAACAACCTTGCTTTTGGTTTTGCTTTCCTTGAGTCGGCTGACGGCATTTGCCAGTCCCATACCTATTGCCGTTCCGTCTTCAATGAGTCCTCTCGCGGCGATATCTGTACGCACATTCTTAAGCAGATTAAGAAGTGAAGCATGGTCGGTGGTCATTGGGCATTGTGTAAATGCCTCGCCAGCAAAAACGGTCAGGCCGATATTGTCATCTGGACGGTCGGAAATGAACTCTGTGGCAACGTCCTTTGCCGCCTCGATTCTGTTTGGTTTAAGGTCTTCGGCAAGCATACTGGTAGAGACATCCATTGCAAGCATAATGTCAATGCCTTCAACGGTTCGGCTGCCCCATGAAGTATGCGTCTGGGGACGTGCTAAAATGATAACTATAAGTATAAAAGTGAGCACTCGAAGCATATCAGGGAGCCACATCAAACGCATCTTCATGCTCTTAGGAGCAAAGCGATAGACGTTGGTGTCGCTCATCTTCATTGTCGGCTCGCTCTTCTTACGATAGAGCATGTACCATAAGAAATACGGTACAAGCAGCAACAACAACAGGAAGCACTCTTTATTTAGAAAGTCCATGTTTCAAGTTCGTACGACAGAAGTACTGCCGAGTTATAAATAATATATACCAATATCGCCAGACAAATGACAGCCAGAATGCCAATCACCCATTTCAGGATTGTTCTAGAGCGAATATCCTGCTTCTCTTGGTTGGTAAGCACCGGCTCCACCCTCTCCACCTGAGGCTGGTCTTCCATCTTAGTGGAGTTGATATATTGTATAGCGTTCACAAGATTATTATCGTTCTCGTTAATCAACGTTGAATACTTGGCAAACTTCACGAGGTCTGCCGTCTCGAACAGTTGATTGAGTTCGCTAATCATTTCATTGTCGCCATGAGACTTAAGACTTGAGATTATCTCAGAACTTGTCATCTCCATAGCGTTGAAACCAAAGCGTTCTTCTATGTATTTTCGCAGGGTGTCCGTCAGTTGCGTGTAATACTCCTTCTGGTTGTCAGAAGACACAAGATTGTTTGCCTTGATGCGCTCAATCTCGTTCATCGCCTTCTGGTGCGGCAACAATCGCTTGACGAACTTAACCTTAGCAATGATAGGCTTGTTTTCCTTGAATCTTGTATAGAGATAATATGCAAGAATGACGAGAGCAGTAAGAATCATGCCCATCCAGAATATGGTGCTCCAATCCTCCCATTTGAATGGATTGTTCTGCACATCTTTCGGGGGGTAGAACTTTTCAGGATGAAGCGTGTCAACCTCTACGGTAAGCACCTTCAGAGCAAGTTCCTTACTCTTATAGTCCTTGCCGTCCACCTTCACATTCATTGCAGGGATATAGTAGATGTTCTCGTCAAAGGAAGTGAGAGTGTAAACTCGTGATATCTTTAGTTTGTCGTCTCCCAAAGAAGAGGTGTCGGCAACACTCTGCTCCACCACTTCCACGCCAGGAGTGATGTTCTGCTGGGGTTTAAATTCAGGAAGAACAAGTTTCATTCCTGACTTAAGCGTAACGTCAAGAGTGATGTGCGCCTGCTGTCCGATAAGTATCTCCGTAGAGTCGATCTGCGTTTTCACTTCTACTTGAGCCTTTATCGGCAACACGCTCAGCATCAGCAGTATTACGAATGATATCTTCTTCAAATCAATAAACATTTATAATCAACGTTCACTTATAATATCTATCTTTAATTTCAGCCTCTCATAGCAAACAGTTGCATAAGAGATTTCACATAATCATCAGTAGTCGAGATTGAAACATTGTCCACTCTGCTCTTCACGAAAGTTTCGTTCAGAAGCCTCTGACGTTTGAGCCAATAATTGTGATGGGCAGCACGTAGTTTCTTGCTGCTGGTGTCGATATACATCTCATGCCCCGTCTCGGCATCCAACACTTTCATTATGCCCACGTCAGGAAGTTCCTTCGCCCTCTGGTCGTACACCTGAATAGCCACTACATCATGCTTTCTGTTGCATATAGTAAGGGCGTTCTCATAGTCGCTCTGGTCGAAGAAGTCGCTCAAGACGAAAGCTGTGCAACGTCTCTTGGTGACACCTGTGAGGAACTCAACGGCATTTTTAAGATTGGTCTTCTTGCTTGAAGCCTGGAAATCGAGCATCTCTCGTATGATGTACAAGATATGCTTTCTGCCCTTCTTGGGCGGAATATACTTCTCAACCTTGTCCGAGAAGAACACCACTCCAATCTTATCGTTGTTCTGAATGGCGCTGAATGCAAGCGTTGCGGCTATTTCCGTTACCATATCACGCTTCATTTGCTTCTTCGTTCCGAAATCGAGAGAGCCGCTGACATCAATGAGCAGCATCACCGTAAGTTCACGTTCCTCCTCATAAACCTTTACATAAGGGCGATGAAAACGTGCGGTGACATTCCAGTCAATATCACGAACATCGTCACCAAACTGGTATTCGCGCACCTCGCTGAACGCCATACCGCGGCCTTTGAAAGCCGAATGGTACTGGCCGGCAAAGATATTGCGACTCAAGCCTCGTGTCTTTATTTCAATCTTACGAACCTTTTTCAGTATGTCCGATGTTTCCATCTATATTCTAATTTACGGTATAAAACAAACTGTTTTGCCAACAACGGGAATCATCAGGGCACCTCAACCTTGTTGATAATCTTGCTTACGATTTCCTCGCTGGTGACATTGCTTGCTTCAGCTTCATAACTCAATCCGATGCGATGACGAAGAACGTCATGGGCAACAGCGCGTACATCCTCAGGCACTACATATCCTCTGCGCTTGATGAAGGCATAAGCGCGGGCTGCCTTTGCCAAATTGATGGACGCACGCGGAGAACCGCCGAACGTAATCATGTCCTTAAGCGACGTAAGGTTGTACTTTTCAGGATAACGTGTTGCAAAAACGATGTCGGCGATATACTGCTCAATCTTTTCGTCGATGTACACCTGGCGAACCACATCACGGGCACTGAGAATTTCCTCTGAAGTGATTACCGGCGTAACTGTAGGCAACGAACTCTGAAGATTCTCGCGAATAATCAGTTTCTCCTCCTCTATTGAAGGATAGTCAATAACAACCTTCAGCATGAAACGGTCCACCTGAGCCTCCGGGAGCGGGTATGTACCCTCCTGCTCTATCGGGTTTTGCGTTGCCATAACGAGGAATGGGTTGGGAAGTTTGAATGTCTCGCTTCCTATAGTGACCATGTGCTCCTGCATTGCCTCAAGCAAAGCGCTCTGCACCTTGGCTGGAGCGCGGTTGATTTCGTCTGCCAATACGAAGTTAGCAAATACCGGACCTTTCTTCACATGGAAGTTCTCGTCTTTCTGAGAGTATATCAATGTTCCGATAACGTCTGCCGGCAACAAGTCTGGAGTGAATTGTATGCGGCTGTAATCGGCATCGATTAGTTGTGCCAATGTTTTGATAGCAAGAGTCTTAGCCAGACCAGGCACACCCTCAAGAAGTATGTGTCCGTCACTAAGAAGTCCTATAAGGAGAGAATCCACCAAGTGCTTCTGTCCTACTATCACACGATCCATACCCGCGGTAAGGGTACTAATAAACGAACTCTGCTGCTCTATACGGTTGTTCAACTCGCGTATATCAAAAGCTTCTGCCATATTTTTGTCTTTTATATAGTTATGTTCTTTAATCAGATGCAAAAGTAATAATTTCACATCTGATAACCGAAAAAACGCGACTAAAAAGTATTAAAAAAGTTTCTTAAAACTTACTTTTAAGAAACTTTATGTTTAATACCCTTAAAGTCGTTTGCAACAAGTGGCCGAAAGCGTGTCTTTCAGCATTCAGAAGTATATCTTTCAGCGCTCAGTTGTATACCTTTTAGCACCCCAAAAGTATACCTTTCAGCACCCGAAAGACCATCAATGAGAATGCGAAAGGACATCTCTTGCATTATAAAAGCATATATTTATCTTCTTGACTTCTTTTTTGTTTGAAGTTTAGGTATCTTGAGTTTTTGTCCTTCTATCAATGTTGTGGTGCCGTTATGCACTTCGATGTAGCACGCCATATCGCGTCCAAGATAAGCCTTTGCGACAGATGTCATTGTCTGTCCTTTCTTAACGGTAATTACCTTGTCGGTTCCTACAATGTTATAAGCGCCATATTGCACAAGCCTTTTAGCGTATTCAAGCTCCTTATTTGTAGTTGGAGCGGCTTGTTGCGGCTTGCTTGGTGCAGGAGTTACGGCCACGGGCTTTTGCTCGGGCTTCGCTACAGTTTCCTTTTTAGCGCCTTCGGCCTTATTCTTCATTGCAACTGCCGTGATAGAATCTTCGATTTCCTTCTCACGTTTCATTATTGCCAGAGAGTCAACGGAGGCTACGGAATCAGACGGATGCTCGTTTGCCACCTTCTGACTATCAACCGCTAAGGCATTATTGTTAAGTTCCTCGTTGGCAAGTGACTCCTTGTGGTTGAAGAAATTGATGCAATAATATGACAATAGACCGACAACGGCTATCAACGCAATGGCTATCAGCCAGCGTTTCCACGTGCTCGACGGTTCCTCGTCATCACTATTGTCATATATTTGTTCCGTTGGCGTTTCAACGGATTCTGGTTTCTCTTCTTCCTCAACGATAGCTTCCTTGACCGGTTCTTCCAGTTCTTCCGCAACGGGTTCTGGCTCTTCGGTAATTGAAGGCTCTTCAGTAACTTCATCTGGAATTTCTTCCTGTGTTTCCTCTAAGGGTTCTTCTGCTACGACTTCTGGTGCCTCTTCCGTTTCTTCTATAGTTTCAACGGGCACTTCCACTTTCTCAGCCTTTTCCCCATCAAGCGAGTGCACCACGAACAAAGCATCAGCGATGGCCTCATCCGTCGCATCAAGGCCCTCTTCCTTCGGCTCTTCTGCAGGTGTTTCCTGCGGCATCTCTTTTCCGTTGATGTAATCCAGCACGAGCAAAGCCTCGCTGAACGACTCATCAGAAACGGCTTCGGGAGCATCGTTGCTTACCTCTTCGCCTGTTTCGGGTTCTATTTCAGGCACCTCGCTACCCATAATCGCGGCAACATGAGGCACTTCATCTGCTTTTGTCTCTATTATTTCTTCGTGCTGCTCTTCATTTTCTGTTATTTCAACATCATCCGTAGGTTCTTCATCTTCGCCCTCCATAGAGTCAATTTCGGAGAAGTCAACACCTTCGTTAAGCACCACCGTCTCGAATTGCGAGAAGGGTTTGTTCACCAGGTCTTTCATAATCGAATCGGGGGTGAACGTTATTTTCCCTCTGCCTTCAATTATAATCTCCTCGCCGGTGTTAACATCCACGCTCTTGCGCTGTTTAACGTCAATTACCTTGAACGTTCCAAGCCCTTTCACCTTAACGGTTTTATCGTCCTTAAGACCCTCGTTAATAGTGTCGAGCATAGCCGTCAGGAACTGCTGGGCATCGGAGACGCTCATGCCTTTTCTCTCGGCAAGTCGCTCTGCGAACTCTTGTATGGATATTCTACTCATTGCCTGCCCCTCCATTCTTTAGTTTCTCTTTCAAAGAAGCAACGGGTTTGAACCCCAACACGAGTTTGGGCGGAACGAGCATCCTTTGTTTTGTGCCTGGATTAACAACTATACGCTCGAGTCTCTTCTTCACCTCGAAAGTGCCAAAGTTAGGCATCTGTATTGAGTCACCTTCCTGAAAGACATCGCCCATGATGTCTATTGTCTTGTTCATTGTGGCCTGTGCCTCTTCGTGAGTGATGCCCAGCCGCAATGACAATTGGTGTATGAAGTCTTTATTATTCATGTTTATGATGTTTTCTTCTTTTAGTATATAGTTGTAGCATAAAGGTCGAACTCCTCAGAACCAACAATCTTGACATCGTAGAACTGGCCGATGGTCAACTGCTTTTCTTCTGCAGGGACGAGCACCTCGGGGTCTACTTCAGGCGAAGAGAACTCCGTTCTTCCCACATAGTAATCACCCTCTTTCCTGTCGATGATGACTTTCATCGTGGTGCCAACGCGTTTCTCTTCGAGTTCAGCACTTATCTTCTGCTGAATCATCATCAGTTTTGAAAGCCTTGCCTCCTTTACGTCTTCAGGTACATCGTCTTTATAATGCTGTTCGCTATAAGTGCCCTCCTCTTCAGAGTATGCAAACGCGCCCATTCTCTCGAAACGCGCCCATCGAGTGAACTCTTTCAGTTCCTCATAGTCCTGCTCCGTCTCGCCTGGGAATCCCACCATCAACGTAGTTCTCAAGGTTATTCCAGGCACTCTTCGGCGTATTTCCTCAATGAGTTTATAAGTTTCCTCTTTCGTTATATGCCTGTGCATCGCCGAAAGCATGTGGTCGGAGATGTGTTGCAAGGCGATGTCGAGATACTTGCAAACGTTCTTCTTTTCGCGAATGACATCGAGCAACTCGAGCGGGAACTGTGCTGGATAGGCATAGTGGAGCCTTATCCACTCAACACCTTCAATGTCTGAAATATCGCTTACAAGTTCCGCGATATGCGACTTGCCGTCAAAATCCCTCCCGTAGAATGTCAGTTCCTGGGCAATTATCTGGAACTCCTTAACTCCCTGGCTAACAAGTTCTTTAATCTCGCATAGGATTTCATCCTTTGGTCGGCTGATGTGCTTGCCCGTAATGATAGGTATGGCACAATAAGCACAATGCCTGTCGCATCCTTCACTTATTTTAATATAGGCATAATGGTTAGGAGTGGTTATCACGCGGCTGCCACTTTCGGGAATCGACTGAACAACACCGAGGTCAACAAGAACCTGCTTGTAGTCGAACTTTCCATAATACTTGTCCACCTCCGGGAGTTCGTTCTCAAGCTCACTCTTATAACGTTGCGACAAACATCCCATTACGAACAACTTCTTCAGTTCGCCTTTCTTCTTCCGTTCGGCAAACTCCAATATCGTGTTTATGCTCTCTTCCTTGGCATCTCCGATAAAACCGCAGGTATTTATAATTGCAATCTCGCCTTCCGGATTCTCGCTATCGTGGTCGCACGAGTATCCGTTATTCTCAAACTGCTTCATCAGAATCTCGCTGTCCACAAGATTCTTCGAGCAGCCAAGGGTGATTATGTCAACGTGATTGCGCTTCAAAACAACACTCCTATAATTAGTTATTGCTGAAAAGAGAATCTACGAACTGGCGACGGTTGAAGAGTTGCAGGTCTTCCATGCCCTCTCCAAGACCGATGTATTTCACGGGCACTTTAAGCTGGTCGCTTATGCCGATTACCACACCACCTTTTGCCGTGCCGTCGAGCTTTGTTATAGCAAGACTCGTTATCTGTGTCACGGCTGCAAACTGCTTCGCCTGCTCAAAAGCGTTCTGACCGGTACTTCCATCCAGAACAAGCATAACCTCATCGGGTGCATCGGGAACCACCTTCTTCATAACGTCCTTTATCTTCTTCAACTCGTTCATGAGTCCCACCTTGTTATGAAGACGCCCGGCGGTGTCAATAAGAACAACGTCGGCGTCGTTTGCCTTAGCAGAACTCAGAGTGTCGAAGGCAACAGACGCGGGGTCGCTTCCCATTTTTTGCTTTATCACGGGACATCCCACGCGCTCTCCCCAGATGCACAACTGCTCTACGGCAGCCGCCCTGAAGGTGTCAGCAGCGCCAAGATACACTTTCTTGCCGGCATTCTTGAACTGATACGCAAGTTTACCGATGGTTGTTGTCTTGCCCACTCCGTTCACGCCAACCACCAGAATAACGTAAGGCTTATGATCGGCGGGCAGGTCCCAGTTGTCGTTGTCTTCGGTATTGTTCTCTGCCAAGAGGTCAGCGATTTCCTCTCTTAATATACCGTTCAGTTCAGAAGTGGAAACATACTTGTCTCGCGCCACTCTGCTTTCAATCTTCTCAATTATCTTCAATGTGGTGTCAACACCGACATCACTTGTAATAAGCACCTCTTCGAGATTGTCGAGCACGTCATCGTCAACCTTTGACTTGCCCGCAACGGCACGCGCCAGTTTAGAGAACACGCTCTCCTTTGTCTTCTCAAGACCCTTGTCGAGTGTCTCTTTCTTCTTTTTATTAAATAATCCGAAAATACCCATAATATCTATTTTGCGTACAAAATTACATCAAATCTTTCACAATAGCAAATATACGAATTGTTTTTTGCTTGTAAACGAGCATAAAAATAAGCCGCAAACATAAAACATGTTGCGGCTTAATTCTATAGTGATTATAAGAAAATTAATTCTTAAAGAAATCCTTAACAGCTTCGTTAGGAACCATCTGCTCGTTAAAGATGTAAGCACCTGTCTTAGGGCTTCTTTCCATCTTTATAACCTTTGTGTATGCACGCCCGTCCTTAGAACCTTCGTGGAGGGTTGCGACAGTTTTCTTTGCCATCTTCTTTCTTTATTTATTATTTAATTTCCTTATGAACAGTCATACGCTTAAGGATGGGGTTGTACTTCTTCAACTCCATGCGCTCAGGTGTATTCTTGCGGTTCTTTGTAGTGATATAGCGGCTTGTTCCTGGCAGACCGCTATTCTTCATCTCTGTGCATTCAAGTATAACCTGTACTCTATTGCCTTTTGCTTTTTTTGCCATGATGATTATTCTCCTATAACTTTAATGTCCTTCCAGTCACAGTATCCTTTGGCAACTGCCTGCTTAAGAGCTGCATCGAGACCAATTTTGTTAATTAGGCGCAAGCCTGCTGCGCTTATCTTAAGGCTTATCCAGCAGCTCTCCTCTACATAGTAGAACTTCTTGCTGAACAGGTTTACATCAAAACTACGCTTTGTGCGATGCTTTGAGTGGGAAACGTTGTTGCCAATCTGCGCCTTCTTTCCCGTAATCTGACAAATCTTCGACATTTCTATCTACTTTTTTCTGATTTTTTGATACTTATTCCAAACAGGGTGCAAAATTACAAACTTTTCCCGAATTAACAAAATATTTCTTTTATTAATATTGACAATTAAGTTTTTTTTTGAGTTTTACCTCTGTTTATGCTTGCTGGAAGCATCAATTTCATATCAAATCGAACAGATTACTTGGTGTTTTGCGTTTTAGCACTTCAAGCATGAAATCCTTTCCCGCCACGATGCCATAACTGCCAAGAATTATTTCTACTGTTTTTCTTGCAAGAACAGGATCGTTGTTTACGTCACTAATATGGCATAGCCAAACATGTTTTAGTTTTTCAGTTACGTTCTCTGCCAACGCTATGGCACACATTCTATTAGAAAGATGTCCGTTTTCTCCTGCAACCCTTTCTTTTAAAAATTCAGGGTATGGTCCTGCCTTCAACATTTCGTCCTCATGATTAGCTTCAATTACAAGATAATTTGCGCGGGAAATAAAGGTCTTCATTTCTTCTGTCACGTGCCCCACGTCAGTCATCAAACAAAATGTAATACCTTTATGCTCAAGCATAAACCCCACATTATCACAATCGTGTGGAATTTCGAATGTTGTTATGCGGAAATCTCCTATAGAAAAGGTCGATCCCTTTTCTATATATTTTCTATTAGCACCATTCACTTTGTATCTTACACAATAATTGTTGTCTATTCCAACATGAACTTGACGCGTAGCATAAACAGGCACCTTCAAGTCGTTGCTGAGACTGCCCACGCACTTCACATGGTCGGCATGGTGATGAGTGATGAGTATGTTATGAATGTTTGACATTGAAAGACCATAATCCGCAAACCATTTCTTAAGAATACTGACTCCCACGCCGGCATCTATAAGAATGCCGTCGTTCTCGGTAAACAGATAATAGCAATTACCGCTGCTCCCGCTGCCAAAAGAGATGAATTTCAACATTAATGTGTGTATTTTGATACAAAAGTACTCAAAAAAAGAGAATGTACAAAAGATTTTCACTATCTTTGCACTGATTTTATTCTAAATATAAGTTTTTTAAACATTCAATGACTAAAAATTATGCTGAGACTCTTCAAATTTCATATTGCAACACTATTGTTACTGCTTGTTTGTGCGTCATGCAATTTCGTGTCGTCGGTTAACCCCAGCGATGCCGAGGATGTGGCAAATGCATTCGCGGAGAGTTATTTTAATCTCAGATATAAGAACTCTCTAAAGTACTGCACCAAGGAGAGCGAACAATGGATAAGTTTCGCGGCAAGCCAAATCAACGAGGACGACATCAAGAGTCTGAGAGGGCTTGAGGAGGAGGCTTCGGTCGAGGTGGAGAACGTCAGCGGCGACGATGCCGAGTGCCATGCAAAAGTAATAGTAAGCAACTTTTTCGAGGCCGACACCATAGGCAAGACAGGGCACATCGTTGACGAGGGCGTCTTCGACATCACGCTGGTGAAAGAGGGCAACACATGGAAGGTCAGAATGGAAGGCCTACCGCGAAGTGAAAAGCAAAGTCGCGACTGAGTTTCGGGTGAATGATGGCATAATGCTCCTCTGTTGTTTCGTAAGCGGGGTTTATTGCCTTCATGCCCATGTCGAAACGCAAGATGAAATAACCGAAATTCAGACGGAAACCAACACCATAAGCCACAGCTATCTGCTTGTAGAACTCGCTGAATGAGAACTGTCCGCCAGGCTGGTCCTCATATTCACGCAATGTCCAGATGTTTCCGGCATCTACAAACACGGCACCGTCAATTTTCCAGAAGAGATAAGTGCGGTATTCTGCACTAAGGTCAAGCTTCAGGTCGCCCGTTTGGTTAATAAAATCGATGGCGCCGTTGGTTCCCTTAAACCTACCCGGTCCGAGACCGCGCACGTTCCATCCGCGCACAGAGTTGGCGCCGCCGCCGAAATAACGTTTCTCAAATGGCAGCACCATGCTGTTGCCGTATGGATAGGCAATGCCCAACGCACCATGAACGGCAAAGGAGTTGTGCTTGTCAAAGCGCCACACGCGTGAATAGTCAACATCGAACTTGACGTATTGCGCGTACGCTATATTAAATAAGGTATATTGTCCGTTCTCATTCTTCTTCCCTTTCGAGATGTGCGAAAACGCGCTAAGCACATTGCCCGATGTCTCGATGTTAGCCCTGAATGCGCGTATTCCGTTGTTATAGTTAAGTCCGAAACCTATCTTAGTGATAAACAGGTCCTCATAGTTGTACCTCAGGATGGCATTTCTGCTGCTTGCATTGTCGAGATACTCGGTCTTGAACGTTGGCGAAATCCACGGCATGTAGATGTAATTGAGGTCGAGCAGGTCAAAGCGATATGTTGTGAAATGGTGGGCATCGCTCCACTTATACCTCCATGCGGCAGAGAACACGCGGCGATGGAACTCAGGGCGGTTCTGCATATCGTAACTGACTGAGAGTTCGCTTGTTGCTCTAGAGTTGCGTCGGAAAGAGCGCGAGAGGAACGGGGCGACAAAGCGAGGAAACTCCAGTCGCGTCTCCACGCCAAACTCCGTGTAGTTCTGATTCTGGTATCCCTCAAGTCCTGTAATGGCCTCAAAAGCGCCTCTCACCTCGATGCTCAGCTGCTCCGAGCCACGGAACAGGTTCCTGTTTGTCCATGTCACCGATGCGGCAGCACCGAGATTTCCTGCGGTGTTGGTGCCCTCTGGCTGGAAACTTATGGTGTTCGGCTTCTTGCGGCTTGTGTGGATTGTACAGTCAAGAAGAGTGGTGTCCTTGCGCTCGGCGAAACTGATGTTGGTATATCCCAAAGCAGCCAGGCTACCGAAGTTGTTGTAAGTCCTCTGCAAGTTCTTCACGCTGTATGGGTGCCCCACTTCAATCATCGTGATGTCGTTGAGCACCTTTCGGCGCAGATGAACGCTGTCTCCTCCCATTTCAACATGCTTCACCGAACCGATAAAATATCTTGGGTGAAGGGTGTCCTCGGCGTTGTTGTGCGGCTTGTACCTAAGCAGGTGGAGTGTCACATCCACCTCGCGCAGAGACGATGTAGAGTCGGCGGTGAAGCGTATGAAGTCCTTATTGAACCTATAGTATCCTTCGTTCTGCAGAAGGTTGGTGATGCGCTTCCGCTCGTTGTCGAGATGAGCCACGGTGAACTTCATTCCCTTGTGAAGCCCCCAGTTGGCAGAGTCGCGCAACCCGAGCAGTTTCTCAATCACAGGGTCGTCAATCTCATAGTTCACGTTCCTTATATAGAAAGGCTCGCCCGGATGCACGTCATAGCGCAGCGCAAGTTTCTTGCCCTTAATCTTCTTGCTCAGCGTCACCGAGGCATGCATGTAGCCCATGTTCTGCATCGCCGTGATGAGGTCCTGGCATGAGAGGCGTGCCTGCACGCTGTCGTAAATCACGGGTTTCTCGCCAATGTTCTTCAACGTGCGGTTTATCCATTTCGTGGTGTCACGGCCAGCAAGCGAATAGGTTCCGAGCGGAACGTTGAACAAGGAGAACCACTTGGAATTCGCCTTCTGGCGGATATACTGGTGCAGCATGCTGGCATCCAGTTCGTCGACATCGCTCTTCACCTCCACTTTTGAGAGCAAATACTCCTTTTCCGGCACAAACTTTTGTGTCGAACAAGCCGCTGTCATCAACATAATGACCAGAGCCACAACTAGTTGGGAATATGCCTTGAGTATTCTTTCTCTCATAACAAGTGCAAAGTTACAACAAATCATGAGGAGTACCAAAAAACGGGCGGTCATAACTTGTAAAAATATATTAAGAAACAGCTCATAAACCATTAAAAAATGCAAAAATGCGCATAACTCCCACGCTATTAGCATGTTAGCAGAAACAGGCACAGGATAGACTTTTTTATTGAATGAACAAAAGCACTCGAAGCATCCTGTCATTACATCCATTACATTCATTACATTGTTTTTTCGGGGGTACATATCTAGTGACTGTTTCAATCTGAAGAAATTTAGTATCATAAAATTATAATATATAAATTAATTAATATAATTATAATATATAATTATTATATTATAATTAACTATAAGTATGCAGGATAGTGGGGGCTGAAAATTTTATGTAATGAATGTAATCGAGTCCCCACTGCTGCATTTTTGAGATTCACGCAAGTCCATGGCATCGTGTGAATTATAGAATATTTTATAATTTTTAAGAGTAAAATACCATTTCTTTAATATATTTTTACAAGTTGCGACCGCCCGATTTTTGGCATTTCACATTTCTCGTTGTAACTTTGCAGTAAATTAACTGATGCCCCTTGAACTCCCTATTCGGCACCTTTCGTCCCCTCACTAGTATGCAATGACGGAGCAAAACATGCATAAATGGGAATGATATACCACAAAAATCACCATTAATTTGCACAATCGGATAAAAAGCGTTAACTTCGCGGACAATTTAAAACCTTACATTAACAATGAGATACTTAACAGTAATATTGCTATTTTCAACGCTGCTGCTTACTTCGTGCTTCAAGGACGAGGCGAAGAATGCAGAATGCGACATCCTGAGCGTCTGGGTTGAAGGCGACGACTACAAGGACTGCTTCTACCAGCCCGAGACAGACATGCGTCAGGACAATGTGCTGGCGAGCAGCAGCCAAATCGTTTTCAACGTTAAATCGCTATTGTCGCTGCCCCAAATCCCTCTTCAGTTCACACTCACGCCGGGAGCCACTATAGAGCCTGCCAACGGTTCTATGCAGGACTTCAGCAACGGTCCCGTGACATACAAGGTGACATCGGAGGACGGCCAGTGGTCGAGAACTTATACCGTTGAATTCCGCGAGGCTGAGATGCCAAAAGTGGAGTTCGACTTCGAGAATTACGAAATAGTGGACGGCAGCATGCTGTTCATCAACTACAAATATTACTCTTGGTTCGAGTATGACCGCAGCGGCAACAAACGCAGCGTTTGGGCAACAGGAAACCAGGGATTCGGCATGGGCAACAGCAATCTCTCTCCCGATGAATACCCCACAGTGCCATTTGACAACGGACATGAAGGCAAATGCGTGCGCATGAGGACATTATCCGCTGGCCCACTGGCAGAGGCCCTTAAGAAATACATGGCAGCCGGCAACCTCTTCATCGGCGCCTTCGACGTGGACAAGGCGCTCACAAGTTCACTCGAATCGACACTTATGGGCAAGGACTTCGCATTCCCGGCAAAACCGCTGAAAGTGAAGGGATACTATAAATACACTCCAGGCCCTGTTTACCGCAACGAGGTGAACGATGTTGTGCCGGGAAAGACCGACGAGGCAGACATCTACGCCGTGCTCTACCGCAACAAGGACGAAAACGGCAACCCCGTGGTTCTCGATGGCGGCAACGTGCTGACAAGCAAGTATGTTGTGAGCAAGGCTCGAGTGGAGTCGCTACCGCCTACCGAAACATGGAAGCCGTTCGAGATGTTCTTCGAAGAAA
Organism: uncultured Prevotellaceae bacterium; assembly: GCA_900315095.1. GTDB lineage: Bacteria > Bacteroidota > Bacteroidia > Bacteroidales > Bacteroidaceae > Prevotella. The sequence continues at coordinate 94,368 of OMXS01000007.1, read as the reverse complement.
TCGCCCCTGTCGACGACAACCTGCTTGATAATTACGGATACAATCTGGCTCTGGTGTTCTCGTCGAGCAAGGACGGAGCACTCTTCTGCGGAGCCATTGGCAGCACGCTTTATATAGACGATGTGGATATATCTATAGAAAAAAATGATGATTTAGAAGAGGAGGGCAAGCAATGAAAAAGACTATAATACTGATGTTCGCGTTGCTCGCGATGCAATGGCAATGCCGCACTATGGCAGGCAATATAGGCGACGACCTGGGCCTGAAACTTCGTTTTGGATACAACCTCGGAGGCACCGCCCCGTTAGGCATGCCCGCCTCTATCAGAAGCCTCGACAAATTCTGCCTCACACCTTCGTTTATGGCTGGCGGCGATGCATGGATGCCAATCAAGAACAACTTTGGCGTGATGGCAGGTTTTCGCGTTGAGAACAAGGCGCTGAACGTCGAGATAACCACTAAGATGTACCACATGGAGGTGAAGAAGGGCGACAGCATGCTCGACGGTATGTATACCGGCCGCGTGCGCCAAAGGTCTAGAGAATGGATGATAACCATACCCGTAGAGGCCACCTATAGCATTGGCGAGAAGGTGCTGCTGAAGGCAGGCCCTTACATGTCGGTTCTTCTTGACAAGAGTTTCGAGGGTTACGTATATGACGGTTATCTGCGCCAGGGCGACCCGACGGGTCCTAAGGTGACCATGGGCAGCAAGGAAGACGAGCGTGCCACCTACGACTTCAGCGACGACATGCGTAGCCTTCAGTTCGGCATTGCGGCTGGTGTTGACTGGCAGTTCAGCCAACGCTTCGGTGTATCGGCCGACCTCAACTGGGGTCTCAACGGCATCTTCAAGAAAGACTTCAAAACCGTTGAGCAAACCCTCTACCCTATCTACGGCACTATCGGCGTGTTCTATAGATTAAAATAGTCAGAACACAAAGCAGATGCAGGCGTACAACTGCGCGGCAAAGATATAGAGAATGAGTACCGGCAACAACGACGGTAACTTACAATAAAGTGTCTTGAAGGCGGTATCAATGTTGTTTATGGTACCGCCTGCAAGGCCATAAGCGAAAGAGACCAAGGATACAGCACCCGCAACAATCGGAACAATGCTTTTGCTGAAAGGCGACGGGAAAATATCGCCTGAAGGACTAAGCAGAACGGCATGCGGAGTGAGCAGCAGAAGCAGCGTGTTGGCTATGATTACCACAAGCACTATCAGCGCAACCCTTATTCCGAGCCTCTGCTTGAACTCCAGTTTCTCTCCCTTCAGCGCTCGGCATAACGCCAGCGACAATCCGCTTCCCTCATAACAGCTATAGGCAATGGAAAGCAGCAGAAACCATGCCAGCAATGGCGTGGCAATGATGTCGACGTAACGGCTGAGAAACCACCTGAGACCTTCGCTGCTTATCAACGAGCGCACCCCAGCCACTCCTATGGCGCTTATTATCCACGAGAGCAGCACGAGCAGCAGGTTGGCAATCAGTATCGCCACGCATGCAACGGTTATGGTCTTTTTTAGTGTCATTCTTCGTCTGGCTGTAGGTTGTCAAGGTCGATGATGCGCAGTTCGAGAGCCCTTACAACAAGTCTTGTAGCGTTGATTCCCGCACCGTTCACACCACGCCCCGAGGGGAACAGTTTCTGCACAAGTTCGTTCTGGCGCTTTTCAAGGCTTTTCACTCCGAAAGGCATTCCCCTGAGATTAGTTATCTGCTCCTTAGTGTAGCCAAGAGCAAGATGGCGAAGGAAACGCTCATCGTATTCGTCAATCTCATAATCCACGAGTGCCTCCTGCCTCATCAGCTGGTTGCTCACGCTATGCTTGAAGCGCTCGATGATTTTCTCGAGAATGGGTTGGTTGAACACCATCTTCTTGCCTGCCATCACGCTGACCACATCGCCGCGTGTGAGCAGTTCGCCACTCTTCAGGCATATACCGTCACAACCTGCATCGAGCACGTCAACCCATAGTTTCTCGTTGAGAATCTCGCCCGTGAATATCAGTATCTTGATTGCAGGATACATCTCCTTTGTCTGCCGGCATATCTCCACGCCCACGGTCGTTGAGCCTCCAAGTCCAAGGTCGAGCAACACCATGTCGGGCTTCTGCTGCTTCATGAGCCTCCAGTAAGCCACCTCGCTGTCTGCTGTTCCTATTATCTCTGCCTCGGGAATGTCGTTGCGGAATATTCCTTCGGTGCCTTTAAGTTCGAGTGCCACATCCTCGACGATAATCACTTTAAAATTTTCCATAGATATATTAGTTTTTTTGATTCTTCAAGTTTTAATTGTTTCAACTTTCGCAAGCTTCGCTTGCTCTGTAGATAGAGGGAGATAAAAGCAGATAGAGGGAGGTAAAAGACATTAGTTTTGCCGCGTGATAAACGCAACCAAGGCGATGTCCTCTATCTCCCGTCGCCGTCAGGCGACTATCTCCCTTTATCTTCGTATATCTTCTTATTAACATGCGAAACTTGAGTTAATTATTTGTATGTTGTTTACCCTTTGCGGCGGCCAGAGTGACGGTTACTATTGAGCCACCTGTATCCGACGGCTGAGCCACAATGCCGCATCCTCTTCGGTTGGTGCTTTCGCTGTTCTCTCTCACTATCTGACGGCATATCAGGAAAGGAATGTTCTGCATCGACGGAACAAAGAACTCGCGGAACTTAAGGTTCTCCATTCCAAGGCGGAACACTAGATAGTCGCCCTCTTTCTGAGTGATGCTGACACTAGCAAACGGCGCATTGTTCTGCTTTTGCAAGGTGTCGAAAAGATGCTTCAACATGAGTGGGTCGCCCATAGCATAGACACCCTCTTCCTTGGTGTTCATTATCTCGTTCACACTCACCACCTGGCACTTATTCTTCACGGCGTTCACCTGTCTCATTGCCTGAGCGCTGAGTATGCCGTAGAGTTCCTTATAATAAGCCACCAGTTCGTCAATCGCCTGCAGACGCTTGGGTTCTTCCGATGTGTTCCCATCGTTCATTTCGTCAACAATCTGGCGTATGCGCGATGGATAGTACATAGTTTCGTGTTTCAAGGTGCTAAGGCAGTTGTCGAGTACATTATTACTCACATGAAGCTTGTCGTCCTCGAGTTCGGCACGCCTGCGCTCGTCTTCCGCCAGTTCTATGATGTCCTGCTTCTCCTTGGAGTTCTTCACCGACGACTCAAGCGCTGCCCTCACCTTGCCCACTATTTCGCGTAAAGACTCGGGATACTTGCTTGTAGAGATAGGCTTGATGAGCGACAGTTTTTCCTCGTCGCTTCGCTCGCTTAGCAATATGTCGTTTATGTATCCCACCTGTTCCATGCAATAACTATAATTAATGCGATGGCGATAGTAGAGGAAATAGTAAGCTATCAGTATGAGAATGAGCAGCAGCACAAGCATTACCACGGCGATAGACTTGTTCGACTCAGACGTTTGCATGGCTCGGCAATACTCCGCAAGACTCTTGTCTGCCGACTTCTCCTTGAACAGCATGGTGTAGATGCGGTTGTTGTATCTGTAAAGCGACCAGTCATGCAGGGCAAGTGCCGCCACGGCACTCTCATTGCGAATATCGAGTATCACGTCATAATCGATGTCAATGCCATCGCGGAACCATGTAATCTCGGCTGGTTCTGTTTTGGTGTCGCCGTCTCTTGCCATAAGCATCTTCCCCTCCGGCTTCAACTGCTTGTACCTAAGATTGAGGTACTTGCGCACGCTGTCGGAGAACTGTAGAGTCTTCTCGTAATTGCCGTTGATGTTTGAATAATAGGCGCTATCGGCATAGACAGAAGCCTTTTTCTGAGGTGATTCAACGGCACACATATATTGGGCAGAGAAAGCCATAAAGAGCACCATAACCATTCGCACAACACCATGAGGCAAGCGGAAGAAGAAACGGCTGCCCTTGCCTTCCTCGCTTTCTGCCGATAGTTTGCATACGTTGAAAATCTGGCTCATCTTTCGGTATTTCTCTATGATTCCCTTGCAGTTCATAAGGCCAAATCCATGACCGTTATAAACCTTATGGTCGAAGATGCCAGAAAGTTCCTCCGCCGACATTCCCTTGCCTGTATCCTTGACGGAAATCTCCACATACTCGTCTGTCGAGGAAGAGAAGATGTTCACGGTGCCGCCTTCCGGAGTGAATTTCCTCGCATTGTCAGCAAGGGTGTTCAGCATGAAGAGCGTGAGCACGCGGTCGGCCTTAACGGTGAGTTCTGTAGGTTCTATTTCGAGGTTTATGCCCTTCAACTGGAACGACATTCGGCCCTTCTGCACCACATCAAAAGTCTCTTGAAGCGGGAAACTCTCAACATGCATGCTAAGGTCGCCCTTTCGCAACTGAATCCATTGCGTGAGAACGTTGTTATAGTCGTTTATCTTGTCGGTCAGTTCTGCCACATAATTATATCTCTCTGCCCTCACATTGGCTGGTTCGTCAGCATTCTTAAGCCTGTTCACCTCATGAATCATACGGTCGATGAAAGGCATGATGCTGTTCACAAGGAATATCTTTGCGCGGTTTTCAAGGTTCTGCTTCTTGTTATTTGCTATGTGGATAACGTTAAGAGCATAAGCCTCGTTTATCTCTTCGTATTTCTCGTCTAAAGCGTTGTTGGCCAATAGATTATCGGCTCTCCATTGCTCTAGCGGTTGAAGCAGAGAGTCAAGATTGTTCTTCCTTTGTTTCGTGCGCCCTAAATAATAGAAGAGGAACATCAGCACAACGCTGAAAAGTATCATGAAGAGCACCGCCGCAATCATCATGTTCAGTTGTCGAGAAGAACGGTCGAGTTGCTCCGCACGTGCCTCCAGGTGACGGTCCTGACGAGTCATGTCCTGAAGGTCAAGATATATGTTTCTGTTATAGTCGCTGTTCGGTTTCTCATCCATAGCAGAGCATACGAGCGACAATTGCTCGCGAATACTTGCAACAAGGTCGGGTGCCTGCTCTATGCGTTTGTCCTTGTTCAGCGCATCCTCAAGGCAAATAAGAGCCGAATGGTAATCGCCCACACCCCAGTAGCATGACGCAAGTGTACGATAGGAACCTGCCGTCTGGTAAACGTCGCCAAGTCCTTGAAAAAGTTGAAGCGACTTCTGTGCGAGGTTGCCAGCAAGAAGACTGTCTGGCATGTTGTCATCGTTGATGTATTTTATCGACGAGAGGTTGTCTGCTATCAGTTTGTCCCTGCTCGCCTTTTCTTGAAGATGCTCGCTCATTGCCTGAAGGGAATTGGCCTCCCAATACACACTTCCGCTCTGCTTGGCAAGCATGTAGCATCTCACAAGATAGTCCCATTCTGCTTGGTAAATCTCCGCCTGCGTGCCTTCAGTTATTATTCCGCCGGCACCTATCTGGTAGAGGTAGTTCATGAGCTGCGCCGAGTCTTTCTGTATCTCGCCGTCGGCGTCTATTTCAAGAAGCGCCGCCTTCGACTCTTTCTCAAGTCCCACATAATAATAATAGGTAGAGGTAACTATGGCCAGTTCACTCTCGGCATAAACCATACGATGGAGTTGCCTCTCGGTGAGCATGTCACGCGACTCGTTGATACGCTTTAGGCATTTACGCGCATTCTCAAGATAGTCGTAGAATTCCTTGTTGTGTGACTCGCGCTGGCAAAGACGCATTTGCTGAATGTTAGAAATCAGGAGTTCCACCTGATTGTTGGTAATGCCAACGATGCTGTCCAGCTGCCTGAACGCATCACGATAATCCATCCTTGCTATACTTGCAAAGGCTAAATTGTTAAGTGCCTCTGCCTTGCCTCCATCATATTTGTCGGAAAGGAGCAACGCAGCATTGGCATAATGAATGGTAGAGTCTATGTTTTTGTAATGGTAGGCATAAGATATAGAGTTCAACCTGTCCACTTCTGCCCTATTGGGATTGTCTTGACAGGCTGAAAAACACAAAAGGCCCAATATGGCTACAAACCATACCAAGCCTTTTGTTAATGATTTATTACTTGCGTGCCTCAGCAACGTAACCTAATGCCTCCTTGCATTTATCTGTTACATACTGCCAGTCGCCTGCTGCTACCTTATCTTTAGGGAAGAGCTTTGAGCCCATACCCACGCAGAAGACGCCAGCCTTAAACCATGCCTCGAGATTCTCTTTCTCAGGAGCAACACCGCCAGTAACCATGATCTTCGACCACTTCATTGGTGCCATAAGACCCTTCACCATCTTCGGAGTGTAAACATCGCCAGGGAAGAGTTTTGTGAGGTCGCAACCCAACTCCTGAGCCTTGCCGATTTCCGATGGTGTGCCACAACCTGGGCAGTAAGGAACGAGACGGCGGTTGCAAACAGGTGCGATGTCCGGGTTGAAGAGAGGACCAACAACGAAGTTAGCGCCCAGCTGTATGTAGAGGGCTGCCGTTGGTGCGTCTACAACGCTACCGATACCAAGAGCAAGTTCAGGACACTCTTTGTCTGCCCACTTAACAAGCTCGCCAAACACCTCCTGAGCGAAGTCGCCACGATTGGTGAACTCGAAAGCGCGAACACCACCCTCGTAGCAAGCCTTCACCACGTTCTTGCAAATCTCTAGGTCTTTATTATAAAATACAGGAACCATACCTGTATCGCCAATCTTCTTTAATACAGCGATTTTATCAAACTTTGCCATAGATATATTTTACTATTTTACGATTTTACTATTTTACGATTTATTATTCGCGATTTCATTGATTAGGCATTTGCGAAAGGTGTTTACGAGTTGATATTATAGAACTAACTATGATTCTCAACAACTCACCACATTCATCAAACAATGGTTCTACCCTCTTTCGCGGGAGCATCTCCGAATCCATGATTACTTCAAGCCAATGGCATGTTTCATCAAGTTCTTCTTCCACCATTTTCAGTTTGTTCAAGAAATCCTTTTCAGACTTTCCGATACAAGCTGCACGATAGTTCGCGGCAGGTGAAGTTCCCGAACGTATAACCTGAGCAGCAATTGCCCTGCCAGATATTGTATTTGGCATAGAATCCACCATATTTATTATTCTCAATGAGAAATGTTTGAACCTTTCCTTCAACTCCAGTTCGGTCATGGCAGCATTCTATTGTCAAATTGTGAAATCGTCAAATTGTCAAATTAATCTATCGTTGAACACGACCGTTAGCATTTCCACCTGCCAGAGACTCCACTTCGTCAACAGACACGAGGTTGAAGTCGCCATTGATGGTGTGTTTCAAAGCAGATGCTGCAACAGCAAACTCGAGTGCCTCGCCTTGTGTATTCTTGGTGAGAAGGCCGTGGATGAGACCGCCTGAGAATGAGTCTCCGCCACCAACGCGGTCGATGATAGGATTGATTTCGTAGCGTTTGCTTTGATAGAACTCCTCACCATTATAGATGAGTGCCTTCCATCCGTTGAATGTAGCAGAGAACGACTCACGAAGTGTAGAAACAACATACTTGAATCCAAACTCCTCCTTCATCTGCTTGAAGATTTTCTCATAACCGCTAGCATCTGTCTTGCCACCCTCAACATCTGCATCTGGTTTGAAGCCAAGGCAAAGCTCAGCATCCTCCTCATTACCGATGCATACATCAACATATTGCATCAGAGGACGCATGATAGAGATAGCCTTCTCGCTCGTCCATAGCTTCTTACGGAAGTTAAGGTCGACGCTTACAGTAACGCCATGACGCTTAGCTGCTTCACAAGCAAGACGTGTCAGTTCGGCTGCCTTGTCAGAGATGGCTGGAGTGATGCCAGACCAATGAAACCACTGAGCACCTTCCATGATAGCATCAAAGTCGAAATCTGAAGCATCAGCCTCTGCGATAGCACTATGAGCGCGGTCGTAAATCACCTTTGAAGGGCGCATGCTGGCACCTGTCTCAGCATAGTAAAGGCCTACACGGTCGCCACCACGAGCAACGAACTGAGTATTCACGCCATATCGGCGAAGAGCGTTTACTGCTATCTGTCCAATCTCATGCTTTGGCAGCTTTGATACGAAATAAGCATCATGACCATAGTTGGCAACAGATATTGCCACGTTGGCCTCGCCGCCACCAGGAATAATGCGGAAGCTTTCACTTTGTATGAAACGGTCATTTCCCTGTGGAGAAAGGCGAAGCATTATCTCGCCCAATGTTACGATTTTTGCCATAATTGTTTTGTTTTTGATTTGTTTGTAGATTGTATTTATTATTGTTTGCGAGCACAAAATTAAGACAATAACGGCAAATAAACAAATTAAATGGCAAAAAAATAAATAAAAAGCAAAAAAAATCGCTGTGCATTCGCACAATTAACTTTTTATTTGTACTTTTGCAACAAAATTTTGCACTTGTGCGCGCAAACAGCACATGTGTAACCACAAAATGTTAACAACAAACTACATTTAAACAAGGAATCTGATGTCTCATAAGATTAGGATTAAAGACATTGCCGAGAGAGCAGGCGTTTCGGTAGGTACAGTTGACAGGATTATCCACAACCGTCCTAATGTATCGGCCGCCGCAAGAGCAAAGGTGGAAAAGGTTTTGGAAGAGATTAACTATCAGCCAAACATGTATGCCAGCGCACTTGCTTACAACAAGTCGTACACCTTCCACATCATCATGCCTAAGCACGAAAGCGAGGCATACTGGCAAGAGATAGAGGAAGGCGCAAGGGAGGCGTGCGAGCAAAGGCGCGACTTCCATGTAGAGGTGGCGTTCACCTATTACACACGCTTTGACGACGATTCATTCTCTTCGGCCTTCAGTCATGTGCTTGAGAGCGAGCCAAGCGGAGTGATTGTCATTCCAAGCGAACTTGAAACGACAAAGAGATATACCGACCTCCTGCATGAGCGAGAGATTCCCTTTGTGCTTTTAGACTCTTACATGCCTGACCTTGAGCCGCTTAGCTTCTACGGACAAGACTCCTTCAAGAGCGGCTATTTCGCCGCCCGAATGCTTATGCTCATAGCAAAAGAGGAGAAGGAGATAATGCTCATGAGGCTCGTCAAGAACGGCAAGGTGGCAAGCAAGCAGCAAGAGAACCGCGAAGTGGGATTCCGCCATTATATGAACGAGCACTACCCCGCTATCAAGATTGTCAACCTTGAGTTGCCTATGGATAAAGACAAGAAGGGATACGACGCCATGCTCGCTAAGTTCTTCAAAGCAAATCCGGGCATCAGACACGGAATAACCATGTGTTCTAAGGCACATATTGTTGGCGACTATCTCCTCAGAAAAGGCATCAGCAACATACAAATAATGGGATACGACATGGTGAGCAAGAACGCCCATTGCCTCAGGGAGGGTTCCATCTCGTTCCTCATTGCCCAGCATGCTTATGTGCAAGGATACAACTGCATAGACACGCTCTTCCGCGCAATAGTTCTGAAGCAGCCGGTGGCACCTGTGAACTATATGCCTATCGAACTCCTCACAAAAGAGAACGTTGACTTCTATCACAGGGCGATGGTATAGGTTGAGCGTTGAGCGATATCGACTTAGATTAAAATAACAAACTAACAAACATACTTAAAAACTCAGACATCTATGGAACAATCAGCATTTATCAAAATCAATCCGCTCGATTCCGTGATTGTTTGCCTCCGCCCAATTGCTAAAGGCGAAACAATCAGCATCGACGGCAAAACTATCGAAGTGAAACAAGACACCCCGGCAGGCCACAAGATTCTTATCGACGACGCTAAGCAAGGGCAGAACATCATCAAGTACGGCTACCCCATCGGACACGCAATGGCCGACCTCAAAAGCGGCGAATGGGTGAACGAGAACAACCTGAAGACTAATCTCGCGGGAACACTCAACTATGAGTATAACCCCGTTGACGATGCTCTCGACATCCCCAAGGAAAACCGCACCTTCAACGGCTATGTTCGCAAGAACGGCGAGGTGGGTGTGCGCAACGAGATATGGATTGTGCCAACCGTGGGATGTGTTAACGGCATTGCCGAACGTCTGGCTTCAATGCTCGAGAAGGAAACAGGGCTTGATGGAATAGACGCCGTTCATGCTTGGCATCATAACTATGGATGCTCACAACTATCGGGCGACCACGAGAACACCCGCAAGGTGCTCCGCGATATTGTGCTTCACCCCAATGCAGGAGCGGTGCTCGTGCTTAGCCTCGGCTGCGAGAACAACCAGCCTGACCAGTTCGAGCAACTGTTGGGCGACTACGACAAGGAGCGCATCAAGTTCCTCATCACGCAGAAAGTAGTGGGCGATGAGGTGGAGGAAGGCATGAAAGTTCTTCGCGAACTTTACGCAATAGCACGTCAGGACAAGCGCACAGAGTGCCCTCTCGACAAACTGCGCGTAGGTTTGAAGTGCGGCGGTAGCGACGGCTTCAGCGGCATCACAGCCAACCCTCTCGTTGGCGAGTTCTCCGACTATCTTGTTGCACAGGGCGGAACATCAATACTTACCGAGGTGCCTGAAATGTTCGGAGCAGAGACAATTCTCATGAACCGATGCAAGACACCAGAACTGTTCAATCAGACGGTAAGCCTCATAAACAACTTCAAGGAGTATTTCCTCAGTCACGGCGAGCCCGTTGGAGAGAATCCTTCGCCAGGCAACAAGGCGGGAGGTATCTCCACACTCGAGGACAAGGCTCTGGGATGCACCCAGAAATGCGGACGCGCACAGGTGAGCGGAGTGCTCGAATATGGCGACCGCCTGCAGACGAACGGACTCAACCTGCTCTCAGCACCAGGCAACGACCTCGTGGCGGCCACCGCCCTCGCATCGGCTGGTTGCCAGATTGTGCTCTTCACAACGGGCCGTGGAACGCCCTTCGGCACCTTCATCCCAACCATGAAGATTTCAACCAACAGCAATCTCGCGAAGAACAAGCCCAACTGGATTGACTTCAACGCAGGCGAGTTGGTTGAGGGAACGCCAATGAAAGACCTTCTTGCACGCTTCATCGATAAGATTATCAGCGTTGCGAACGGCGAGAAGGCACAGAATGAGAAGAACGGATATAGTGAAATCTCCATCTTCAAGAATGGAGTGACGCTGTAAAAGGTATACAAATGAACATGCCAAAGGGCATCTTTGGGATCCTCAGAGATGCCTTTTGACAACCTCAAAAGTGCTCTTTTGCAAGCCGAAAGATGGTGTTATGCGAGAGAGTGGAATATATGTAGGAAATTAAAGTACGGCACGATGGAAAACGGCACTACAAGACAGAAAGGAGAAAAGAGAATAAGCAAGAAGAGGGGCATGCTGGCATTGTCGCCTCTTCTTGTATTTGTACTTATCTATCTCGTCACAAGTCTTGTGGCGATGGATTTCTATAAAGTGCCCATCACCGTGGCGTTCATGATAGCAAGCATCTATGCTGTGGCCGTGCTTCACGGCATTCCTCTTAAGCGGCGAATTGAGGTGTTCAGCCGAGGAGCAAGCACAGGCAACTTGATACTGATGCTGTGGATTTTCGTTCTTGCAGGGGCGTTTGCTAACTCCGCGAAGACCATTGGCAGCATCGACGCCACCGTGAATCTCACTCTAAGCATCCTTCCGAGCAACATGATTCTGGCAGGACTTTTCATAGCCGCCTGCTTCATATCGCTTTCAATAGGAACGAGCGTCGGCACTATAGTGGCGCTGGTGCCTATTGCCGCCGGCGTGGCTCAGCAGACGGGCACCGATGCGGCCATGATAACGGCTGTGGTCGTTGGAGGCTCGTTCTTCGGCGACAATCTCTCGTTCATCTCCGACACCACCATCGTGGCCACGCAGACTCAGGGATGCAAGATGAACGACAAGTTCAAGGCAAACTCTTTCATCGTGGTGCCTGCCGCCATCGTTATACTTATCATCTATATCTTCATCGGAGCAGATATCGCCAAGCCCACAGAGGTGGGAGAGGTAAGCATAGTGAAGGTGCTACCCTATCTTGCCGTTCTTGTCACGGCGGTACTGGGTGTCAACGTGATGACGGTACTCACCATAGGCATCATTCTGACGGGCATCATCGGCATGTGCATGGGCTCTTATGACCTTTACGGATGGTTCGGTTCGATGGGTGAAGGCATCGTGGGAATGGGCGAGCTTATCATCATCACGATGATGGCTGGCGGTCTTTTAGAGATTGTTAAAGAAAATGGAGGTATCGACTTCATTATCAGCCGCTTAACAAAGAAGATTAACGGCAAGCGAGGAGCCGAGTTTTCTATTGCCGCTCTGGTGAGTGTGGTTGACCTGTGCACCGCCAACAACACCGTTGCTATCCTTACCGTTGGAGGCATTTCCAAGAACATAGCCGAACGCTTCGGCATTGACCCGCGCAAGAGCGCTTCCATTCTCGACGTCTTCTCATGCTCTATGCAGGGACTAATACCATACGGGGCGCAAATACTCATGGCAGCAGGACTCGCCGCTCTTAACCCAATTGAGATTGTGCCGCGGCTCTACTACCCCATTGCAATATTCTTTGCGGGCACGCTCTCCATCATTTTCAGGTATCCGAGACGATACAGCAATGTCTCCTGAACGTGCAATGGGTGCTCGAGCTCGTGCCATAGTGACTCATTATTGCCGTTATAGGTCAAATTCTTATTGTTCACTAAAAATATCAAAAAAGCACCTATATATTTTGAGCGGTGCTTTTTTTTTAGTATCTTTGCACCTATGAAACAGCATATAACAACATATTTACTTTCCGTAGTAACAATTCTTACGTTTTCCATCACCAAAGCGCATGCACAGTATGTCTATGACGTGATGTGCGAGGACACTTGCTCGCATATCCACGGCATAGATATCAGCCACTACCAGGGCGACATCTTCTGGGAGGCTGTGGGAGAAAACAGCAAGATGACATTCGTGTATATCAAGGCCACAGAGGGCGACACAAGAATAGACCAAAGATACAAGGAAAACATAGACATGGCCCATCGCTACGGCCTTAAAGTGGGTTCATATCACTTCTATAGAGCACGCGCTCCACAGCAGCAGCAACTGGAGAACTTCATGGTGCAATGTCGTCCGGGCGACCAGGACCTCATCCCGATGATAGACGTGGAGAATAACGCAGGAATGGGCCCTGAGGAATTGTGCGACTCGCTGCTGAAGTTCCTCCATCTCGTGGAGAGAGCATACAAGCAGAAGCCTATCGTTTACACCTACACCAACTTCTACAACAGGTATCTCGTGGGAGAACTCAACGACTACAAGCTCTGGATAGCCCAGTATTCCGAAAGAGAGCCTGTGCTGGCCGACGAACGCGACTACGTTTTGTGGCAATACACGGGAAAGGGACACATCAACGGAGTGAACGGATATGTGGACAAAGACCGCTTCATGGGACTTCACAGCATGAGGGAAATTAGATTCCGACATAGGTGACAGTCTTAATGGCCACACTAAAATAAAGAAATCATCATCGTTTTAGAGACTTAACGTTAACATAAGAAATGGCAATAATAAAATGTCCAGAATGCGGACACCAGGTAAGCGACAGGGCGCCAGTATGCCCCAGTTGCGGAGTGGAAATAGCAGGAAACATCAACAAATGCACAAGATGTGGAGAAGTGTTTTTCCGTGACGAGCACTTCTGCCCCAACTGTCATCAGCCAGTTGATGGCTATCCCCTGAAAAGAGAAGAAACTAACGAGACCGCAAAGGCAATTCAAGAAACGCCTTCTGAAAACGAGACAAAGCAGACGGTTGCACCAAAGCAAGAGCAGCCAAAAGAAGAAAGAGTGGAGCCGAAGGTAGTTGCACCAATGCCATTTTCAACAAAAAAGAAAGAGGATAAAAAAGAGGAACCAAAGAAAGAAAGCGCCATCGAGCCTGAGAAAAAGGACGAGGGCAACAAGAAGAAAAAAAGGAACCTCACGGCACTCATCATATCATTTATTCTGGCTGTGCTGGCATGCGGGGTGCTCATCTACACATACAGCAACGCTAAGGAGAATACGGAGAACAAAGAGTACGAGTTTGCCATGAAGAGCAACGATCCAGTTGTGCTGCAGCAGTATCTCGACAACTTCCTCGAAGCGCCAAAGGCACACCGCGACAGCATCATGGCTCATCTTGCAAAGTTCAAGAAGATTGACGAGGCATGGGCAAAGATAGCAAAGAGCACCAATAAAGAAGAGATTCTGAAATACCTCGAGGAGAACCCCAACTCGCCCAACAAGACAGAACTGACACACCGCATCGACTCTCTCGACTGGGATGCAGCATCCAAAGAGAACACTCAGGCATCATACCAGAAATATATCGACGAGCATGCCACAGGAGAGCACTACGACGAGGCTCAACTGGCTCTGAACAAGCAAAAGGCAAAAGAACTGAGTCCTGAGGACAGGCAGATGGTGAGCCGCGTGTTTCACAATTTCTTCGTGAGCATAAACTCAAAGAACGAGGGAGGTCTCACGTCAAGTGTTGCAGAGGTGATGTCGAACTTCCTCGGCAGAGAGAACGCTTCTAAAGGTGATGTTATCGACTACATGAACCGCTCATACAAGGATGGCGTTTCGGCAATAGTATGGCGTCTGAAGAACGACTACCGCATAACAAAGCGCGAAGTGGGAGACGGCAAGTATGAGTATTCGGTTAAGTTCACCGCCGACCAAGACGTAATGCATAGCGAGTCGGCAAGCGAGAAGAACAGTTATAACATCACGGCAAGGGTAAATCCTGACGGTCTCATCTCAGAAATGAACATGTCGAAGTTCACCAGAGATGAGAAGGCAGAAGAGAAAAAGGAGCAGAAGAAAGAGCAAACTTCTACAGAGAAAGCCGCAACACCCTGACGCCTAATGCCGTCTTGCGGCCTACAAGATACTTTCTTAGCGTCATAGGTTCCTCTATCACCTTATGATGTATTGACGACGCGTTCAAGAGGTGAAGTCCGTCCCAGCGCCACACGGCGAAGCCGAGATGTGATATTTCAAGTCCCTTCTTGCTCGTAACGATAGCAATTACATCGCCGTCTTGAATGGCATTCTTTAAACTCCAAGTGTTGCGAATGTTATTGATGGGCAGGTAAGGGTGCTTTTTTCCGTTTATGTGTTTCTCCATAAGCGCAATCTTGCTTATCATCGCGGTGTCGCCAGCCAGCATCTTGTATTTGTCACTATGAGTTGTCATATATGTGGCACTTACGGTTTGCTCGGCACTAAAGAGCGCCTTGTCGCTTGCAATCTCGCAGACGATGCCCATCTCCACATTATCCTCTATCCACATGGTGAAATAGTGTAGGCGCGAAGAATAGTCCTCAAGCCTTCCGTGACGGTATCTTATCTTTGTCAGGTTGGCACAATAGTCGGCAAAAGATGTCTTCCCCTCCTTTGCTGTTAACGCCAGCGCCAGTACAGTCTCGACGTATGTGGTGCAATCGAGTTCGCGGAGGTTCACAACAAGCTGCTCCTTCTCGTTCACCTCAAGTGTGTGGGCAATATAAGGAATATCCGTGAACTTGCGTGCAAAATGCATCACCAGGTTGTCCCCTTTATACACATTCTTCGCCTCCTCGAGCAGTTTAACCACCAGAATGCTGTCTATCTGGGTGTAAGTGACTCTTGTAGCCGCACTCATCTTTATCGATGCGCAGAGCATCATTATGATAACGATATATTTCATATATGTCTTATTTTTTAGGTTTCCTGTACCTTTTCATTTTTCCGAAGTTCATCCCCGCATAGACGTTAAGCGAGCCAAAGATGTTGTTTGTGGAGAACTGCGGTTTGTGGTAGTTGTATGCCTTGACAATCACACTTGCTCCACAATACCATTTCATGTTGTTGTAAACTATGCCGAAACGCCCTATGGCATCAACATTAAAATTGGAGAAGCTGAAGTCGCGCAAATGAAGCGAGCGGCTTTCCATCTCTCCCACCGTCTTCTTATATGCAAGAGCAACCGACAGAGAAGCAGCCAAAAGCAAATTGCGCGTTACCACGTAATTATACGCATATCCGCCAGAGATGGAATAGTCATCATAATCAACGCGGTTGAACATCAATCCTGAGTCCACCTTCTCCTTGTCATAATCATCATACATCTGCTCCATTGCATCATGAAGCATGTCGTAGTCGAGTTTCAGAGAGTGGTTGGTGTAACTTACTCCAAGTAACGGAGATCCGCAACTTCTCTTCTGGATAGTGCTCTGACTGAATGCAGCAGGATAGGAGAACTTGTGATGGTTGAAGATGTAGTAGAGGTTGAAACCTTTGATGCCTACCTCGATGCCTGAGAAGGAAAGGTCTTTGGGACGAACCGTCTCTTTGCCTATAGTCACAGAGCGTATCTTGTAGTCGTCGCCTGTGTTGCGATAGAAAAGGTCTATACCTATCTGCGAACTATAGAGGCTAATGTCTATCTCCTTCTTACGGTTGCTGTTGGAGAGGTGGTTGATGTCGAAGGTGTATCCAAGGAACACCCATCTCCATCCGAAATAAGGCCCCACCTTCATAGTCGGCTTTGGTGCGAATGTTATTTCCTGCCCGCCCTTGCTCACCAACCGGTAAATCTCGTATGTAGTGGTGTTCTGAAGCATTATGGTGTAGTTGTAATGCTGGGGCTCGATGTACGCGGTGTCTATCCTGTTGAACTCTCTTATTAACCTCACCAGCCTGCTTTGCTTCTTCGTTTTCTCCGGCGAGGAAGGAGCCACGGTGTCGTTCATGGCGAGAAAGTCACTCGCAACAACATACGCAGGTGACATAATCGCTATGAGAATCGCGACAACCTTTATATATTTTGATAGTCCTCTCAAAAGTATATATTAGAATTTACCCAATATCCTGTCCATTACCCAGTTTACCGGAGTGCCTGAGACGCTGGTACACTCGCAAACATCCAGGCCCTGAAGATGCTCTATGACGCTCTTTATAATAGGTAACTGGACGTATGGCGGATTAGCCACCACGATGCTCGTGTGACCCTCGCTAGTGATAAGGTCGATAGGAGCATAATCGAACACCGAGAACAACAACATGCCAGCATCGCCTATAACCTTTATACGGTCATCGCGTGATGACTCATGCCCAACGAAGCACCATGAACCGCTACCGCATACACCCGACTCGAACTGGAAACATGCGCTTATGTTGTCCTCGGCCTTATACAGCCCGCCACGATTGCTGCAGATGCCCTCTGCCCTGACTATTACTCCGAACATATACTGAAGCAGGTCAAGCTGATGAGGAGCAAGGTCGTAGAAATAACCTCCTCCTGCAATATCGGGCTGAAGGCGCCAAGGGAGATTCTCCTGCGAGGAATAGTCAAGTTCGCGAGGAGGGCAAGAGAAACTAATCTGCACATCCATTATCTTGCCTATCTTGCCTGATTTGACTATGTCCATTACCTTGATGAAATAAGGAAGATAACGCCTGTAATAAGCCACGAAACAAGGAACACCCGTCTGCTCGCTCACTCTGTTGATGCGAGCACAGTCGTCATAACTTGCAGCCAGAGGTTTCTCCACATATACAGGTTTGCCAGCACGCATAGACATTATCGCATATGTGGCGTGGCTCGATGGAGGTGTCGCTATATATATGGCATTAACATCAGCGTCCTCAATCAATTCTGACGCATCAGTATACCATTTCGGAATATTGTGCCTCTCAGCATACATGCGCGTCTTGGCGGCATTACGACCCATGACGGCAACAATATCCGAACCCTCCACGTCGCGGAACGCGGGTCCTGATTTCTTTTCAGTAACCTCGCCACATCCTATAAAGCCCCATCTGATCTGTTTCATGCTGCAAAGTTAGTGCAAAGCGAGCGAAATACAAAAAGAATTTATTCTTTTTTATTTCCGAGGTGCAGCCTAAGTTCGCGATGGAATCGCAGAGTTAGTGCAAACCGAAAACAATACAAAATAAATAGAGATTTATTTTTGCTGCCTAAGTCTACAAACAAAGCCATGTAGAGGAAGAGTGAGTATCGTTTGTTTCAGTTGTTTCAGTTTCAGTTAGTTTTTTTAAGGTATGCTTACTTTTCAAATCCCATATAATATATATATAACTAATTAATAATCAATATATTATATATAATAAATAGGTAAAAGAGCAAGAATGATACCCCTTAAAAAATAACTGAAACAACTGAAACTGAAACACACGAATAATTAATATTCTTCTAAGAGGCTGATTATCAGACATGTTCAACATCCTGTCAAAATTCAGAATGATTTCATTACCTGTAAAAAGGCAAAATAAACATCATCTAACTGCCCTTCACATGCCTCGAAAATACATGTGAAACGCTTTTTTCGATGTTTTTTACTGCATATGCAGCAAAAAGGGTGTTTCAAAAAATAACACATAAACCTCACTTCAAAGGGCATTTATGACAGGATGGAGCACCTAATTGCTGGTTTCGACAAGGTAAAAGTGCATTTGGAGAGGTTACATTGAAACAAAAAGAACGGAGATCTAGATAAACTTCCAGTCTCCGCTTCCTTGAATTTAGTGATTCCGTTGGGGTTCGAACCCAAGACCCACAGCTTAGAAGGCTGTTGCTCTAATCCAACTGAGCTACGGAACCATCATAAATCGGGTGCAAAGGTAGGCATTTTTATGTGCACAACCAAATTTTCAGTTAAAAATATACTGATTTCTTTTGTATTTCAATCGTTTTGTACTAACGGTTACAAAAAAGGAAGTCCTCTTGAGACTTCCTTATGCGGTGCGTACGGGACTCGCGCTCGGCTTGCCGCTTTCATAGCGAAGCGGAGAAAGAACCCTGACCGATGAGGTCACGAAGTGAGAGGAGCGGACGCACAAAAAAAGGAAGTCCTCTTGAGACTTCCTTATGCGGTGCGTACGGGACTCGAACCCGTGACCTCCTGCGTGACAGGCAGGCATTCTAACCAGGCTGAACTAACGCACCAGCGCTGATTTTGCTTTCAGAAACAATGTAGGAACATCTATGCGGTGCGTACGGGACTCGAACCCGTGACCTCCTGCGTGACAGGCAGGCATTCTAACCAGGCTGAACTAACGCACCATGCATTATGCCCTTTTTCTGATTGCGGGTGCAAAGGTAGAGTTTTTTTTTGTATCTACCAAAACAATCATGCTATTTTTTTATTTTTTTTTGCAACAGCAAAGCATCCTGGTAGTCGTCGCCAGAACATAGCCATTGCTTTAGTGTGGCCGTGTGCTGATACCCCAACGACTTAAAGAGATGCAGAGAATGTTCATTTGAATCTGAAACAACAGCATAAAGTTGGTAAATGCCTAACACCTCGCCTGCATAGCGATGCAGATCTTCAAGTGCCACATGAGCCATTCCCTGATTGCGGAAAGAAGACTTGATTACGATTCCCACTTCTGCCCTATTGTGGCGAGGGTCATAATTGCATAGGTCAACGATGCCTGCCACCGTCTTTCCCTCCGTCTCGATGATAAGCCGCAGTTGTTTGTCTGCATAGATGTCGTTGGCAGAGTTAGCAATATACTCATGCAAGGCGAAACGCGAATAAGGCACATTGGTAAGACCGACATCCCACAAGTGTCTGTCGTTCTCTATCTGGTAGAGTTCGTCAAGGTCCTCTGGCTCCAATGCCCTTAACCTGATGCGTTTCTGGTTCATACCAACACCTCTTTATTGGTTATTATCTTATTGCTCCTCATGTCGAATGTGCCGATGCTAAGATTCTTCAGCGGGTTAGTACTGAATATCTTCAAAATCTCCTCGTAAGAATAGGCATCGATATCATAAACAACATAGGTGGGAGTGTTTATGCTGCACACCTCTTTTATTGCATTATGGCCTTCCGGCAGCGAAGTGCTGTCGGCTGTGAAGAATCTCGCGTTGAGTCCCATTTTCCTTGAGATGCGCCTACAGTTCTTTATAGCGCACTCACGACCAATAAACACATAGTCGGGATAACGGTCGCGTGACTTATAGAAACCGAGTGCCTTGCGCATTCTGCCCCATGCCAACGCCAGCGCAGCCACCGAAGCTTTAAAGAAGATGGCCGTTTTTATAGGAATGCTGAGAAGCCACGACATGTTGCCGAAGTGCTTTCTGAAGAAGATGAACATCGCCTCATAGAACACGTGCACATAGCGGAAACTACTCTTCTGCGTGCTCTCTCCCTTATAGTGCAGGATGGTTGCGGGATAATACCAGTTATGTAGTCCCGCCTTTAGCAATCTGTAACTGAGGTCTATATCCTCGCCATACATGAAGAAGTCTTCATCAAGCAATCCTACTTTCTCAAGGGAAGCACGTCGCATCATGAAGAAAGCACCGCTGACCACCTCAATCTCTACAGGCTTGTCCCACGGAAGATATCCCATATAATATTTTCCGAAACGGGTGTTCTTGGGGAAACGCTTGCAAAGACCGCACATCTTGTAGAACGCTGTCATCGGCGTGGGCAATCCTCGGCGACTCTCCTGCGCCACATTTCCGTTGCTGTCTATCATGCGCACGCCTAGAGCGCCAGCATCGGCATGCTCATCCATGAACTTCAAGCATTCTGATATGACTCCCTCGCCGACAAAGGTGTCAGGGTTTATAAGAAGCACATACTCGCTTTCCGACTGTTTTACGGCTATGTTGTTGGCACGAGCAAAACCCAAGTTATGGTTGCTTGCCACTAAATTAACATCAGGATAAGAGCGTGTGAGAGCCTCAACAGTATCGTCCCTAGAGTGGTTATCCACGACATAAATCTCTGCCTCGATACCATTAAGGGCGCGGTAAAGACTGTTAAGGCATTGCTCCACGTAATGCCTAACATTATAACTTACTATGATTACCGTAAGTTTCATTCTTCTATAGTCGTTTCACTTTTCATTCGTGACTCCGATGGATAGATGAAAATCATAGATATTAATACGATGATA
The DNA here is from genome assembly GCA_900315095.1 of uncultured Prevotellaceae bacterium. Classification (GTDB taxonomy): domain Bacteria; phylum Bacteroidota; class Bacteroidia; order Bacteroidales; family Bacteroidaceae; genus Prevotella. The sequence goes on along the minus strand of OMXS01000007.1, from coordinate 73,529 downwards.
GCCAAATATCCAAACGCCACGTTCATATATATATAATATAATAAGGTGTTACATACGAGCAATAGCGCAAGCAACGAAAGGCGCAAGAAGGCCCACTTCATGTAATGACCGTTCTTGATGTCGCCACGTATCTTCTTGAAACGGAACATGCGCACAGCAAGCGGGATGCAGCAAATGGTAAGCAACTCTAATAATGTAACGACCACAAACTGCACACTCACCTCGTCGGCAAGTGCACCAGGCAGCAGCACGTTTGTCTCGAAAAGCAAGACCAACACTAAAGAAACCGCTATTGATGCCCAAAATAAGACTTTCAATCTGTTATTCATAATTTATCGTAGGGCACTCTGTTCAGTATACTGCGCCCAAGGGTTATTTCGTCGGTATATTCCAGTTCGTTGCCTACGCTGATGCCGCGTGCTATCACGCTTTGCTTCACTTCGTAAGGAGCGAGTTTCCTGAAGATATAGAAGGCAGTAGTGTCTCCTTCCATCGTGCTGCTCAGAGCCATTATCACTTCCGAAACGCCACCTTCGGACACCCGCTTAACCAAAGACTCAACCTCTATGTCGCTCGGCCCGATGCCGTCGATGGGCGAGATGATGCCGCCGAGAACATGATAGAGTCCATGATACTGCTGGGTATTCTCTATCGCCATAACGTCCTGAATGTTCTCAACGACGCAAATGGTGGTGCTGTCTCGGCGCTGGTCGGAGCATATCGGGCACACATCGCTGTCGCTGATGTTGTGGCATATACGGCAATGGCGCACCTCGTGCTTCAGCTTGCTTAGCGCAGCCGTCAGTTCGTCAACCGCCCCGTCTTCCTGCCTCAGCAGATGCAGCACAAGCCTCAAGGCCGTCTTCCTGCCTATGCCGGGCAGTTTAGACACTTCGCTGACTGCCTTCTCGAGCAGTAATGATGGGTATTGTTGAGTCATCTGAACGTTTATTTCGGCTGCAAAGTTACTAAATATTTATTACTATAGATTAAGAAATAAGAATTAATTTCGTACCTTTGCAGCAAAAATATATGAAAATAACGAAATCAGAATTCAGCATCAGCAGCGCCACGGTGAGCCAATGCCCAAAGGACACCAAGCCTGAATATGCCTTCATAGGAAGGAGCAACGTAGGCAAGTCGAGCCTTATCAACATGCTCTGCAACCACAAAGGCCTTGCCAAGACATCATCAACACCAGGAAAGACTCTGCTCATCAACCATTTCATCATCAACAACGAGTGGTATCTGGTTGACCTCCCCGGCTATGGTTATGCCAAGCGCTCAAAGACACAGCGCGACAAACTGGAGCAGATGATATCGTCATACATCCTGCAGCGCCGCCAACTCACCAACGTCTTTGTGCTTGTGGACATCAGGCACGACCCTCAGCAGATAGACCGCGAGTTTATCGACTGGCTGGGAAAGAGCGAGATACCATTTGCCCTGATATTCACCAAGGCTGACAAACTGGCGCCAAGCAAGATGAAGCAACAGGCAGAGGCCTACATGTCTAAACTCGAAGACACATGGGAGATACTGCCGCCCTACTTCATTTCAAGTGCAGAGAAAGCATACGGGCGGGACGAGATTCTCGACTATATCGACCAGATAAACAAAGAAGTGGCTGGATAGCATGAACCCATATCTTGACATACAGAACCTTACGAAGTCCTTCGGAGAACTATTGCTCTTTGAAAACCTTAACATGAGCATTGGCGAGGGGCAGCGTGTGGGACTTATTGCCAAGAACGGAACAGGCAAGAGCACTCTCCTTTCTATTATTAACGGCAACGAGGGCTATGACAGCGGCGACATCATTTTCAGAAAGGGCCTTCGAGTGGGATACCTCATGCAGTCGCCTAATTTCAATCCCGACGAGAGCGTTCTTGACGCATGCTTCCGCACCACTATAAAAGAGGATGACGACAGGGCTGAAAGGGATGCGAAAATGCTGAAAGCAAAGCAAATCCTCACAAAACTGAAGATAAGAAACCTCGAGCAGCCAATGCGCGAACTGAGCGGCGGCCAACAGAAACGCGTGGCTCTTGCCAATGTTCTCATCACAGAGCCAGACCTTCTTATCCTTGACGAGCCCACCAACCACCTCGACCTTGAAATGATTGAATGGCTCGAGGGGTTCCTCAGCCGTGGAAACAAGACTCTGCTGATGGTCACTCACGACCGTTTCTTCCTCGACCGAGTGTGCAACATCATAATGGAACTCGACGACCAGACGATATACACCTACCGAGGCAACTACAGTTACTATCTTGAGAAACGTCAGGAGCGTATTGACAACAAACGGGCGGAAATAGCACGAGCAAACAACCTGTACCGCAGAGAACTGGAATGGATGAGACGGCAGCCGCAGGCACGAGGCCACAAGGCGCGCTATCGCGAAGAGGCTTTTGCCGACCTTGAACGAGTGGCAAAGCAACGCATCGAGGAACGCCAGATGAGGTTGCGCCGCAGCAACGTTTACATAGGCAGCAAGATTTTCGAGTGCCAGTATGTCTCTAAGTCTTTCGGCAACGAGCAGTCATCGGTAACAATCCTAAAGGACTTCTACTATAACTTCGCCCGTTATGAGAAGATGGGAATCGTAGGCAACAACGGAACAGGAAAGAGCACCTTCATAAAACTCCTTCTTGGCATCGAGAAGCCTGACAGCGGGAAGTTTGACATCGGCGAGACCGTACGCTTCGGATATTTCTCGCAAGAGGGTTTGCAGTTCAACGAGCAGCAGAAGGTAATAGACGTGGTTAGAGACATTGCCGAGTATATCGACCTCGGAAGTGGGCGCCATCTAACGGCATCGCAGTTCTTGCAGCACTTCCTCTTCACACCCGAGCAGCAGCACAACTATGTGTACAAACTTTCTGGAGGTGAGCGGCGCAAGCTGTATCTTTGCACGGTATTGATGCGCAACCCCAACTTCCTTGTTCTCGACGAGCCCACCAACGACCTCGACATACAGACGCTACAGATACTTGAGGAATATCTTCAGGACTTTGCAGGATGTGTTATCGTAGTAAGTCACGACCGCTATTTCATGGACAAGGTGGTCGACCATCTGCTTGTGTTCAAAGGCGATGGCGCTATCAAGGACTTCCCCGGCAATTACACCCAGTATCGCCAATGGTCGGCACTACAAAGCAAGGAGGAAGAAAAGACCGAGAAGAAAAAGAACACACAAAAAACATCGGCAACCGCAGAGCGCGAACCAAACTCCCGTCCCCGACGCCTTTCGTTCAAGGAACAGCGCGAGATGCAGCAACTAGAGAAAGACATCGAGGCTCTGGAGGCTGAGCAACGCATGCTGGAAGAAGAACTATGCAGCGGAAAACTGAGCGTGGAGGAACTGACAGAGAAGAGCATACGTCTGCCGAAACTTAAAGAAGAACTCGACGAGAAGAGTTTCCGTTGGCTCGAACTCTCTGAGATAGGGAAATAAGCTGCACTTAACACTTGAGGAGACTCTGCATAAGCCTCCTAGCCTCCTCAGATGTGCTTCCTGGCATCCTCACTTGTGCTTCCTGGCATCCTCACTTGTATACATCTGATACTCCCAAAAGACATCTTTGAGAGTGCAGAAGGACATCTTTCGCAACATCAAAGGATAACTCTGCGCGAGTGCGGTTTGTTAAAAATCACTAAAACAAGCCGTTGCCAATAACAAAAGACAGCGATGAATGCAGATTTCGGAAAAAAGTTTGTACCTTTGCATCGTTTTTAGAAAACACGCCCTTGTTTCCATTCGAGAAACAAACAATCAATCACAATTTTGCATATAAATTTTACGTATGTACACAATAGACGAATTATCATCTAAAGATATTTCCGAACTGGTAAATATCGCAAAAGAAATTGGCGCTGACACTCCTGACGGAGCAGATCAGCAGAGCCTCATCTATGCCATTCTGGATAAGCAGGCAGTTGTGGAAAGTGAGAAAAATCCACTTGGAACAAAGCGCCGCAGAACACGCATCCAGAAGAAAGACACCGACAGGGTTTATTCTGTCAACGGCAAGGATGGTGAGAATTTCGACACTAAGAAACAAAAGGCTGCTGAGCCGCAGCAACTCTTCAAGGATATTCCTGAGCAACCAGCTGAACCAGAAGCGCCAGCAGAGGCTGAGGCCGCACCTGAGGAACCCGTGAAAGTTCCAAAGAAACGCGGCAGAAAGTCAAAGGCAGAACTCGCTGCGATGGAGGCTGAAGCAAAGGCCTTGGAAGAGCAGAAACAAAAAGAAGAGGAGGAGGCTGCCGAAAAGGATGAAATGCCTTTAGTAAACGAGGAAACTGCTCCTGAGGACAACGGCGGCGAGGACTTCATTCCTGAACAGGAGTTTGCAACAAGCAATCCTGACGAGGAGAACGAAGAGGAAACCAACCTCATACAGCAACTCCAGGCAAAGGTGAATGCCCACAACGAAGGCGAGGACATGAGACGCGACATGCTGGAAGACAGCGTATGGGAAGGCGACCCGGGTGACGGTACAGACTTCATTATTTCCATCGACCTCCCCATCGAGGACCAGTCGGCTATGCCTATGTACGACATGTTCGACAACCCCACCACACCCATCATGCCTTCAGTTCAGCCAATGGCTCCTGTACAAAGCGAGGCCAGCGACGAAGAGGAATACGACTTCGCCGACATCATCAAGGCTAACGGCGTACTCGAGATAATGCCCGACGGCTATGGCTTCATTCGCTCAAGCGACTACAACTACCTCTCGTCACCCGATGACGTGTATGTTTCTCAGGCACAGGTGAAGCGCTACGGACTGAAGACCGGTGACGTGCTGCAATGTAATGTGCGTCCTCCACGCGAGGGAGAGAAATACTTCCCGCTTACAAGCATCGACAAAATCAACGGCAGGGAGCCGTCTGAGGTAAGAGACCGTGTGGCTTTCGAGCATCTCACACCACTCTTCCCTGACGAGAAATACGAACTCTGCGGCGACCCGAAAACAACAAATCTCAGCACCCGCATCGTTGACCTCTTCGCACCTATAGGCAAGGGACAACGCGCGCTGATAGTTGCGCAGCCGAAGACTGGTAAGACAATCCTCATGAAGGATATCGCCAACGCCATCGCTGCCAACCATCCCGAGGCATACCTCATGATGTTGCTCATCGACGAGCGCCCTGAGGAGGTTACCGATATGGCCCGCACCGTTAACGCAGAGGTTATTGCCTCTACCTTCGACGAGCCAGCAGAGCGCCATGTGAAGATTGCAGGCATCGTGCTTGAGAAGGCAAAGAGAATGGTTGAGTGCGGTCATGACGTAGTGATTTTCCTTGATTCCATCACCCGTCTGGCTCGTGCATACAATACTGTTGCCCCCGCAAGTGGCAAGGTGCTTACTGGTGGTGTTGACGCAAATGCTCTGCAGAAGCCAAAGCGCTTCTTCGGTGCTGCCCGTAACATTGAGGGCGGCGGCTCGCTCACCATCATCGCCACAGCACTCATCGATACTGGTTCTAAGATGGACGAGGTGATCTTCGAGGAGTTCAAGGGAACAGGAAACATGGAACTCCAGCTCGACCGTTCATTGAGCAACAAGCGCATCTTCCCTGCAGTAAACCTCGTGGCATCAAGCACACGCCGCGACGACCTGCTGCAAGACAAGACCACTCTCGACCGCATGTGGATACTGAGAAAGTACATCGCAGACATGACTTCTCTGGAAGCAATGGACACCATCCACGACCGCATCGAGCGCACCAGGAACAACGACGAGTTCCTGCTCACCATGAACTCTTAAGAGTTGAAAGTATATAGTTTAGAGTTATGATTACTTCTATGAACAAGGCATGATACGCCTGTTCTTAAAAGGTAATCATAACTCTAATCTTTAACTCTATATTCTTAGACATAAAAAAAGCGGAGCATTCCACATGGAAATGCTCCGTTTCTTTTTCTTGAAAAAGGGGTTTAAGCCTCAGCAGGTGCTTCCTCTGCTGCTGGTGCCTCTTCTGCAGCGTTCTCTGCAGCTTCAGCCTCAGCCTTGGCAGCAGCCTCAGCGGCTTTCTTATCTGCCACCTTCTTTGCTATTGCCTCGTTAATCTTCTTCTCTGCATCGAGTTCCTTAGCCACAGCCTCTTTCTTAGCCTTAGCCTCAGTCTCACGAATAGCGTCGAAGCCTTTTTCCTTAGCACTCTTCCAAGCGTCGAACTTGCTCTGAGCAGCAGCCTCGTCGAATGCGCCCTTCTTAACGCCACCGCGGAGGTGCTTCATCAGGTAAACGCCTTCATTCTTGAGAATGTTGCGAACAGTGTCTGTTGGTTGTGCTCCAACCTCAACCCAGTAAAGGGCACGGTCGAAATTCAAATCTACTGTGGCTGGATTGGTGTTAGGGTTGTAAGTACCAATCTTCTCAGTAAACCTACCATCACGTGGTGCTCTTGCGTCAGCGATAACGATGCGATAGAAAGCATAACCTTTGTGACCGCCGCGCTGCAATCTGATTTTTGTTGCCATTTTTTGTTTTTAATTTAAATTAGGTTTGAATTTTATGCTGCCATCTCGTGGTAGCGGCTGCAAAGGTACAACTTTTCTTTGAAATACAATTATTTTACAGCAAAAATGCAGTTGATTATTAACTTTTTTTAGTCGGAAGTTCTTCATAACAGCATGAAACACGCCCTGAAAAGGCATAAAAAAGGGGTTGATGCAGGACGCACCAACCCAAACAAATGATTTCGATAATTCCGAAATCGCAAATAAAGATGTTGCAAAAATAGAGTAAATAAATGATAAATGCAAGTTTTTTGATGAAAAAGTTCATTTTTTAACATTTCGCCCCACATTCTCCACCTCCATAAACCGCGTTTCAGTCATAACGTAATCCTTTACGGAGAAAAACACAATCGTTGTGTTTGGTATGTCGATTTTTATTTTTATCTTTGCAGCATGAAACACCGTTTTACGGCAAAATCAAACTGCAACTAATTACTAAAACATAATTATGAAGAAATTTTTCTATCTGCTGTTATTGGCAGTAATAATGCCAGAATGCGTGGCAGCGCAAGCGTGGGAAAAAACTTACAAGGAGATTGAGCAGTCAATCAAAGCACCTGAGTTCCCCGATTACCGAGTGGCAATCACAAAGTGCGGAGCCAAGACATCGGCAACAGCAGCAAAAAACCAAAAGGCAATAAACAAGGCTATTGAGAAAGTGTCGAAAAGAGGCGGCGGCTATGTCATCGTCCCTGAAGGAACATGGAAGACTGGCGCCATTACCATGAAGAGCAACGTGAACCTCGTGGTGGAAGAAGGCGCGACACTACTGTTCGAGTTCGACACCGACCTCTACCCTCTCGTGCCAACACGATGGGAAGGTCTTGACCTCTGGAACTACCAGCCATGCATCTACGCATACCAAGAGAAGAACATTGCCATCTCTGGCAAGGGAACAATAGACGGTGCAGCCACACCTGAAACATGGTGGGCAATGAGCGCAAAGAAAGGTTACCCCGAGAACCCTAACGTGAAGGAGCGTCAAAACGGTGGCAGCCGTGCACGTCTGCTGCAGTCGGCTGAGGACGGTGTGCCTATGGACGAGCGTCGCTTTGGCAAGGGCAACGGACTGCGCCCGCAGCTCATCAACTTCAACCAATGCGAGAACATTCTCATCTCGGGCGTCACTTTGCTGCGCTCTCCATTCTGGGTTATCCACCCTCTGCTCTCCAAAAACATCACCGTGAAAGATGTTAAAGTATGGAACGAAGGACCTAACGGAGACGGCTGTGACCCAGAGAGTTGCGAGAATGTGCTTATCGAGGATTGCATATTCCATACAGGTGACGACTGCATAGCAATAAAGAGCGGTCGCAATGCTGACGGACGTGCTGGCGGCACAGGTAAATATGCCGGCATTCCGAGCCGTAACCTCATCGTCCGGAACTGCACTATGGAAGACGGTCACGGCGGTGTTGTCATAGGCAGCGAGATTTCCGGCGGTTGCAAGAATGTGTTTGTAGAGAACTGCAAGATGGACTCTCCTAACCTTGAGCGCGTGCTCCGAATCAAGACAAACTCTTGCCGTGGCGGTGTCATCGAGAACATCTATTTCCGTAACGTTGAGGTGGGACAATGCCAGGAGGCTGTGCTGAAGATAAACACCGACTACGAGCCGAAAGAGGTATGCTGCCGCGGATTCTACCCTACGGTGCAGAACGTATATATGGAGAACGTGACATGCAAGAAGAGCCAGTACGGCATTATGATAGTGGGATACGAGGACGAGAAACTCGCCTACACCGTGAACAACATTTATGTGAAGAACTGCAAGTTCGACGGTGTTACTGACGAGGGAGTCCACCAGATAGGACACGCACAAGAGTTGCATTGGGATAATCTGATGATTAACGGCAGCCTGGTGTTAAGTGATTTCCCCTACCCCACATACAGCATGTGGATGACACACTCTGAAATGCAGCGAGTTCATCACCCCTACATGCTTGACTTTGCGAAAAAGCCGAGGTGGAGTTACGTCATGGGAATAGAAATGGAAGGGATGCTCAATACTGCTCTGGTTTACAACGATCAGAGCATTATTGCGTATTTGAAAGAATACTGTAAGGAGATGATTGACGAGAAGGGCGACATCAAGACTTACAAGATAGAGGACTACAATCTCGACCAAGTGCGCACGGGAAAATTCGTGCTGCGCTGGCAGCAGCTCTATCCTGAGAAGAAGAACCTCGCAGCCATAAAAACTCTCTTCAGACAACTTGAGAAGCAGCCGCGCACAAACGAGGGAGTGTGGTGGCACAAGGCCATTTACCAGAAGCAGGTATGGCTCGACGGCATCTTCATGGGACTGCCTTTCTATACCGCCGCTGCCCCTTTCCTCGGCAAGGACACCAAGAAGGTGTATGACGACGCCGTGATGCAGGTTACAAAGACCGACCAGCGCACCTTCGACGAGAAGACAGGCCTCTGGAAGCACGCATGGGACGAGACTCACAACATGTTCTGGGCAGACAAGCAGACAGGACTCAGCCAGCACACTTGGGGACGGGCACAGGGATGGTTTGCTATGGCGCTCGTGGAGATTCTCGATGCTCTGCCAAAGGACTACGCACGTCGTCAGGAGGTTATCGACCTGCTTGCAAAAGTGCTGCGCAACACAGTAAAATACCAGGACGAGAAGACAGGGCTGTGGTATGACGTTCTCGATGTCAACGACCCGCGAAACTATCTCGAAGCCACATGCAGCAGCATGTTTGCATACTGCCTGCTGAAGTCAGCACGCCTCGGCTATGTGGGCGACGACATGAAGGAGGCTGGCATCAAGGCATACAAGGGCATCATAAAGGAGTTTGTGAAGATAAACCCCGACAAAACCATCAGCCTCACGAAGTGCTGCGAGGTAAGTGGACTGGGACCTGAGAACAACCCACGTCGCGACGGTTCTTTCGACTATTACATCAGCGAGCCGATAAGAGACAACGATGCAAAGGGCGTGGGACCGTTCATCTGGGCATCGCTCGAGATGGAGATGCTGGGATTCGGGACTTATAATTTATAAAAAATGTCGGAATATCGGGATTACGGAATAACGGAATAACAACATTACGAAATAACTAAAAGCAAAGGAAACTACTAAAACGAAAAAAAATATGAGAAAAAGTTTACTATCATTATTTGCCGCTATGCTGTGCTCTGCCGTTGCGCTGGCACAGACACCGGCATTCCCTGGAGCAGAAGGTTTCGGACGTAACGTTACTGGAGGACGCGGGGGAACAGTCATACATGTGACAAACCTCAACAACAGCGGTACCGGCTCGCTCAGAGCAGCAGTAAGCGGCAGCAGCAAGAAGATTGTGGTCTTCGATGTATCGGGAATTATTGAACTTCAAAGCGACCTCTCCATCGGCGACAACACAACCATCGAGGGACAGACAGCACCCTACCCTGGCATAACTCTGCGCTACAGGACCGTGCGCCCAGGCAACAACAACATCATTCGTTTCATTCGCGTAAGACGCGGAGAGGAGAAGGATGTGAACGACGGTGCCGACGCTATATGGAACTCCAACAAGCAGAACCTTATTCTCGACCATTGCTCGTTCTCATGGAGCATCGACGAGATAGCATCGTTCTATGACAACCTGAACTTCACCATGCAATGGTGCACCCTCGGCGAGGCTCTTGCTAATGCCGGACACACAAAGAACGAGCATAGTTTTGGTGGCATCTGGGGAGGAAAGAACGCCTCGTTCCACCACAACTTCATAGCACATGTTCAGAACCGTGCGCCACGATTCTGCGGAGCACGCTACAACTGGGCAGGCTACGACCAGAGCACATACGGCAACACCATTCAGGCAGAGCGCGTGGACTTCCGCAACTGCGTGATGTACAACTGGGGCAACGGCAACGGATGCTACGGAGGCACTGGCGGCGGTCAGATAAACATCGTGAACAACTACTACAAAGCAGGCCCTGCCACAGTTAACAAAACACGCGTGACACAGGTGTCTGTGGCAACAAGCGACAACGCTTCGGGCTCTCCTTTCATGGGATATGCCAGCCGCTACTACATCAACGGCAACTACGTTACAGCAGCAGGTAGAAGCGCGGAAAACTATGACTGGAAAGGCGTGATCTATGACAACGGTCTTGTGACCATCAACGGCGAGAAATACATCCCTGATGCAGACCATAAATACGGAGAGTCGGAGACATATGAGGACTATAACGGCACAGCCTGCATACGCGTGAAAATGGACAATCCGATAGAGACAGGAACGGTGACCACACACACCGCACAGACAGCATTCCAGAAGGTGCTCGGCAACGGTGGCGCATCACTCTTCCGCGACGCTGTTGATGCCCGCTACATGGACGAGGCAGAGAACGGCACCACCACATACATCGGCACAGCAACCCAGACGGGAACTGGCGGCAGCGTCACCCACCGTCCTGGCATCATCGACTTCGTGAGAGACCAGGGCACTTATGAACTCGAGAGCAATGTGCGCGGCGCTGACTTCGACGCAGATAATGACGGTATGGCAGACGAATGGGAGACAGCCAACGGAGGCAATCTCACACCTGGCGGCTACGACCTTGACCCGAGGGGATGGTACACCAATATCGAGGTTTACTGCAACAGTCTCGTGGAGGACATCATGAAGGACGGCAACGCCGATGCCGAGACACCCGTGGATGAGTATTACCCCGAGTGCGTGATGGTTGACGTCAACGGCAACACACCCGACGACCCCATTGAGGAGGAAGGCACCAGTGCACAGATTGTATGGAACTTCAACACAGGCGCAGCAGAGGCTGCCGTGATAACATCTGACGTAGCGACATCGATAACCTCAGACAATATGACTCTGGGCAGTCTGCTGAAGTACGGCGGCACCAGAACAGTAGAGGGCGTGGTGATGACGCAGGTGACAAACAACGACGGACAGACACACGCAGAGCCCGTTGACGGCAACGCCATCACATACGAGATTACAATGGCCGAGAACATGAAGTTCATGCCAACCAACATCAGTTTCTACGCCTCAAGAATAGGCACCGACCACGGCTCTTTCGACGCTTACTGGGAGAACAGCGAGGGCACACGCTATGAGGTGGCACCTGGTCAGGCAGCCAACCGCAACAACGAGGCTGGCGGCTTCTACACCTTGGTGAACAAGAAGATGAGCAATGTCAAGGCCACAAGCGGCACGAACCGTCTCATTATCCATGCCTACGACATTCCAGAGACTACCAACACCAAGTATCTGGCGCTGGCGAACATTCAGATTAACGGCAAGGTAATCGAAAGCACCACAGCCATCAGCAATCCTACAGGCAACGGTATCGTTAAGAGCGTACGCTACTATAACCTGCAAGGACAGGAAATCAGCAAGCCCGGACATGGTGTATGCATCGTTGTCACTACCATGAATGACGGAAAGAAGAACGTGAAGAAACAAACTTTTTAATGTATTAATGTAGATTGTAGAATGTAGAATTATGATTACATTTCAAGTACAGGCGCAAGGGCATGTCTCATAGTTGTAATCATAATTCTACATTCTACATTTTCCATTATACATTCTACATTAACAACCGCTTTTTCTGAATTCCAGCAGTTGTGCCACCGCCTCTTCTGACGAGTCGGTGAGGGTGAGGAGAAGATTCTTGTACTTGCCCTTTCTCACGAGGTCCTGAATGAACGGATAGACAGGCATTTCCTCGTTCCAGAAATGCTTCCCGAAGAATATCATTGGCGACGAGAGTCCGAAACTGAGGTAGTGGTTCTGCACCGCCTCTTGGAACACCTCTTGCATCGTTCCCGCGCTGCCTGGCGTGAACACGATACCACCGAAGGCTATGGTGAGGATGGAGTCTTCGCGTATGCTGTTGTCGAACCACTTCGCAATGTCCGTTGCAAAAGGTGTTGAAGGCTCGTGACCGTAGAGCCATGTGGGAAGTCCGAGACTGCGGTAACGCTCTTGCGGGAAGCGGCGTATCACCTCGAAGGCCGCGTTACACCACCCTTCATCCTTGAACGAGGGAGCGGCAGCAAGTATCGCCAGCGCCTCGTCAACCTCCTCCGTTGTCCTTCCTGCAAGCCATGCACCGAGGTGTGTCGCCTCCATAGCGCCGGGACCGCCGCCAGTAACCATCAGCGAGTCATGCTCGGTGAGCATCTTGCTCAGCAGCACCACCTCACGGAACTTCGAATCTGTGCGCAGCAGCGCATGTCCTCCCATCACGCCCACTACGCGTCGCTGGTCGTAGTTTGCAAGATACTTGTCGAGATGCTTGCCTATGGCGTAGTCGTGCAGAGCTCGTGCCAGCATCTCCTCCTCTGTCTTGGCGTGCTTGCCACATGCTATATAGTGGTCGTACACTTTCTTGTCGAAGCAGTCCTCATACCTTCCTGTACCTCCCAGCCCCATCTGGTCGTACAGCATCTCGGCTGAATAAAGCCTCTCTGGCATCACGTCGTATGGCACTTTCTGCATGTACGCATACACCCTTTGTTGTTCTTCTTTGCTCGGTATCTTATACATAGTCGTTTGTGTTTAGTTCTTCATACTGCAAAGATACAAAATAAAAGAGTTTATTGCAAGAAAAAGGGCAAAAAATTTCCGACCATATTGAGGTCGGAAAATCTTGCCCCGAAAATGGCGAAACCCTTTGTTTTAAGGTGTTTCAGCCAAGGTCGGAAAAGGTCGGAAATAGGTCGGAAGATTTTTGTTGATGGGTGTTAGTTATTAGGTGTTAGTGGTCAGAACTATGAACTATTAACAACAAACACCTAACAACCAACATCCAACACCTAACGTACCTCCATCTTCGAGAAAAGGTTTATGACAATGACACCAGCCATAATCAGAGCCAGTCCGATATAAGCAGGCACGTCGGGCACCTGCTTGAACACGAAGATGCCGATGAGCGTGATGAGCACAATGCCGAGGGCGCTCCATATGGCATATGCTATGCCGATGGGCACTGTGCGCAGAGCATGCGAAAGGAGATAGAAAGACAGCACATAGCCCGCCAACATGGCAATGGTTGGCAAAGGACGGGTAAACTGCTCGGAGAGTTTGAGCATCGAGGTGGCAAACGTCTCAGCGACGATGGCACCAATCAGAAACATCCATTCTTTCATTGCTTGATATTTATGCGGGACAACATGAAGTTACAGCCTCAATGCCGGTCATTTATCCTTTTTCAAATAATCGTAAAGATTAATGGTTCCCGTTTCTTCCTCGACATCAATAACCGGAGCATGTTCCACTATGCGCGTGGTGCCGCTTTTCTTGTCTACATGGAAATACACTTTTGCTCCTGTATAACTGCGGAACACCACTTGATACTCCGTTGGCGTCTCATCCCCCATAGACAGGTACATCGTGACCGAATCGGTCTCCGCCTTACTCCAGTCATACGCGCTATGACAATAGTTATTCACTCCTTCGTATGCCATCTCCGCCGTTATCGCGCCTTTCTGGACGCTGTGGCAGCATGAGCATAGAAGCAAAACTGCAAACATGAATGTTGTAACAAAAATTTTCTTCATACTAATTTAATTATATTTGTATATGTCAATATGTATCTTACTATTTGGCAGCCACTTCTAGAGTAGCATCTTCCGTCAAATTTATCTTCATATCACGTCTTGGTTAAACGGGATTTACTTATTAGAAGAATCCATTATCTTTCTGAAAACGAACATTTCATCCTCCTCGCCCCAGTTTCCGCTTTCTTCTTCTGGCACAACAGGCCCGTGATGATGCTTGTTCCAAAACTCCACGATGTGAAATCCGCAGCAGTTGACGTAGAAATGGATGTTACGTTTCTCAAAATAAGGCGTGATGGTTTCCCAAATATGGATTTCAGGATGTAATGTCTCTACGGCCTGCCATGCTGCCTTTCCGATACCCTTACTGTGGGATTCTGGAGTCACAAAAAGCAACTCCAACTCACCCTTTCCTGCTTCTTTATCAATACTTAACACCACACCGCCCACATGCTTGCCATTCTGCACGATACGGTATGCCTCGGCGTTCTCCCCGTTAATGCACAGCTCTATTGTACTTCGTGATATTACCTCCGAACCTTCTTCTGTTCGGTCATCACGCATGCCAAATTCTATTTGGGCTCCATATTTGAACGCCCATTGATTGTCCTTGATGAACTGTTCTGTGTCATCCTCTTGTAAGAGGGCAAGGGAAACATAAGGTTTTTTATCACACATATAAACTAGAATTTAATTACCTGTCAGGGCATCAGCATAATTATCATAGCACCCTTTGAATTCGCCTTTTATGTAATAGTAGTACCTGCCATAGCCCCGGGTCTTCCATGTTGTACCTGTTAATTTGTCAAAGAAAACCTTACTGCAATCTTTGCCGATTTTCTTTCCTAGCGTGGCGGGTTCAATTGCCAGTATTGGAGTATTCCGAACTGAAATATTGAAAACATCTTCATAACTTACTGAAACTATGCAACACTGGACACCAGCCTTTGTGCATTCATTTTCTATTGCAGCAGGATTCAGACAATAATCAGATTGACAAAAGGACGCATATTCGTAAATGAGTACTCTGTCTTTGGATTTTAAGAACTTCTGCATCTGTTCTATCGTGACCAGATAAACATTGCCATCATTGGTAAGGCTATCGATAGGCGCATTGCAGACCACGACTCTTTTCTTTTGGTCTTCTGTAAGGTGCTTGTATCTTGTTCCTGGAAATGTGATGACGCACGAAGTCAAGGATAATATCCCCATAATAATCAGTATTTTTCTCATAAACTCCGATTAATTGTCCGCAAATTTACACATTTTTTACATACGTGCAAAAAAAACTTGTACAAAATCATGACAATCATCACATTATGGGATTGTAAAGAGCCCGTCTTGCTTGCAAAGAACCATAATCAGGGAAAGACGCGGAGAGTCAACAAAAGTCAAC
Source organism: uncultured Prevotellaceae bacterium (assembly GCA_900315095.1). Lineage (GTDB taxonomy): Bacteria > Bacteroidota > Bacteroidia > Bacteroidales > Bacteroidaceae > Prevotella. Next base: position 58,076 of record OMXS01000007.1, on the reverse strand, counting down.
AAAGTCAACAAAGTCAACAAAGTCAACAGTCAACAAAAGCCCTTTTCGGGGTTCAGGATTTTATGTGTCTCATTTCTTATATTATATATATATTATAATATATATATAATATAAAATATATATACATATATTTTCATAACATCCACCACAGCCAGATGTCTATCACCATGCAAATCTCAAAAACCCCTTTTGTTGACTGTTGACTTTGTTGACTTTGTTGACTCTGTTGACTCTGTTAAAAGTGATGGGTGTTGGCTAATTGCTAATAGTTCTGACCACCCGCTCGCCCTTGCGACCACCAACACCAAACAACCTACACCCATCACCCAACTTTTTTCCGACCTATTTCCGACCCTTTCCGACCTTGGCTGAAACGCCCTGAAACAAAGGGTTTCGCCACTTTTAGGGCAAAATTTTCCGACCTTAAATGGTCGGAAGAAATTCGCGTTTTTTCTTGCAAAAAGCCCTTTCATTTTGTATCTTTGTATTGTTCTTCATAACGCGCGATACATAGTCACACAGGGCTCCACCACCCCACCGCGCAGCAGAGATGCTCCGCACCGCAACAGCCCTGACAGAGCGCAGCAGAGATGCTCCGCGAGACCGCCACTCATCATCAACAGCACCGCCAGAAGGCACCTCTAATCGCCCCAATGACGCGCCTCGGCACCGCGAAACATATACCAGTCGCCATAGCGATGGCGGCAGAATGGATAAAAATGGGAATTTATAGGTATGAATCTTTCGCCTTTCTCAGATTTTTTCATTATCTTTGCATGTAAAATTGATTAGCCTATGCAACTGAAAGTATATAACGCGAGTGCCGGCAGCGGCAAGACATTCCGCCTGGCGGTGGAATACATAAAACTGATGATAAAGAATCCCGAATGGGCCCACAAGGGGATTCTCGCTGTGACATTCACCAACAAGGCGACGGAGGAGATGAAGCAGCGCATAATGTCGCAGTTGTACGGTATCTGGAAACAGTTGCCCGACTCTAACAGTTACGCAGAGAAGGTGTGCACGGAACTGAAGATGGACAGCGCCGAGGTGAGCCGCAGGGCAGGCATAGCACTCACCCACCTCATCCACGACTTCGACCACTTCAAGGTGCAGACGATAGACAAGTTCTTCCAGGGCGTGCTGCGCAATCTCGCTCACGAACTGGGACTGGCAGCCAACCTGCGCGTGGGGCTCAACGACTCGGATGTGGAGGAACTGGCGGTGGACCAGATGATAGAGGAACTGTCTTCTGACGACCGCGAACTGGCATGGATCATCGACTTCATCTCGAAGAACATTGCCGACAACAAAAGCTGGAACGTGACAAAGAACATCAAGTCGTTCGGAAAGACCATCTTCAAGGATGTATATAAAGAGAAGCGTGACGAGATAAACAAAGTAGTAAACGACGACGAACGCTTCGAGAGTTTCTCCGCCAGCATGTACAAGATTGTAAACGATTTTGAGACCACGATGGCAAGTTACGAACCGCGGTTCCAAAAGATTCTTGAAGAGAAAGGCATTGACACGGCAGACCTGAACAAGACCATGTGCGGATACTTCAAGAAGTTGGCTGAAGGCAAGTTCTCTCAGAAGGACATGGGCGCAAAGACCTACACAGATGCCCTCGACGACCACACCGTATGGGTATTGAAGGGTGCAGCGAAGAAACGCCCCGAACTGCTCGACATGGCTGAGCAACACCTGGCACCGCTATACAAAGAGGCTGCAAAGAATTTCAAAAGCAATCTGCCAAAGTATAACACCGCGCGAATGTCGCTAAGATACATCAACCAGCTGCGACTGCTGGGGGCGATAGAGAAAAAGGTAGGAGAGATGAACGCCGACGCCAACCGCTTCCTGCTCAGCGACACTCAGCAACTGCTGGCAGAGTTCATCAAGGACAGCGACTCGCCATTCATCTACGAGAAGATAGGCACGCAGGTGAACCACATCATGATAGACGAGTTCCAGGACACAAGCACCGTGCAATGGGGCAATTTCCTCGTGCTGCTGCGCGACTGCATGAGCCGAGCCAACCCCGCCGTGGAGGATGTGGCACAGAACCTCATCGTGGGCGACGTGAAGCAGAGCATCTACCGGTGGCGCTCGGGCGACTGGCGACTGCTGAACAACATCAAAAGCATTTTCAAGAAAGAAGAACTCGATGTTGTGCCGATGGAAGAAAACCGCCGATCTGCCAGAAACATCGTGACGTTCAACAACGTTTTCTTCGATGTGGCTGTGAAGAATGAGGCAGACACGGAGAGAGAGACAAGCGGCGACATGGCAAAGCAACTGGAAACGGCATACAGCAACGTTATGCAAAAACCGACAGGTGAAGACGGCGGCGAGGTGGAGATAACACTATTCCCGCAGGCTGACTTACAGCAGAACACGCTCGACAAGATAATATCCACCGTTGACACCCTGCTGGGCAGAGGCGTGCCGCAAAACAAGATTGCAATACTGCTGAGGTCGAACAAGGAGATAGCGCTCATTGCAGACACATTCATGAAGGAGCGCCCCGAGATACATATCGTGAGCGACGAGGCTTTCCGACTGGATGCATCGCTTGCGGTGAACATGATTATAGAGGCGCTCTCGCTGCTGCTCCACCCCGACGACCTGCTCATGCGCGCCACTCTGGCAATGCACTATGCAGGAATCAGCAACCCTGGCACGTCATCCCTAAGCCATGAGTTATGCAATGCCACCGAGGAAAGCGTTAACGCCCTGTTGCCCGAGGAGTTTGTCAACGGCTTCGACACTATGACAGAGATGCCGCTTGCCGACCTCATAGAACATATTTATAATGTGTTAGGTATCGACCGCCTGAGCGACCAGAGTGCATACGTCTGTGCTTTCTACGACGCAGCAAGCGAGTTTGCTGACGAATGTTCTCCCGGCATTGACGCTCTGCTGCAACAATGGGACGAGGACTTCCACAAGAAGACTATCAAGAGCGACGAGATAGACGGCATCCGACTGCTTACCATACACAAGAGCAAGGGACTGGAGTTCGACAACGTGATTCTGCCCTTCGCCAACTGGAAGACTGGCGGCAACGACATGCTATGGTGCCACACCGACAAGGAACCGTTCTGCCAGATGCCGCTGATACCCGTCAGGTGCAACAAGGAGATGGGCGACAGTTATTTCGCCGAAGACTACAAGTTCGAGCACCTGCAGACCACCGTGGACAACATGAACCTGCTATATGTGGCATTCACACGCGCAGCAAACAACCTATACGTTATAGGCCAGAACAGCGGCAACGCAGGGCGTTCAGCCATATTACAGCAGTCGCTCGACGAGGTGAAAGACATGCTCGATGGGGCAACGCTTGAAGAGGACGAAGAGACGCTGGTGTTCCATTACGGCAGTTTCAAGGAGTGCAAGGAGAAGGAGGAGAACACCACCAAGAACGTGTTCACACAAGACACCGAGAAGGTGATGGTGGACGTGAAGTCGTTCCCCGTGCCCGTAACTTTCAGGCAGAGCAACAAGAGCATAGAGTTCACCCTCGACGAAGAAGACGAGGCTCTGAAACACGCGTCATACATCAAGCGAGGCAACATCCTGCACAACATCTTCTCGCAGATAGACACTAAAGACGACGTGCAACGTGTGATGAAAGAGATGGAGCAAGACGGCATACTCTATGACGAGGTGACTCACGACGACCTCACAGCGGCAGTTAACAAATGCCTTGACAACCCCGTCGCTGCAGAGTGGTTCTCAGGAAAATGGAAGACATTCAGAGAGTGCACCATACTGGAGAACGTGGACGGCAAGATGAGGGAACACCGCCCCGACCGCGTGATGACCGACGGCACCACCACCATAGTGGTTGACTATAAGTTCGGCACTCCAAAGGACGGACACCGTGAGCAGGTGCGCCGCTACATGCGACTGCTGGACGACATGGGGCATCAGAACATCGAGGGCTACCTCTGGTATGTAGATAAAAACGAAATCATTGGAGTTAGGAGTTAGAAGTTAGAAGTTCTTTCTCCGCTTCGCTATGAAAGCGCCCCTTTCAGGGTCGAGCGAGGAGTTAGAAGTTGTAGGGGCGTACCCCCGTGTGCGCCCGTCGCGAGGAGTTATCAATTTTCAATTGTAAATTATCAATTATAATGAAGCAGTTTTTAGAGCATATAGCAGAAGACATATTGAAGAAACACGGCAGCGACCTGTCGGACATCACCATCGTTTTCCCTAACAAGCGCGCGTCTCTCTTCCTTAACGAGATACTCGCCTCAAAGTGCGACAAACCGATATGGAGCCCGCGCTACATCACCATCAGCGAACTGTTCCGCCAGCAGACAAGCACCGTGGTGGCAGACACCGTGAAACTAGTGTGCGAACTATTCAAAGTGTACTCCGTTTACCACGACACGGCAGACCTCACGCTCGACAAGTTCTTCGGATGGGGACAACTGATGATTGCCGACTTCGACGACATCGACAAGAACATGGCCGATGCCGACGCGGTGTTCTCGAACATCAAGGCATTCCACGAAATGGAGAGCAGCATAGAGTTCACGCCTGAGCAGAAGACCGCCATAGAGAGGTTCTTCAATGTTGTTGTCTCCGACAACTCTAAACTGAAAGACAACTTCTTGAAGATATGGAACAGTCTTGCGGAGATTTACCATAAGTTCAACGAGAACCTCGAGAGCCAGGGGCTGGCATACGAAGGAGCGCTATACAGGAAGGTAGTGGAGAGCGGACAGTTCAGGACTGACAGCGGGAAGTACATCTTCGTGGGATTCAACGTGGTGCAGAAGGTGGAGACACGCCTCTTCAACATGCTCAAGGACGAAGGCAAGGCGCTGTTCTACTGGGATTACGACGAGTTCTTCATGCACGGCCGAGACAATGTCGCCAACGAAGCAAGCAAGTACATCAAGCGGTTGAAGGAGAAGTTCCCCAACGAACTCGATGACACGCGCACCGATGTCTTCGATACCATGAAGGAGGCAAAGCAGGTGAAGTATATCAGCGCTCCGACGGAGAACATCCAGGCACGATATGTAAGTCAATGGTTCAAGGAGAACAACCGCATGGCAGACGGGCGCAGGACTGCCGTGGTGATGTGCGACGAGTCGTTACTGAAAACCATCATACATTGCCTGCCCGAAGACATCCCTGCCGTGAACGTGACAACAGGCTACCCTCTCTCGCAGGCTCCAATAACAACACTCGTAAACAGTTTCTTCTCTCTGCAAAGCGAGGGATATGTGGCAGACGGCAAGGTGTTCCGACTGCACTTCATCAACAACATGCTGACACATCCTTACGCTCGCTATATCTCTGAAAATGCAACGCAACTGCGCAAGAACCTCAACGAGAAACACCGCTATTTCCCAACGGCAGAAGAACTGGCAACAGACGAGGGATTATCTCTGCTTTTCGCTCCTTTTGATATTACAGCAAAAGACTATAACGCATTGCTAATAAGAAGATTAGCAGATATAGTTAAATACATAGCGCAACGATTCCCGAAGAGCAACGAACAGGAGAACAGTTTCGCCGTGGAGTCGTTGTTCAGGATGTACACTCTGCTCACGAGAATAGATACCCTGATAACTGAGGGCGACCTCGTGGTGGGATTTGACACACTCAAACGACTGACGATGCAGATAATCGACTCCACGTCAATACCGTTCCACGGAGAACCGGCAGAAGGAGTGCAGATAATGGGAGTGCTGGAGACGCGTAACCTCGACTTCGACCATGTTCTGCTGCTGTCGTGCAACGAGGGAAAAATGCCTAAAGGCGTCAGCGACTCGTCGTTCATACCCCACTCCATTCGCTACGGACACGAACTGACAACGGTAGAGAACAAGGTGTCGGTCTATGCCTATTACTTCAACAGCATAATACAACGGTGCAAAGACGTGACCATCGTATACAACAACTCCACCGACGGAGTGCAGTCGGGAGAGATGTCGCGATTCATGCTGCAGTTGCTCGTGGAGAAGCCAGAGTCGTGGACAATAACAAGGGAGGCGCTTTCGGCTGGACAGCACACACAGACGACACATCCCAAGGAGATTAGCAAGACGGGTGAGGTGGCTGCTGCCCTGGGCAAGATAGGGAAACTGTCGCCCACAGCAATAAACACCTATATCTATTGCCAGCTGAGATTCTTCTACAACTATGTGGCACGGCTGAAGGAGAACGATATCGCCGACGACGACAGCATGGACAACCGCATCTTCGGACTGGTGTTCCACGATGCTTCGGAGATTCTCTACACGCCTCTGAAAGGCAAGATAATAACCCGCGACATCCTTGAAAAGATGCTGAAAGACAAGGCCGCCATCTACCGCGCCATTGACGAGGCATTCAAGATAGAACTGTTCAAGGTGGACAAGAACTCTGCCTTCAAGCCGAAATACAACGGCATACAACTGATAAACCGCGAGGTGATAAGGAAATACATCGAGACGCTGATAAAACTGGACATTCGTCTGGCACCATTCACCATCATCGATCTCGAGACAGACGTCTTTGAGGACTTTGACATCAACACCCCCGACGGCACAAGAAAGATAAAGGTGGGAGGCCGCATCGACCGTCTAGACATGGTGAACAACGGCAATGGTGAGGTGATTCGCGTCATCGACTACAAGACAAGCGCCACAAAAATTGACACTCCACTTAAAGGTGTTGACGAGGTGTTCAGTACAAGCATCAGCGGCAAGGGACATCGCGACTATTACCTGCAGTCGATGCTTTACTCGCTGCTGATAAGTCGTCAGAAGAAACACAGCAAGCCCGTATCGCCGGCATTGCTGTTCATACAGTTCTCGCAGGCAGAGGACACCAATCCTGTACTCTTCTTCGGAACGAAAAGCAACAGGGAGTATATCGATGACATTGCAACTCTCGAGACGGAATTCCTCGAAAACATGAAAAGAACAATAAGCGAAATGCTGGACACCAAGACAACCTTCGTTCCAACGGAAGTTACCGACCGCTGCTCGCTATGCCCATACAGTAAAATGTGCTGGCTTTAAAGGTTGAGAGTTCTTTCTACCTTCGCTATGAAAGGACTCTTAGCGTTTAACCTTTCCAGTCTCTGTTCTCGGCAGTTTCTCCACAGTCATGTAATCTCGTGGCTGCCAGTATTTTGGGAGGAAGTCTTGGCACACTTTTCGGGCAGTGTCTATTGCCGCGCGTTCGATGCTCTCGATAACCATCACCACCACCTCGCCGAACTTCTCGTCCTTCTTGCGGGTAATCATGAAAGGCAACGTGAAGTGGTCGGCGATGATGCGCTCCACCTCCTCCGCCTGAATCTTTATTCCGCCAGAGCAGATGACATTGTCCTTTCTTCCCAGTATGCGAAAGCGAATGCCATCGGCATCAAACTCTGCGATATCGTTAGTCTTCATGTTTAACGCCCCTGTAGCCTCGTCGTTAACTATAAGGCAGCCATCATCTGCAAGCGAAAGGTTTACTTGAGATAGCGGTTCATACCATAATCCGCTGCCAATGCGCCGTAATGCGATATGCGAGAGAGTCTCGGTCATGCCGTAGGAACTCCATGAACGACAAGGCAACGGTGCCAGCAACGACTCCATCTCACGACTTATCTCACCGCCTCCGATGAGCAGTTGCTTTGTCTCACACAGTCGCGCACGCTCTTTCTCATCGTGAAGGGAATTCCACACCTGCATGGGCACCATTGCGATGAAGTCATACCCCCTCTCAGTTCCCCCTAATGAGGGAAGATGGGCCAAAGGATGGCCACACGGCTCAATAACGTCCATCTGAAAACCGCGCTCTATAGCCCTCACCGCCATCATCTTGCCTGCTATATAGTCAAGACTCATGCACAGCAGGGTGCGGTCACCTTTCTTCAAGCCAAAGAAGTCGTTAGTGCGGCGCGCAGATGCCAGCATACGACTCTTCTTCACCCTCATCTTCTTTGGCGTGCCTGTGGAGCCGCTTGTCTTTACCTCGATGCTGTCGTCGTCATTGTTCCACTCCGACAAGAATTCTTTTATATCCATCGTTTTCTTTTTATGCATATCTTATGCGCCCTGCAAAATTACAAAAATATTCCGTAACACATCAAGAGCAACAAAACAAATAACGCATAAATGTAACGTTATCATAAAAATGGCGCGTTTTGTTTGTAATGTTAATGTTTTTCATTACCTTTGCTTCCCGAAAATTAAATAATGGAAAATATTATACATCTGAGCGGAGTCAACAAAACTTACCAGGGCGCGCAGCCGCTGCATGTGCTGAAGGGCATAGACCTCGACATCTCGCAAGGGGAGTTTGTCAGCATCATGGGTGCTTCGGGTTCGGGAAAATCCACCCTGCTCAATATCCTCGGAATCCTTGACAACTACGACTCTGGCGAGTATCTGCTCGGCGGAACACTCATAAAGAACCTCAGCGAGCGCAAGGCAGCGGAATACAGGAACAGGATGATTGGTTTTATATTCCAGTCATTCAACCTTATTTCGTTCAAGACTGCTGTGGAGAACGTGGAGTTGCCGCTGTTCTATCAGGGCGTGAGCCGTAAGAAACGGCACCAGATGGCTCTTGAGTATCTCGACAAACTGGGACTGAAAGCATGGGCAGACCACTACCCTAACGAACTCTCAGGAGGTCAGAAGCAGCGAGTGGCAACAGCAAGGGCCCTGATAACTAACCCACGCATTATTCTTGCCGACGAGCCAACGGGAGCACTTGACTCGAAGACAAGCGTGGAGGTGATGCAACTGCTGAAAGACCTCAACCGCAAGGAAGGAATGACCATGATAATAGTGACTCACGATCCTGGAGTGGCTGAGCAGACGGACCGAATAATAAGGATTAAGGACGGAGTGATTGAAGTTAGGAGTTAGGAGTTAGAAGTTAATTTGTAGTGGCGTTCCCCTGTGTACGTCCGTCTAGCGAAGTGTTAGGAGTTAAATGCACGATATATTTGCAGAGATATTGGCGACAGCCAAAAGGAATAAGTTACGTACGGCACTGACGGGATTTTCGGTGGCGTGGGGCATCTTTATGATTATATTTCTGCTTGGCGCCGGCAACGGACTGATTAACGCGCAGATGCAGCAGAGCAACCGTTTCATGGACAACTCCATGATGGTGGGAGGCGGAATGACTACCAAAGCCTACGACGGTCTGAAGGAAGGAAGAGAAATACAACTGAACGACAAAGACATCGACGTGACGTCTAACGAGTATCCAAACATCGTTGATGATGTGGGAGCCACGATACAACAACAGGGAAACGCCGTGAGCCTCGGTGAGAACTATGTAAGCACACAGATGCAGGGCGTTTATCCCAACGAGATACGCATAAACAAGAAGGAGATGCTGCACGGGCGCTTCATCAATGACATCGACCTCAAGGAGAGGCGCAAGGTGATAGTGATGGGCAGCGACGACGCCAAGGAACTGTGGGAAGGAAACATAAAAGACTTCATCGGGAAGCATGTCAACGTTGGAAAGATGGCGTTCATGGTGGTGGGAATATACAAGTCGGACAAGAGCGGAAGAAACACTAGCATCTACACTCCGTTCACCACATTCCGCACCATATACAACAAAGGCGACAAGACAGACCGCATAGTGTTCTCGTTCCACGGACTGCCCACAGAGAAGGCCAACGAGGAATTTGAGAAGAACTATCTCGCACGCCTCAACGGCAACCACCGCGCAGCACCCGACGACGAGGGAGCAATATGGATATGGAACCGCTTCACACAGAGCATGCAGATGAACACCGGCATAGGCATAATACAGACAGCCCTGTGGATAATAGGACTCTTCACTCTGCTCAGCGGCATCGTGGGAGTGTCTAACATCATGCTCATTACCGTGAAGGAGCGCACAAGGGAGTTCGGCATACGCAAGGCGATAGGTGCCACACCGTGGTCTATACTGAAACTGATAATAATAGAGAGTGTAATCATCACCACTTTCTTCGGATATGTGGGAATGCTCCTCGGAGTGGCGGCAAACGAATATATGGATGCCACCATAGGACACACAACCGTTAACTCGGGTGTCTTCGAAGCCACAATGTTCCTCAACCCCACCGTGGGCATAGATGTGTGCATAGAAGCAACTCTGGTGATGATTATCGCAGGTACCATCGCAGGCCTCATTCCCGCAAGGAAAGCGGCAAAGATAAGACCTATCGAGGCGCTGAGAGCGGAGTGAGGGAAGTTAGGAGTTAGGAGTTAGAAGTTAGAAGTTAGGAGTTAGAAGTTAGAAGTTAGGAGTTAGGAGTTAGGAGTTAGGAGTTAGAAGTTAGGAGTTAGAAGTTAGAAGTTAGGAGTTATGCTGTTATTTGACATTGACCGCCATCGCGAGATTCTCGACACGATAACGAGAAACAAGAGCCGCTCGCTGCTTACTGGCTTCGGAGTGTTCTGGGGCATCTTCATGCTCGTGGCACTTCTCGGAGGCGGCAATGGACTGCGCGAACTTCTGGCACGAAATTTCGACGGTTTTGCAACCAACTCCGCAATGATATGGGCGCAATCGACAACAAAGCCATACAACGGACTGCGCAAGGGACGTTGGTGGAGCATGAACTACAACGACGTGGTGCGGTTGAAGGAACAGGTGCCAGAACTGGACGAGGTGCAGCCAATGATATCTGAATGGGGACGCGTGGTCACCGTAGGCGACAAAAAGAGCACCGCCACAGTAAAAGGACTGCTTGCGGGATACCAGAACGTGGAGCAACCGAGAATACACTACGGCAGGTATCTCAACGACATGGACATCCAGCAGAACCGTAAGGTGTGTGTCATCGGGAAGAAAATATACAAGGAACTGTTCCCTGGAGGAGGCGACCCCTGCGGCAAGCGGTTGTGCATAGACAAGATATACTATAACGTGGTGGGAGTGGACTACTCTAGCGGTAACATAAACATCAACGGCAGCGCCGACGAGTCAATATCTGTGCCGCTCTCTATAATGCAACAAGCATACAACAGGGGCGATACGGTGCATCTCATAGCCGTGACAGCAAAGCGAGGGGTGGCAATGAGCGACATAACATCAAAGATGCGGCGCGTCATAGCAAACGCACACCATATAGACCCCACCGACGAGAAAGCCATCAGCGTGTTCAACTCTGAGGTGATGTTCGGAATGCTCGACAACCTGTTCTCGGGAGTGAACTTCCTCATCATGCTCGTGGGCATTGGCACACTTCTCGCTGGTGCCATAGGCGTGAGCAACATCATGATGGTGACGGTGAAGGAGCGAACAACGGAGATAGGAATACGGCGAGCCATAGGGGCAACACCGTCGAACATACTCTCGCAGATAATTGCCGAGAGTGTGGTGCTTACAATAGTGGCTGGGATGATGGGCATACTCTTCACGGTGTTCGTTCTCGAGATGCTTGAACTGGGCTCCACCACCGACGGTGTGCTCACAGCACATTTTCAGATAAGTTTCTGGGCAGCCATTGCAGCCCTAGCATTGCTTAGCGTTCTCGGCGTTCTCGCGGGGCTTGCGCCTGCACTCAGGGCCATGAGCATAAAACCCGTCGATGCCATGCGCGACGAATAAACAATAAAGGAAAGATATAATATAGATATGAAACGTTATTCTAAAATCATCGTGGCAGCTCTGATTGCCCTAGTATTTCTCGGTACTTTCGTGTTTCTCTACATGAAGTCACTTCCCAAGGAGGAAGTGTACGAGGAGTTTCAGCCGAAAGTAATGGACCTTAGCAAGTCAACTGTCATCACAGGAAAAATAGAACCGCGCGACGAGGTGAACGTGAAGCCACAGATAAGCGGTATCATAACTGCAATATACAAGGTGGCGGGCGAGAATGTCACCGCCGGCGAGGTGATTGCCAAAGTGAAGGTGATACCCGATATGGGACAACTAAGTTCTGCACAGAGCCGTTTGCGACTTGCTGACGTCAATCTCAAGCAGGCGCAGGTGGACCATGAACGCGAGAAGATGCTCTTCGACAAGGGACTAGTGAGTGCCGATGAGTACGATAAGGTGCACCAGGCCCTGAAGCAGGCACAGGAAGAGAAGAAGGCAGCCACGGACAACCTGCAGGTGGTGCGCGATGGTGTCTCGGCAAGCAATGCCAGCGCCAGCAGCACTCTAATACGCTCCACCATCAGCGGAGTGATACTAGACATCCCCGTGAAGGTGGGTAACTCTGTAATCCTCAGCAACACCTTCAACGACGGTACCACGATAGCAAGCGTTGCCGACATGCGCGACCTCATATTCCGTGGAAACATCGACGAGACAGAGGTGGGACAATTGCATGAGGGAATGCTCATGAAAATAACCATCGGAGCATTGCAAGACCTGCGCTTCGACGCTCATCTAGAGTATATCTCGCCAAAAGCAACAGAGACAAACGGCGCCAACCAGTTCGAGCTAAAGGCGGCTGTGAGCGTTCCTGCAGGAAGCAACCTTCGCTCGGGTTACAGCGCCAATGCCGAGATAGAACTGCAGAGTGCCAAGGGTGCGCTCTGCGTACCTGAGAGTGCCATAGAGTTTGAGGGCGACGACACCTATGTGTATGTCGTAAAGGGTGAAGGCAGAAACAAAACCTATGAACGCAAGAAGGTGGTGACAGGACTTAGCGATGGTGTGAACATCGAGATACGCTCAGGACTGCAGAAAATAGACAAGGTGAGAGGACCGAAGGTCGTAGAAGAAGATAAAGAAGGATAATTCTTGAAGACAAAGTATTGAAAGATGAACATTGAAGGATATAATATGAAAACAAGACTATTGATACTGGCATTAATTGCCACAATATTCTCAGCGACAGCATCGGCACAACGCTTGACGACGCCAAAGCCCGTACGATTCAAGGTTGAGAAGAAACAGGTGAACGACAACACCTTCGACGTGCTTTTCTCTGCCACAATAGATAAGGGATGGCATGTTTACAGCCCAGGACTGCCGGCAGGAGGTCCCGTCTCGGCATCAATCACCATTGACAAGAGCGAGGGCGCAGAGGCAGAGGGACCACTCAAGGCCATCGGTAACGAGCGTAATGTGTATGACGAGATGTTCGGAATGAACGTACGTTACTTCGAGGATGCCGTGACCTTCTCGCAACGCTTCCATGCAAAAGGAGGGAAATATGACGTCAGCGGCCGTCTCGTTTATGGTTCTTGCAACGACCAGATGTGCCTTCCGCCAACCTCAGTAGACTTCGATTACAGCGGCGAAGCACCTAAGATGAAGGAGAAAGAAAAGGAAGAAGACAAGAAAAAGGAAGAGGCCTCAACACCTAAAGAGGAGGCTGAGGAGCAGGCTGACGCCAATCAGCCAGAATCTCTCACCCAAGACTCCGCAAACATACAGGACACAGCGTTTGTAGCCCCAGACTCCGCAAGCATACAGCAACTAACCACCACCCCACCAACATCAAAGGAAGGCAACAACGGAGGTCTGCTCTCTATCTTCCTCATGGGACTCCTCGGAGGTTTTGTGGCACTCCTCACACCATGTGTTTGGCCCATAATCCCAATGACTGTGAGTTTCTTCCTCAAGCGTGCAAAAGACAACAAGCGAAAGGCAGTTAGCGATGCTATAACTTACGGTCTTTCCATCGTAGTTATCTATCTTACGCTGGGACTCGCCGTCACAGCCATCTATGGTGCGCAAAGTCTTAACGAACTCGCCACTAATGCCTATGTTAATTTATTCTTCTTTGCGTTGCTCGTGGTCTTCGCGCTATCCTTCTTCGGATGGTTCGAGATAACGCTGCCGTCATCATGGGGCAACAAACTTGACAGCAAGGCAAGCAAGACAGGCGGACTGCTCGGCATATTCCTCATGGCATTCACTCTCGCCATTGTATCCTTCTCCTGCACAGGCCCCATCATAGGATTCCTGCTCGTAGATTTCTCAACATCGGGCAATATCGTGGCACCGGCCATTGGAATGCTCGGTTTTGCCCTTGCTCTGGCATTGCCATTCACGCTCTTCGCCCTCTTCCCATCATGGCTTAAACAGGCTCCAAAGAGCGGCGCATGGATGAACATCATAAAGGTGACGCTTGGATTCATCGAGCTGGCTTTTGCACTCAAGTTCTTCTCCGTTGCCGACCTTGCCTACGGATGGCACCTGCTCGACCGCGAAGTGTTCCTTTGCCTGTGGATTGCGATATTCCTGCTACTCGGCCTTTACCTTTGCGGCATGCTCCACTTCCAGAGCGACGCACAAGCAGACGGTACGATAAAACCTAAACCCGTCATCGCAATTATGGGAGGACTTATATCTATCGCTTTCGCCATATACATGATACCAGGGCTTTGGGGTGCACCTTGCAAGGCCATCAGCGCTTTCACTCCGCCGATGAGCACACAAGACTTCAATCTCAACAGCAAGGAGGTAAAGGCTGCATTCTTCGACTACGACGAGGGAATGGCAGAGGCTATACGTACAGGAAAACCCATGCTGCTTGACTTCACTGGCTACGGCTGCGTGAACTGCCGTAAAATGGAGGCTGCAGTATGGACCGACCCTCAAGTGGCAGAGGCCCTTAACAACAACTATATTCTCGTATCACTCTATGTTGACGACAAGACGCCATTGGAAAAGAACATCGAGGTGACAATGCCTAACGGTACGAAGAAGACTCTGCGCACGGTAGGTGACAAGTGGAGTTATCTGCAAGAGACAAAATTCGGCTATCTGGCACAACCCTTCTACGTTGCTGTAAACTCGAAAGGCGAGCCTCTCTCTGGCTCCTTCGCATATAAGGAAGACCCGCGTGCTTATCTCAAGTTCCTGAAAGAAGGACTAGCGAACTTTAAGCATTGACGTTTGGATTATTACAAGACATATTAATGACTATAGCGAACAAGAAACTAACAATACTAATTGCTCTCTTCCCTCTCGCGCTATATGCGCAGGAGGAAGCAGACTCTTCGGGCATCTCCGTATCGGGGAGCATCGAGAGCAACATTTATATTCCGCAATACGACGAAGCGATAGGGACAGAACGCTACGGCGAATGGGCTCTGACAAACACTTATGCCAACGTAGATGTGGAGAGTCGATATATAGATGCAGGTGCACGCTTTGAGTTCCTCAAGCATCCTCTGCCAGGATATGAAGAACAGTTCCGCGGATGGGGAGTCCCATACTACTACATCAAAGGGAAGATAAAAGGTGCAGAACTCACTCTCGGCACATTTTACGAGCAGTTCGGTTCAGGACTTACTCTACGGACATACGAAGAACGCACACTCGGAATAGACAACTCTATTCTAGGCGCACGCCTGGTATTAAATCCCTTGAAGGGAATGACCATTAAGGCTCTCACAGGAAAGCAAAGACGTTACTGGGGGCACTCCGATGCCCTGCTAACAGGAGTAGACGCGCAACACACATTCCCTCTCACTCGTTCGATTGACGACAACCACCCGTCCCTTACCCTCGGCGCATCTTACGTGAACATCCACCATCCATCGCAGGAAACCCTAGAAGGAGAAAAATTGAAGAGAA
Source organism: uncultured Prevotellaceae bacterium (assembly GCA_900315095.1). Taxonomy (GTDB): domain Bacteria; phylum Bacteroidota; class Bacteroidia; order Bacteroidales; family Bacteroidaceae; genus Prevotella. The sequence continues at coordinate 42,566 of OMXS01000007.1, read as the reverse complement.
ACGTCAATCTCTTCTCTTTACGCTCAACCTTATACCTCGCGCCTATAACCTTATACGCTGAATATGCACATAAAAGCGATGACCCCTCGGCGACCAACGGTTATCAAGGAGGAAGTGGAAAAGCATACATCTTCTCGGCAAAATACGAGAAAGACAACTTCTCTTTACTGTTGCGAACAAAACGTACCGAGAACCTTCTCGCCAGATCGGAACGTACGCAGGCAGGACTTGCAGCAAGAGTAAATTTCATGCCTTCATTTTCTGAGTTTTACGCCGATTATGACTTGTCATCATCCTTTCCTGCACCACAACTAGAAAGTGAACAGGCATATCAAGCGAAGATGACATACAACTTCCCCGAAGGCACCATGCTAGGAGGAAAATACGGCACATCACTCACGCTGGACTTCTCGCATGCAAGGTCATTACACAAGGATGAAGGAGGCACTTTTTATCAAGATATCAGCGCCATAATTGATAAGAAAATAAATGAAGCGTTTTCGTTGAAGTTCCTTTATATCAACCAAATATACAACGCCACGATACTTGATGACGGTGATGAGAAGGTACATAACAACATATTCGTTGCTGATGCCACATATGACCTTAACGAACGGCTTTCGCTAAATGCCGACCTTGAATATCTCACATCAACATACTACGAGGGCGACTGGCTATACGGAAAACTATCGCTAACTGTGTCTCCACATTGGACCTTTGCTGTTAGCGACGAGTGGAACTGCGGAATGACGAAATTACATTACTGGTATGGTGAGGTGGGATTCACAGCGGGCAGTCATGAACTATCTGTTGGCTATGGCCGCGTCTCTAGCGCATATCTCTGCGTTGACGGTTTGTGCCACCTTGACCCTCCTATGAAAGGACTGTTCATCTCGTACAACTACGAGTTCTAAAGAAAGAGGTGATTATCAGTAAATGCGAATGTCTATAATAATACGAGAGCCTACCGCTTGATTCAGGCGATTGGCGATGTCGGTGCGCATCATATTGAGGTCTGAGCGCAAAGCAGGGTTAAGGATTTTCACGTGAAGTATCTGGTTGCGGATGTATTTCTCGCCTGTGTAACGTGCCACAGTCTTCCCCACCACCGACTCCCATGAGTCAATGAGGCGGTATTGCAGCATGGGGGTTTCGAGTCCCTCCTGCCGCAAAGTACGATTCAGAACATCTGACAACGATAATACTTCTCTCTTAAACATTACTTTCTAAAATATTTGCAATTACTTCACTTTATCAACTTCTAATTCCTCGCATCGCTGATTTTCCCTTGTGCCACCTCAAATAAACGGTAGTCTGCCCCGCTGCCTTGAAGAATCTTGTCTATATGGCTGCGGTTGGTGTCGGTGATGAAAATCTGCCCGAAATCCTCTGTGCCCACAAGGCGTATAATTTGTTCCACACGATGAGCGTCGAGTTTGTCAAAGATATCGTCGAGAAGAAGCAAAGGCGCCGTGCCAACTTTCGTCTTTAAGAATTGCAGTTGTGCAAGTTTCAGCGCAGCAACAAAGGTCTTGTTCTGCCCTTGACTGCCCTCACGTTTCATAGGATAATCACCTAGCATCATCTCAAGGTCATCACGATGAACACCATGCAGCGAGTAACCCATGATGCGGTCCTTTGCGCGGTCACGTTGTATCACTTCGAGCAGCGGTCCACGCTGACAATGAGAGACGTATCGAAGACTTACCTTCTCCTTGTCTTCTGAAATGCGCTGATATATTTGCTGGAACAGCGGCGACAGAAGATTAATAAACTCGTCACGTTTACCGTAAAGAAACTCCCCTTCTCGTGCCATCTGCTCCTCCCATATCTCAAGAAGCGCGACGTCTGGTTCTTCTTCGAGTTTCAGCAGAGAGTTGCGCTGCTGTAATGCCTTGTTATAACGGTTGAGAGAATCAAGATAGTTGCGGTCATACTGCGATATAACCACGTCCATCAGCTTCCTGCGTTCCTCGCTGCCACCCTCTATCAAAGCGGTATCTGCAGGCGACACCATAATCAGCGGAAGCAACCCGATGTGTTCCGACAGTCGGCGGTACTCTTTTTTGTTACGCTTGAAATGCTTTTTCGTTCCTCTTTTCATACCGCAGTATACCGATTCCTCGTCACCCTTTTCACTTTCATAAGTACCTTGCAGCATGAAGAAATCCTCATCGTGACGTATCACCTGCGAATCGATATTCGTGCTGGCACTATGACAAAACGACAAGTAATACACGGCATCAAGCAAATTAGTCTTGCCCTCGCCGTTATTTCCCACGAGACAATTCAGTTTTGGCGAGAGTTCAAGTTCCGCCTCGCCGATGTTCTTATAGTTGAGTATTGAGAGTTTCTTAAGTATCATTCCGCTTGCAAATTTCGTAATTATTTTGGAGATAGGGAAAAAAAACGAGCAAAAGTTTTCAGTATGTGAGATAAAATGAGTAATTTTGCATCCCGAATTCTATTCGATTAAACAAAACAATAAAATAATGGCAAAAAAAGACATTAAGAAGAGTGTTGTTGAAGACGACGCTCTGAACAAGAAAGAGGCTTTGTTTCTGAAGTATCGCAAGCCTATTCTTTATGCTGTAGCAGCCCTCATCGTGGTTGTTTTAGGCATTTTCCTCTTCAAGAACTACTATCTGGAGCCACGCGCACAGAAGGCAAGCACCGAACTGGCCAAGGGTCAGCAGTACCTCGATACAGAGCAGTATGACAAGGCTCTTAACGGTGACAAGGCAAGTTTCGCTGGATTCCTGAAGATTGCTGACGAGTACAGCAACACAGACGCAGGAAACCTTGCAAAACTTTATGCAGGCATCTGCTACGCACAGCAGAAGAAATGGAACGAGGCTCTGAAATGCTTCGAGTCTTATTCTACCGCAGATGATGCTCTCGTTGCACCTGCAGCAATCAACGCGCTGGCAGCAGCATACGCTAACACCAACCAGTTGGACAAGGCCGTTGACACATACAAGAAAGCAGCAAGCGTTGCAGACAAGCGTGCACAGGACGGAGTGAACAACTCACTCTCTCCACAGTTCCTTCTCTACGCTGCTGACATACTGAACCAGCAGGGCAAGAAGGACGAGGCTCTGAAGATTTATCAGGAGATAAAGGAGAAGTATGTCAACTCTAATGTTCAGCAGGAGATTGACAAGTACATAGAGCGCGCATCAGTTAAATAACAACATGGCAACAGCACTCCACAACCTCTCTGACTACGACAGCAGCCAAGTGCCTGATGCATCGAACATGTGCTTCGGCATAGTTGTTGCAGAATGGAACCCAGAGATTACAGGCGCACTCCTTGAAGGCGCAGTAAGCACACTCGAAAAGCATGGCGCTTTGCCTGAAAACATTCATGTGAAGACCGTTCCAGGCAGTTTCGAGCTTATCTACGGCGCTCATCAGATGACACTCAACGACGGTTACGACGCCGTGATAATACTTGGAAGCGTAATCAGAGGCGAGACACCACACTTCGACTATATCTGTCAGGGAGTGACACAAGGCATCGCACAACTGAATGCCACAAGTCAGGTGCCAGTAATCTACGGACTTCTGACCACCAACGACTTTCAGCAAGCTAAGGACCGTGCAGGTGGCAGACTCGGAAACAAAGGTGACGAATGTGCAGTAGTTGCTATTAAGATGGCGAAATTCTAATATTCTTTATAGATAAAAATATTAAGGAGTCAAGACAACAGAGCTATTCTGAGTCTTGACTCCTTACTTTTTTCTCTACACTACTAACTGCTTTCAAGACTCCTATACCTCAAAATTAAATGTTAAACGTTCTAAACAAAAATGACAACGAACATTTATTTGATTTATATTTGCACCCGATTTAGTATTTATTCAACCTTTAAAACAAACATGATTATGAAGAAAGTATTGTTTATGGCAGTTGCTGCCGTTGCAATTTCATTTGCAAGTTGTACAAACTCTGCTAAGGGTGACGCTAACGCTGCTGACTCTACTGCTACTCCAGCTGTTGAGAATGTTGCTGAAGACGTAACAAAGGACCTCCAGTCGAAACTCGACGCTAAGGACGCTAACGGTATGCAGGCTGCTCTTGCAACTATCAACGAGAAGATTGAGGCTCTGAAGAAAGAGGGCAAGCTCGAAGAGGCTAAGGCTCTCGTAAAGCAGGTACAGGATTGGCTCACAACCAATGCTGAGACTGTAAAGAGCGTTGTAGGTGAGAATGAGACTTTGAACAAGCTTGTTGAGGGTGTTAAGGCTATTCCTGTTGAGGCTCTCGGCGCTGGCGAGCAGGCTGTAGAAGGTGCAAAGGCTGCTGCTGATGCTGCAAAGGATAAGGCTGACGCTGCTGTAGACGCTGCTAAGCAGAAGACAAACGAGGCTGTTGACGCTGCTAAGCAGAAGGCTGCTGACAAGATCAACGAGGCTGCTGACAAGGCTGCCGACAAGGCAATTAAAGGTCTGGGACTCTAATTAAGAAATGCGAGAGTTCATAATTCAAAAGCACTCTCATCTTCATTAAACAATAAAAGGACATCGGGTTTTCTCGATGTCCTTTCTTTTTATGTCTTCAGAACAAATAATGAATCGTCGATTGATGGTTTTTGGGCTTCTCAAAAGGCACAAGCGAGGGTGTCAGATGTGCTTAGTGAGACGCTCAGATGTGCCTCCTGAGGATGTCAGATGTGCTTAGTGAGACCGTCAAATGTATATAAACAAAGGTAATTATGTACTACTAGGCCCCATGCTAATGACTCCCCGCCCCTGTAGGGGAGGGGTTGAGGGTGGGGTCAGTGCCTTTCCACACACAACTCAACTTATCTCCCTTATCTCTTTCCTTTAATTACTGACCCCACCCCTACCCCTCCCCTACAGGGGCGGGGAACCAACGGTCAATGGCTAAAGGGAAAGGCTTGCGTCATCAGGTCATTTTACGGAAAACCATCCATGTAGGGTCTAAAAGTAATAATTGCCTAAACAAAAAAGCGCAACGAGTATATATCGTTGCGCTTACCTTATTTATATATAATGTATTACCTGATTCTGTCTGCTGCCCTCACCAAAGCCTCGTCTGCAAGTATGCCGTGACGAGCCATAAGGAGAAGGATGACATTAACCAACGGGAATGCTGCTGCTAAAGAAGGTGTGAAAGCAGCGTTCTCTACACGCGGCACGGCATAGCCGAACACGGCGTATGCAGCATACCATGCAAGCATCAAGAGCATTGACAAGAGGCATAGGCGACTCTGGAAAATGCGGTTGCGATAGGCAAAGATAGCCGCTATTGTTATTGGGCACGACAGCAACAGCACGGCGAACAAAGGCCATACCGAATAGTCGTGCGCGCCATCGGGCATGTTTACCCAGAGGTTTACCATCAGCGATGTTGGCTGCATGTTCTCCGGAGTGAACAAGCCTACTGGCAAGCAAAGGCAGACTACTGTGAGTATGAGTGCCAGAAGCAAGAATACTGTCTGTTTGCGCTGCAGCATTACTCTTCCTCTTTTTGAGCCTCTTTGTTCAGGTCGCGCCAAACGACGTTACCTTCTATAAACTCCTCTGTTGCCAACAATGTTGCCTTAGGAAGCTTCTCGTAGTAGCGAGAGATTTCTATCTGCTCGCGGTTCTCAAATACCTCCTCAAGACTATCGTTATATGAAGCGAACTCAGCCAGTTTCTTGCTGAGGTCCTGCTTTATCTCTGCTGAAATCTGGTTGGCCCTCTTTGCGATAATTGCAACGCTCTCATAGATGTTGCCTGTGTCCTCGCAAAGGTCCATGATGTTACGAGTTACTGTGTTTACTGGTGCTTTTGACTTCTTGTAATCCATGTTTTTATATGAGTTTTTATTCTTTTTTAATTGTTCTCCTCACTTGTTCCCGTGAATTTCTTGCATCGAGCGATGTATTTCTCTGCCGTAGCACGTTCTTTCGAGTCGGGATACTCGTTGATGAAACCATAGCATTCATCCTCGGCATCGCGGAAACGCTCCACCTTCTTCTCGTCCACACTCTGCTCGGCCAGCTCGAACTTGCTCTTCATTATCAGCAGCGCAAACTTCTCTCTCTCCTGACAGAAAGGATAATCCTTAAGTGCATTCTCTGCCGTAATCACGCATGCCTCGTAGTTGCTGCCGCCACTTGTGCAGTTGCCGAAGTATGTGCCGAGGTTATAGTATAGTTGTGATGTGGCGAGTTCTTTCTGAATAAGCTTGTCCTGCAACTCCATCATCTTCTGCTGCGCCTCGTTCTTCTTTTGTGCATCGGGGAAGAGGTCGAGATACTCCTGATAAGCAGAAATTGCGGCGTAAGTAGGCGTCTGGTCAAGTCTTGGCTCTGGGGTGCTCATATAGAGGCTTTCACCAATATAGAATGCAGCCATCTCTGCGTACTGTCCGCGTGGATATGCTTGGAAATACTTTTTGAAATACTCTGCCGCTGTCTCGTAATCCCTTGACATGTACTCAGACATTGCAAGCATATAAAGACACTCCTCACCGTTGTCTGTACCCTTCTCAATGGTGACAAGTTCCTGAAGGAGCGTGGCAGCACGGACATATTTGCCCATAGCAAAACACTCCTTGGCATATTCGTATCTGTAATCTATATTGCTTGACTTGTACACTTTGTTGAACTCTCCAGCGCAACCGCTGAGCAACAAGAGTGAAACCAAAGCCAAAAGGACATTCTTCTTCATTATTCCGAAATTTAGGTGCAAAATTACACATATTTCCATTAATGGCAAAACGCATAATGCTTTTTTTAGTAAAAAATTGCCAATATCAGCGCTTTATTAGTTTTTTTTAGTCGTTTTTTATGCTGCTGTCAGAAATAATCAGTAAATTTGCAGAATGGAATTTAAGCTAACATCACAATATAAACCCACAGGCGACCAGCCGGAAGCGATAGAACAACTGACTGCAGGCATCATGAGAGGCGACAGGAGTCAGGTGCTTCTTGGTGTAACCGGTTCAGGCAAGACTTTCACGGTGGCTAACGTCATTGCCAACGTGCAACGCCCTACCCTGATACTTAGTCACAACAAGACCTTGGCGGCACAGCTCTACCAGGAGATGAAGGGCTTTTTCCCTGAAAATGCTGTGGAGTATTATGTCAGTTATTATGACTACTACCAGCCTGAAGCTTATATTCCGCAGACAGACACTTATATCGAGAAAGACCTCGCCATAAACGACGAGATTGACAGGCTTAGGCTTTCGGCTGTTTCTTCTCTGCTTTCGGGAAGAAAAGATGTCGTTGTGGTGTCTTCGGTCTCATGCATCTACGGTATGGGTGGACCTGTGGCAATGGCCAACAGCGTCATAACCATAAAGAAAGGGCAACGACTCGACCGCAACATGTTCTTGCGCCAGTTGGTCAACGCCCTATACGTAAGGAATGATATTGAACTGAAACGCGGCAACTTCCGTGTAAAGGGCGATACTGTTGACATTTTCATGGCCTATAGCGACAATGTCCTTCGTGTTTCATGGTGGGACGACGAGATTGACGCAATAGAAGAACTCGACTCCATCACCTATCATCGCCTAGCGCAGTTTGAGGAGTATCAGATATATCCCGCCAACCTTTTCGTAACATCAAAGGAGCAGACGGAGTCGGCAATACGCATGATTCAAGATGACCTCTTGAAGCAAGTGGAGTTTTTCAACGACCTCGGCGACACGCTGAAAGCGCAAAGAATAAAGGAGCGCGTGGAGTATGACATGGAGATGATTAAGGAACTTGGACATTGCTCCGGCATCGAAAACTACAGCCGTTACTTCGATGGCAGAAACGCAGGCGAACGGCCTTATTGTCTGTTCGATTTCTTCCCAGACGACTTCCTGCTCGTTGTCGACGAGAGTCATGTAAGCGTTCCGCAGATAAGTGCCATGTATGGTGGCGATCGCGCCCGTAAGAAGAACCTCGTGGAGTATGGATTCCGCCTGCCTGCAGCATTCGATAACCGTCCGTTGAAATTCGAGGAGTTTCAGCAGATGGTCAACCAAGTTATATATGTCTCTGCCACTCCTGCCGACTACGAACTGAACGAGGCGGAAGGTGTTGTGGTTGAGCAGGTTATACGTCCAACAGGACTGCTCGACCCGGAGATAGAGGTGCGTCCGAGTGAGAACCAGATTGACGACCTCTTGAACGAAATTGTAGAACGCTCAGAGCGCAACGAGCGAGTGCTTGTCACCACTCTTACAAAGCGAATGGCAGAAGAGTTGACAGAATATCTGCTTAACAACGGCGTGCGGGCAAACTATATTCATAGCGATGTGGCAACACTCGACCGCGTGAAGATAATGACCGACCTTCGGCAAGGAGTATTTGATGTTCTTGTAGGCGTCAATCTTCTGCGCGAAGGACTTGACCTGCCTGAGGTTTCGCTCGTTGCCATCATCGATGCCGACAAGGAAGGATTCCTGCGTTCTCACCGCTCGCTTACACAGACAGCAGGACGCGCTGCCCGAAATGTTAACGGCAAGGTAATAATGTATGCTGACACCATAACCCAAAGCATGCAGCTGACGATAGACGAAACTTTGCGGCGTCGAACGAAGCAGTTGAAATATAACGAGGAGCATGGAATCACGCCACAGCAAATCATAAAGAAGATAGACACCAACTCTCTCGTTAAGGGTGAAAGTGATGCTGCAACGAAACCTGCTAAAGACCTGACATACAGGCCATATATCGAACCTGACAAGATGGAGATGGTGGCTGACCCGATAATCGAGAAGATGAGCAGGGAACAGATAGAAAAGAGCATCGCCAACACCACAGCACTTATGAAGAAAGCGGCAAAAGAACTCGATTTCTTGCAGGCTGCGCAATATCGCGACGAGATTATCCGACTGCAGGAGGAGTTAGAAGCAAGAAGTTGAGTTATATAAAAAATCCGTAAAAAATCAAGGAAAAACAACTAACAACCAACTTTATTTGCTACCTTTGCGGAAAATTATTAATAACAAAAAGACTATGAAGAGGAAAATAATAATCGCCGTCCTGTCATTTATCCTTCCAATGGGTTTGATGGCACAAGGAAACTGGGAACGTCCCGTTACTCAGCAGAACACTCAAAATAAAGAGGTAAAGGAGAAACCGGCAAAGACCAAGAAAGCAATTGCCGACGAGAAATATATGGTGAAAAACGCCGTGCCAGAGGTTGACGGCAAGGTGGAATGGGTAATGGATTTCGACGTACCCGGCTCTACGGCACAGAGCAATTACGACAAAATGCTTGCCTTCCTCAACGATTTTGTCAAAGAGAAAAACCAACTGGAAGAAAGCAATGTGTCAATTGTGAACAAGCAGGAGTACAAGATTGCTGCTTCAATAAGAGAATGGCTCGTGTTCAACTCCAATTTCTTCTCCATTGACCGTACTCAATTCCAGTACACCCTACTTGTAGAATGTTTTGACAATCATGTCAATGTTACTATGAGCCGCTTAAAGTATTTCTATGACGAGCGGCCTAACAAGACTACTGTTTTCAAGGCAGAGGAACTGATAATCGACAAGGAGGCAATGAACAAGGCAAGGACAAAACTTGTAAGGCCAGGAGCAAAGTTCCGCCGCAAGACCATTGACCGCAAGGACGAAGTGTTCGATAAGATTAAGGCTTGCCTGACGGGAATCAATGGATAAACCAAGAGTTTTATAAAAGACATCAAAAGTATTTTTATAGCAGATGGATAATTACGAAGATACAAACATAGACAATCAGGAACAAGAAGTGCTTGTTAAACGCCCTGACCACAGAACACACCGCAAGGAGAAAGACCCAAACCGCTATTTCGTGTTGCGCAACTGGCTGAACACATTCTTCATTCTTGGGGCTATCGTTGGCATGTGCGTTTATTTCTTTGGCAATCGCGACGTCGGCACATATATTGTAATGGGGTCTATGGTTCTTAAATTTGTTGAATGCATCTTCAGAGTAATGAAATAAATGAAGAAAGTCCTCTCTATCTTATATCTGCTCATAGCCATTACGACAACAGTAATGGCACAAGAAGACTATACCTCCATTAACGAAGACGGAGAAATAATGAACGCTTCGCAAAGAAGAAGCAGAAGCGACTCGCTGGGAAACGGGCATAAGGAGATACCAAGAGGCCTGAAAGTGTGGACCGTTGACGAGCGTTTCGGCGACAGGTATATGGCCGAGCCTGACACAATGCCGCACATGTACATGAACTCTATCTTCAATACTGGATTGCGCGGCGAATACAACTCTTTAGGTAATGTAGGCTCACCACGTCAGAACCGCATCGTTACCGACCGCAACGAGAAGGGGCATTTCATTTTCATTAATCCCTACGACTATTTCTTCACACATCCAGAACAACTGCATTTCACAAACACTTTATCGCCAATAACAAATGTTTCCTTCAACACGGCAGGAAACAGAACCAACGGCGAGGACCATCTGAAAGCATTGTTTGCCATAAATGCAGGAAAGAAACTAGGATTAGGTTTCAAGTTCGACTACATATATGGTCGCGGTTATTACCAAGAGCAAAGTACGAGCCATTTTAACTATACTTTGTTCGGCTCATATCTTGGCGAACGTTATCAGGCACACTTTATATTTTCAACTAATCACGAAAAAGTGACTGAGAGTGGCGGTATTACCGATGACAGGTATATCACTCACCCAGAGATTTTCAACGACAACTACCGCTCTAATGAGATTCCTACAGTACTCAAACAGAACTGGAATCGCAACGACAACCAGCACATTTTCCTTTCGCATCGGTATAATGTGGGATTCAATCGTAAAGTTCCCATGACCGAAGATGAGATAAAGGCAAAGAAATTTGCTATGGAGTCAAGGAAGGAGAACGATGCCGCTAAAGCAAAGGAACAGGAACGCAGAAGAGCGATGCGCGCCGGCCAGGACTTCGATGAGAATGCTTACGACAACCAGAAGGTGTACGCCGGACGTCCTGATGATGCAAAAATTGCAGGCGACGAGCCGGTGGATTCTCTATCTACTGCACAAGAAGGGCGTATTACGGTTACAGACAAGGCAATGGCCGATAGTCTTATTGCGGCAGAACTCAAAGAAAAAGAAGACACATCATGGCTTAAAAACGAGTATGTGCCCGTTACAAGTTTCATTCATACGCTTCATTTCGACAACTACAAGCGCATTTATGAGGCTTACCAGACGCCTAAGGACTTCTATGCGAACACATATTACAACCTTGGCAGGCTGACTGGCGACTCCATTTATGACAAGACAAGGCATTACGAACTGAAGAACACACTTGCCGTAGCACTCCTTGAGGGATTCAACAAGTGGGCAAAAGCAGGACTGAAAGCATTCGTGACGTCAGACATGAGACACTTCGTGCTGCCTGATTTGGAGGCAAGAGACTGTGTTTATAACGAGCATACGTTGAGCATCGGAGGACAACTTAGCAAAACGGAAGGCCGCGCACTTCACTATAACGTTACTGCCGAAACATGGGTTATGGGCGAGGACGCAGGTCAGCTGAAACTTGATGCGACAGCAGACTTCAACTTCCCATTGCTGGGGGATACTGTGCGGCTGGCGGCAAGGGCCTATCTGCATAGGCTTAAACCCACTTTCTACTTCCGTCACTACCACGCTCGCCATATTTGGTGGGACAACGATGACCTTTCACAAGAGATTCGCACGCGAATAGAAGGTTGTCTGACACTTAAAAAGACTAAGACAACGCTGCGTGTAGTGGCCGAAACGCTAAAGAACTACACGTATTTCGGACAACAGTATACCGTCACAGAGGATTTCCTGAAGACAGGAAACGATGTTGCGGTAAGACAACACAGCGGCAACATTAGCCTTCTGACAGCGCAACTGAGTCAAGACTTGAAATTTGGACCTCTCTGTTGGGAAACAGTCTTGACTTATCAGAACTCGAGCAACAAGGATGTGCTGCCAGTACCTGCGCTTAACATCTACACAAACTTATTCCTGAACTTCAGGATTGCACGTGTGCTACGTTGCGACCTTGGTGCCGACCTTCGCTATTTCACGAAATATTACGCTCCAGACTACTGCCCCGCAATTGGACAGTTTACAGTACAGGAAAACGAGACGAGCCGTGTAGAACTGGGCAATTACCCGATAGTAAACGTTTATGCGAACCTTCACCTGAAGCATGCGAGGTTTTTTGTGATGATGAGTCACGTGAACGCAGGCTCCGGCAAGATCAACTACTTCTTCACTCCACACTACCCTCTGAACGAACGGATTCTGCGATTTGGCGTTTCGTGGAACTTCTTCAATTGATTTAGAAATAGCATAGGAGAAAAGAAGAGTTATTTTTGCCTCTACAATATGTGACAATTGGCTCTTGTTACCCCACTTTCAGCAACGAGATTTGCCATTTGGCCGCATAATTCCTTCCATGTGCGGTCAGGATAGCGAAATTCCGCGCCGCTTACGTGAGCGCCAAGTGAAGGAAAAAGTACCGGAACGAGGGGTTCGTACATGAATTTTGAGGCCTGCGAGAGCAGGATTTTGATACATTCTGTGCCCTTTCCCAGCCTTGGCATGGTGGGGGCAGTCTTCTTTGTAATGTCGTAAATCATTGATATTCTGCTTTTTAGATGAAAATTAACATTTCTTCAATATCAATATCAGTTATATCAGTTAGTTTTCGAAGGGTACCCTTCTTTCTTTATTATTATATATTATATATATAACTTATTGATTATTAATTAGTTATAGATAAATAACAGGGAGGTTCAGGGCAAGTCATAACCTCAAATTATAACTGATATAACTGATATCTGATATTTTGTTCACTCACTTTCCTCTACCAGGCCATCGAGTGCCCAGAGGAGTTCGTTGCTCACGGCCATCGCATAGCGCACCACGTCGAAGCCCTTTCCTGTCTTTATTGGCTTGAAGTTAGGGCGCAGCTCTTGGCATAATTCTGCCATGAGCAACCCGCTGATATCGTAAAGGTCAAATAGTATATAGTTCCCTTATTTCAAGACATCAAAATACCTATTGAAACAAGCAAGCCATAAATGAACATGTTGCGTGCCGTGTCTCCAAGTACGCTGTTAAGTTCTGAACCACGGTCTATCCTTACCATTTTCCTGTACGCGGTATAATGCAACAAGAGATAGATGGCAGGCAGAGCAAACGCCAAGAAATGGCCGCCAAAGGCATAAATCGCTCCCATAAGAAACGCCAAGACTCCAAGTGCAAGATAGAAATAACGGCTTAGATCTGCTCCCATGCGCACGCAGAGTGTGTTCTTCTTGGCACGGCGGTCGTTGTCAATGTCGCGGTAGTTGTTCACAACAAGCAGAGTGTCAATTACCAAGCCACATGCAAGAGATGCCACAATCACCTGTACTGTCATTCTATGCGTCTCTATATAATAAGGAATACACACAGGGACGACACCGAAAAAGACTATAACAAGAACATCTCCCAAACCGAGATAACTGAGACTGGTGGTGTAGAGGAAACAGAAAACAACACATATCAAACCGATAAGAATCATCTCAAGACCACCATAATAAACCAATGGCAGACCGATAATGCATGCGAGGCTGGTAGTGACAATTATAGCCAGACGCATTGCATCGCTGCTCACCCATCCTTGTGCACAAGCGCGTTTCGGTCCAAGGCGCGTCTCGTCATCATTGCCACGGATGAAGTCGAAATAGTCATTTATGAAGTTTGCGTCTATCTGCATGACAAAAGCAAAGAGCATGCATAGAACAGCGGGGAACCAACAGAAAGAACCACTTGCGCGCAAGTCGGCATAGGCAAGCGACAAGCCAATCATCACGGGGACTGCAGCGCCCGTAAGTGTCTTGGGTCTGGCGGCGAGCATCCAGGCGCGTGACGAGTTCTTTTTTACATTTTCTTCCATAATCTTTTGTGATAAACGTTGCAAAATTAAACATAAATACGTATATTTGCAAGCAATAAAACGTTTTTTGCATGGAGAACAGCGTCAGTCTTGATTTAATGGAGTTCATTGAGAAGAACATTCTTCCGCGTTACAGCGAGTTTGACAAGGCTCACAACATGGAGCATGTAACGCGTGTCGTGAGGCGCTCGCTCGAGATTGCACGCAAACTGGGTGCCAACCTCAACATGGCATATACCGTTGCGGCATATCACGACCTTGGACTTTCAGGACCGCGTGCTGTCCATCATCTTACAAGCGGAAAGATTCTTATAGCAGACGCACGACTCAAGCGCTGGTTCTCGCAAGACCAGATGAAAATAATGAAAGAGGCTGTTGAAGATCACCGCGCATCGGCAAGCCACGCTCCTCGCAGCATCTACGGAAAGATAGTGGCTGAGGCAGACCGCGACCTAGAACCTGAGAAGGTGTTCCGTCGCACGGTGCAGTTCGGGCTCTCCAACTATGCGGAAATGGACAAAGAGCAGCAATGGAAACGTTTCTGCGAACACATGGAGCAGAAATACTCGCAGAACGGATATATCAAACTATGGATTCCTGGCTCGCCAAACGAGCAGAGTCTTAAGGCGATACGGGAGACAATAGAGGACAAGAAACGGCTGCGCGAGGTGTTCATCAGAATTTACGAAGAAGAAAAACCTATTAAATAAACAATGATATGAAAAAGATTTTTAGCATTTTGACACTCTCCGCCACAATGCTGCTTAGCAGCTGCGGTGGACTTACAGGAATGGGAACAACAAACCAGGGTGGTACAGACATTTTGGGCGGCATTCTCGGGGCTGCAACCGACGGCGAGACGATATCTAACATTATCTATAATGTTATCGGCTTGTCGAAGTTGAACGAGCAAGACCTCTATGGAACATGGTCATACGAGTCGCCGGGATGCGCATTCACAAGTGACAAGTTGCTGGCTCAGGCTGGTGGCGAAGTGGCAGCAAAGCGCATTGAAGACGAACTGCAGCAGACCTACACTAAACTTGGCATCAACGGCGGGAACACCTCATTCACATTCAACCAAGACAAAACGTTCAGCGCTAACATCGGAGGCAAGAAAATCAGCGGCACATACGTTTACAACAAATCGGACAGCTCGATAAAGTTCAAGACCCTGCTGCTCTCCACAACGGGATATGTAACGCGTAACGCGAAGGGCGTAAGTCTTGTTTTTGAGTCGAAGAAACTTCTCAGCGTTCTGCAAATGCTGGCATCAGTAAGCGGCAACAGCACGCTCTCCACCATCGGCGACCTGAGCAAGAACTATGATGGAGTTCGACTGGGATTCGACTTGAGAAGATAATTCTGAAAAAGAAAATAAAACGAGAGAGGAAGGAGAACACTTCTTGAGATGCTATAAACAAGCTCTTTAAGGTGTTCTCCTTCCTCTTTTCTCTTTTCCCCTTAATTGCTTCTCATGACAAGAAGTAGATGTAATAAACCGCACCAAGTATCGCCATTATAACAAGCATAACGATGCTCTTAATCAGACAACTGGCTACTTTCTTCATCAGAAGAAACACCACTACCAAAACGACAATGCCGAACAGATAGTATAGGAAATCACTATATATAAAATTATCCATATTCATTAAACACAAATAACTAAAATTGAATACTATAATATATAAACTCTAAACAAAGAAGTTCCTCGGCACAGGCGTGGAGAACTCCATGCGCTCTCGAGTCACGGGATGGTAGAAGCACAGCACATAAGCGTGCAGGCACAAACGACCTATCGGGTCATCGCCGTTGCCATACTTCACATCTCCACACACGGGATGGCCCATGTCGGCAGCATGCACACGTATCTGGTTCTTTCTTCCCGTCTCAAGACGGAATTCCACAAGCGACCTATCACCCAGCTCCTCCAATGTCCTGAAATGCGTCACGGCATACTTGCCACCATTGTCAACGGGCGAGGAATAGGTGACGTAGGCTGCATTGTCCTTCAACCAGTTGGCAATAGTGCCCTCGCTTTGCTCCATCCTGCCAGAGAGCAAGGCAACATAGCGGCGGTCATAAACACATCCGTGCCAATCACGCTCAAGCGCCTGTTCCGTCTGCATGTCCTTGGCGTAAATCATCAAGCCACTCGTGTCTCTGTCTAAGCGATGCACAACATGAGCATGACACCGCTGCCGCGACTTGTGGAAATAGTCGTCGAGCACAGCCTTGACGTTCAATGACGAATGACCAGCAGCCATTGAGAGAATGCCCACGGCCTTGTCAACGACAACAAGATACTGGTCTTCATAAACTATCTTGACATAGCGACTCCGCAGAATATTCAAGTTGCGTTTTGTCTTGCTCACAGCCACGCGCATGCCAGGCACAAGCGGAAAGTCGTGACGCGTCTGGCATGTCTTGCCGACAAGCACGCCGTGACCTTGCAATGTGGCCTTTATCTTCGTGCGACTTTGTCCCTGAAGATGCTCGAGCAGAAAATCCAGCAACGGCTGTTCCTTCGTGACTTCAAAATACTGGTAGTCGCCGCCTTGTTTAATAACATTCCTCTTCATTTCGGTGCAAAATTACAGAAAAAAGAGAGAACAACAAAATAAAAGAAAAACTTCTTGTTCAACTCTCTATTGTTACATCTTTTGGAAGAAACGCACGATACAAGCAACGAAGGGAGACAATTTCTGGTCGAACACTCTGCCCCATTGAGTAATGCGCTTAAGGCTCCACATCAGTATAAGGCGGCGCTTTGCACGCGAGAGGGCAACATACAAACGACGCATTTCTTCTTGCTGGCGTTGAGCATCGTCGCGGGCAAAGAATCCAGGATAGTTGCCATCGCTCACCTCATAAACTATCACGTTATCGAACTCCAGCCCCTTTGCTTTATGCACAGTCGAAACGAACACACGCTCTTGCATGCTCTCGCTTCCGCAGAGGTCTGCCTCTTTCAGGGTGTTAAGCATGTTCATGTGCTGTTCCAGTTGCACATGGAGTGGACTATGGTCGTCTCCGATAACATCATGTTGAAGATAACGCTCAACATAATTCATCTTCTTTATCGGCTCCACACGGTTCTGTGCCGTTAGGAAGTCGTATGCATAACGCCATTCGGCAAGAAGCGCCTGCTCTTCCCCACCCCGCTGCTCATACATCAAGCCTCGAGTGTGGTCGTACAGAGGCTTGTATGTATCACGCAGACGTTTCATCGCACGGCTGTACTTTATAGGAATATCCACCTGACGCTCGGCCTTTTGCAAACCCTCACGGAAGCAATAATCCGCCAAATGCCATGTTGCCATGATGTCGTCGTTGGCAAGATGAGAGTTCTCGCCTTCAAGACCGAACTCCACGATAAGGTCTTTCAGCTTATGAGAGCGCAACCTGGGGTTGATGATTCTTGCTATATGCAACGTGTCGAGACATCGAGGGAAATGCTGTTTGAAGTCCTTGCGTCCGCACCTTCGCCGCATGTTATTGTCCATGATGTGATAGTCGTACTGCGCATTGTGCCCGAGCAACACACATCCTTCGGCATAATCCATGAACCGCTGCAAGGCATCTGTAGCCTCAAGCAACGTCTGCCGCTGACACTCCTCTATCAGGGGATTCTTCAAGTCGCCAAGCATCTCGGGGATTTCGCGCTCGGTTCGGATGAACACATTAAACTCTGAGCCCTCCACAAACTCCCCCTTATGAAGTTTGATTGCCGCTATCTGAACCACATCATCCTCTTCGACAAACAGTCCTGTTGTCTCGGTGTCGAACACAACTATGTCTTCATGAGAATAAGCCTGCAAGAACTCCTGCAACGATGTTATACCGTCGTCACGCATAAGGTCGGCTGGTGTCATACCGTTCAGGGCGAGGTCGCGAACCATTTCGCGTGCCGCCGCATTCGACCCTGCCGCCTTTATGCCAGCCACAAGTCGCGACCATGCGAGGAAATCGTGGTCGCCCATCGCCACGCTAAAGTGCGCCAACAGCAATTTCACGGCTGGCTCGGAAAACAGGTCATGCCCGGATACCTTGAAATGGCTTACACCAAGGTTTGTCAGTCGCGCGCTGATATCGTCTGCCTCCGAGTTATAACTCACCACAACGGCAATAGTTTCCTCCGGATATCGTGCATGTATGCGCTTCACGAGTTCTGCCACGTCTTGCTGCTCGTCGATATTATTCTGTGAACATCCTATCAAGAGGTCACCCCTCTCCGCCTCAACCATCTTGCTTGTCTGCGGCAACAAGCGTTCGTCAAGCCCGAGCATATCGTGTCCATAGGTATTAAACACATCGAGAAGATACTTTGGTGAGCGATAGTTCGTGTATAAGTTGTGTATCGTGCAGCGGCTGGCGAGTTGGTTAAGTGTCTCGCTTTTGGCACCCATAAACGAATAGATGGCCTGCTGACTGTCGCCCAAATACATTACTGTTGGCGACTCCTTGGCCGTAATGAGGTTGACAATCTCGAGTTGCAAGGGGCTCAAGTCCTGTATTTCGTCTATCTGTATCCAACTGTAACGCTTGCCTTCGTAACCGTTAACCAGCGTGTCGTATGCCATAAGAAGCAAGTCGGCAAAGTCCACAAGATTATGTTGCTGCTTGTATCTCTCATAATGCCGTGCTGCCGACATCATGCGAATGAAGTTCTGCAACTCGCCGTTTCGGTTGAGTTCGGCAAGCCGTCCATAGTCGTCAATATTATGGTAGAATTCTGAGATATTGCCGCGCGTGAAGTCCTTCATCATTATCGAGCATATCTGCCGCAAGGCCTTGGCGTTGACATCCTCGCCGTGTACCATCAGTTCGCGCGGATAACCGCCAGCATACTGATGCATGAAATGCTGAAGGTTAACAATCTTGGAATACTGATGGCGCACCTTCGCATCGCCCATTATTGACAGTTCGTCCTGCTGAAGGTAGTCGGCGATAATGCTGGCGCTGTCATCCTCGTCGAGAATTGACGTCTCCATAGGCAGCACCTCATTATCGAAGAGGAACTTGGAGCAGAAGCGATGGATGTTACCGACGTAAAGTTCATCGACGCTGTCGCCTGCCATCTGCTCTATTCTTTCCCGCATGCTGCGCGAGGCACGGTTTGTGAATGTAAGACATAGCATGTCGCCATAGGCCACACCGCGCTGATGAGCCCGCAAGATGCGCTCAGCCAGCACCTCGGTCTTGCCACATCCAGGCGGCGCAAGCACCAGATGATAACCTTCGCCAGCATCAATCACCTCTCTCTGGCGTTCGTCATATTCTCTTTTCTCCATATACAGAGGGCAAAATTAATAAATTTATTCCAATTATTCTAATTTCTTTCATTGTTACGAAAATAAACATTAACTTTGTAACGAATTAATTGCACAACTACAATGAAACATTTTGCACTTACTTTACTTATGTTGCTGGCAGTCAATGTGTGCCACGCACAAGACCCAAACTTCTACATCTACCTTGCTATTGGACAATCAAACATGGTGGGACAGGGTCCGATAGAGCATCAAGACTCCATAGTCGACGACCGTTTTCTGAATATGACGGCCTCCGATTGCGACATCCACGAGACAGGGAAATGGCGCAAGGCCATACCGCCACTTGCGCGTCAATACACCAAGATTGGTCCTACCGACTACTTTGGACGCACTATGGTTCAGCATTTGCCGAAGGATGTGCGCGTGGGAACTATCATCGTGGCTGTTGACGGATGTTCGATACGCCTCTTCCATCCTGACTCTTGCGCCAAATGGACAGCCGGCAACCTGCCCGACTGGCAAAGAAACGAAGTGAACTGTTACGGCGGAGAGCCGTTGAAAAGGCTCATCACGCTGGCAAAGCAAGCACAAAACGACGGCGTTATTAAAGGCATCCTGCTACATCAAGGCGAGACAGACGCCTACAACGACACATGGTTGAGAATGGTGAAAGAACTCTATGACAACCTGCTTAACGAACTGAACCTCAAGGCAGATGAATGTCCGCTGATAGCAGGAGAAACCGTCGACAGCACATACAACGGCGTATGCGCACATGCTCTGCCAACTATCAGACAATTGCCAGAATGGATTAACAACAGTTATGTAGTTAGCAGCAAGGGTTGTTCGCCACTTAGCGACAACGTGCATTTCTCCACCGAGGGCTACCGGAAGATTGGCAAGCGCTATGCCTATGCCGCTCTCGATGCCTTAGGAATAAAAGTTAAAGACGACACTCTTGACGACAATAACGATGCCGTTGAGCAATTCGGCGTTGACGTGAAGATGAATAAGAAAGGCACTCGTGCCACCATAACGAGCGAAAAGCCAATAGTGAAAGTCTCAGTCGTAAGTTATAGCGGCAAGAAAGTGGCAGAATTTGTCACGATGGGGATATCTGACAACAAGATGATGGTCAACCTCAAAGGTCTTGAAAAAGAGCGGGTTCTCATCTTCGTAGTCACCGCCATCGATGGCACAGAAAGTTCTAAGCAGATAGAAAGATAACATTTCATTCCAAGAAGTATACCATTCGAATCCCAAAGGTATATCTTTTGAATCCTCAATTGTATACCTTTCGTATCCTCAAAGGTATATCTTTTACCCTCCAAGAGATGCCCTTTTGCAATGCAACTGGGCATCTTTCGCATTACAAGAAGACATAAAATGAAAACGAGATTGACAATTATCAACCTCGTTTCGTGACTCCGGCGAATTGACTAACGTCCATCCCGCCCCTGCCACGGGCTCAGTTTTACGCATGAAAAAAGGACAAAACTCAAACGAATTTGGTTCTGTCCTTCTTCCTTGCGTGACTCCGGCGGGATTCAAACCCACAACCTTCTGATCCGTAGTCAGATGCTCTATTCAGTTGAGCTACGGAGCCTCATTTCTGAATTGCGAGTGCAAAGGTACATAGTTTTTTGCTAACCGCAAAATATTTCGAGCGTTTTTTTGTGAAAAAGTGGCAAAAAGCGGTTTTCAAAGGCTATCTCTCTATGTCTTCAGCCTTCAAATGCGGCAAACTAATGTGATATTTCACGGCAAGGATGCGCATAGCCACAACGCTTACAAAGCACACTACCGCGCAAACAGCATCGCCCACATTGAGCCACGAAAGCACCTGAAATATCACTCCGCCGATGATGCTTGCGAGTGCATAAATCTCCTTTCGGAATATTAAAGGCTCCTCGTTTATCAGCACATCGCGCACCACTCCGCCCGCCGCTCCTGTGATGCAACCCATTATAATGGCTACCCAGAAGGGGAAACCGTACATGAGCGACTTCTGTATTCCGGCAACAGTAAAGAATGCAAGCCCAAGAGTATCGAAGATAAACCATGTGTTGTTGAGTCTCACAAGGTATCGCTTGAAGATAATGACTACCACAAGCGCAATTCCCGTACATATTATATATATACTCTTGGTCATCCAGAACGGAGTGGCATCTATCATGAGGTCACGAAGTGTTCCGCCGCCGATAGCAGTTGCAAGACCTACAACATAACCGCCAAACCAGTCGAATTGCTTGGCAGCAGCAAGTCTGATGCCCGAGATAGCGGCTGCAAATGTTCCCAAAAACTCTATGATGAAGATGAATGTTTCCATGATATTTCGGACAAGATACTATTTCTTGAAGCGCTCTCCCCAGCATTGGAGCATTCGCTGGTATAGTTTTTCCTCCGAAGGAGAGTGCTGTGCATGCCAGAAACGCTCGTTCTGCAACTCATCGGGAAGGAACTGCTGAACAACGAAGTTGCCAGGATAGTCGTGAGCATACTTATAACCGTCGCTATAACCGAGGTCTGCCATAAGCTTTGTTGGCGCATTGCGGAGATGGAGAGGCACGGGTTGGTTGCCCGTTTGCTTAACCACCTCGAGCGCTTTGCCAATACCCATATATGCAGAGTTGCTCTTTGGCGACGTTGCAAGATAAACAGCACATTCGGCAAGGGGAATCCTGCCCTCAGGCCATCCTATCTTCATCACGGCGTCAAAGGCAGCATTAGCAAGCAAGAGAGCATTAGGATTGGCAAGACCGATGTCCTCTGCCGCACTAATAACCATGCGGCGGGCAATGAACTGAGGGTCTTCGCCACCCTCAATCATTCGTGCCATCCAGTACAGAGCGGCGTCAGGGTCGCTCCCCCGGATACTTTTTATGAAGGCAGATATGATGTCATAATGCATCTCTCCATCCTTATCGTATGCAAGAGGGTTCTGCTGCAGGCGGTTAACCACAACATCATCGGTCACCACGACATCATCGCCTGCTGGCGTCGCCTCAACAACGAGTTCCAGAATGTTGAGCAACTTGCGGGCGTCTCCACCGCTATAACGCAACATTGCCGAAGTTTCGCGCAGTTCGATGTGGCGTTTCTTCAGTTCCACATCATTCTCTATGGCACGCTGAAGCAGTTGCATGAGGTCATCCTTGTCGAGAGGTTTAAGCACATAAAGCTGGCATCGCGAGAGCAAAGGGCGAATCACCTCGAACGAGGGATTCTCTGTTGTGGCGCCAATAAGCGTCACTATGCCTCTCTCTACCGCCCCGAGAAGCGAGTCTTGCTGGCTTTTGCTGAAGCGATGTATCTCGTCTATGAAGAGAATGGGGCTTGCGGAATTGAAGAAACGGCCGTTCTTCGCCCTCTCAATCACCTCTCGCACATCCTTAACACCGCTTGTCACAGCGCTCAGAGTATAGAAAGGAGTCTCTAGCTTGTTTGCAATAATCTGCGCCAAAGTGGTCTTTCCCACTCCTGGAGGTCCCCACAATATAAAAGAGGAGATGCGCCCTGCGTCAATCATTCCACGCAAGACGGCACCCTCGCCCACCAAGTGTTTCTGCCCGATATAGTCGTCGAGCGTGCGAGGTCTCATTCTTTCTGCTAACGGCTCAGCCATATTATGTTGCAAAATTAAAGATTTAAAATGTAAAAATGCAAGGTGATTGAGTTTTTTTTCATTGTTAGCAAAATTTTTCATTTAAAAACTTGGAAATAAGATTTAATATAGTATTTTTGCAAGCGAATAAAAACAATTAATCATATGAAAGATACGGCAAGTAAAACTTTGACGCTGAAAACACTTAACAAAAGCAACGTATGGGACATTCAGGAGAACGACATCTTCCGCATGGTAGAATCTGCACAGAAAGATGCTGACCTGAAAGACAACATGCGCCATTACTTAGATATCATCAAGAGCGCTTTCGACATTGAGGAAGTGAAGATTGACAAACCAGAGGTTATTAAGAAATACGAAGCAAGAGGTTTCAAGGTCGCCCAAATAAAAACTGACGACAACGAGAAGGTTAAATGGGCTATTAAGAAGCATCCTATTACGCGTGTTACCGACCTCACCTACGAGAACATCGGCCATATTTCGGCTGCCAAGCTCATTGAAGTGCTCGACCGCAACTTTGGCGGGGGATGGGATTCTTTGTCTCAGAGCATTCAGGACATCATACAGCACGGTTTCGATATCAGCACCACTACCCTGCCATCCGACCGTCTTCACAAGAAGGGCGGAATGTATGAGAAAAAGGTGGCCGATGGTTATGAGGTTCTCGAGATACAGAAAGGCAGCTGGACAGAGGCCATCTTTGCAAAAGAGAAACCAAAAGTAGAGCGTCAGCGCACCAAGTTCGAAGTCAACGATGACGAAGAAGATATACTCGATGATGAGAACTACGATGAAGAAGAGGAAATCGTTGACAACTACAACAACGACGATGAAGACGACGATTTCGACGAGGACAAGCTGACAGAGGAAAGTTATCGCACGACAATAGAGGAAGACCCCGACTCGCTCTCACTCGAGGCTGCCGACATCGTTGATGAAGAAGACTATTAGAATTAATAATATCGAGGCTGAATCACGAAGATATGCCTCGTCAATTACAAATTACGAATGTTGAATTAAGATTGAAATTCAACATTCGTAATTGTTTTATCTGGTTGTTATGTGGAAGCAACTTTGCTTTACTTCATATTTCACATAGCAACGTTCGTTTACACGCATATCGCGAAGCACCTCGCTCAATATCCATTTCAACTGGTCGTCACGGGCGGGAGTTGAAACAGGATTATACCTTGTATATGAAATATCGAAAGTGGTGCCATACATGTGGCAGCTGTTCTCCGTTGCATTCCTGTTGTGACGACGCAGGATGGCCACGTCCTCACGCGTTCTGGTGGCGCTAGTCACGATGAAGCGGTTCAACGGAATTCCCTTCACTTGAAGACTGTCAAAAAAAGCCCTGCCTATGTCGTTAAGAAGCGTTGCTGCACGCGGCACAAGATAAGGTATGCTTCGTTTCATCGGGTCGATGTCATAATAAGGATTTGCGCCGATATACACAAGAGATGTCTTGCTGTTCTCCGCATCAGCACGATGCTCAACTGGCTTAACACCATACTTCTGAGCCGCTATCATCTGCAAGTCGTTGGTATCGGGGAAGGCCTCCTTATAGTTGTTCACACTCTGTATCTTGTTTTTAATGATGTTTCCTGCCGAATCAAAGAACTTCGAAGGCTTTATATTTAAAGGCTTGGAGGCAGGTTCTTGTTTTAGGGAAGCATCTTCTGAGGCTTTGGGTTCTGCCAGAATGGTGCTGTCTGCTGCCACCTCGCCCTGCATGGCCACCCTTTTCTCGGCCACCGAGGGGAAGAAACAACGCACCAGAGCCAGCAGGATAACTATAATGCCGAACCCTTCCAAGTATCTATTCTTTGTTATCTTAAACTTCATAAAAGTCGTATTCGAGTGGCAAAGTTAATAGTTTTTTCCGACATTTTTCCCATTTTCAGTCAAAAGATGTAAGTTTAAGCATAAAATAGAAAGAAAGGAAGTGGATTATCGAATTATTTTTGTACTTTTGCACGTGATTTATATATATAAAGAAATAACCGTTCTTAGCAAGAAATATCAAAAGAGACATCGTGACAGAGAAGCATATAGTACTCGAAGACATAGACCCCGTGGTGTTCTATGGCGTTGGAAACAACCACCTTCAAATGATTAAGGCGCTCTTTCCCAAGTTGCGCGTCGTGGCCCGCGACAATGTGCTGCGCGTCATCGGCGACAACGAGCAGATGGGGCATTTCGAAGAGTGTATTGAGGCAATGCGCCGTCACGTTCTAAAATACAACTCCATAAGCGAGGAAGACATTCTTGACATCGCAAACGGAAGGAAAACGAAGGACGATGCCGTGAAAGACGTGGTGGTTTACAGCATCTCCGGCCGCCCGATAAAGGCACGAAGCGAGAACCAGCAGAAACTCATCGACGCCTTCGAGAGAGACGACATGATATTCGCGGTGGGGCCTGCCGGAACGGGAAAGACCTACCTGAGCATTGCCCTTGCTGTGAAAGCGATGAAAGAGAAGCAGGCAAAGAAAATCATTCTGTCAAGACCTGCCGTGGAGGCTGGCGAGAAACTGGGTTTCCTGCCGGGCGACATGAAGGACAAGATAGACCCCTATCTGCAGCCGCTTTACGATGCGCTTGAGGACATGATACCTGCGGTGAAGCTTCAAGACATGATGGAGAAGCACATCATACAAATTGCACCGCTCGCCTTCATGCGCGGACGCACACTTAGCGATGCCGTAGTCATTCTTGACGAGGCGCAGAACACGACATCGGCGCAACTGCGAATGTTCCTCACCCGAATGGGATGGAACACCAAGATGATTATTACTGGCGACATGACTCAGATAGACCTGCCCAACGACACCCGCAGCGGTTTGCGCGAGGCAAGGAGAATCCTGAACGGCGTGGAGGGCATTTCGTTCATCGAACTGAACAAAAAAGACATCGTGCGACATAAACTGGTGACGCGAATAGTGAATGCTTACGAGGCGTACGATAAGGAGAAAGCCCATAGCAAGGCAGAAGAAAGCAATCCGAAAGAAGATAAATAGATTAAAAATAATATAAGATGAAAGCATTAACAAAGACTGATTTTCATTTCGAAGGACAGAAGAGTGTTTATCATGGTAAGGTGCGCGATGTCTATGACATCAACGACGACCTTCTGGTAATGGTGGCTACCGACAGAATCTCGGCATTCGACGTGGTTCTGCCTAAGGGAATCCCGTTCAAGGGACAAGTGTTGAACCAGATTGCTGCCAAGTTCCTTGACACCACAACCGACATCTGCCCTAACTGGAAACTTGCAACTCCCGACCCAATGGTCACCGTGGGACTTAAATGCGAGGGATTCCGCGTGGAGATGATCATCCGCTCTATACTCACCGGTTCGGCTTGGCGCGAATACAAGAACGGCTGCCGCGAACTGTGTGGTATGAAACTGCCCGACGGCATGCGTGAGAACGAGCGTTTCCCAGAGCCTATCATCACACCGACAACTAAGGCTGATGAAGGTCACGACATGAACATCTCAAAGGAAGAGATTATCGCCCAGGGCATCGTGTCGAAGGAAGACTACGAGGTAATGGAAGACTATACCCGCAAGATATTTGCTCGTGGACAGGAAATCGCTGCCAAGCAGGGACTCATTCTCGTTGACACAAAATACGAGTTCGGCAAACGCGACGGAAAGGTATATCTCATAGACGAGATTCACACACCCGACTCCAGCCGCTATTTCTATGCTGACGGTTATGAGGAGAAACTGGCTAAGGGCGAGCCACAAAGACAACTCTCAAAGGAGTTCGTACGTCAATGGCTCATCGAGCACAACTTCATGAACGAACCAGGACAAGTAATGCCCGAAATCACCGACGAATATGCTGAAAGCGTGAGCGACCGCTACATCGAGCTCTACGAGCATATTACTGGCGAGAAGTTCGACAAGGCGACCGAAGAGGGCGACATTGCTGCACGCATAGAGAAGAATGTCAAGGACTATCTGGCATCTCTCTAACAGCAGTTCACGTTCATCCGTACTCTATTAATAATGTATAAGCAGGAAACGATAAAGCCTTACGAGGAAGGCGAGGAAAAAGCGAAGCAGGTGGAGGAGATGTTTGACAACATCGCCCCCAACTATGACACGCTGAACCATCGCCTCTCGTGGGACATCGACAAAGGGTGGAGACGCAAGGCAATAGCGCAACTCATGGCGTTCAAGCCTAAGAAGATGCTCGACATAGCTACAGGTACGGGCGATTTCGCCATTCTCGCCGCACAAATGCTCTCGCCAGAGGAACTCATAGGCGCAGACATTTCCGAAGGAATGATGGAGATCGGACGCAAGAAGGTGAAACAGGCCTCACTCGACAACATTATATCGTTCAAGAAAGAAGACTGTCTGAACCTCACCTTTGCCGACAACACCTTCGATGCCGTGACGGCTGCCTTCGGGATAAGGAATTTCCAGGAC
Source organism: uncultured Prevotellaceae bacterium (assembly GCA_900315095.1). Taxonomy (GTDB): domain Bacteria; phylum Bacteroidota; class Bacteroidia; order Bacteroidales; family Bacteroidaceae; genus Prevotella. Next base: position 15,330 of record OMXS01000007.1, on the reverse strand, counting down.
CTCGACAAAGGTCTCAGCGAGATGTGCCGCGTGCTGAAACCCGGCGGACATCTGAGCATCGTGGAACTGACACAGCCGGTAAGTTTCCCCATGAAACAACTGTTCTGGATATACAGTCACACCTTCCTTCCGCTCTACGGAAAGTTCATCTCTAAAGACAAGAGTGCATACCGATACCTCACCGCCACCATAGAGGCATTCCCGCAAGGAGAAACGATGATGGAAATACTCAAGAAGGCTGGGTTCAGCAATGCACAATTCCGCCGACTCACCTTCGGCATTTGCACGCTATATTTGGCCTCCAAGTAGAAGAATAAGGAGATAAATAAAATACAAACAATAAACATTATGGACAAGTACGGTTTGATAGGCTTCCCTTTGGGACACTCCTTCTCGATAAGTTACTTCAACGAGAAGTTCGCCAACGAGAAAATCAATGCGCGCTACATCAACTTTGAGATTCCCTCAATTGATGAACTGCCCGAAGTATTGGCGAGAAATCCCGAACTTCGCGGGCTCAACGTCACAATACCTTATAAGGAGAAAGTGATGGAGTTTCTCGACTATATCAGTCCTGAAGCAAGAGCCATCGGAGCCGTAAATGTCATTAGCGTGGAGCACAAGGGTTCAAAGACCATTCTGAAGGGTTTCAACAGCGATGTAATAGGGTTCACCAGAAGCATCGAGCCCATGCTGGAGGATTGTCACAAGAAAGCACTTGTTTTAGGAACGGGCGGCGCATCGAAGGCCATCGACTACGGATTGCGTTCTTTAGGACTCGAGACGGTGTTCGTGAGCAGATACGAGCGACCAGGCACAATACAGTATGACAAGATTACGGCCGACGTGGTGAAGGAGTATAACGTGATAGTCAACTGCACGCCTTGCGGAATGTACCCGCACACAAACGAGTGCCCAAAGTTGCCATACGAAGCAATGGACGAACACAACATACTCTACGACCTCATCTACAACCCAGACGAGACGCTGTTCCTCGAGAAAGGTGCGGCACGTGGAGCGACGATAAAGAACGGTCTTGAAATGCTTCTCCTGCAGGCTTTTGCCTCATGGGAGTTCTGGCATGGAGAGAGATAATGTTGAATGAAAAAACTTGCAAACTCCTAAACTAAAAACTCACAAACAAGAATAATGGACAACAGATATATGATGCGCGGCGTGAGCGCAGCGAAAGAAGACGTTCACAACGCCATAAAGAACATCGACAAGGGTATATTCCCGCAGGCATTCTGCAAGATAATTCCCGACATTCTTGGCGGCGACCCTGAGTATTGCAACATAATGCATGCTGACGGCGCAGGTACAAAGTCGAGCCTCGCTTACATGTACTGGCGAGAGACTGGCGACCTGAGCGTGTGGAAAGGTATCGCGCAAGATGCCATAGTGATGAACACCGACGACCTGCTGTGCGTTGGAGCAGTTGACAACATACTCGTAAGCAGCACCATTGGCCGCAACAAGATGCTCGTTCCCGGCGAAGTAATCTCCGCCATCATTAACGGCACCGATGAACTGCTTGAAGAACTGCGTAACATGGGCATCGGAATCTACCCTACTGGCGGTGAGACTGCCGATGTGGGCGACCTTGTGCGCACCATCATCGTCGATTCTACCGTGACATGCCGTATGCGCCGAAGCGATGTCATTGACAACGCGAACATTCGCCCTGGCGATGTCATCGTAGGACTCTCCTCAACAGGACAGGCAACATACGAGAAACGATACAACGGCGGAATGGGTTCTAACGGACTTACCTCTGCCCGCCACGATGTATTCGCTAAATATCTAGCAGAGAAATATCCAGAGAGTTACGACCATGCCGTGCCCGAAGAACTCGTGTATAGCGGCAAATATAAACTTACCGACGATGTAGAAGGTTCTCCGATAGATGCAGGTCAGTTGGTTCTGTCTCCGACAAGGACATACGCGCCTGTTATCAAGAAAATCTTAGACAATCATCGCAAAGATATTCACGGTATGGTGCATTGCACGGGCGGGGCACAGACAAAGGTGCTCCACTTCGTGAGCGACAACTGCCGAGTGGTGAAGGACAACATGTTCCCCGTTCCCCCACTCTTCCGAGCCATTCACGACTGTAGCGGCACCGACTGGAAAGAGATGTACCAGGTGTTCAACATGGGACACCGCATGGAAATCTACGTTCCAGCCGAAGTGGCAGAGCAGATTATCGCCATCTCGAAGTCGTTCAACATTGATGCTCAAGTTATTGGACACATCGAGGAAGGTCCCAAAAGTCTTACGATTCGGTCAGAGTACGGAGAATTTAACTATTAAAAGCGGTCAGGTTTCATGAAACACTTCGCCCTTTTCATCTCTATTGGCAGCGTTATACTATTGATAGTCAGTCTATTCATGATATACTACAACTGGAGCCATGATCTATCCATATGGAGTAGTGTCCTTCTAAGCATCGCCACGTCTGCCACAGCCTATTCATCATACATATCATACAAGAAATACAAATAAATGGACAACAACAGCATACTACAGAAACTTGACGGGCTAGAAGCCCGATACGAGGAGGTGACAACGCTAATTACCAACCCCAGCGTGATTGCCGACCAGCAGCGCTTTGTGAAACTGACCAAGGAATACAAAGACCTGGGCGACATCATGGACGCAAGGAAGCGATATATAGCATGCCTCGAAGGCATCAAGGAGGCAAAGGACATTCTCGCCAACGAGAGCGATCCCGAGATGAGAGAGATGGCTCGCGAGGAGCTGGCAATGAACGAAGAACTGCAGCCGAAACTGGAGGAAGAGATAAAGATTGCTCTGATTCCGAAAGACCCTGAGGACGCCAAGAACGTGCAGATGGAGATTCGCGCGGGAACTGGAGGTGACGAGGCTTGTCTCTTCGCTGGTGACCTGTTCCAGATGTACAAGCGTTTCTGCGAGTCGAAGGGCTGGCAACTTAGCATCACCGACTTCAATGAAGGTGCCGTGGGAGGATACAAGGAGATAGACTTTGCCGTGAGCGGTGCCGACGTCTATGGCACGTTGAAATATGAGAGCGGTGTTCACCGCGTTCAGCGAGTGCCCGTAACCGAGTCGAATGGCCGAATGCAGACATCAGCAGCCACAGTTGCTGTGCTTCCCGAGGCAGACAAGTTCGAGGTAAACATCAACGAGGGTGAGATAAAGTGGGATACGTTCCGCTCATCAGGTGCCGGCGGCCAAAATGTGAACAAGGTGGAGTCAGGCGTTCGCCTGCGCTACATGTGGAAGAACCCCAACACGGGCGAGACAGAGGAGATTCTTATAGAGTGTACCGAGACTCGCGACCAGCCGAAGAACAAGGAGCGCGCGCTCTCACGCCTGTACACATTCATTTACGACAAGGAACATCAGAAGTATGTCGATGACATCGCCAACCGCCGAAAGAGTCTTGTATCAACAGGCGACCGCTCGGCAAAGATTCGTACATACAACTTCCCGCAAGGACGAGTTACCGACCACCGCATCGGATATACCACTCACGACCTGCAGGGATTCCTCGGCGGCGACATACAGCCGATGATTGACGCCCTCACCGTTGCTGAGAATGCAGAACGTATGAAAGAAGCGGAACTATAACAAAAGACAATAGGACTATGGATTGGAAAAAGTTTTGGGCACCAATGCGCCAAAAGAGGAAGGAAGAGCAGAAGTGGTCCTTCACATGGCCACTATATTTCTCTGCATGTGGTATTCTTCCGTGTTGCATATTTGCCAAAGAGATTGGTAGTTTCTGGGCTTGTGCAGGACTTTTTTTGATCTGGTGTTTGATTGTCTATTTCGTATATCTCGTGTATTTATACAATAAGAAATAATTATGAACAGACAAGAACTGGTACAACAAATCAAGGAGAAACAATCGTTTCTGTGTGTAGGACTCGACACAGACATCAAGAAGATACCGCAGCACCTGCTGAACGAAGAAGACCCCATCTTCGCCTTCAACAAGGCAATAATAGACGCCACAGCACCCTACTGTGTCTCATATAAACCAAATCTCGCCTTCTATGAAGCCTTCGGAGTGAAGGGCATCATAGCATTCGAGAAGACGGTGAAATACCTCAAAGAGAATTATCCCAAACACTTCGTTATTGCCGACGCCAAGCGCGGAGATATCGGCAACACCAGCGCCATGTATGCACGCACGTTCTTCGAGGAATATGACGTTGACGCGTTGACCGTAGCACCTTACATGGGCGACGACAGCGTGATGCCTTTCCTCGGATACGAGGGCAAATGGGTGGTGCTGCTGGCACTTACGAGCAACAAGGGCAGTTATGACTTCCAGCTCACAGAGGACAAGAACGGCGAGAAACTGTTTGAGAAAGTGCTTCGCAAGTCGCAGAAATGGGGTGACGAGGACAACCTGATGTTCGTGGTTGGCGCCACACAAGGCCGCATGTTCGAGGATGTTCGCCGCATAGCACCGCGCAGTTTCCTCCTCGTGCCAGGTGTAGGAGCACAGGGCGGCTCGCTTGAAGAGGTGTGCCGCTTCGGACTTACTGACGACTGCGGACTTCTCGTAAACTCATCACGCGGAATAATTTACGCCTCTCAAGGCGAAGACTTTGCTGAAGTGGCTGCACAGAAAGCTAAGGAGCTGCAGCAGCAGATGAAATACGAGCTTGCAAAGATATGATTCTCGCACCACCCTGCTCCATGCATCCTCACTTGTGGCTTTTGACCTCCTCACTTGTGGCTTTTTGACATCCTCACTTGTGGCTTTTGGCATCCTCACTTGTGGTTTCTAGTGTATTCTTACGTTTGAAGAATGATTGACGCAAAGATTATCAACGACCCCGTTTTCGGGTTCATCAAGATACCCCACGGCGTGCTGCTCGACGTGGTGCAACACCCGCTGATGCAACGACTTACGAGGATTAAGCAACTGGGTCTTGCCAACGCCGTCTACCCGGCAGCACAGCACACCCGCTTCCAGCATTCCATTGGAGCGTTCCACCTGATGAGCGAGGCCATAACGAGCCTCACGCAGAAGGGTATCTTCATCTTCGATTCCGAGGCAGAGGCGGTGGAAGCGGCAATATTGATGCACGACATCGGACACGGCCCGTTTTCACACGTTCTTGAGAACACCCTCATCACAGGCATCTCTCACGAGGAAATCTCGCTGATGATGATGGAGCAGATAAACCGCGAGATGAACGGGGCGCTGAACCTTGCGCTGAAAATATTCAAGGACGAATATCCTAAGCATTTCCTGCACCAGCTTATAAGTTCACAACTCGACATGGACCGTCTCGACTACCTTCGACGCGACTGTTTCTTCACGGGCGTGAACGAAGGCAACATCGGCTCGGCGCGCATAATAAAGATGCTCAACGTGGTTGACGACCAACTCGTCGTGGAGTCGAAAGGCATCTACTCGATAGAGAACTACCTCACTTCGCGAAGACTGATGTACTGGCAGGTGTACTTGCACAAGACAGCGGTGGCATACGAGAAAGTGCTGGTGAACACCCTGCTTAGGGCGAAGCATCTGGCAAGAGAGGGCAAGGATGTTTTCGCACCGCCATGCTTAAAATATTTCCTATACAACGACGTGAACGGCGAGATGTTCAGGAACGACCCCGAGGCGCTAAGCAACTACGGACAACTCGACGACAACGACATTTGGAGCGCCATGAAGGTATGGGCGCAGAGCAACGACAAAATTCTCTCGATGCTCGCTAAAGACATGCTCGACCGCAACATCTTCAAGGTGGAGGTGAGCAACGAACCGATAACAGCCGAGCGCGAGGAGACGTTGCGCGAACAACTTTCACAGGCTTTCGGCATCAGCAAAGAAGAAACTAACTACCTCTTCAGCGTGAACACCATACAGAAAGACATGTACGATGTGAACGACGACCGCATCAGCATACTCTTTAAAGACGGCACTACAAAAGACATAGCAGAATCGTCTGAAATACTCAATGTTGGGCTTCTTTCGAAAAAAATTCGCAAATATTATCTATGTTATCAACGTTTTTAAAGAAAAATTGTTATCTTTGCAAAGTTTTTATGCATAAATAAGAAATAGATGGAATTTACTGCAAAGCAAATTGCTGAATTCGTTCAGGGAAAAGTAGAGGGTGACGAGAACGCCACCATTAACACTTTTGCAAAAATAGAAGATGGCAAGAAAGGAGCAATATCTTTTCTTTCCAATCCCAAATACACACATTTTCTTTATGACACCGAATCGAGCATAGTGCTGGTAAACAACGACCTAGTGCTTGAGCAACCCGTGAAAACCACGCTCATCAGGGTGGAAAACGCCTATGAGTGCGTGGCCAAACTGCTGCAACTATATCAGCAGATGCAGCCAGGACGCACAGGCATCGACCCCAAGGCTAACATCGCCGAAAGCGCAAAGATTGGCGAGGGTTGCTACATAGGTCCATTCGTTGTGATTGAAGATGGCGTCGAAATCGGCGACGGTACACAGATATACCCAAATTGCGTTGTTTGCAAGGGAACAAAGATAGGCAGCAAGTGTCTCATCTACCCCAACGTGACCATCTATCACGACTGCCGTCTAGGCAACCGTGTCACAATACATGCAGGAAGTGTTATCGGTGCCGACGGATTCGGGTTCGCACCTAACGAGAACGGATACGACAAGATACCGCAGATAGGTATCGTTACCATCGAGGACGACGTTGAGATTGGCGCTAACACCTGTGTTGACCGCTCTACAATGGGCAGCACCGTGATACACAAGGGCGTCAAGCTGGACAATCTCGTACAGATAGCCCACAATGTGGAGGTGGGCGAAAACACCGTGATGTCTGCACAGGTAGGACTTGCTGGCAGCACAAAGGTGGGCAAGTGGTGCATGTTCGGAGGCCAGGCAGGTGCTGCAGGCCACATCACCATTGCCGACAAGACTTTCGTTGGAGCACAATGCGGAGTAATCAGCGACACGAAGGGTAACGGCGAGAGCCTCATCGGAAGCCCTCACACCGACCCGAAGGAATATTTCCGCGCGTTCGCCGTTTACAAGAAATTGCCTCAGATGTACCGCCAGCTGGCGCAGATGCAGAAAGAACTTGACCAGCTGAAGGCCAAAATCAACGAATGAGAACAGTCACGAAACAAAATAATAAAATCATATATGTTAAAGCAAACAACTCTTAAGGGCAGTTTTGCATTGTGCGGAAAAGGACTTCACACAGGGTTGAGCCTTACCGTCACTTTCAACCCCGCACCAGAAAACTCAGGTTACAAAATACAGAGAATAGATGTTGAAGGGCAGCCCGTTATCGATGCTGTGGCAGAGAATGTAGTTGAGACCACACGAGGCACCGTTTTGGGTAAAGGAGACGTTAAGGTGTCTACCGTAGAACACGCAATGTCAGCACTTTACGCAATGGGGATAGACAATTGCTTGATGCAGGTAAACGGTCCTGAGTTCCCTATCCTCGACGGTTCCGCAATCATGTATGTCAACAAGATTCAAGAGATAGGAATCGAAGAGCAGAACGCGCCAAAAGACTACTACGTCATCCGTCACAAGCATGAGGTGAAAGACGAGGAAACAGGTTCTGTTATCACCATACTGCCCGACGAGGAGTTCTCTATCACCACCATGTGCTCGTTTGAGTCGAAGTTCATCAACAGCCAGTTTGCTTCGCTCGACAATATGGAGGACTACACCAAGGAGATTGCAGCCGCTCGCACCTTCGTATTCGTAAGAGACATAGAACCGCTGCTGAACCTTAACCTCATCAAGGGCGGCGACCTCGACAACGCCATCGTTATCTATGAGCGTCAGACCACTCAAGAGCGACTTGACAAGCTGGCCGACCTCCTCGGAGTGGCTCACATGGATGCCAACAACATCGGTTACATTCAGCACAAGCCGCTGGTATGGGAGAACGAATGTACACGCCACAAGTTGCTCGACGTAATCGGCGACATGGCTCTCATTGGAAAACCCATCAAGGGCCGCATCATCGCAACACGTCCTGGACACACCATAAACAACAAGTTTGCGCGCCTGATGAGAAAACTCATACGCAAGCATGAGATTCAGGCACCATTCTACGACCCCAACGAGGCACCGGCGATGGACGTTAACCGCATTCGCGAACTGCTCCCCCACCGCTACCCTATGCAGTTGGTTGACAAGGTGATTTCTCTGGGACCAACAAGCATTGTAGGACTGAAGAACATTACCGCCAACGAGCCGTTCTTCCAGGGACACTTCCCGCAAGAGCCCGTAATGCCTGGCGTGCTTCAGATTGAGGCAATGGCACAATGTGGAGGTCTGCTCGTGCTGAACACCGTTGAAGAGCCAGAGCGATGGAGCACCTACTTCCTGAAGATTGACGACGTGAAATTCCGTCAGAAAGTGGTTCCGGGCGACACCCTCCTCTTCAAGGTTGACTTGCTGGCGCCTGTACGCCACGGCATCTCCACAATGAAGGGTTACATGTTCGTGGGCGACCAAGTGGTGAGCGAGGCTACATTCACCGCACAGATTATCAAGAACAAATAAGGCATTGCAACAACAACTACCATTAAAATAATACTCTATGGCAAATCAAATAAGTCCCTTAGCATTCGTGCACCCCGAGGCGAAACTCGGCGACGGGAACATTATAGGACCGTTCTGCTACATCGACCGCAACACCGTTATCGGTGACAACAACGTGATGCAAAACAGCGTCACCATAAACTTTGGCGCGCGCATCGGCAACGGCAATGAGTTCTTCCCCGGCGCAAGCATCTCTACAAAGCCGCAAGACCTGAAGTTCAGAGGCGAGGAAACGCTGTGCGAAGTGGGCGACAACAACTCTATACGCGAGAACGTCACTATCTCAAGAGGCACAGCAAGCAAGGGCATAACCACCGTGGGCAACAACAACCTGCTGATGGAGAACATGCACATCGCACACGACTGTGTTGTAGGCTCAGGTTGCATCATCGGCAACTCCACGAAGTTTGCCGGCGAGGTTATCGTTGACGACAATGCCATCATTTCTGCAACGGTTCTCATCCACCAGTTCTGCCGCATCGGAGGTTTCGTGATGATTCAGGGCGGAAGCCGCACATCGCAAGACATCCCTCCATACATCATTGCTGGAAAGGAACCCATCCGCTATGCTGGAGTGAACCTCATTGGACTTCGCCGCCGCGGATATACCAACGAGCAGATAGACCAGATTCACACCGCCTATCGTCTGCTCTACTCTAAGGGCGTGCTTGCAGAAGGCATCGAGGAGATAAAGAAGAACCTTCCGCTCACACCAGAAATACAGTATATCATTGATTTCGTGGAGACCTCAAAACGCGGAATCATAAGATAATGAAGGAAGGATTCCTCATCGTAATACTCGGCCCCACTGGCGTCGGCAAGACAGAACTTTGCCTCAGTGTGGCCGAGCATTTTCATATACCTATAATAAACGCCGACTCGCGACAGATATTCCGCGAAATACCCATCGGAACGGCAGCGCCAACGCAAGAGCAGCAGGCAAGGGTGAAACACTATTTCGTGGGCAACCACAACATAGGCGACTACTACAGCGCCTCGTCATACGAGCAAGACGCGCTGGAGGTAATCAGCGCCGAACTGAAAGAGAAAGGCATCGCCCTGCTCACGGGCGGGAGCATGATGTATATCGACGCGGTGTGCAACGGCATCGACGACATCCCCACCATTCGCGACGACATACGCGAGGAGATGAAGCGCCGCTTTGCCGAAGAAGGCCTCGAAGCCCTTGTGGAAGAATTACGGCAGCTCGACCCCGAGCATTACGAGATTGTGGACAAGCGGAACTACCGCCGCGTGATTCACGCACTTGAGATTTGCCATCAGACAGGCAAGACATACACCTCGTTCAGGAAAAACGAGAAGAAGGAGCGGCCGTTCAACATCATAAAAATCGGTCTCAACCGCCCCCGCGAGGAACTCTACGAGCGCATCAACCTCCGCGTCGACCAGATGATGGCCAGCGGAATGCTTGAAGAGGCGCGCGCCATGCTTCCACACAGAAATGAGAATGCTCTGAACACCGTGGGATACAAGGAGCTGTTCACCTTCTTCGACGGCATCTGGCCGCTCGAGGAGGCCGTTGAGCGAATAAAGGGCAACACCCGCAGGTATTGCCGCAAGCAACTAACTTGGTTCAAAAGAGACGAAACGATAAAGTGGTTCTCACCAAACAATATTGAAGAAATCATAAATTATATAGAAAGCGTTGTCAGTTGACAACCTTTTTTCGTACTTTTGCATAAAATTAGAGAGCAGAAAAGACAAAGATGGCAAAACAATCCCTTGTAGAGCAAATCTACTATTCATACTGGCGCTTCAGAGACAAACTGTCGTCAGCAATCCATTGGTATAAGCATCTTTATATCAAGCGCCCGTGGTACGTCAAGACTACGGCGGCCGTCGTCACGTTCATCGTTGCCATACTTTTGTATCTTGGCGCGGTGGACACCAATTTCCTGTGGCTTTTCGGCAAGTCGCCAGGCTTTGCTCAGATAAAGAACCCCGCGACGAGCGAAGCTTCAGAGATATACTCGGCCGACGGCGTGCTCATAGGCCGCTACTACAACGAGAACCGCACGCCTGTGAAGTTCGAGGATGTGAATCCAGCCTTCTGGAAAGCACTCATCGACACCGAGGACGAGCGTTTCTACAAGCATCCAGGCATCGACCCAATCGGCTTCTTCGCCGTCATCAAGGACATGCTTCTCGGCGGCGACGCCCGCGGAGCGTCCACCATAACCCAGCAGTTGGCAAAGAACATGTTCCGCGTGCGCACACAATACAGCACGGGATTGCTGGGCAACATCCCTGGCATACGCATGCTCATAATGAAGAGCAAGGAGTGGATTATCGCCGCCAAACTGGAGTTCCTCTACAGCAAGGACGAGATTCTCACGATGTACGCCAACACCGTGGACTTCGGCGCAAATTCCTTTGGAATAAAGACCGCATGCAAGACATACTTCAACACCACCCCGCAACGGATGACCATAGAACAGGCGGCCACTCTCGTGGGAATGTTGAAGGCAACGACGACATACAACCCCATTTCTCACCCCGAGAACAGCATCGAACGACGCAATGTGGTGCTCGACAACATGGTGAGACTGGGCGACCTCACGCAAGCGCAGGACGACTCCATCTCAAAGATTCCGTTGCAACTCGACGTGAAGGTGGACAATCCATACGACGGACAGGCGACATACTTCCGCGAGGCGGTGGCAAAGCATCTCGAGGAATGGTGCAACTACAACGGCTACGACCTATATACCAGCGGTCTCAAGATCTACACCTCCATCGACACCCGTCTGCAGAAATACGCCGAGGAGGCTGCGTTCAAGCAGATGAAGCAGATACAGCAGAACTTTAACAACCATTGGCAGGGAGCCGAACCGTGGCGCGACGAGAACCAGCAGGTGATTCCCGACTTCATAGAGAAAATAGCACAGAAACTGCCCGTCTATGAGAGTCTTACGGCGCGCTTCCCCAACTCTCCCGACTCGGTGAAGTTCTACCTCAACAAGCCGCATAAGGTGAGACTCTTCGACTACGAGCAGGGGCACATAGAGAAAGAGATGTCAACGATGGACTCCATACGCTATATGGTGAGTTTCATGCATTGCGGATTCGTGGCTATGGAGCCGCAGACAGGACACGTCAAGGCATGGGTGGGCGACATCGACTTCCAGTCGTGGCAATACGACAAGGTGGAGGCAATGCGCCAGCCGGGCTCTACGTTCAAGCTGTTCGTTTACACCGAGGCGATGAACCAAGGACTCACACCCTGTGACAAACGGCGCGACGAGTACATCCGCATGAGCGTTTACGATAAGAAGAAACACGAGACAAACATCTGGACACCGCACAATGCCGACGGCCGATTCTCGGGCGACAGCATACCCCTGAAGACGGCATTCGCACGAAGCATCAACACCATCGCCGTGCGCCTTGGACAGGAAATGGGTATAAAGAACATCATAGCAACGGCAGAGAAGATGGGAATAAAAAGCCCGCTCGACGACCAGCCATCATTGGCTCTCGGCTCGAGCGACGTCAATCTGCTGGAGATGGTTAACGCCTACTCGTGCATCGCCAACAACGGCACTCATGTCGAGCCTGTGCTCGTAACACGCATCATCGACCGCAACGGCGACGAGGTATATCTGGCACCGTCAGACGGCATCGAGGCGGTTCCAAGAAAGACGGCAGGACTCGTCCAGCAACTGCTCATGGGAGGTATGCGCGAGCCTGGCGGCACCTCAATGTCTCTGTGGCAGTATGTAGCCAACTTCCAAGACACCGACTTCGGAGGCAAGACAGGAACATCCAACAACCACTCTGATGCCTGGTTCATGGGAGTGTCGCCGAAACTCGTGGTGGGAGCATGGGTCGGCGGCGAGTACCGCAGCATCCACTTCCGCACAGGAGCCCTCGGACAGGGCTCACGCACCGCTTTGCCCATCTGCGGAATGTTCCTTCAGAAGGCGCTGGCCGACCCCGCCTTCAAGCAGTATCACGCCCATTTCCCACCACCTTCTTCGCTCGGCATCACGCAAGACATGTACTACTGCACGGGATGGGTTCCAACTGAGGAGGAGGTGAACGACAGCACCGCCGAGGAAGGCGAAGAAATAGAATACGACGAGAACGGTTACCCCCTGTTGCCGCCTAACAACGAAGGCATCGAGGATAACCCCGAGGAGCCAACACCCCCCAACGACGACCAGGTGATTCTCGATAATCTTTGAACATTCTTGGCGATGCCGAGCGGCAGAGCCGAGCGGAACATTGAACTTTGAAAATTGAGCTTTGAAAATTGAGCTTTGCGCTCCGCCGGTCCAGTATGCTGCGATGCCATCGCAGCCCCATCGCAGCCTTAACACATGAACATCGACACCAGCAACCCCGAATTCCAACAGGCCCTGCAGATAGTGAACTACACGCAGCGCTCGCTCTTTCTCACCGGCAAGGCCGGAACGGGGAAGAGCACCTTCCTGCGCTACATCTGCGAACATACCAAGAAGAAACATGTGGTGCTCGCGCCAACAGGCATCGCCGCCATCAACGCGGGAGGAGCAACCCTCCACAGTTTCTTCAAACTGCCCTTCCACCCCCTGCTGCCCAACGACACTCGCTATTCGGCACGCAACATACGCGAGGCACTCAGATACAACTCGGAGAAGATAAAGCTGATTAAGGAACTCGAACTCATCATCATCGACGAGATTTCAATGGTGAGGGCAGACATCATCGACTTCATCGACCGCATCCTGCGCATCTACTGCCGCAACATGCGACAGCCGTTCGGGGGCAAGCAACTGCTCGTGGTGGGCGATATCTATCAGCTGGAGCCGGTAGTCAAAGAGGAAGACCGCCAGCTGCTGCAACCCTTCTACCCTTCCGCGTTCTTCTTCCACGCACGCGTGTTCCGCGAGTTCTCCCTGCTGAGCATCGAACTGAGGAAGGTGTACCGACAGACCGACCCGCTATTCATCAGCATACTCGACCATATACGCACCTCACACGCTTCGCAGGCAGACCTCAACCTCCTCAACGCCCGCGTCGTCCCGCTCGACCCGCAGGGGCGCTTTCAAAGCGAAGCAGAGAAAGAACCTTCAACCCTCAACCCTCAACCTTCAATAACCCTCTCCGCCCGCCGCGATACCGTAGACCACATAAACCAAGCAGAACTCGATAAGCTGCCGGGCGAGCCAACCACATTCACGGGCGTAGTAAAAGGCGACTTCCCCGAGTCGAGCCTCCCCACGCCCATCGAACTCAACGTGAAAGTGGGAGCGCAGGTGATATTCATAAAGAACGATATGGAGAAGCGATGGGTGAACGGCACCCTCGGCATCATCGAGGCCATCGACGAGGAGGCGGGCATCATATACGTCATCACCGACGACGGAAAGGAACAGGAGGTGGAACAGGAACGATGGAGCAACGTGCGCTACACCTTCAACGAGGTGGAGAAGAAAATCGAGGAGGAGGAAATCGGAGTGTATGTCCAGTTCCCCATCCGACTCGCATGGGCCATAACCATACACAAAAGCCAGGGACTCACCTTCAAGCGCGCCAACATCGACTTCACAGGCGGAGTCTTCGCCGGCGGACAGGCGTATGTGGCACTCAGCCGATGCATGTCGCTCGAAGGACTCACCATGCAACAGCCCCTGCGCCTCGACCAGATATTCGTGCGCGCCGAGGTGCAGCAGTTCGCACGCCACTTCAACGACCAGCGGCAACTCTCAGGAGCCCTCGCCGAGTCGAAAGCCGATGCCGAGTATCATGCCGCAAGTCAGAGCCTCAAAGAGGGAAACATAAAGGAATGCCTCGACCATTTCTTCGTCGCCATACATGCCCGCTACGACATCGAGAAACCTGCGCCACGCCGACTCCTGCAACATAAACTCCACGAGATAGTAGCCCTGCGCAACGAGGTGGCACAACTCAAGAAAGAGCGCGCCGACCAGCAGAAATTCCTCCGACGCCTCGCCACCGAATACGTCATCATGGGCAAGGACTGCGAGCACGAGCACCTCATCGACGCCGCCATCGCCAACTACGAGAAAGCCCTCAAGATCTGCCCCGAACACACCGAGGCCAAGCGCCGCCTCAAGGCATTAAAGAAATAGGAACCCCCCCACCACACCTCCCCCCGTAGGGGAGGCTTGAAGCCCCTACCCGCTCGGCTTTGCCGCTTTGCACAGCAAAGAAACCTCCCCGAGGGGAGGCTTTTTTATAATTTGGCACGGATTGCGCGGAAAACACGGAAAAAGATTCCCCACCCATGCAGGGGCGGGGCTAGGGGCGGGGTCGGCGATTAAGGGAAAGAAGATAGAGGGAGAAGAAAGTAGAAGGAGATAGAAGAAGGTAGAGGAAGATAAAAGGAGATAGAGGACATCACCCAACAGCTAATAGCCAACAGCCCGCTCGACCTGTAGGGGCGCTCCCCCGTGTGCGCCCGTCTCGAAGAGTGTTGCGGATTAAAAACAAAAACACCCCTCCCAACAAAAGGAAGAGGCATTTTTTGTGAGAGTCAAATAGATACAGTATCGTATTGTGTGATTCAACCCCTCCCTACGGGGGAGGGGCTGGGGAGAGGCTTTGAGAGGCTTTTGGAAAGGAGGATGGTGGAATTAGGAATTAGGAAGTGCTTCATCCTTCAAAATTCAACCTTCAAAATTCTTCCTTCAAAGTCTTACGGCTCCGTCTCCACCGCATTCTTCGGCAACTCCTTGACGGTAACGTCCTGCAGCATGGTGATGGTGCGCTTGCCGTTCTTGTCC
>OMXS01000024.1 GCA_900315095.1 uncultured Prevotellaceae bacterium | reverse complement strand
TTGATTACTATAGCCAAACAACAGAGGTAAGGTTGCCTTCTGTCCGAATGCTTCCCTGAAATTTTGTATAAACTGCTTTACCATAAATTCCGATTTATCGGTTTACCCTTCTATCTTCTTGATGACTTTGGCAGGCACACCTCCAACAATCGTATTGGGCTCTACGTCTTTGGTCACTACAGCACCAGCAGCAACAACGGCTCCATCGCCGATGGTCACGCCAACCAACACCGTTGCGTTGGCTCCAATCCATACATTTTTGCCGATATGGATGGAGGCATAGCTCATGCTCTGACGCTTGGCGGGGTTGAGATCGTGGTTGATGGTTGCCAGTACGACGTTGTGACCGATGAGGGCGCCCTCGTCGATGGTGATGCCACCCTGGTCCTGGAACTTGCAGCCCATGTTGATGAAGACTCGCTCGCCAACGATGGTGTTCTTGCCGCAGTCGGTATGGAACGGAGGGAACATGCCTACCGTCTTGGGTACTTCTCGCCCCCAAAGCTGCTCCAACAAGTCGTGCAACTGCTCTGGGGCATGGTATTTGCCGTTAATCTCGGCTGTAATCTTCAGTGCCTCCTGCGACAGCTGATGAAACATCATGTGGACATCGGAGCCTCCAACGACAGGCTTGCCCGATGCCATGTAGTCACGAAATTCTTGTATTGTCATTGTCTTTTGATTTTCTGTTCTTTAGTGTATTTGTAAGCTGCCCATGTAGGTAGAATGACCAATAGCAATAAGACTATCTCTACCAATGCGTAGGAGCCAAAATAGTCAACCATGGTTTGGAATGTCAAGACTCCGTCAACCAGGAAGACCAGGAGGACAAACCAACAGATAAAGAAGATGGCTGCATATTTGATTTTTCTTTTCTTGAATTTCATTTTCCCACGCAGAATCTACTTTCCCACGCAGAATCTACTTTCTGATGCAGAAGTGGACGCCAGGGGGACAGAAAATTGGCAAGAATCTGCAAATGAAGCTGCCGCCAAAAAAAGAAAAAGCAAACATCTGAAAATATGGCAAATCGTTTCTTTGCATATTCACATTCGTTAACACGGGTTTTTGCACATTCTTGCATTCGCTGTGATGCGAGTGAATTTGTGCTTCAAACGCTGTCCCTCCAAATAGCCTTTTCATGCTCATTTCTTTTCAGTTCTTTGCAGATGTTTATATTTTAAAGTAAAAACGAACCTTTTTATTGCCTGGAAGTGCCATTAAAACGTCTGTCCCTCGGGGGACACTATTGAGGTGTAATCTGTTCCTTTTATCTTGTGACGATATAATTTGCCGAAATAAAAGGTTTAGTTTGGATTATGGATATATAATATGGGGATAAACTAAACTGAGAATAGATAGTTCCTTTTTCTTTTGGACGTAGTTGTTTTTCTACGCTTGAGTCTTTAAATCTGTAGTTTTCTTTTTCATAGCGTAGATACTATTGCTTGGACAATCGGAAAAACTTTCATCGTTTAGTGAACGATGTGGAATGATGCTTTTTTACAGAATAGAATGAAGTGTTTTTGGGATTATTAATGGGCAAATATGCCTTTTTATGATTGAAAATTGCTAAATAATAATAATAATATAAAGGAATTTAATATTAAACGGAAGAAAAGTATTAATTTTGCAAATATAAAAGAGTCATATAATAGAATGAAGATTCCATTTTCTGTTTCGGCACGTACAGCAATGCTTATTGGATCTGAGAATTTCTCAAATCCAGAGGGCGCTATAGTGGAACTGGTGAAAAATGCATACGATGCGGATTCTCATTATTGCTATATATTATTTGGAGAAGATGAACAGAATAATCGTATCCTTTATATCCTGGACTGGGGTACTGGAATGACTGATAAGATTATCGAAACTTGTTGGATGCGGATTGGAACAGATGATAAACTTTATAACGCTACGACAGAAAGCGGAAGGGTGAAGTCTGGTGCCAAGGGTATAGGCCGTTTTGCTCTAAACAGGTTAGGAATGAAGGCTGAAATGCTGACTTTTACGAAAGATGGTCATGGATATGATTGGAAAGTAAACTGGTCTGATTTCGATAAGCCAGGGACAAGTGTTTCTGAAATTACAGCTGATATTGATATTATTTCATTAGCAGTTGGCCATCAATTCCTCTCAAATCTTGGGAGTAAGTTCGGAATTACTTTTCCGAAATTTGAGACAGGGACATTGTTGAGCGTAACGGAGTTGAATGACGAGTGGGATGACGAACAATTGGAACACCTTTATTCATCACTGCAAGATCTTGTTCCGCCTTTTAATATTCCAGTATTTGATATTTATCTATATGTGCAAGGAAATGACGGGCTCGGTCGCATTGAACTTGCTGAATATGATGATTATGACTATTCTGTTTCTGCGGTTTATGATGGGAAGGACAGTCTGAAAGTGAAGGTGCTGCGGAACGAACTTGATGTAGAACGTTTGCGTAATGACTATGTAGGCTTGTTCCAAAGGGAAGATATGAGAGAATTTCCATATCGCTTGTCGGAATTTGAGGCAGGTGGTTATGAACTCACTCTTTCCATATCAAAACTTAAGGTTGGTAATCGAGTAAGGTTAGCTAACCATATTGCAGAACTTGGTGCCTTCCATTTCAACTTTTTCTTTGTAAAGAGTACAAAGTCTGATGGAAAAGGAGAAGGTGACGAAGCGAAATATCCATATCGTCTGTTTTCACCATCTAGTAGAAGACAGTGGTTGAAGCGAAATGTAGGTGTCAAAGTTTATAGAGACAAATTCCGAGTAAGACCATACGGAGAGAACGGCGATGACTGGCTGCATCTGGGCGATAGATATTCAACTAACCCAATAGGTGCCGGACAGCGCAAAGGTGGTTATCATATCAGACAAAACCAGATAGTTGGTGCTGTTGAAATATCAAGATTAGACAATATTTACCTGCAAGACAAATCTGGTCGTGAAGGACTCCAAGAAAATGTTGTAGTAGAACTGTTCAAAGATGTTCTTCTTGGTATAATAGGTTTGATGGAGACAGACCGTAACACGGTGATGTTTAATCTATCGCAGTTGTACGATACTCTCCATCCGAAAGGTACTGCAAAAGCAGCAGCAGAAGAGGCCATCAAAAAGGGAAAGATAGATGAGGAATCATACAACAAGATACGTATTGGTTATCTTGTCCAGAAGCAGGAGGCAGAAGTAAGAGATAATGAAATACGATTACTCAGGAATCTTGCTAGTACGGGATTAGTAATAACATCATTCGCCCATGAGTTGAAGAATATGGCCATTATTTCGGATTCCCGATCAGAGGACTTGCGTTGTGCTATGGAAAATATTATGAGTGAAGAAGATGTGGCACAGTTGGGGCTGAATGAATATGATAATCCATATAGCCTGATTAGAGACCTGCGTGATCAAGACCAAAATATAAGAAGTTGGTTAAATTTCTCTATTAACTCTATCAATAAAGACAAGAGAACTCGTAAGGTATTTACCATGGATGAGTATTTTGATCATTTCAAGTCCACTTGGCATACTGTTTTGGATGAATTGAACATAGAATTGACTATATCAGGCTTCACCCCCGAGATGAGAATCAGGGCATTCGTCATAGATCTTGACACTATTTTTAATAATCTTCTGTCAAATTCAATATACGCAATAAAAGAGAGTAAGAAAACCGAGAACCGCTTGATCAACATTAAGGGTGAAGTAGAGGATGGAAATATTGTAGTCATTTTTGAGGACACTGGGATAGGACTTGCAGAAGAGTATAAAAGTCGTCCCAATGACATATTTAATGCTTTTGAGTCATCGAAATATGATAAAGATGGTAACAAAATTGGAACAGGCTTGGGATTATACATAACTAAGGCAACATTGGCAGAATATGAGGGTAGTTCCATTTCTGTCATTACACCTCGTTCTGTAGGATTCGGCTTATGTATAAAATTAAAAATGTATTAATATGATAAGATTAGGTTATTTAGACGAGAATAAGAATAACAGAAACACCTTTTACCGCATCTTTAAGAAGGATTTTGAAGTCGTTATGCTTGATGACTTTGCCAAGGTGCGTACTTTGGATCTCCTTTTGGAAGAAATGGATAAACAGGAAATACAGGTTTTGGCTGTTGATTATAAACTATCAGAAAAAGGTGATGTAGAGTACGATGGAGATCGGGTACTTGAAATCATCAATGAACGCAAGCGATATTTCCCTGTGTTTATGATGACATCATACGTTGATACTGCTCTCAAAAAGGTTAATAACACGTTTCTTGTTAATGACAAGGACGGATTAAATGATCCAAAAACGGTGGAGATGCTGAAAAACCAAATTAAATGTTCTGTTGAGTCTTATCATAGGATTGTACATGATATAGAGCAAAGAACAAAAGAACTGGAAACCAAGCAGGATTCAAAAGAGGGATTGACAGACGATGAGGAAAAAGAGTTGCTTAATTTGCATGTGGAATTGAGTAAAATAGACCCAGCAGCAAATCCGTTGTCGCCAGATAAAATGCAGACAGATGCTGTCAAGGATCTGCGAAGCTTAGTATCATTGTCTGAAGAAATTCTAAAATCGCTGAATAAATAGTAGTGGTATGAAGTTGAGAGAAAAAACGCCTACCCGAACTGTCGGGGTTACGCATCAAAATGACTTCCATGCCTATCGTAATCAGCTAAAGATAGATTTTAATTGTCGGTGCGGTTACTGTGATGACAGGGATGCTCCTCGTGCTTATAGTTTTGAGATTGACCACTTTGTGCCTCAGAAGGTTGACCAAACAAAGGAAACTGAATATTCTAATTTGGTCTATGCTTGTAAATCGTGTAATAATGCCAAGCGGGCTAAATGGCCTACGGGAGACAAAGCGAAATCCAATGACGGAAAAGTGGGCTGGATAGATCCATGTTCCCAGGATTATGATGCTCAATTTGAAAGAGAAGACAATGGTAAGATTCGTCCTATAACTGAATTGGGAGAATGGATGTATGAAAACTTGAAACTCTGGAAGAAACAACATGAGATTTTATGGAACTGTGAGCGATTGGAGTCTAATATAGATATATTAGAAGCAGGCTCTATTCCCGAAGAACTAAAGGACGCGCTGATTGCTTTGTATAGGCAATACCGTAACATTATTAAATCGTTTTATGGAGTTTGATATATGTCGTCAGTAACATTGTCTTATATAAAACGTAATGCTCCTACAGATGAACGAACAGTCAACAGACTGTTCGTATCTGCTTTTATAGTAAGTAATAGGATGAAGGAACCGAATTCATCCTTTCTTTCTCAGTATTGTATAGGTGTTGGAGATGCTGATTATGAGGTGTTACAGAAAGTTCATGATTGTGTTAGAGATGAATATGGCACAAAGATTTTACTGGAAGTTCTGGTAAAATTGTTTGAGTTTGTTGTGTCTCCTGCAGACAGAATTGTGACGGGAGCGGTATATACACCTAAGGATGTACGAAGGACGATATTGCAAAGAACAATAGGTGATAAGAATGAAGATGAACTTAAGATAATTAGAATAGCGGATATATCATGTGGGTGTGGTGGATTTTTGATGGATGCTGCATTATGGATTCATGAGAAAACTGGAAAAACGTATGCAGATATTTTTAAAGAGAATATATGGGGTATTGATATTCAGAATTACTCAGTAGAGAGAACGAAGATTTTGTTGAGTTTACTTGCACTATCTGAAGGAGAGGATGCAGATTTTGATTTTAATCTTATATGCAGGGATACGTTAGATTTTAGAAGCGGAGAATGGAATCCTCTTTTTATGGGATTTGATGTCATCGTAGGTAATCCTCCGTATGTTTGTTCCAGAAACTTATCAGAAGAGACTCATGCAAAATTGAACACTTATGAGGTATGCTCTTCTGGTCACCCAGACCTTTATATACCATTCTTTCAGATTGCAATTGAAATGCTGAACAATAGCGGAAACTTGGGATTTATCACAATGAATACTTTCCTAAGGTCTGTTAATGGGAGAGCGATAAGGAACTATTTCTCACGGAATAGGTATTCGATATGTATCGTGGATTTTCGTGGTTACCAAGTGTTTGATTCGAAGAACACTTATACGTGTTTGTTTTATCTGGATAAACAGCACACTGCGGATGATATTCATTATGCGGTGGATGAGCAGGGCGACTTGTCTGATGATGTTCATTACACAGTAGTACCATATGCAGCATTGGATGATGAGAAAGGGTGGACGTTAAATAACTTTGATGAGACTGTAGCTATTGAGACTGTTGGTATACAGATTAAGGACTATTGCTCTTCGCGCCACGGGATAGCAACCCTAAGCAATGCTACATACATTTATAATCCTGTGGCTGAAGATGAGGAGTATTTTTATATTGATGAAGAAGGGGCGAGATTGCCAATTGAAAGAGGAATATGTCGTGATATTGTGAATCCTAATAGGCTCAATGCTATTAGCGATTTGGATATGCTGATGGAGAAAGTTATTTTTCCCTATCGAATTGAGAATGGCCGTGCCTTTGTATATACTCCTGATGAGATGAGCCGACAGTTTCCAAATGCTTTGGCTTATTTAGAGACGAAAAGGGGTGTTTTGACGAGTAGAGATAAGGGAAAAACCAGTACCTACCCTCAATGGTATGCGTTTGGACGAACGCAGTCTCTGGTTATGCCCAGATATAAATTGTTTTTTCCGAAGTTTGCTAATAAGCCATTACGATGTGTCATCTGTGATGCTCCAGATTTGATGTTATATAATGGTTTGGCATTTGTAAACACAGATGAGAGAAAATTGAGGATATTGAAATCTATTATTGAAAGTAACTTGTTTTGGATGTATATACAGACCAATGCAAAACCGTATGCTTCGGGGTATTATTCGCTGAGTGGAGTAGATATCAAGCATTTTGGAATACCTAAGTTCACACCAGAGGAGGAAAATGAATTGTTAGCTATGGATGAAAGGAAAGAGATTGAAAGATGGTTGAGAGTGCGATATGGACTGACTGTGTAGTGACGAGAATTATTGAGGAAATTTGGTAGAGTATTACCACACATTGGAGTTGTTATAATCAGGAATTAAGGAAGTAAGATATATGGGTGCCAACAAATTGTAGATATGACAGGCTTCAATTCATACATCAATGGTCTTGACCTCTCTGCGCTGAATGAGTATTGTGTTAATCACGGACGTTTGACACAATACGCTAAAGGCGATTATTTCATCAAAGCAGGTGAAGAATCTCGGTTTATTGGGCTTGTTGAATGTGGCTACTTCAACTACATGGTACATAATTCCTCTGAACAAAAGGATTATATTACAGGCTTTGCCTTTGAGAGGGAGTTTGTGGGCGATTATCCAAATTGTCTTTCAAACAAGACGTCAGAAGTGACAATTGTTGCAGGCACTTCCTGTAAGGTCTTTCAATTAGGTGGTGAAGAATTAGGTAAACTGTTAGATTCCAATGGTATGAGAAAGCTTAAGCAAGCCATATCCGACCATCTCTTTTCGCAGGTCTATACACAATATCTTGATACTTATCGCATGACTACAAGGGAGCGGTATAAGCGTTTACTCCTTCGTTGTCCTGAAATAGTGCAAAGTATCAGCCTAAAAGATATAGCCTCCTATCTGAAAGTGACACCCACAACCATTAGCAATATCCGCAGAGAAATCACTTTTGGCTTGTAAACTCTCAAAACGTTTTGAGAGTTTACTGTCATAACAGAACTTTTGTTTTCTAATGTGCATAGGGTTAATGGACAACTATTAACTTTGCACAAAAAACGCAATATGAATATTGTAATCATCGGGGCAACCTCTGGCATTGGTAAAGCTCTTTTCGAAAAATATGCAAGCGGAGATAATCGTATCTGCATTGTAGGCCGAAGAGCAAATCTGCTTGAAGAATTAAGTCGGAAATATCCGTCTAAAACCATCTCGGCTAAAGCTGATATTACCAACTTGGAAGAGATTGATCGAGCCATCAATGCACTTCACAATGAGATGGAACACATTGATCTTGCTATCGTGTGTTCCGGTACAGGTGATATAAACGCCACGCTTGACTATAACGTAGAGCGGCCGACCATTGACACCAATGTTATAGGCTGGACTTATGTCATTGATATGTTTTACCACATCTTCGAGCTGCAAGGCCACGGCCACCTCGTCGCCATAACATCGGCTGGAGGACTACGCGGCGAGCCGATGGCTCCAGCTTACAGCGCATCGAAAGCCTATCAAATCAACTACATGGAAGCCTTGCGTAAGAAGGCTTACAAGAGTGGAAGACAGATTACTGTTACAGATATTTGCCCTGGTCTTGTTGATACAGCAATGGCCAAAGGCGAGGGGCTGTTTTGGGTAATGCCAGTAGAAAAAGTTGCTAACCAAATCATTGCTGCCATTCGGAAGAAGAAATCCAAAGCCTACGTTACCAAGCGTTGGCACATATTAGCGATAATAAACAAATTCCTTCCTTTTGGCTTATATAAAAGGATGTAACCTTACAATATTGAAAGAAGATTGCTGTTTAAAAGCTGTTTAGTTCACTCCGCTTTATATAAAGAGGGTCTAAACTAAACCTACTTTCCCACGCAGAAATGCTTGAAGATGTTGCCGAGGACTTCGTTAGGGGTGATTACTCCCTTGCCTGTTATTTCTGCGAGTTGCGAGAGTACGATGCGCAGGTCTTCGGCGATGAGGTCACCGCTATAGTCGTTATTGAGTGCCTCAATGACACGTGAGAATGTCTCGTGTGCGCGTAGAAGGGCTTCGTAATGGCGTGCGCTGGTGATAATTGTGTCGTTCTCAGTTATCTCGGGGATGTTCGCGGCTTTGTAGATGGACTCTTCGAGTTGCGCGATGCCCACGCCTTTCTTTGCACTTATGCGAATTGTTTGGAACGGCAGACTCTCATCTGAGTCAAGTTCTGGCATAATGTCTATTTTGTTCTGTACGACAATCAGCGACTTGTTCTTTGTAAGACTTGCCATTTCCTCAATTTCTTCCTTGCCCGGCCTCTGGTCTATGAGCCACAGAATGACGGTTGCTTCTTTAATTTTCTTGTATGTGCGCTCGATGCCCAGTCGTTCTATTTCGTCGCTTGTGTCGCGTATTCCTGCCGTGTCGATAAATCTGAATGACACTCCGTTGATAATGGTGTTGTCCTCGATGACATCTCGAGTAGTACCGTGTATATCGCTTACGATAGCCTTGTCGTCATGTAGCAGACGGTTGAGCAATGTCGACTTGCCAACATTTGTCTTTCCTATAATAGCCACAGGAACGCCTTCTTTTATCGCCTTGCCTGCCTCGAATGACCGTGCGAGTGTTATTATCTTGTCGTCGATGCCTTTAGCAAGAGAAAGTAATTCTGTGCGGTCGGCAAATTCGAGGTCTTCGTGGTCGGAGAAATCGAGTTCGAGCTCGAGTAGGGAAGTGAGTTTGAGCAGTTTCTCGCGCAAGTCAGCAAGTTTTGAAGATATGTTTCCCCTTAATTGTGACAGCGCAAGCTTGTGTGTTGCGGCATTAGTGGACGCTATAAGGTCTGCAACGGCCTCTGCCTGGTCTAACGCGAGTTTCCCGTTGAGGTATGCCCTTTGGGTGTATTCTCCCGGTAATGCCTGTCGGCAGCCATGCGAGATGAGCAACGATATTATTCTGCTTGCGATATAGCGTGAGCCGTGACACGATATCTCCGCCGAATCCTCGCCGGTATAGCTGTGCGGCGAACGGAAGACGCTTACCATAACATCATCGACGGGATTACCCTCATTGTCGCATATATCAGTATATGTAACGCTGTTTGCTGGTGTAGTCTCGTTAATCTTCTTGCATACAGAACTGATGATTCTGATGGCATCAGGACCGCTTATGCGTATTATGCATAATGCCCCTCCTGTTGCTGTTGCAAGAGCGCAGATGGTATCGTTGTTGAATATTTCCATTACGTTGCTATATAGATGCTATGCTGCTTTCAAGTGCTTCCAGGTCTTTGTCCGTGGTAGCCCAGCTGGTGACGAACCTGCATAGTGTATTATTGTCGTCGATGGGCTCCCATGTCTCGAATGCAATAAGTTTTGACAGACGTTCCATTTGTTCGTTAGACAAGATGACGAACTGCTGGTTTGTGGGAGAGTCGTTGATGGCGAATCCTGCCTTTTGGAAAATCTCTCTTAGTCGCATCGCCTTTTCAATGGCATTACGTGAGATTTTAAAGTAGAGCCCGTCTGTGAACAGAGCGTCAAACTGAACGCCTGCTATGCGGCTCTTTGCCAGCAACGCGCCATGCTGCTTAACGATGGTGAAGAACTGGCGCGGCACATTGTTCTTGGTGAACACCACGGCTTCGCCACATAATGCGCCAACCTTGGTTCCGCCAATGTAAAACACATCGCAATGGCTGGCGAGCCAAGGCAAGTCGAAATCGCATTCGTTAGACATCAGTCCATAACCAAGACGTGCGCCGTCGATGAACAGAGGAATGTTGTATTCTTTGCAAACATCACCAATCTGTTCTATTTCGAAAGACTTATAGACGGTCCCCAATTCGGTCGGAAACGTGATATATACCATTCCGGGCCACACCATGTGGTCGCGCGTCGGGTCGGCATGGAATGTCTTTAGCAACGCTCTAAGTTCTTCGGCATCCATTTTGCTGTTGTGAGAGGGCAGGGTGAGAACCTTATGCCCGCTGGCCTCAACCGCTCCCGACTCATGAACGTTGATATGAGCGGTTTCAACAGCCACCACGCCTTCAAAACGTGAGAGCATGGAGTCGATAACTGTTGCGTTTGTTTGCGTTCCTCCAACAAGGAAGAATACCTCTGCGTTGTCAGCCTTGCATGCAACCTTAATCTTTCGGCGTGCGCTCTCGCTCCATTCGTCGTAGCCGTATGAAGCGCTTTGGCTTTCGTTGGTGTCTATAAGATGTCGGAGCACACTTGGGTGTGCTCCGTTGTTGTAATCGCTTTCGAAAGAAATTATATTATTCATTGTCTAATATGATACTGGCGGAAGTTAGATTCTTTCCAGCACCTTCTCGATGAGCGTGTCAATAGAGTTTTTATACTCTGTGTTCATCTTTTGGGCATAGCGGTTGGCAATGACCATGCAACAGGTCATGGCGCGATGGCCAAGAAGTGATGCCATACCGGCGAGTGCCGAAGACTCCATCTCGAAGTTGCAGATTCTCATCCCGTCATATTCAAAACTCTCTATTTTCTCGTTCTGCTTCGGGTCTGCGATGTCAGCGCGTAGCACACGCCCTTGAGGACCGTAGAAGCCGCCGCATGATATGGTGTAGCCACGTATCATGTCGTCTTGGGCTATCTGGTCGATTAGTTGTGCATCAGCCACGGAAACGTATGGTGCACCCTTTATAGGATCCCATTGCATGTGCTTCTTGAAGGCTTCCTCAAGTTGCAGGTCGCACACGTCATTTCGTCCGGCGTAGTAGTTGAGCAGTCCGTCGAAACCGATGCTTTTCACGGAGGCTATGAAGCATCCTGTAGGAGTGTCGGGCTGCAGTCCGCCACAGGTGCCTATGCGTACCATTGTAAGCGTGCGATGCTCATCGCGCTCCTCGCGTGTCTTGTAATCTATGTTGGCAAGGGTGTCAAGTTCGTTTGCAACAATATCGATATTGTCACAACCGATGCCATGTGATTGGCATGTTATTCGTTTCCCTTTATACACGCCTGTTATGGCATGAAACTCACGGCTGGACACTTCGCACTCTTTGGTGTCAAAATGGGCAGCAACGGTATCAACACGTGCAGGGTCGCCTACAAGTACAACCTTGTCTGCAAGCTGTTCAGGCTTCAGGTGCAAGTGAAAGCATGAACCATCTGCATTTATTATCAGCTCTGATTCTGGGAAATACTTTTTTTCCATAATTATATTGATTATTTAGTTAACATATTCTCTGTGTTGCGTATTGAAATCTCCATCTTGGTGATGGCTTTTTCTTGCTCAATAATACTTTTCTCAAGAGACAGAATCTCGTTGGATATGGTTCGTTGAGCAGTCTTTCCTGATGCAGAATAACGCTCTCGGAGTTCCTGTAGCGTCTTGATGTTTTCTTCCTTCTCCTTCTTCAAAGATTGCAGTTTCTTGAAGTTATCTCTATTCGAGGGAGACTTAAACTGAGCGGCGGAAGTGTATGATATCTTGTCATTTACAACAAACTTAACATCCTCGCTCTTTTCCTTTTTTGATGAGCCTTTCCTTAATGCATAGAGTCGTTGCAGGGCAGCGTTTTTCTGACTTTGGTCGTACCACGTCTTCTTGATGTCAGATATCTTCGCCAACCCTCGAAGCTGTTCTTGAGAAAGCTCGGAGACATCATACGACTGATGGCCGTCAGGCAAAAGCGTGTAGATGCACACCATGCTGTCTGGCTGGTTTCTGTCAGTTACAAGCCATGCAAGAGAATCGATTTCATCTTCCGCATATAGATAATCGTTGGCGAGGGAATTGAATGGCAATCCCATGTTTTGTGGTTCGAGGAACGCTCCGTTATCGCTATCGTAACGGGTGACGAAAATGTCGTAACCACCAAGAGAAGCTTCTCCCTTGCCAGCGAAATATAGTGTGGTGCCGTCAGCCATTAGGAAAGGGTAGTCTGCCTTTCCTAAGGTTGAAAGCTCTTGTGGCGTTGACCATTGTCCTGCAAGTCTGTCAGAGGTGTATAGCTTAACGCCCGAAGTGTCACGCTTTGAGAAGTATTTCTTGTTGATGAAGTCGTTCTGAAACGATGCTCCCTGTTTGTTGTCGGCAAGTGTTCCGCACTCGGAAGGCAATGGGATGTGTTTTAGGAATTCGTCCTTCCTCACCACCATACTGTCGACGAACATCACCTTGCGAGTTGAAGGCAGCATGTTGTCGAACATTAGTTCTGATGCCGAAGGCTGCCTTTTCTCGACATTTGCCTTGCGGTTCGGCTGGCGTTTCTTGTTTCGCTGAGCCATCGAGGGCAACGTGATGAGCAATGAGAGCACAACAATTAATAATCTCATGACACAAATCGAATAAATTACGACAAAAGTTTCTCGGCCATTGATGCCGCAGCACGACGTCCGTCACCCATAGCGAGGATAACGGTGGCGCCTCCGCGAACGATGTCTCCACCAGCGAATACGTCTGGACGTGAGCTTTGCATGTCCTCGTTAACGACGATGGTGTTCTTTCTTCCAAGCTCGAGTCCCTCGATTGACTTAGGAACAAGAGGATTAGGAGAAACACCTACAGCCACCACAACCTGGTCGATGTCGAGAGTAACGGTCTTTCCCTCCACAGGAATAGGTGAGCGACGACCGCTTGCATCGGGTTCGCCAAGTTCCATAACCTGAAGAACTGCTTGCTTCACGGCACCATTCTCGTCGGCAATATACTCGATAGGGTTGTGCAGAGTGAGGAAGTTGATGCCTTCTTCCTTGGCGTGCTTCACCTCCTCGAGGCGTGCAGGCATCTCAGCCTCGGAACGGCGGTACACGAGTGTGACGTTAGCGCCAAGTCGTTTAGCCGTACGACAAGAGTCCATAGCCGTGTTTCCACCACCAACGACGAGTACGTTCTTTGCAGGGTTAAGCGGCGTGTCGGTTGTAGGATTGGCCGCATCCATGAGGTTCACACGCGTGAGGTATTCGTTAGACGACATGATGTTTATAGCATTCTCGCCAGGAATGTTCATGAAGTTAGGCAGACCTGCACCAGAACCAACGAATATTCCCTTGAAGCCTTGCTCCTCAAGTTCCTCTATAGAGATTGTCTTTCCTACGATTACGTCTGTCTGGAAATGCACGCCCATCTTTGCGAGGTTCTCGATCTCCACATCAACAATACGGTTAGGAAGACGGAACTCAGGAATGCCATACTTCAGCACACCGCCGATTTCGTGAAGTGCCTCGAACACATAAACATCGAATCCCTTCTTTACCATATCGCCAGCAAAACTCAGTCCTGAAGGACCTGAACCAACAACAGCAATCTTAATGCCGTTGGAAGGTGCAATCTCTGGCAAAGAGATGTTGCCGCTTTCACGCTCATAGTCGGCTGCGAAACGCTCCAGATAGCCTATTGCAACAGCCTTGCCGCCACTCTTAAGATGGATACAACGGCTCTCACATTGCTTCTCCTGAGGACATACACGTCCGCAAACTGCGGGAAGGGCAGAGGTGTTCTTGAGCACTTTTGCTGCTGCCAGGAACTCTCCGCGCTCGATGTTCTTTATGAATGAAGGAATGTCGATGTTCACAGGACAACCCTCAACACATGTAGGTTTCGGGCAGTCGAGACATCTCTTTGCTTCGGTAAGCGCCATCTCCTCGGTGAGTCCGATGTTCACCTCCTCTGTTCTCGTAGTAGCGCGATATACAGGGTCAAGCTCAGGCATGATGACACGCTCTATAGCCATGCGGTCCTTCGGCTTCATGCTCTTGCGCAGAGTCATTCTCCATTCTGACTTGTTGTCAGTAAGTACCTCTATCGGGTCATTCTCTGCGTGTATAGAGTTTCTGACGTCTTTTACACAAGATTTCTCGGCATTGTCAGTTCCTTCTGTCTGTTCAGAAATCTTCTCAAGGTGGTCCTCGAAGTGAGCCAGTTCTTCCTGTTCCTCACGCTTGAATGTTCCCATGCGTTTGAACATCTCGTCCCAGTCAACGAGGGCACCGTCGAACTCTGGGCCATCGATACAAACGAACTTTGTCTTTCCACCGATTGTCAGACGGCAAGCGCCGCACATGCCTGTTCCGTCAACCATAATGGTATTGAGCGAAACCTCGCATGGGATGTTATGTTTCTGAGCGGTGAGGTTAGAGAACTTCATCATTATTGGAGGTCCAATAGCAAACACCTTGTCAACATGCTCCTGTTCGATGAATTTCTCGATACCAACGGTAACGACGCCTTTTTCACCATACGAACCGTCATCAGTCATTATGATGACCTCGTCGCTTGACTCACGAACCTTGTCCTCGAGGATGATGAGGTCTTTTGAACGGCCAGCCATAACGCTAAGCACGCGGTTGCCGGCAGCCTTCAATGCCTGTATTATTGGCAGCATTGGAGCAACTCCGAGACCACCTCCGGCACATACTACAGTACCGAAATTCTCAATATGTGTGGGGTTGCCAAGAGGACCTACAACATCGGTAACGTAGTCGCCTTCGTTAAGCATGCATAGCTTCTTCGACGAAAGTCCCACTTGCTGTACCACAATCGTGATAGTTCCTTTCTGAATGTCTGCGCCGGCAATGGTGAGAGGCATTCTCTCGCCTTTCTTTCCCACGCGGACGATGACGAAGTTGCCCGCTTTTCTGCTCTTAGCAATCAGCGGAGCCTCAATCTCGAAGAGGAAAACCTTTTCTGAGAATTGTTCTTTCCTTATAATCTTGTTCATATTGCCAATATGTTATTTATTTCATTCTTTGTTTTTGTGAACTCAGTCGTCCTTTGGCATCTCGTATCAGGGCCAATATGACATGAGAGCTTAGTCAATCATGTCGCATCCCATGTATGGAACAAGAGCCTTAGGCACGCGAATGCCGTTCTCCGTCTGATTGTTTTCCAGCAAGGCAGCCACTATTCGGGGCAGGGCGAGGGCTGAGCCGTTAAGTGTATGGCAGAGCTCCGTCTTCTTTGTCTCGGCATTGCGATAGCGGCACTTCAGACGGTTTGCCTGATAGTTGTCGAAGTTGGATACCGATGACACTTCAAGCCAGCGCTTCTGTGCCTCTGAATAAACCTCAAAGTCATAGCATATTGAAGATGTGAACGACTGGTCGCCACCGCAAAGAAGCAGTATGCGGTAGGGCAGTTCGAGTTTCTTCAAAAGACCTTCCACGTGTTCCAGCATCTCCTTGTGGCTCTCCTTAGAATGCTCGGGCTTGTCGATGCGCACAATCTCAATCTTTGAGAACTCGTGCAGACGGTTAAGTCCGCGAACATCCTTGCCGTAAGAACCAGCCTCGCGACGGAAACACTCTGTGTATGCGCAGTTCTTTATTGGCAGGTCCTTCTCGTCGAGAATGACATCGCGATAGATATTCGTTACAGGAACCTCTGCTGTAGGAATAAGATAGAAATCGTCCACCTCGCAATGGTACATCTGTCCTTCCTTGTCGGGCAATTGTCCTGTTCCGTAGCCAGAAGCGGCGTTTACAACTGTTGGAGGCATAATCTCGGTATATCCTGCCTTGCGAGCCTCGTCGAGGAAGAAGTTTATCAAAGCACGTTGCAGACGTGCGCCTTTGCCGATGTACACGGGGAAGCCGGCACCTGTTATCTTAACACCCAGGTCGAAGTCGATAAGGTTATACTTCTTTGCCAGTTCCCAATGGGGCAGGGGATTGTCGATTCCTAACGAGGGGTTCATGTCCCAGTTGCCTACGGTGTCGCCCTCATGGCATTCACGCAGATTCGATTTCACTACATGGTTGTCCTCAGCACAAGAGCCTTCCGGCACTTCGTCGTAAGGTATGTTGGGGATGGTGCAGAGCAGCGCTGTCAGGTCTTCCTCGGCCTTCTTCATCTGCTCTTCCAGTTGCTTGTTTGTCTCTTTCATTTCCGAAACTTTCTGCTTGATGGCTTCTGCTTCGTCTTTCTGGCCCTGTTTCATGAGTCCGCCTATTTGGGCAGCCATTTTCTTGGCCTCGGAGAGGTTTGCGTCCAGTTGTTGTTGTGATTCGCGGCGTTGCTTATCAATGGCGAGCACCTGGTTGATTGCTTCTTCTGCACCGTTGAAGTGCTTCTTGTTCAGGCCGTTTATCACACGGTCGCGTTGTTCCTTAATGAGTTGTAAAGTCAGCATTGTTGTATTTTGTTTGTTCTTGTTTATTTTCGAATAACGAATGCAAAGGTACAAAAACTTTCTGAACTATGCAAGAGATATTGCAAAATGATGTACGCGTGCGCGAACTCACTAAAATGTCGTCACATAGGTGTGTTCGACCGGAAACGGGCAAATGCAATTAAAATGCCATCAGAAAGGCTGTTCTCGGCATTTGCCAACTGGCGTATAATGATAAGCCGACCAAGCGGAAGCGATGCTATAATACGCAGAAAACCTCCACCCGGGTTGGGCAGAGGTTTCTGTTGTTTGTTTGGAATAAGTTTGCTTGTTTGTTGTTATGCTTCAGCCTCTGGAATAACTGAAACTGTACTCTTGTTCTTGCG
Source organism: uncultured Prevotellaceae bacterium (assembly GCA_900315095.1). Classification (GTDB taxonomy): domain Bacteria; phylum Bacteroidota; class Bacteroidia; order Bacteroidales; family Bacteroidaceae; genus Prevotella. The sequence goes on along the minus strand of OMXS01000024.1, from coordinate 13,134 downwards.
GCCTTTCTTGAAGTTTACAACACCGTCAACCAGAGCGTAAAGAGTGTCATCCTTACCGATGCCCACATTTTCGCCTGGATTATGATGAGTACCACGCTGGCGAACGATAATGTTGCCTGCGATTACTTTCTGACCGCCCCAGATTTTCACGCCGAGTCTTTGTGCAGCACTCTCGCGACCGTTCTTAGAACTACCAACACCTTTCTTATGTGCCATTTCTTGTTCCTCCTCTGTTTTAAGCGTTAACTGATTTGATTTCAACCTCAGTGTACTGCTGGCGATGACCGTTCTTCTTGCGAGAGTCCTTGCGGCGCTTCATCTTGAAAACAATCACCTTGTCACCCTTAACGAGTGGCTTTTTCACTTCGGCTACTACCTTCGCACCCTCTACGGTTGGTGCACCTACCGTTACAGCTCCGTCGTTGTCAACGAGCAGAACCTTGTCAAACTCTACGGTCTGACCTTCTTCAGCGTCCTTCATGTGGTTTACAAAGAGCTTCTTGCCCTGCTCAACCTTGAACTGCTGACCGTTAATTTCTACAATTGCGTACATTTATTTATTTGTAAAACGGGTTTTTCCGCAAGGCGGACATGCTTAGTGCTGCCTCTTTACCGAGCCTCCACGGACTATATAAAATATCAAAATTCAGTCGATAATTTGCAAATCGGCTGCAAAGTTACAACTTTTTTTTCTTTCCACCAAATATTTTCAGTATTTTGATTTGTGCTGTTACAAAGTAACTTTGGCATTCTGATTGCCAGAGATATGCCTTCTGATAGGCCAATTGTATACAAATAGAGTTGCCAAAGGTGTCTTTTAAGGGTGTCAGAGATATACTTTTGGGACTTTGAAAGGTATGCTTTTGGAAGGTAAGAGGTGCTATTTGTTAACGCCATAGCCGAAGAGCGCGAAGTCGCCTTTCAGCGGGTCGTCAGGGAATATGTCTTTCATGCGGGCGGTAAGGCGAAAGGCTGATGACATAGATGTGCTTTTTGTGTTGAGCAGTCCCATAGCGCAAGCCTCCTGCAAGACGTGTGTATCCATCGGCATGATAAGCGTCCGCTTGTCGATGAAGTCCCATAATCCCAAGTCAACTGGCGAGTTGTCTCTCACCATCCATCTTAAGAACATGCACACCCGTTTGCATGACGACTTAGAGTCTTTTGGCACGATAACTTCAATACCGTGACTCGAGAAATAGGATGTTATCATTTCTATCGCTTCAATGCCAGTTTTGACACTATTTAAAGACAGGTATTCGCTTAAGGAATTGTATTCAAGTATTAGTTCTCGATATGCCCTTAAGAACTTATTCATCAAGGAGTTAGTATATAAACGATAATAACACGTTTCGTTATCGGGAATGTTGTCTTCGAAGCGGCCTTCTTTCACCCATTTGTAAACATTTCCTTCTGAGCAATCAAGGATGTATTGTATCTTCGGAAAGAACTGTTTTCGCGACCCGTAACTGAGGCATGAGGCAATAAAAGCGAAAGTCTCTTGATTCAGTTTGCCTTCCACTTGATGCATAAACCATGAAGGGTCGCCGTTCAAGAAATCTCTTGTCTCATACTTTTCTGCCAGTTCTTTCAGTCTTTCCATGCTACACAATATTATATAAAAGAGAAAAAGGGAGATAGAAGAAAATCCCCCTTTATCTCCCTTTAATACTTATTTAATTATAAGATGCTCTTAACTGTCTCGAGCATACCCTTGCTCTGAATGTCGTTGAGGAAACCTGTAACCATATCTGTGAGTCCAGGAATCTCATTCAGGTCACCATGCTCGCCCCAGATAAGGTCTTTTGCTGCCAGCACACCTTCAGCAACCTTGCGTGTGTCGCCTGTTGCCCAGAGGTTCTTCAGCAGGTCCATAATCTCCTGTGCGTCGTTAGGTACTATCTCTGCACCATCTGCACGCTTGCCGCCTTTATAATATGTAATAATTGCAGCCAGACCGAGTACGAGTCCCTTAGGCAGTTCGCCCTTGCGCTCCAGATAAGTCTTCAGACCAGGCAGGTCGCGAGTCTGGAACTTCGGGAACGAGTTGAGCATGATGCTCGTTACCTGATGGTCAACATACGGGTTGTTGAAACGCTCGAGCACGTCGCTTGCAAACTGCTGCAACTCGTCCATCGGGAGGTTGAGAGTCTGCATAAGTTCGTCGAACTGTACCTTGTGGATGTACTTTCCGATGACTTCATGGTTGCAGGCATCGCGAACGATGTCAACTCCTGAGAGGTAAGCCACAGGTGAAAGCACGGTATGAGGACCGTTGAGCAAAGTAACCTTGCGCTCGTGGTATGGTTTCTCGCTCTCAGCGATGAGCACGTGCAGGCCAGCTTTCTCTGCCGGGAATTCAGCACGCAGTTCTTCGATGCTCATGTTTGTTGGTTTCTCGATAACCCACAAGTGGAAGATCTCTGCCTGTACAACAAGGTTGTCCTTATAGCTGATTTTCTGCTGGATGTCTGCAATCTCCTTGCGTGGGAATCCAGGAACGATGCGGTCAACGAGGGTAGCGCAAACATAGTTGTACTTCTCGAACCACTCCTTGAATCCTTCGTAGTCGTTTCCAAGGTCTTCCTTCCAGAGTTCAATATACTTCTCGATGCACTCCTTCAAATGATGGCCGTTGAGGAAAATAAGCTCGCAAGGCATGATGATGAGTCCCTTCTTCGGGTCACCATTAAATGTCTGATAGCGGCGATAGAGCAGCTGAACGAGCTTGCCGGGGTAGCTGCTTGCAGGTGCGTCAGAGAGCTTGCATGCAGGGTCGAAAGCAATACCGGCCTCTGTAGTGTTAGAAATGACGAATCTGATTTCTGGCTGGTCTGCAAGTGCCATATATGCCCAGTTCTGAGAATATGGGTTAAGTGCGCGGCTGATAACATCGATACGTGTGAGAGAGTTCACAGCCTCGCCGTTGAGACGTCCCTGAAGGTTTACGTGATAGAGGCAGTCTTGGCCGTTGAGCCAATCAACCATACCTTTCTCAATAGGCTGCACAACAACTACAGAGCTGTTGAAGTCGGTCTTCTGGTCCATGTTCCACACAATCCAGTCAACGAATGCACGCAGGAAGTTACCCTCACCAAACTGGATGATTTTCTCAGGCATAACGCTCTTAGGAGCAGTACGCTTGTTTAGTTCTTTAAGTTTTGCCATGATTTGTCTTAGTATTTTTATTATTAGATGTTTGTTATTTCTGAATGCAAAGGTAGCAAATTCTTGTTTAAGTTGATGCAACTTTATACGTTAAAATAACGTAAACCTTTGCGCTACTTTCAAAATGAGCAAAAAACGACCTTCTTTTTTTGTCAATTGAAGATAAAATAGTAATTTTGCAAACGAAATATTCATAATCATCTTATGGCACATAATATATTCAAAGGCCTTGGCATTGCACTTGTCACACCTTTTACTAGTGATGGACAAGTGGATTATACTTCGCTGAAAAGGCTTGTTGACTATCAGATAAACAACGGAGCAGACTTCTTTTGCATACTTGCGACTACAGGCGAGACGCCCACATTGACTTCTGACGAGAAGGCACGCATCAAGGAACTCGTTGTAGATGCTGTTCAGGGACGCTTGCCCATCTTGATGGGTTGTGGCGGAAACAATACGGCAGCAGTTGTAGAGGAGTTGCGCACGGGCGATTTCAAGGGCATCGACGGCGTGCTTAGCGTTTGTCCTTATTATAATAAGCCATCTCAAGAAGGACTATATCAGCATTTCAAAACTATTGCAGAAGCCACCAAGTTGCCTGTAGTATTATATAATGTGCCAGGCAGAACAGGTGTGAACCTTAAGGCTGAAACTACAGTCAGGCTAGCTAGAGACTGCCAGAACATCGTGGCGATAAAGGAAGCAGGCGGTAGTCTTGAGCAAGTTGACGAGATAATAAAGAACAAGCCACGCGACTTTGATGTCATTAGTGGTGATGATGCGCTTACTTACCCTATGGTGGCATGCGGAGCAGTTGGCGTGATAAGCGTCATAGGCAATGCTCTTCCGCGTGAGTTCTCAAAGATGCTTCGTCTTGAGATGAAAGGTGAGTTTGAAGGTGCGTTGAAGATACACCATCGTTTTACCGATTTGTTCAGCCTTCTTTTTGTCGATGGCAATCCCGCCGGTGTAAAGGCGATGCTGTCTGAAATGGGTTATATTGAGAATGTGTTGCGCTTGCCGCTTGTTCCCACTCGTCTCACTACGCTTCAGAGAATCTCAGAACTCATAAAAGAATTATTATAAATTTCTAATGGTAATAGACAGAAGAGTGCTACACGAGATAACGCCTTTGATGAGCAAGGATGTGCTGTATATTGCTGACAGGCGAAAGAAGGAGTTCACATATCCTATACACAATCATGAGGTTTTTGAATTGAATTTCGTTGAGCATGCTCCTGGCGTGCGGCGCATTGTGGGCGACAGCTCCGAAGTTATCGGCGAGTATGACCTTGTTCTAATCACAAGTCCCGACCTTGAACATGTGTGGGAACAGAACACATGCAAGAGCGAGGACATTCGTGAGGTTACCGTTCAGTTCGACTTTGGAATGAACGAGGATTCCATTTTCTGTCGTAATCCTTTTATAAGTGTTCGCCGGATGATGAACGAGGCGCGCAAGGGACTAAGCTTTCCGCTCAGCGCCATAATGAAAGTATATAACAAGATTGACACGTTGAGCAAGGTGAAAGATGGTTTCTATGCTTTCGTTCAGTTCATGGAAATTCTTTATGAGTTGTCTCTATGCGACGGCGCGCGCACTCTTGCATCTACGAGTTATGCAAAGATTGCCGTTGAGGATGATAGCCGAAGAGTGCTAAAGGTGAAGAACTTTATTGCAAATAACTATATGGATGAGTTGCGTCTTGCCCAGCTGGCTGATATTGCAGGCATGAGTTCCAGCGCGTTCAGCCGTTTTTTCAAGGCTCACACAGGGCATAAACTCTCCGACTACATAATTGACATTCGACTTGGTTATGCTGCTCGCATGCTTGTTGACACCAATAGAACAATTTCTGAGATATGCTACGATTGCGGTTTCAATAATCTCAGCAATTTCAACCGTATATTCAAGCGTAAGAAAGGGTGTGCTCCAAGTGAGTTCCGCGAGAACTATCACAAGACAAGAATTATTGTCTGACAGGATAAAAAGCATCCTTTGATGATATCAGACACCATTCGCTTGACATAAGAAAAGAAAGGTTGGCCATACTAAAAAAAAGTTATTTCAGTTGCCGTTATTTCATAAAAAAACGGTAACTTTGCGACCTCAAAAATATATGATAATATAATGGGCGGTTTTTTTGGAACTATTTCGGTAAAAGATTGCGTTAATGATCTGTTCTACGGAACAGATTACAATTCTCATCTGGGTACAAAGCGTGCAGGTATTGCGACATTTAACAAGGAGCAAGGCTTCTCTCGCTCCATCCACTCACTTGAACGTGACTATTTCCGTTCTCGTTTTGAGAAAGAGTTAGACGGTTTCGGAGGCAACGCAGGAATTGGTGTTATTAGTGACACCGACCCTCAGCCAATTCTCATAAACTCCCATTTGGGACGTTATGCAGTTGTAACTGTGGCCAAGGTTAACAATCTTCGCGAGATTGCCCAGGAACTTCTTGATAAACGTATGCACCTCAGCGAGATGAGTGCAAACAATATAAACCAGACAGAACTCATTGCTTTGCTCATTAATATGGGTGATACTTTTGAGGATGGCATACGTCTTGTATATGAGAAGGTGAAAGGTTCGTGCTCCATGCTTCTGCTTACCGAGAACGGTATAATTGCTGCCCGTGATGCTCTGGGACGCACTCCTATAGTAATAGGACAAAAGGAGGGCGCCTATGCAGCCACAAGTGAGACAACAGCACTTCCTAATCTTGATTACAAACCGATAAAGGATGTAGGTCCTGGAGAGATTGTACGCATCACTACCGATGGCATCGAAGTTCTCAAGGAACCATATTCAAAGTGCCAGATATGCTCTTTCTTGTGGGTGTATTATGGCTTCCCCGCAAGTGATTTTGAAGGAGTAAATACCGAGTATGTGCGAGAGTGCAACGGAAAAGCAATGGGCGAGGAAGACGATACCGTAGCAGATAGCGTTTGCGGCATACCAGATAGTGGTGTGGGTACTGCTATCGGATATGCGGAAGGTCACGGAATACCATATAAGCGTGCAGTCCTGAAATACACGCCGACGTGGCCACGAAGCTTTACACCAGGCAATCAGAGCCGTCGCGCACTTGTTGCGAAGATGAAACTCATTCCAAACCGCTCGCTCCTTAAAGGCCAGCGAATCGTTATGTGCGACGACTCTATCGTTCGTGGAACACAGTTGCGTGATAATGTTCGCACGTTCTTCGATTATGGAGCAAAAGAAGTGCATGCGCGAATTTCGTGTCCTCCCTTGGTGTATGCATGCCCGTTTATCGGCTTCACCGCATCAAAGAGTGAACTGGAACTTATTACACGCCGCGTCATTATGGACTTTGAAGGCGACCCCAATAAAGACTTGGACAAATACGCAACAACAGACACTCCACAATACAAGCGTATGGTGGAAGAGATAGGCAAGCGACTAGGCCTTTCAAGTGTCAAGTTCAACAAGATAGAGACACTTATTAAGGCTATTGGACTTCCCAAGGAGCGCGTCTGCACCCATTGCTTTGATGGTTCAAGCTATTTCTTCGAGAAAGAGTAACCAATAATTATATATGATGGATCTTGTTTTACGCATATTCATAGCAGGTGTACTCGGCGGTCTGATAGGGCTTGAGCGCGAGTACAGAGGCAAGGCTGCTGGTTTCCGCACCCATTTCCTTGTGGCTTTGGGAAGCGCTTTGTTCATGGTGCTTTCAATGTACGGATTCGAGGAAGTGCGTGAATTGTCAAATATGTCGGTAGATCCTTCGCGTGTAGCATCGCAGATTGTAACAGGCATTGGCTTTATTGGTGCAGGTGCAATCATCTTTCAAAAGAAAATACATGGACTTACGACAGCCGCTGGAGTATGGGTTACGGCAGCAGTCGGCATGACCTGTGGCTCGTCGCTTTATATTCTGGCGGTTGCCACTACCGTTATGGTTATCATCTGTCTCGAAGCAGAATGGTTCTTGATAAGGAAAAAGAAAGGCAAGACAGATGATGTTGATGTTATAGACGAAGAAGAATAACACCTTGCGCCGCTCACTTTCTTTCTTTGAGAGGTTAAAGCTTTACCCTCTGTTCATCGTCGCTTTGATGATGATTGCTGGCATCATAGCTGGCAGTTATATCACGCTGCCATATAATGTTGTGCTGTATACGCTTGCGGCTTTTCTCATTCTTGCTCTCGTTTCATATAAACGCTTGTTGCTGAGATACATATTCATTTATGTTTCAGTATTCCTTTTGGGCGCTATATTGTATTATAATGCCGTTAAAGAGTATTCGTTAAAGAACGAATCTCGGCAGAATTTTAATGCTGTCATCACGTCATCTCCAAGTCCACATGGCAAGATTGTGCGTTGCGATATTGTCGTAACGTCGGGCAAGATGAAAGGATGGAAATTGCGTGCAAGCATAATGAGAGACACAATAGAGCAAAGATACCTTTTGCTAAAAGTGGGTTCTGGCATCAGTTGTGATGCAATAGTTGCGCCTGCTAAGGACTTCTCTGACGGTCATTTCAGTTACTCGCGATACTTAATGAGTAACAGCATTTCAGGCACAGCATTCGTTCCGTTACGCCATTGGAAGCAAGAGAGAGTTCCTCTCTCGTCATTATCAACCTCAGACAGGCTTCGTCTAGTTGCGTCCAAATATCGTTTGAAACTTATAGAACGTTACCAAAGTTCAGGATTGAGCGATTTGAGTGTTTCGCTTGTCTCTGCTATGACGTTGGGAGAACGTTCAATGATTAGCAAGGAAATACGTGACGAGTTCTCAATAACAGGCACTTCGCATGTTCTGGCAATGTCAGGGCTTCATCTGAGCATACTATATATGTTCTTGACTTTTGCGTGGGGAAGGCGCAAGAGATGGGTGCTTGTGTCTTTTGTGAACATCATTCTGATATGGGCATTTGTTTTTATTGCCGGCCTTCCGTTGTCGCTCGTTCGTTCGGCGATAATGCTTACCACGCATAGCGTGCTTAGCGTGGCTCGACGTGACTCACTCTCATTGAACACTTTGTCGCTTGCTGCTCTTATAATTATAGTAGGTAATCCGATGAGTGTTTATGATGTAGGTTTCCAGATGTCGTTCTCCGCTGTCCTCGCTATTCTCCTTTTAGTGCCTTGGATTATAGGAAAGTTGGGCGAAAAGGAGATGCTCAATTTCCCCGCATCTCGTCTTTGCTGGAGTTTTGTCATTGTGTCATGTGTCGCCCAGATGGCTGTTGCGCCTCTTATTGCGTACTATTTCGGGCGTATTTCATGTTACTTCCTGCTTGCGAATCTTGTGGCCATACCTTGCACATACGTTATCCTGATATCGGGTATGTTATTGCTTGTTGTGCCGATTGCGCCATTTCAAAGTCTTGTTGCTAATATTCTGAATGCAACGGTAAGGTTTATGAATGATTCGCTTGCGTTTATTTCCTCGCTTCCCGGCTCGAGTTTCAATGTTGAAATAGGAGCGATAGGAGTGGTATTTTATTATATTGTTCTTGTAGCGATTTTTGCTTTCGTTTACAAGAAGTATGGAGTGGGACAGTCAAAGGTGCTTTCTTAGAGTCTCAGAGATGGCTTTTGAGCACCTCAGAGATGGCTTTTGAGCACCTCAAATGTATACAAGTGGGATGTGAAAGATATGCTTTCGGAAAATAAAAGGTGGAACCTATGCGAGTTCCACCTTGTTTATGTCTTGCTCCTTGTCGCAGTAATGGCATTTAAGAATGCCGTTTGATTTATCTACAACATGGAATATCGTTTGCATCGGCTCGTTGTTGGTGATGCACTTGGGGTTGTTGCACTTCACGATGCCTCTTAACTCATCGGGCGTTTCAACAGTTTTTTTCTCCACCACCTCATAGTCTTTTATGATGTTAAGCACCACGTTGGGAGCAACTACAGAAAGCTGGGAAATCTCTTCGTCCGTGAAGAACTTGTCTTCGACTTTAATAATTCCCTTCTTTCCCACTTTATTTGATGCGTAGTTGTTACCTATTGTGACTATAGACCTCAGTTCGAGAAGTCCAAGAAGACTTGCCACTTGGAACGTTTTCTCTGCGGGTATGTGGTCGATAACGGTGCCGTTCTCTATCGCGGCCACCAGTCTTTCTTTCTTGTTCATTATTTATATAATGTAAAAAGGTTACTCTATTATTGTTTTGTCTGCCTTGACATCCTCAAGAGTTATTCCGAGAACATCGCAGATAATGGCCTCGCGGGCATAAAGTCCATTCTGGGCTTGCTGGATGTAGTACGCGTACGGGGTTTCGTCAACGTCGTATGCTATTTCGTTTACGCGTGGGAGTGGGTGCAGAATCTTCATGTTTGACTTGACACCTTTCAGCATGTCTGCCTTAAGGATATACACGTTCTTCACTCTTTCGTATTCCATAAGGTCGCTGAATCTTTCCTTTTGCACGCGCGTCATATATATAATGTCGGCGTCAGCAATAATCTTCTCGTTGAAGGCCGTGTGCTCCATGTACTTTATTCCATGCTCCTTGCAATATAGTTTGTATTCATTGGGCATTGCAAGTTCTTTTGGCGCTACGAAATGGAACGTGGGGTTGAAGTGTCGCATCGCCATTATGAGCGAATGAACGGTTCTTCCGTATTTCAAGTCTCCAACGAGGAAGATGTTCAGATTGTCAAGTGTCCCCTGCGTCTGGTATATAGTATAGAGGTCGAGCATGCATTGAGATGGGTGCTGATGAGCGCCGTCGCCAGCATTAATAATAGGTATTGGCGCAATCTCGCTTGCATATTGAGCCGCTCCTTCAATAAAATGTCGCATTGCAATAACGTCAGCATAGTTGCTCACCATCAGTATAGTGTCTTTCAGGGTTTCACCTTTTGTACCGCTAGTAATCTTTGGGTCGGCAAAGCCAATTACTCTTGCGCCAAGCCTATTGGCGGCAGTTTCAAAACTAAGTCGTGTGCGGGTGGAAGGTTCGAAGAACAAAGTGGCTACTACTTTTCCCTTAAGAAGCTCACGATTGGGGTGCTTTTCGAATTCTTGTGCCATCTCAATGAGATAGTTTATTTTCTCTTTTGAGAGGTCTGCAATGGTCACAAAATTACGTTTTTTCATCGCGATGATTGATGTTTTTTGTTTTTCGTGCGCTAAGTTACACATTATTTTTGATTTAATGATGATAATTTCAAAGAAAAGTTGTATTTTTGCCTTCGAAAACAGAAATTACTATAAATTGATGAGAAAGAAATTCGTTCTGTCACTATGGTTTATACTCCTTTCAGTATTAGGCTGCGGGATTCTTGGATTCTTTGCCATATGGTTCGGCCTGATAGGGTATATGCCTGACATGGAAGATTTGCAAAACCCAATTAGCAGGTATGCTTCTCAGGTGTATTCGGCTGATGGGAAAATCATTGGTACGTGGAATATAAACCGTGAGAACAGAATCATGGTTGATTATAATGAACTCTCGCCCGATTTGGTTCATGCTCTGGTGTCAACAGAAGATGAGCGCTTCTATGAGCATTCGGGTATTGACTTCATCGCTCTTGGCCGTGCAATCATCAAGAGAGGAGTACTGCGACAGGCAAGTGCTGGTGGCGGTTCAACGATAACACAGCAGTTGGCAAAGCAGTTGTATAGTGAGGTTGCTCACAATTCTGTTGAACGTCTCATTCAAAAGCCGATAGAGTGGGTTATAGCCGTTAAGCTGGAGCGCAATTTCACTAAAGAAGAGATAATAGCAATGTACCTTAATTATTTCGACTTCTTGCATAGTGCGGTCGGAATAAAGCGTGCTGCTAATACCTATTTTAATAAGGAACCCAACAAACTTTCCCTTGCAGAATCTGCTACTCTTATCGGTTTGTGTAAGAACCCTTCGTTCTTTAACCCTGTTAGGTACCCAGACCGTTGTAAGGAGAGACGTGATGTTGTGCTTGGGCAGATGCTAAAGGCTGCATATATTACTCGTGCACAATATAACGAAGCATGTGCAGAAGAATTGAAACTTGACTTTCACAGGTCAAGTCACAAAGATGGTGAGGCACCTTATTTCCGCGAGTTCCTTCGCCAATATATGATGGCAAAGAAACCAGACTTGAAGGATTACCCGTCTTGGAACAGAAATCAGTATTCTATTGATTCCCTCTATTGGGAAACCGATCCACTTTATGGATGGTGTAACAAGAATTTCAAGAAGAATGGCGAGCCTTATAATGTTTATACTGACGGTTTGAAGATTTACACCACAATTAACACCACGATGCAGAAGTATGCTGAGGAGGCAGTAAGAGAACATCTTTCAAAGACTCTTCAACCAGCATTTAATAAGGAAAACGCATACAAGAGGAATGCTCCTTATAGTTCAACTGCTTCTTCAGACAAGGTGAAGAGAAATTATGAACGTTCGATGAGGCAAACGGACAGATATCGTAATCTGAAAAAATCTGGCGCTTCTGACGAGGAGATTCGCGCTTCATTCAATACGCCTGTGGAAATGAGTGTCTTTACATATCATGGAGTGGTTGACACCACGATGACACCAATGGATTCCATTAAGTATTACAAGCGTTTCCTCCGAGCAGGCTTTATGTGTGTCGATTCTCACTCTGGTGCGGTGAAGGCTTATGTCGGTGGTCTTGACTTTAACCATTTCAAGTATGATATGGTAAGCCTTGGTCGTCGTCAGGTAGGTTCTACAGCAAAACCTTATCTTTATGCCTTGTCGTTGGAACATGGTTATACGCCGTGTAACACGGTTCCATGTGTTCATCACAACTATGGTAACTGGTCTCCACGCGGTAGTGCCCACGGAATGGTAACTCTGAAATGGGGATTGCAGAATTCAAATAACCTCGTGTCAGCATACCTTATGAGCCGACTCGTTCCAAGCGATTACCGTCAATGCGGTTTGGTTTATATGGAGATGCTCAATAAGTTCGGAGTATGCACACCTGGCATTCAACCTTCTCTGGCTTTGTGTCTAGGTGCTTACGAGGCAAGTGTTCGTGAGATGGTATGTGCCTATACCGCGTTTGCAAATCATGGAATTCGCGCAGGTGCTATGTTCGTTACCAAGATTGAAGATAGTAACGGCGATGTGATTGCTAACTTCCAACCTCAGATGAGCGAGGTTATTAGTGAAGAAAATTCATACCGAATGATTGATATGCTTAGAGCTGTTGTTGATCGTGGTACGGGTTCCCGAATGCGCAATAGATATAACATTAAATGCGATATGGGTGGTAAGACGGGTACCACTAACGATAACTCTGATGGTTGGTTCATTGGTTTCACTCCTCGACTTGTATGTGGAGGATGGGTAGGCGGTGAAGACCGTGACATTCACTTCGATTCAGGAGGTATCGGTCAAGGTGCAAGTATGGCGCTACCTATATGGGCCTATTTCATGAAACGTGTGTTTGCGGACAAGAGCCTCGGTTATAATCCAGAAGATAAATTCGATATTCCAGAGGATTTCGACCCTTGTGCGTCCGAAGGTATGGGATTGAATGGAATAGACGAAGTTTACGAATAACACATTATTTATAATATAAGGGGAACTGTTAAGGTTCCCCTTTTTTGATGGATACAATTGAAATGTCTTGACAAGTGTAATTGATTTAAGTCAAAATCGTTAGTATGGGGTGCTTTTCTTTTGAAAAATATTCCAAAAATATTTGCAGCGTTAATTTTTTAAGTGTACCTTTGCACTCGCTTTTCCGGAAACGGGCCATCCCGAGTACGGTTTGGCGAATAAAGGAAAGAGTTCTTTGACAGATTTCATAAGACAGAGAAGTAGTACAAGAAGCGGGGTGTCGGGCTTATATGCCTGATGTCCCTGGTGTATAGGAAACCGTCGATCCCGGCTGATGCCGGGAAATAATTGTACAGGTGCCTTTACAGCCTGATAATGTTGATTGTACCGGATAGGCGTTCTGAGAACAGACAGATTAAAGATTGGTTTTCACAAGTTTCCTTTGG
>OMXS01000035.1 GCA_900315095.1 uncultured Prevotellaceae bacterium | reverse complement strand
GTTACAGTAACAATATGAGAAACAATGAATATGAATATATCTTGTCGCATTGCAAATGCTGATACTCAATGCGGTCGGATTACAAATCCGCCCGAGCGGATAATGGAATTGGCAAAGAATATGGATAGACTATATAAATATATCGGAGTTGTTCTGCTTGTGCTTTTAGGTAAAGTTTCACCTATTGCAGCGCAGGACAGTCTGGTGCTGGTTCGCGAGAATGCTGCGCACGCCTTTGGCGAGACAATACCCGCGGGTAACTATAGTGGAATAGTGAACGTGGAGGGCAACATCTATGCGCTGGTGAGCGATAAGGGCACTCGCGGCGAGGTGGTCTTCGTGAATATAGAGTTTGACAACGAGACGGGCGACATAATTAATGCACGTCATATCTATTCATTGCCCACAGGTGAGGCAAACCACGACAACGAGGATATTGTTTACCTTAAGGATAAGAAGGCGTTTTATATAGCTTCCGAGGAGGATAACGAGGTGAGGGAGTTTGTTATTGACAAAGTGGCAGACGACGGAACGATAAAGCCTACGGGAAATAATTTGTCTTTCGGTGACCTCAAGGGCGAGACTCGACCGAACAAAGGGTTGGAGTCGCTGGCTTATGACAGTATTGGCAAAGTGTTTTGGACCACTACGGAATGTCCGCTTGTGGGCGATGGTGAGGTGACTACCTCTAACAACGGCGTGCACCAGCAACTAAGACTGATGGCAACAGACGGCACAGGCGGTCTGAGTCATTATGCTTACCAGATGGACACTCCTGAGGATGCTCCCGAGATGGACACGTTCCTGATGGGGGTAAGCGCGCTAACAGCCCTCGGAAACGGACGTTTATTGGTGCTTGAGCGTGAGGTGCATATCCCGGAAGAGTATCTGGGCGCCTTCTCATTAATGAAGATTTATGCTGTTGATGTAACGGGGGAGCAGAAGGTGCCGGTAGAAGAACCTTTGGCAGAGAGTTCGCCTTTCGTGAAGAAACGCCTCGTGTGCCAATGGCGTACTGATATCTCGTTGTTCGATTTTGGCTTTGCCAATTATGAAGGCATGTGCCTGGGACCGCGTCTTGAAGACGGCTCGCAAGTGGTAGTTCTTGTTAGTGACTCGCAAAACCAATATGGTGGAGTCCTCAGCGACTGGTTCAAGACTATTGTAGTGCGCTGATTACAAAACAAATACGCGTTATCTTCTTCGTTTCTTTGCGTTTCTCGCACCTCGTTGGTTATTGGGGCGAGCGTTGTTGTAGTTGTTGGCAGGTTGCGGATAGAGTTCTCTGATAAGGTCTGGTCGTCCTATTCGCCGCAGTTCTTGTTCTATGTTGCGACGTTCCTCGGGTTTGTACCAGAAGAAGAACTGTCGCTGAGCCAGTTTTTCGCGTGGAGTCTTGGCGCTGAAAACGGGCTCCAGCGTGTATGGGTCGTAGCCTGTGTACCACGTTTCTGTGGCTATTGTCATAGGTGTGGGCGTGAAGTCCTGCACCTGTTCAAGGTGGAAGTCCATACGCTTTGTAAGTACTGCCAGTTCCGCCATGTGTTCCTCGCGGCATCCGGGGTGCGAACTAATGAAATAAGGTATCAGTTGCTGGCGCATGTTCTCCTCGCGGTTTATCTTGTCGAAGACGCGTTTGAAGCGTTCGAAAAGTTTGAAACTCGGCTTGCGCATAAGTCGCAGCACCTCGTCGGAGGTGTGTTCTGGTGCCACTTTCAGTCGTCCGCTAACATGTCGGCATATCAGTTCTCGGGTGTACTGCCGTGCTGCCTCGTTGCTCTTCTCGTCCTGTGACTCGTGCAAGAGCAAATCGTAGCGCACGCCGCTGCCTATGAAACTCTTCTTTACCTCGGGCAGAGCGTCAACAGCATGATAGATGTCGAGCAACTGCGAGTGGTCGGTATTAAGGTTAGGGCAGATGGCAGGATGAATGCACGACGGGCGTTTGCATTTCTCACACGCCTTAAGGTTGCGGCCGTGCATGCCGTACATATTGGCAGATGGCCCGCCAAGGTCTGACAGGTATCCTTTGAAGTCGGGCAGTTTGACCACCTCTTTCACCTCGTTCATTATGCTGCGCTTAGAACGGCACACCACGAACTTTCCCTGATGGGCAGAGATGGTGCAGAAGGCGCAGCCTCCGAAACATCCGCGATGAAGGTTTACCGAGTGCTTTATCATCTCGTAGGCTGGGATGCGCTTGTTCTTGTATTTGGGATGCGGCAGACGAGTGAAGGGCAGGTCGAACGAGGCGTCAAGCTCCTCTGTGGTCATAGGTGGATAAGGAGGATTAACAACGGCATACATGTTTCCTACCTGCTGTATGAGCCGTTGTGCGTGCATCTTGTTCGACTCTTCTTCGATATGGCGATAGTTCTCTGCCTCCGCCTTCTTGTTTTGCAGACACTCCTCATGGGAGTGCAGCACGATGTCGTCGCTCACGATGCCGCCCGGAATATCTTCCTTTCGTGCGAGGAATACCGTTTGCGGCAGGTCTCTCAGGTCGCTCACCTTCTTGCCCGCATCAAGTTCCTCGGCAATGCGGATGATAGTTTTCTCGCCCATACCGTAACTCAGCAGGTCGGCACCGCTGTCACATAGGATGCATCGGCGCAGTCGGTCTTGCCAGTAGTCGTAGTGGGTGAGTCGCCTCATCGATGCCTCTATGCCTCCTAGAATTACTGGGACATCGGGATAGAGTTGTTTCAGAATCTTTGTATAGACGATAGTGGGGTATTCTGGTCGGCAGTCATGTCTGCCGTCAGGACTGTATGCATCCTCCGAGCGCAGTCTTCTGTTTGCTGTGTATTTGTTCACCATAGAGTCCATGCACCCTGGTGATATGCCGAAGAACAGTCGCGGGCGTCCCATTTTCTTGAAGTCGCGGAAGTCACCGTGCCAGTCGGGTTGTGGAACAATGGCCACACGATAACCCTTGCTCTGCAGCACACGCCCTATAACAGCCGCCCCAAAGGAAGGGTGGTCAACATAAGCGTCGCCAGAGAACAGAATGACGTCGGCTTCTTCCCACCCCAGCAGTTGCATCTCTTTCTTTGTGGTGGGAAGGAAATCGGTGAGTTGCGGCATTCTTATGCTTGCTCGGTGTCTTTATTCTTGGTGTATTCGATGTAGAGCAGCACGAGGTTGTGAAGCCCCAGCGCCTTCATGTTAGGGTTGTAGATGACGTCGAGACAAAGGTCAAGCAGTCTTTTGTCTGCTGCCTGTTGTGACTCCAGGATGGAGCGCACGTTAAGTTTCAACTTGTCGAGCACAGCCTCGTCGATGAAGCCGTTGCTGTCTATCAGGTTCTTCAGCAGAGAGTATTCCTCTATAGTCTGCAGATGTTCCTCTGTCACCTCGATGCTTCTTGTGCCAGAAGCGTTCGCTTGTATTTTCATTTATTATAGATGTTAAGATGTTTGCTGTTTTTTGTCGTGAGCACTTAGTCTTTCATGAGGAACGAGAGAATGCCTCTCATCACAGCCTGACGCTTGCTGTAAGATGTGATGCACTCGAAGGGGAATCCCATCACGAAAGTCTTGTAGTCGCGTCCGTCGTATGCCACGCTGGCGCTGCGTCCGTCGCCATAGAGCAAAGCGCAGAAGGCAGAGCCTACAGGGTGGAGCACATCGGGTGATGTGGCAGCATAATGCTCCTCGTTGATGGTGCGGTAGATGTCGAAGGTGGTGCCCATTCCGTCGATGTTCGAGTAGAATCGCGATGGAGTCTCGCCGAAGTTGTTTATCTTCAAGACATCGTTGAGGAACTCGCGCTCGCTGTCTGAACGCATGTCTGAGCCGACGTATGAGCCACTCACGAGCAGACGGCCTCCGCTACTGGTGTATTTCTTCAGAGCGCGCTGCATCTTCGGACTGAACGACTTATATGATACTAGCGAGTGACCGTCGTTCTTCTCCAGTCCTAAAATGAGGTCAACGCAGTAGTAGTCTTCGAGATTCACCTCGCCGTTCTCCACAGCTGTGCTTGAGCAACTTACCACGTTATACTTTCCTGTTGCCATGATGGCCTCAGCATGTGTGGCGGGATAGTTGAAATCGTTGCCCGCAATGAACTTTCCCTGTAGTTCGTTGCCGCTGAACCCCAATCCTGTGGAACTGATAACGCCAATGGTGCTCTTGCTGAAAGCCGTCTGTGCCCCGCACCATCCTGCTGTAGGGCCATATGTCACGCCTGGGTCTGCGTTAATGTCAAATCCTTGTTCACTTGCAGTCTCATAGATGGCAGGCGAGGAGAGACGATGGAATCCGTTGACAACCATTACCGTGCGCGACGCACCTTCGTGGCATACTGCCGACAGTTGTTCTGTTGGGAAACTCTCGCCGCCCTTGTTCACAGCCGTGACGCGGAAGTTGTAGAGAATGTCTGGCTGCAGTTCCATCTGGCATGAATTGCCTCTCACGGGCTGTCCGTTGTCAAAGTCGCCGCCAGCCGTTGAAGTGTAGAGAATGTATGACGTCGGTTTCGCTGATGATTCCTGCGGGTCGTACACGGGCTGCCAACTCAGTTTCACCTTATTCGGTCCCACGAAGCGCACGCTGAAGTCGGTTGGCGCCAGCGGCTGTACAACATACGAAGTGTTGTGCATGTTGGAGACAAAGCGCAAGATAGTCTTATATATAGAACGCGCGAATGTGAAACGGAAGTTAGGGTCCTGTCCATAGATCATGTCGGGGAAACTCTGGTGCGAGAGAGTCTCAAGTATTGCCGACGGCACTTCAGGTATACGGCTTTCAGAGTAGTTGCGGTCGTAGAGTTTGCGGGCTGTCCATGAGCCGAAGGCATAACTCAGGTCGCGCTGAGAGTCGTAGAGTAGGGAAGTGGCGAATGTCTTCGAGTGGTCTCTTGATATGCCAGAGTTAAGCACCCCGTCGTGGAAGTCGGTGGTGCAGATAGAAAGAGTTCCATATACCGAAGAGCAGTCGTTATGGTAGCCGGCATCGCTATGTACCGCAAGCGACAGTTCGAGCGGCACCTTCAGTCCCTGCATGTTAGGAACGTAGCATGAACCGCCTGCCACCCAGTTGGTCATTCTTGAACGTGTGTTTATGTCGTCTGTATAGTCGTCTTGTCCCTCTTTGGCATTATAAACCGACTCTGGCGCACCCGACCATTGTGCGTTATATCGAGAACCCTCAAGACATCTTGGCAGTCCGCTTGTCTTGCCCTCGCGCTGTATGATTCCTGTACCGCCTCCAAAACGCACGGCGTCAGAAGTCACCACGCCGTTCTTGTCGCTCACGTTGGTAACAACGAGGCAGTTGCGCTGTGAACAACCCTCGCCGAACGAGAAGGTTCCAAGATAAACCCATGTTCCTCCGCCCATCTTCTGGTTGACGTGGAACACAGTCTTGCTGCCCTTGTGGTAAACGATATATTCGGCATCGTCGACACTATTGTTAAGTGTGGCGTAACTTACATAAACAGCATACCTTCCCTCTTTACGGATGTTAGGCATGTAAGTGATGTAACTCTTGTTTTTCTGGTTTGCTGTCTGCGCCATTCTTACCGTACCGTCGTCGAAGGGGTTCTCGCCGTTGATGTAAGAACTGTTGCGCTGGGCAAATCCCCTTACGCCCGCATTCTGCCATGAGCGATGGTTGTTTGTCTCGGTGTATGATTGGCTTGGACGGTCGTCATTGTCTATTATCACCTCGTTGCGTTGCCAGTCTCTTTCTCTTGACGAGAATACGGTGGCACCGGCATTCTCAAGCATCGGTATGAGATAAGGGATAACGATTGTCTGGGTGAAGAGGTCTTCTGTGGTGCAGAAGAGTTCAGGCCTTTGCCATTTCCATCTGCCCTTGCCTCTGTCGTAATATCTTCCGTGACTTGGCGTTACCGAGAGGTGACGGTTGTAAAGTCCGTTGCTTATCTCGATGGGTTTCGACATGTTCTTAACCCAAGGTTCGCCCACATATTCCACTCCCCAGTTGCTGTTCTTGCGGGTATATTCACGCTTGGATGCCCCGATGGGGTTTTCTGTTTCTGGTGGAACATTCTTGCTGATGTCCACTTTCGGTTTTGTGTCTATGATTTTCTTGTGAGAACTGCACGCCGCAAGCATGGCGACAGCTGTGATGGCAATAAGATATTGTTTCTTAATCATAATTCTCCTATACTGAAAAGTTCGGGCTTCTTTCCTTTGAAGTCCTTATAATATAGTTTTATTTCGCGCATCTGGGCATCCAAGTCCCCGTTGGCAATAATGGTCTTGGTGCATTGAATCAGTTTCTTCTGATAGTCAACACCATAGAGCAGTATGGGTATGTCTGCCTTCTGCGCAATAAAATAGAATCCTTTTTTCCATTCGGGGTTTCTCGAGCGTGTTCCCTCCGGTGTGATGCAAAGGCTGAAGGTCTTAGCGTTCCTTGCCGTTTCAGCAAGGTTGTCGGTAAGACTTGACTTTTGGTCACGCCAAACGGGTACTCCTCCTATTTTTCGGAAGAATACGCCCAGCGGCCCTACAAACCATTCTTTCTTCATCATGAAATTGGTCTTCATCCCCTCGGCACGCATGTATAGCTGTCCTATGATGAAGTCCCAGTTGCTGGTATGCGGTGCAAGGCACACTATATACTTGTCGGGGTGGCTTTCGGTAACATCCTTTTTCCACCCCATTTGCTTATATAATAGCCAACTGCAAAACTTTTTTATCATTTCCGGTTATCCTAAATTGCAAATCTGGTCCACTATCTCGTTGGCGCTCTTGTCGAAGTCGGCAATCAGTCTCTTGTAATATTCCTTAGGAGCCATGCCTGGTTCGGGATGTGAGATGCGCCTTACAAAGTCGCTGTTGACGTTGATGATAGAAGTTAGAATTGAGTTTACTGTGTCGTCATCGGCCTTTCCGTCGTACAACGAATATGCTATGCACTCTGCAAAGAGAGACTCGCAGATGCTGTTTATAGCCTTTTTCAGATTCCTCTTGTTTGTCATAATAATGTGCTCCTTTCCGTGTTTATTTATCTATTCATTGTAATATCAATATTGCAAATATACTCATTTTTTGAATACCGCAAGCATTTTAGCGGAAAAAAAATCTTAAAAAAGATATTTTAGGTGGTTTTTCTTTCTCTGTGTCGCAAAAAATGACTATTTTTGCATTCAAATTTCTAATTAGTGGGATACTAAAAACAATAAATAATTTAAGGTTAATCATAAGTAAAATGAAAAAAAGTGCATTGCAGCAGGCGCGTGCTGCTTATCAGCCCAAATTGCCGAAAGGTCTTAAGGGCTTTGTAAAGGTAAAAGAAGGTGCTCTTACCGAAAGCGTTGACAATCAGGAGGAAATCAAGGCTCTCTTCCCTAACACTTACGGAATGCCGCTCATCGAGTTCGAGCAGAGCGATGTCGCTAACCAGGCAAAGATGAATGTGGGTGTGATTCTCTCTGGAGGTCAGGCTCCTGGTGGACACAATGTAATCACAGGTCTTTTTGACACTATCAAGAGACTCAATCCTGAGAACAAGCTCTACGGCTTCATCCTGGGTCCTGGCGGACTTGTTGACCATAACTATATGGAGATTACTGCCGACTTCATCGAGGACTACCGCAATACTGGCGGTTTCGACATGATTGGCTCAGGCCGTACAAAGCTGGAGAAGGAAGAGCAGTTTGAGAAGGGTCTCGAGATTATCCGCGAGCTCGGTATCAACGCAGTTGTTATCATCGGTGGCGACGACTCTAACACCAACGCATGCATTCTCGCTGAGTACTATGCAGCAAAGAAGACTGGCGTTCAGGTTATCGGTGTGCCTAAGACCATCGACGGCGACCTCAAGAACGACCAGATTGAGACATCGTTCGGCTTCGATACCGCATGTAAGACATACTCAGAGCTTATCGGCAACATCGAGCGCGACTGTAACTCAGCACGCAAATACTGGCACTTCATCAAGGTTATGGGACGCTCAGCATCTCATATCGCTCTTGAGTGCGCACTCCAGACACAACCAAACATCTGTCTCATCAGCGAGGAGGTAGAGGCAAAGGAAATGTCGCTTGACGACATCGTTGACTATATCGCTAATGCTGTGGCAGAACGTGCTGCCGACGGTAACAACTTCGGTACCGTAATCATCCCTGAGGGAGTTATCGAGTTCATTCCTGCTATCAAGAAACTTATTGCTCAGCTGAATGACGTGCTGGCTATGCCAGAGGCTAAGGAAATCAGCCGTGACGAGCAGGTTGACTTCGCAAAGAGTCATCTCACAGAAGAGAATCTGGCCGTGTTCAATTCTCTGCCTGTTGGCGTTGCACGCCAGTTGGCTCTCGACCGCGACCCACACGGCAACGTTCAGGTATCGCTCATCGAGACAGAGAAGCTGCTTTCAACGATGGTTGCCCAGAAGCTCGAGAAGATGAAGAAGGCAGGCAAGTATGTTGGCAAGTTCGGAACACAGCATCACTTCTTCGGATACGAGGGACGTTGTGCAGCTCCTTCTAACTTCGATGCCGACTACTGCTATGCTCTCGGCACAAGCGCAGCACAGCTGATCGCTAACGGCAAGACAGGTTATATGGCTATCGTTAAGAACACTACTGCTCCTGCAGACGAGTGGGTTGCAGGTGGTGTGCCCATCACTATGATGATGAACATGGAGCGTCGCAACGGTAAGATGAAGCCGGTTATCCGCAAGGCTCTCGTTGAGCTTGACGGCGCACCTTTCAAGACCTTCGTGGCTCAGCGCGACGAGTGGGCAAAGAATACATGCTTCACCTATCCTGGTCCTATCCAGTACTGGGGACCGACAGAGGTGTGCGACCAGCCTACTATGACTCTCGCACTCGAGAAGGGTAAGATGTAATAACGTCTCTTATCGTTTGTGATTGGGAAACATATCTCTTAGGTTTCAAGAGATGCCTTTTCGTAATGCGAAAGGTGCTCTTTTGTAACGTGAAAGATGCCATTTCGGAAGTCGAAAGATATACTTTTCATGTTTGAGACCTACGTTCTGTGATTCCCAATCACAAACTTTTAAAAAACAAAAGTTATGGCTGCCAAGCATCACCACCATAGAAGCAGGAAGAAATCCATCTTCAGCAAACTACCTTCATGGACATGGTGGTTTGGCGGTTTTATTATTGTCATCGCCTACATAGCGGCATTCTACTATTTCTTTATCAGTCCTTACAGTTTCCGGTGGCGCGCCATCTATGGCGATGCAAATTATCCCGAAGGTTACGAGATACATGGAATAGACATCAGCCACTATCAAGGGCGCATCAACTGGAAAGACCTTCAGGAAGCCACAATACAGGGACATCCCGTGCGTTTCGTCATTATGAAAGGCACAGAAGGCTCGTCGCGGATAGACAAGACTTTCGCCAACAATTTCTATAATGCCCGCGAACACGGCTTCGTTCGTGGCGTTTATCATTTCTGGAGCAACAAGTCGACGCCACGAGAGCAGGCGCAGTTCTTCCTGAAGAACGTGAATCTGATTGAAGGAGACCTTCCTCCCGTGCTTGATGTGGAGCATAAACCGAAGAATGTTTCGGTGGAGGATTTCCAAAGAGACGTGCTCACATGGCTGCACATCGTGGAGGACAAGTATCATGTGAAGCCTATAATCTACACATACTACAAGTTCAAGACAGAGTATCTCGACGCCCCAGTCTTTGACGACTATCCCTACTGGATAGCCCATTATTATGTGGAAAAGGTGGAGTATAAAGGTCCGTGGAAGTTCTGGCAACATACCGATGCCGGCAAGTTGCCCGGAATAAAGGGGAATGTGGACCTTGACATTTACAACGGAAGCTACTACGACCTGCAGAAACTAACCATCGACTAGCAGGGGTGCGACTTCAGCACTATCATCGCCCAGCCGTTCTCGGTTTTCTTTCCTTCGTATAACAACCCCAGAGTGCTTGCTTTCTCAACGAGCAGCGGAATGTCGTCTTCATAGAATCCGCTAAGTATCAGCATACCGCCTGATGCCAGCACGTCCTTGAAGTACGGCATGTCGTTGAGCAGGATGTTTCTGTTGATGTTTGCTATAATAATATTGAATATGCCGGAAATGTGAGTCAAGACGTGAGCGTCGCCATGCAGCACCTCAACATCGCCTCTAACGCCGTTGAGTTCTGCGTTGTGTTCTGTGTTTTTCACGCTCCATTCATCGATGTCGTAGCCTGTGACATGAGAAGCGCCTAACTTAGCCGCAACGATAGACAGTATGCCGGTGCCGCAACCGCAGTCGAGCACGCTTTTGCCTTTTATCTCTATCTCGAACAACGTTTTCACTATCATTCTCGTGGTCTCGTGATTGCCGGTGCCGAAGGCCAGTTTCGCGTCAATCGTCACATCCATTGCGTCGCCTGCGTTATCGGGCAGGTGTGTGGTGTCGTGTATCACGCAGAGATCGTCAATATAGATTGGTTCAAAGCCTTCCTTCTCCCATGTTTCATTCCAGTTCTTGTATTCTGCCTCCTTGAACGAGTAGGCAGTCTTGATGCCCTCGATGGGGAAGTCCTTGAGGCAATCGTCAAGGATGTCTTTATGGAACATGTTGTCGAGAATGTAGCCGTTCATGCCTTCTTCTGTCTCTACGAAACTCTCGAAGCCTATCTCTCCCGCCAGCGATGCCGCGATGTCGCGTGCCGCAGTCATCATCTGCTCGTCTTCGATGGCGCTGTTGTCTTGGTTCTTGAAGGTGAAAACCACTTCTATGTATTTCATAATCCTCTATTTAAGTAGTGAAACGTTAAATTTCGAGTGCAAATTTACAAAAAATAGGGAAAAACCTATTATCGTTTAGGGTTTTTCCGTATATTTGCAAATAAAAACAAATTATTTTTGCACTTGAAATATAGTGCACATTATAATTTAACTCTAAAACGCAATATGGAAATGAAGAAGTTGATATTATTAACAGTCTTTGCAGGCATGTTGCCAATAGCAATGCAAGCTCAAGACGACGACCTCTACTTCACCCCGAAGAAGAGTGCCGACAAGACAAGTACTCAACAATCTGCTTCCCAGAGAAGTGAAACTCCTTATTATAGTGGTTCGTCAAGAGACGTTGATGAGTATAACAGACGTCCGATGCACAGCTATTATGAGACAATAGGCACCGACTCCCTGGGTAATGATATCATTGAGTTCCATTCTGGAGCCGAGGACAGCACCAAAGTGTTCAGAGCGCCCGACTATGACGACGAGAGCGACTACGCATACAGCCGTCGTATGAGCCGTTTCGACGATTTCTACTGGTACGACCCTTGGTTCGACGGTTACTATGGCTTCTATGGCTATAGCCCTTATCGCTTCTATCGCTGGTACCCCGGATGGTATGGCTACTCCAGCTGGTACAGTTGGTACGACCCGTTCTGGTATGACTGGTACTATCCTTATGGCCCGTATTATAACGGATGGTATAGCGGTTGGTATAGCGGCTGGTATGGTGGTCCTTGGTACGGCGGATGGTACGGACGTACACACTATCGCGACTATGGCGGCAACTATCATGGCAACAACCGTAGTGGCGGCATCGCAGGACGCGGTACCGGCAGTCGCAGGGGCGGTCATAATGGTTACGGCACAGGCAGAAGAACTGTGAGCAGCAGCAGCGGCAGCAATGGCAGCAATGGCTCTCGCGGCGGTTCATACACACCACGTCGTTCTTCTTCTTCGTCGACGACAAATACTGGCTCTTTCGGTGGCGGCGGCTCACGCGGTGGCGGCGGCTCATATAGCGGCGGTTCACGTAGCGGTGGAGGCGGCGGAGGTTCCTTCGGTGGCGGTTCACGCGGCGGTGGCGGCGGTGGCGGTCACTTCGGAGGTCGCAGGTAAACACTTTCGTGATGGGAGATAGATGGAGGTAGAAGGAGAAAGAAGGAGATAGAGGACATCACCTCAATACATTTAGCCAACATCTATCACCCATCACCCATCACCCAAAATAAAGTATACAAATAAAAAACTATAACAGCTATGAAGAAATTATTTTATGTGTCTTTCGCACTTGTTTTGTCTCTGCCAGCAATGGCGCAGGAGACTTATGAGAATGCTAACATCGCAACCCAAGACCTCAACGGAACTGCACGTTACGTCGGTATGGGTGGAGCGATGGACGCTCTTGGCGCAGACCTCTCTACAATGTCATCTAACCCTGCCGGCATCGGCCTCTTCCGTCGCTCTTCTGTAGCGGCTACCGCAGGCTTCATGTCGCAGCAGGATGCTAAGAAGTTCGACTTCGGCAACACCTCACATGCCAGCTTCGACCAGATTGGTTTTGTGTATAGCGCCGCTTCTGGCAGGTCTTCATTCATCAATGTGGGCTTCAACTATCACAAGAGCCGCGACTTCAACTATATCCTGAAGGCGTCTAACACGTTGAAGGGCGCTTCGCAGAACAAGCTGTCTTTTATCAAACAGGCAGACGAGTTGTTCTATCCTGAAGGAAATCTCGACGATGGCATCAATGGCTACGATTCAAGGGGCAACGAGGCTTCGACATTCACCCAGGTGGACTATCTCTACTACAACGCTCTGCTCACACAAGAGATAGAAGAGGATGGCAAGACGGTGCTCGACTTCAACCCATACGATGCCACAACGTTCAATATGGACCGCGCCAACAAGGGATATATCGGCGAGTATGACTTCAACATCAGCGGAAACATCAACGACCGCGTTTATCTGGGTATCACCTTCGGCGTTTATGATGTTCACTACAAGGGCTACAGCGAGTACACCGAGACCATACGCGCCGGCAACGTATCTATTGCTGACGAGCGCACCATCACAGGTAACGGTTTCGACGTTAAGGCAGGTGTTATCGTACGTCCTATCGAGAACTCTCCGTTCCGCATCGGTCTGTCGGTATCTTCTCCAACATTCTACAGCCTGACAACAGAGAATGTCACACGTCTCGACAATGGCTTACAGTATGGAGAATATGATGCATACCATTCTTCTGAGGCATACGACTTCAGAATCAACACTCCTTGGAAGTTCGGTTTGTCACTCGGCCACACCATAGGCAACTATCTCGCTCTCGGCGCTTCTTACGAATATGCCGACTACAGCGCTCTCGACAGCCGCATCATCGACGGCGATGGATACGACTGGTGGACCGACTCTTACTATGAGTCAAGTTCTTCTGACAAGGAGATGAACGACGCTACGTCTTACTCGCTGAAGGGCGTGAGCACCATCAAGCTCGGAGCTGAGTACAAGCCATCGCCAGAACTCGCCATCCGCTTGGGTTACAACTATGTGTCTCCTATGTATAACGACAATGGATTTAAGGACGGGTCTGTATGGTCGCCAGGTTCTTGGTATGCTTCTGCTACCGACTACACCAACTGGAAGTCAACCAACCGCATCACCTGCGGCGTAGGCTATCAGATAGACAAGTTCACCATCGACCTCGCTTACCAGTACAGCGTACAGAACGGCGACTTCTATCCATTCATGTCTTACGATAGCTCAAAGACATTCGTCAATAGCGTTACAGGCGAGACCATGAGCTTCAACAATGTTTGCGATGCAACAGAGGTTAGCAACAAGCGCCATCAGGTGTTGCTCACCCTCGGCTACAGATTCTAAGATTCGTGAGTTCATAAACAATAAAGAGCAGTCAAAAATGACTGCTCTTTTCTTATGTGATATTTTATCCTCCCCTCGGGGAGGTAGGGAAGGGGTTACCCCTCAGTATACTGCTCCTTATCGTCTATAATGGTGTCCACGTCCTTCATCTCGTCCTCGTCGAACCATTGGAGCATCTTGTTCTTCGCCTTCTCGCGTGCCTCGTCAGACACGAGCGACCACACCTTCTTCAGCACGTAAACCAGCACCGCCATATCGTCGGCAAGGCCCACGATGGGTATTGCGTCGGGCATCACGTCGAGCGGACTGATAAGATATCCCAGAGCGCCTATAATGATAGCCTTGTCCTTACGAGACACCTTGTCGCTCTGCACGGTATAGTAGAGTAGGAGAGAGCCATAAACAAGTTTGCTTCCCGCTCTTTTTGCTATGCGCTGAATCTTGTCGACGAAGTCTCCGCTGGAGAACTTGTCGGAGTATGACATAAAATCAGGTAATTCCATTTCTGACGTTTAGTTTACAGGTTCATAAATTTAAAGGAGGAAAGAAGGATGGCGGAGGAGGGAGATCACCTCTTGCCGCTATTTCTTAACTCCACTAATCTCTCTCTCCTCACTCTTTCCTCCTTCCTCTTTCCTCTCTCCTCCTTTTAAAAATCGAAAGCAGTGTTCCTATAAGCCGGGTTCTGTTTCGTACGGCACAAGTGCCGCAGATGCCTGTCATTTATCTAATATGCAAGTCACCCTGCATCTTAAGCGTTCTACCCTCCATCGGAGTTAGTCGGGCGGGCAACCCTCAGACGATGGTTTACATGAACTTGCAGCCTCCAGTAAGCACAGCGCAGTCGGTCACCCGAAGCCTGGTGGTCTCTTACACCGCCTTCTCACCCTTGCCGTGCTTCGTAAATACACTACAGAAACGTTGGCGGTTGTTTTCTTCTGCTCTAACCTGCTGTCGCCAGCACCTTCTATTTTCGGAAGTGGAGCACCCTATGCTGCCCGGACTTTCCTCTTATACATTATTATATATAAGCGACAGAGCCGGAACGCTGCTTTCGACTGCAAAAGTAGCAGATTTTTTCTAAACGAACAAATAAAAAATGTTATTTTTGCACATCAACATATAAATGTGCACATTTACTGTCATGGTGTGCATTAATCTCCCCTCTCTACATGGAATCAACGGTCGCAGCCTTGTTCCTGTGGTAATTCATAATTTAATAAGAAGGCACGGATTACGCGTGAAAACACGGAAAAAGGTTATTGGTTCTTTTAGTCGCTACGCTTTATAAAAGCGGCAGAGCCGAGCGATAGGTTATAGGTTAAGCCATGCGGGTTTGTAGGGGCGCTCCCCCGTGTGCGCCTCTAGCCCCTTAAGATGGGGGGGTGGGGGTCTGAGCGTTCCCAGTCATGTTACAATTCATCCTCCTAGCAGGGGGTGGCTCCCTCCACTCAATTCCGCCCCTTAGTAAGGGGAGGCAGGAGGGGATTGTCTATTCTATAGGGAGGTAAACAAAAACACCCCTCCCAAAGGAAGAGGCTCATTTCCTCCTCCTAGCAGGGGGAGGTCAGGAGGGGATTGTCATGTACATAGTGTTGTGTTCAGACCCCTCCCGACCTCCCCTAACTTAGGGGGCTAGAGGCGCACACGGGGGAGCGCCCCTACAATTAAGATGAAGTTTTTCCGTGTTTTTCCGTGTTAATCCGTGCCTTTTTATGTTGAATTTTGGCGCGGATTAACGCGGATTTAACACGGATTTAACACAGTTTTTGCAGTATTATTATCAGTATTCCGTGTTTTCCCGTGAAATCGGTGTCAAAAAAGAATTCCCTTACGGCTATTGATGGGCTGCCGAAGGGAATTTCGTTATCTTCATTTACCAGATTCGCTAAATTGGAGTTATTCAGTCAATTCACTAATGGCTTTACGGGCCAGTTCCTCCATTTCTTCGTCACCGCATTCGGACAATATGCGATAGTATTTCAGCGCATTTTCTTTATCTTCTTTTTGCTTATAGATAAAAGCGATATTTGAAGTCACAATGTAATCGTCTGGATTGTCATCGTGAATTGAAAGGAATAGTGGCAACGCCTCGTCTGTGTTGCCTGATATGGCAAGGAGCGAAGCCTTATTGCTACGGAAAACGACATCATCGGGATAATATTGAAGCATCCATTCCGTTATTTGCATCGCTTCGTTTTCAAGTTCTGCGTCATAGAACCTCCTGAAATAATCTTGCATACTTGACTTGAACGCCTCCTTTCCGTCTTCCACAGGTTTTCCAAGTGTCCACGTCCATTGATTGCCGTTGAGATGTGAACGTTCTATTACCTGGTGTATAGCAGGCATCGCTTTTTCGTAATCCTCTAGTGTAAAAAGCATGTGAATTTTGCCAAATGGCAAATCCAACCTGTTGGGATAGAGGCTGATAGCCTTGTCTATCTTCTCGAAGGCAATCGCAATAAGAGAGTCGTTGTACACCTGCTTTGAATACATATATGCAGACTCTCCTTCGCTACCTTCCATTTCCAATGCTTGTTGACCATCCTGTGGAGGGACAGAAGTCATCTGTATGACTTCATCCATGCTCATCTTTAAATAATAATTGAACCAGGCAGCGTATACGTCAGCTGATTCAGGTTCTGCCCGTTCCCATTGTTCTATCACTTGTCGGGAATAATCAAGACTGCTGTCATTGATACATTCTAGATACCTGTCATACCAGGACACTTGTGCTGCAAGATTTCCATAGACGCATGCAGTCAAAATGAAAAGTAAAAAAGTTCGTTTCATATACAGATTGTCTTATTAACTAAACTGAAAAAATAAAAGAAATATAATTGGTTTGAAGAGTCAAGGGACAGTTTGATTCCTTCCCTTGCATAGTAGAGTGGCCGCGTGAAAACGTCCATCCAATCAATGATTGTTGATGTGGTGAAGTAGAGTTCTTTTGATAATCTTAAAGTTGCCATAGGTTTGGTTTATCGTGCATTATAAATGCTAATACTCAATGCGGACAGATTACAAATCCGCCCGAGCAGGTTGTACCTCGTCACGTTGCCGTTTTCAATACTGCTTGAGATATTCCTGTAATTCCTTTTCGTCCTTCGGAGATATTTCACGTTTTATAACAGTTAAAGCCCAATCTGAGACAGGTGACTTCCAATAGTCCATTCCTCTTTCCTTTAAAAAATCTATGACTTTTAACTTTTCCTTATGCTTTTTAGAGTCAAGAGGATATGCCCTAAGTCTCAACATATAAAGAATGTCAACATAAAATGACTTGTAATATGCAGAGTCTTTAGAACTGATAACATCCATTCTTTTAAACTTCCTATTATAGTCTGCTCCGTGTTCCAGTAAATAAAGAAGGACATCCATACGGTCAAATGTTAGTGCGACATACATTGCACCTGCACCTGTATCTTCTGTCTGCATGTTAACATCAGCACCTGCCTCCACAAGCATTCTAACTTTTTCATAATCTCCATCCAAATCCACTGCCTCGAACAACGCAAAATGGCGAGCGGGAATCCAGTTGCCTAGATTGTCTTGCTGCACTCCGCGCTCTACGGAATTGGGGTCTCCACCATATTCTAACAACATCTTTAGTATTTCAGGGGAAACACGACTAAATCTTGAAGCAATAATAACCGAATTATCCCCTCTATATCTAATGGTATCACATGGTACATTAGGATTTGCGCCTAATTCCAATAATGCTTTTACTGATTCTTTCTTATTATTATGGGTGGCAAGCATTAATAGAGTTTGCTTCCATCTATCCTCCTTATAATCAATAGGTATATTCTTATCCTGAACCTGCCGCCTTATTTCATCGGCATTTTCATC
This sequence comes from uncultured Prevotellaceae bacterium, assembly GCA_900315095.1. Lineage (GTDB taxonomy): Bacteria > Bacteroidota > Bacteroidia > Bacteroidales > Bacteroidaceae > Prevotella. The sequence continues at coordinate 363 of OMXS01000035.1, read as the reverse complement.
TTGTACAGCCTTGGCTAAATCCCATGCAATGGTGCCTTGGAATAACCTAAAATCATCTCCTAATAGTTTTTTCTTATCTACTGGCGCCTCCCTGTCTATGCACGCGGACGACAACAATACCAGCAAGACACATATTGCACAAAAATATCCATTATGTTTCATAATTAAAAGCCAAATAAAATATTGTTAGTATTCAACGTATATTCCATAAGTGACATCTTTAAATCTGTTCACATTGCACATGGAATCAAAGACCTTTCCCTCCCGCTCGGGCGGATTTGTAATCCGACCGCATTGAGTATCAGCATTTGCAATGCGACAAGATATATTCATATTCATTGTTTCTCATATTGTTACTGTAAC
>OMXS01000028.1 GCA_900315095.1 uncultured Prevotellaceae bacterium | reverse complement strand
GTTACAGTAACAATATGAGAAACAACTAATATGAATATATCTTGTCGCATTGCAAATGCTGATACTCAATGCGGTCGGATTACAAATCCGCCCGAGCGGAGGTGTTTTTTGAAATTCTCTGAAATTAACCGAACGCTCGACTTGACCCTGATTCGCGTTTATATAATTAAAGAATAATTCATGTCCTATTTATGGTAATTCATGTTAATGTTTTTTATGTAAAGATACAAGGAAAATGGTCACGCTTTTGCGGCGTGACCATTTTTATATTTATAGTATTCGTTTACCAGACTCTTATACCCTAACCGTTTCAGTTGGGCATAATCGGTTTCGTAATTTGTCTTGTTGTGTTTCCCTGTGCTCAGGAAGCGGATGTTCTGTTGCAGGTAATGGTCAATCTCCTTCAGTCCGTTGGTTTGGTTGATGACAGGAAAGAACCACCTCGACCAGGTCAACGTTTCAGTATCCCCGTCCTCAAAGAACACGCGGTTGAAGTGGTTGATGAGTCCCTTCATCGCCTTTTCGGGTTCAATGTTCTTCTTGCTACTCCAACGCATCAGTGACTTGGCGGCTCGTCTGATCTTTCCCTTCATCTTCTTGGTGGTCGCCCCAGAAATGTCAATGTTGCGTCCGTGGCACTTGAATCCCAGAAATTCGTAGGCCTCATCGGGGGAATATATTCTTTCTTTGTTGGGGTTTATCTCCAGTTGGTATTGTCTTAAGAATGAAGCCATCTGGCTTTTATGTTCCTCTAGCGTTTCAAGGTCTTGCGCAAAAATAATGATGTCGTCCGAATAACGGGCATAGGTCACACGGGCGTCATGGAAATGCTTGTCCACAGCTTTCAGGTAAACATTTGCCAGGAAAGGCGACGTGGGTGTGCCTGCCATCACTCCATGCTTTTCTTGTATTGTTTCGCCGTTATAGATTACTCTATCGTTGGTCAGCATTCTTTTGAAGAAATGATATAAAGGCAGGTCGTTGGTCATCATTTCCTCTAGCATAGGCAACAGGATGTCTATGGAAATGGAATTGAAGTAATTGTGAATGTCCAGTTTGTATGCCCACATCTTCTGGTCTCCAATGGCATGTATGATGTCAAAGACGGCATCACTGGCTTTCACGCCACGACGGAAAGCGTAACAGTTGGGTGAAAACCACCTGTCATAATCATAGAGTTTGAAGGCAAGTAGTTTGAGAATCGTCATCTCGTCGGGAGCGAAACTATAAACCACCCGTTTCTTGCCCGTCCCCATCTTGTTGATAATCTTCTTTTTGGGAATGCCCAAACCTTCTCCCTGAACGATTCTTTGCGCCAGCGGCAAATACTCTTCCCGTTCCACATAACGGTCGGCCTTGTAGAACTCATGCCAGGTGAAACGGCCTTTCAGTAGCCTATAGGCAAGAAACTCCTCCCAAACGTCCTGTTGAGTCAGTTGCTTGATGATGCTTTCCATAGCACGTAAAAAAGAAAAAGGGGAATGATTTTGAATCCGCAAAATTGCGGATCACGAGAGGATACCTTTCCCTGTTACCTGCAAAACATAGAAATATGGAAAAGGCTGCCTCCTTTGCAGGCGCAGCATAACTGCATCCCCTTTTTCTATATACCTTAGTTCAAGAATTTTCGAATGCGTCCTATCACGTAGTTTCTTTCGTTGGGCATCTGGGTGTAGAAGTTGATGTAGGGAAGGTTTAACTTCTCTGCATACATCCTTGCAATCAGATATTTCACATTCTCATCGTGGCTATGCCCTTTACCGAGCATCACCACTGCCTTTGGCGTGCCGCCAACTTCAAGCACGAAAGTGTAGGGCTGGCCCCACTCGGCTTTGTAAACCTGGCGTGGACGTGTTGTGTAGAGTTGTTCCTCGTCGCTGACGAAGCCAACGAGGTCGGTCACTGGTACATTCTCACGAATCGTGTAAGCCAGGAATTCATTCTGCAAGATCTCCTTGAAATAGGCTTCCCATTCATCGTCGGTCTTTTCTATTTCCACTTCCTCTGATGGTCGGGAAACAGGACGTTGTACGGGCTGCGTCTGTTGCCTGGGAATATCATTGCTATTAGAGTTCACGATATTGTCTTTGACGATATCCACAACTTTAGAGAATAACTTACCAAAATCCATTGTTTTCAATTTTAATGAGTTAGCACTTTGATTTACTGATTGCAAATATACGACAAATTTGTATGACAAGCAAACATATTGTCAAAAATTTTTATGTCTGCTTTTTGTGTGAAAGATTTTATATCTTTCTGTCAAATAATGTTTGTCTTTATATCCTTTGTCTTGTCGAGTTTCAGCAGGTGACGGATGGCGAAGAAGGTGAGTAGCATCATCATCGCGAAGAACGCGAAGAAGAAAAGCATCAGCAGTAAGTCGATGCCCTCGGGAGCAACGCCTGCGCACATCAGCAATGCGTCGTACATCCAATGGAAGAACACGGGAACGGCAATGACAAGAAGATAAAAGAGACAGCTCTTGTTGCGGTCGAACCACGAGCGAGAGAAGAAATAACCCATGAAAATGCCGAAACTGAAATGACCTGGGATAGACATCAGCGCACGTCCTATGCTCATGCCTATGATGTCATCTGCTCCAGCGATGTACATGATATTCTCGAACCCTGCAAAGCCAAGTCCCACGATGCCGCAATACACGGCGCCGTCGAAATATTCGTCGAAGTTCTTCATGAAATGGATAACAATGAGGAACATCAGCAGCTTCGCCATCTCTTCTGGTACTGCTGCAAACATGAGTGCTTCAAGAGCCTGGCCAATCATCGACTCGCTCTCGCTGAAATCGATGCCCATAAAACTCATCGGAGTGGTGACGGCAAGAGAGAGGAATACTGACAATACACCGGCACCGAAGGCCAGCACGAGATTTAATGGTGGTTCGGGGTTCGCCTTGTCCTTGCGGTACAGATACCATATCAGAACTGCCACAGGAGTGAGGGCGGAAATCATTACTAACTGGAAGTTGAACATATCTTAATAAATGAACTATAAATACTACTCTTTATTGTCAAGGAAATACGGGAATGTCCATCTCGCTATTCCCTTGTCACTACATTCGCCATTAATGAATAATACGCGCCAAGGATGATAGGCTTTCAAGGCCTTTTCCATCTCTTTGGCAAGATATTCCGCACCTTCAGGCTGGACTACCTTCACTTCACATTCCACCATGTGACCTGTGGCGTCAATACGGGCTTGCGTGATGTTGAAGATAATCTTGTCAACACCTTCCAGTTTTGGGTATTGTTCCAAGGGTAAGGGGAACATCTCTCTCAGTTTCATGACGTCTTCTCTGTTAAATCCTTCAAAGGAGAAACCTTCCACGATATAGTTGTGATAGGTTTGTATGCCTGTCACTTTCCCGTGGTCGATACTGATAATCTTCTCGTTCTCGCAGGTACTGCCATAAGCCTCATAAGGTCCACCGTGAATCACTTTTCCTGAGCCCACGCGGATGTCTTCATTGAGCCAAGTAGCAACGATGCGATTCCCGTCTATGTGCTTACTGAACACCCGTAACAGGATGTCTGAAGGCAAGCAGACCTCTGTGCCTTTATAATACCTAACGCTATCTAGACAGAGCCTCTCTTGTTGTATGCTCCAGTAAGCCTTATAACCTTCCCAGTTTGACGACCGGATGATATGGTCTTCGGGCAGGGCTGCCTTCAGGCTATTATGCAGCGAGGTGTCTGCGGTAATAAGTTTCTGCTCCAATATCCATTTCACGCCATCGATATAGATGTATTCCACTTCTTGAGGCGTGGCGTATGTGGTTATAGACATGAGCATTAGCGCAAAGAGGAAAAGGAGTTTCTTCATTACTCTAATTTTTTTAACTTAATGCATGCAAAGGTAAATGAAATCTTTGACATCGCAAAATAATAATGATATTAGAGTATTGTATTTATCAAAAAATTTCACGTTTATGTGGTTAGTCCGAAATGTTTTAGTAATTTTGCACCGCATTAGTAAGGAAACATGAAACAGATACTGCTCATCAACGACCTTGCAGGTTATGGCAAAGTGGCTACGGCGGCAATGCTGCCAGTGCTGTCATACATGGGACTGCCCGTGTACAACCTTCCTACGGCACTTGTCAGCAACACCCTCGACTACGGCAAGTTCAACATTCTGGAGACCACCGACTATATGGAGGGTGTGTTTCCCGTATGGAAAGAACTGGGATTCTCCTTCGATGCCATAGCCACGGGGTTCATCTGTAGCGAGCGGCAGGCGCGTATGGTGGCCGACTATTGTCGTGAACAGTCGGATGCAGGCACTATTATCTTCGTTGACCCTATCATGGGTGACGAGGGAAAACTATATAACGGCGTGACGCCAGAGCGTGTTCAATGTATGCGCGAGATGCTTGAGGTGGCACATCTGTGCTTCCCCAACTACACCGAAGCGGCTTATCTTACTGACACTCCATATAATCCCGATGGCGTGACGATGGTGGAGGCAAAGGAACTGTTGCGCAAGCTAGTGGAAATAGGCACGCGCTCGGCACTCATCACCAGCATCAAGGTGGACGGCCAGACATCGGTGGTGGGTTATAACCATAACAGCGGCGAGACATTCTGCCTGCCATACACCGAGATACCAGTACATTTCCCAGGTACGGGCGATATGTTCTCTGCCATACTTATAGGACACCTGCTCCGTGGGGAACCGCTGAAGCAGAGCACTCGCGCTGCGATGGACGCTCTGTCGAGACTTATCGAGGCCAACAAGGACAACGAAGACAAGAACCGAGGCATTCCTGTCGAGAAGTTCTTGCACATGCTCGACTGTTGATTTCTATTTGACATTTCTGCGAATTATACGTTTTCACGAATTATTCTTATACTACGGATTTCACGAGGTTACATCCATTAGATACGATTATTGCGCCGCCCAAGCGCTTCACCTATCCTTTCTGCTATGAGCCACATGCTCTGTGTAGAGAGGCGGTTGCATGTGTGCAACAATATATAAATGAACACGCGAGCATAAGGGATGATGCCGACCGTGGAAAGATGTTTGGGGTACTTATAGTGGAACCCCAGCACAACACTCAACAAGATGAAACCTCGCTCAAAGCTCATCGCTCATCGCTCAACCTTAACACCTTCTTCCTCGCCGCCTATAGCGGACTGTTGGCAGGTCGTAACGACTGGTCGTGGTTTGTGCCTCCCGTTGTCGATGCACAACAACCTGACGGAGTGTTCAAGACTCGCGAGGCAGAGATAAGTGCCATAAACAAGGAGATAGCTGAGATTGAGAACGACGAGAAAACGCTACATCTGAGAAAGGAATTGACTCGATGTCGCGAAGAGGAACGGCTCGATGTGGCGCGTTTCAAGGCGATGATGGAGAAATCGAAGAAAATCAGAGACCTTAGACGTATGCAACGCAACATAGAACCTACCGTTGCTGCGGAGCTGATACGTGAGAGTCAGTTTCAGAAAGCAGAACTCCGCAGGCTCCAAAAGGCGCATGGCGAGAGAGTGGCGCGGGCAGAAGAGGCTCTTCGTGGGATAGAAGAGCATATAGAGATGCTGCGTAACCGTCGCCGAGAGATGTCCGATGAACTTCAGCGATGGCTCTTCTCGCAGTATCGGATGCTTAATGCGAGAGGCGAAGAGAAAGACCTCGTTGACATTTTCCACGATTTCAGAGGAACGCTGCCACCTGCTGCCGCTGGTGACTGCTGTGCTCCAAAACTGTTGCAATATGCCTATCAGAACCATTTGCGACCGTTATGTATGGCAGAGTTCTGGTGGGGAGAGTCGCCACAAGCGGAGATACGGCACCATCTGGAGTATTATCCATCGTGCCGCAGTCGTTGTCTGCCCATACTGACATGGATGATGCAGGGACTTGATGTAGACCCTAATCCGCAGGAAACAACAGAAAGTCAGCCGTTACCGATAATCTATGAGGATAAGGATATTTGGGTGGTGGATAAACCTGCGGGCATGCTTAGTGTGCCAGGGAAGATAAAGCGAGAGTCTGTTTACGACATATTGAAAGTGCGGTGTGTCGACGGTGAAGAGCCTCTTGTGGTGCATCGCCTTGACATGGAGACCTCGGGACTGCTCGTAGTGGCAAAGAATGGTGTGGTGCAGCGGTGGTTGCAGCGCCAATTTGAGCAACGAAAAGTAGAGAAACGCTATGTGGCGTTGGTGGAAGGGAACGTTACAGAGTGTAAAGGGATTATCGACCTGCCCCTTCGTTCCAATCCTCTCGACCGCCCGCGTCAGGTGGTTGACCACGAGAAAGGGTGCGAGGCACTGACACGATATGAGGTACTGAGTAGGGAGAACGGCATCACTCGTCTGGCGTTATATCCCGTTACGGGTCGCACCCATCAGTTGCGTGTTCATTGTGCTCATACCGATGGACTCGCCGCACCTATCGTTGGCGACCGTCTCTATGGTCATCCCGCACCCCGCCTGATGCTCCATTGCCAGCAAATCAGTTTCTTTATGACAGACGGGAAAAACTTGCATTTCTCCTCAGAATGTCCCTTCTAAAAACAAATATAATGTGATTTGACATAAAAACTACGAATTTCACGAATTGAATAAATTGCTGCTTCTGAAACAAAGTATTTGATCGTGAAATTCGTATGAGGTATCCTACTTGTAGTAATCTGTTGTTCCTAATGATTAGTCGCTCCAGACAGAGTGGAATTGTTTCATGCGAAAGAAAAAGGAATCTTTTGTTGCATAATCGGTATCTTCTTCGTATTCCTCTTCAGAGATAATGTCGTCATTTCTCTTTGCTGCCGCAGGTTCACCACTGCCAAGGTTGCCGAAGGGGTCATCAATGACGAAATCCATCAGTTTTCCGTTTGTGCTCAGTTGCACGAATTTTGTAATTGGAGCCTTATATTGTTTTTTCATTGTTGTCCTTTGTGTTTATTTGATAATGATCTTCTTGCCGTTCACGATGTAGATGCCTTTTGGCAGGTTGCCTTCCATGCGCTGTCCATTGAGGTTAATGATTGTGAATGATGGTTCCTCAGTCTCCACAAAACTGATGGCATCGGTCTCACCATCCATCACTATGGATATTTGCTTTGCCAAATCTGCATCGTTTACAATGAAATATGCGCGAGTACCAGAGAAGTTTCTTGTACTTGCCGACGGTTTAGAGAGTCTGCCAGAAGTGGAGAGGTATAGTTCGGTTCCGTCCGTTTTAAGAGTTACTGGTCTCAGGTTAGCCGTGAAAGAACCAATAGAACCAATGGCAACACCGTTGCCGCCATTTGCCATTTTCATCTCCATTCCATTGAATACGGGGTTTGCTATACTATTTGCCGGTTTAATGAAATATGGATTTCCTGCAATAAGATTGTCCGTAACAGAGGAGAATGTCATCTTGTTATCAGCGAAAGTTCCAAATTCAACGACCTCTGTGCCCTCGCCAAACACCTCTTTCACCTGCTCCATGCTAATATTGAAAGGCAAAGACAGACTATTCCAATAGGCGTTGCTGAATGTGCGGTTGTTTATTGTCACGTTCCATTGCTTTCCTTCAATCACATACTCGCTATAGTCATCGGTGCTATTGTTGGCATCGAAGACGCAAGAGACATCTTCTTTTGCCGTGAAACTGATAGCAGGTGTCTCTCCTTCGGGAACACGGAGGTATGCACGACAGCCGCTTTGGTTGTCTTTGGTTGTCTTTGTCAGCGAAGCGTTGTCAGTGTAAATGTCGTTATTGAAAATATAGTCTGTTGATGTGCTTAATTCATACCCATGGTACAGCGATGCTCCGAAGAAGTGCTTGTTGTCGAAGGTAACCAGTTTGCCGTTGTATGCGTATGTTCCGTTGTTAACATTTTCTGACGGGATGACTCCGTTGAAACAAATGGTGGCATTTACCTGAGCCAGCGGCTTCATCAAGTATGGTATGCCTCCAGTGACATCAAGAGTTTCGGGTGTGGAGAAAAGCATGGTTGTCTCGTCGCTGTCCATTCCAGAATGTACTTTCAGTTCATACTGGCATCCCAGTGCTTCCTCCATTTGCTCCTGTGAAGCATCAAAGGGCAGGCAGAAGGTATTCCATTGGCCGGTGGTGAGTGAGCGGTTGAGCATTGTTACGTTTTGAATGGTGTTTAATGTCTGTCCTGTGTCCCACCAATAGTTTTCTGTATTATATGTTGAAGCCGTTGGTTCTGGCAGGTTCTCGTACAAGGTTTTTATTTTACCCTGCAACCACTCTACTCTGTTTGTTATGTAGGTGTCCAGTTCTTCTACATATTGTGAATAGTCTGTGGAAGTCCTTGTCTTTCCCGAATTACTATCCAGGATGTCCCATTTCTTGTAGTTCTGCTTTTGGGTGTTCTTGAGAGTCTCTTGGATATTGTCTATGTCGGCTGAAAGTTTCTCAGATATTCCGTCGGTCACGAGAGCGTCTATTTTGTCTTTAACTAGAGGAATGAAAACATGATCGGTCCATAGTAACTTTATCTTGCCGTCCAAGTTACTTTTATTGTACTCTTCAACAAGCATTTCGTTGCCGTTTGCCGGAAGCCACTGACAATTGTCATAGGCCAGGTCTTTGTCCCATAATGGTCCCCAGAAGAAAGGACCAGTAGGTGTGCGGTAGCCTTTAAAAACGAACCATCCGTCATAGTCGCCTGTAAGATTAGTTCCTACATAGAAGCTTACCATTGACTCCACATCATTGTACGCCTGCCATCCAGAAGACTTGCTGCTTGACTGGAAAGCATTCTCCCATGCAGTGCTCCATGTCTTCACGTCATCCTTGAGTTGAGCCAGTTGCTCTGCTTCTTTAGTGGCGCTATATTCTGGGTTCTTTATACATACTGTCATTGTTCCGTCACCGACATACGGTTCTTCGGCCATGTTGCTCCAATTGACATACTCCAAATACCAGTCGGTGTCTTCGTCGATGTCAATGCGGTGGCTGCCCACTTCAACTTGGTCGGATACCTGGTAAGTTCCTCGATAGTTGCCGTTGATAACCAAATCAACGAACTTATATCCTGGGCAGAAAGGCATGCCTATGTATTTGCCAATGTGATATGTGATGGCATTGCGCATCAATGTCGGGTCGAAGGTGTTGGCGAGCAATGTCCAGTTGCGTTTCTTGTAACCGCTTCCAAGCAGGTCGTGCTTGTGTGTCTCTATTACATTTCCCGCTTCGTCCTTCTTGTCTTTCGCAAATTTAAGGCGATATGGACGTTTTCCTCCGCCAGGCAAAGACGTAGAATTACCACGGACCTTTATCTGCAGTCCGTCATCAATGAAGTTTTCAAGAGTGCCACTAACATCAACAACTTGTATTGTTGCATCATGATAATCGGTGTCGTCGTTGTTCTTCTTTAGTTGGTCATTTAATTCATAATCTGTCGCTATTCCATTTGTACCAACATCTGGAATGGTGATGTAGACGGTGGGCACATCTGTTATTTGTTCTTTTGCTGCAATTTTTGCTGCCAGTGCTTCGTCAGAAAGAGGGTAGGTTTGTGCAAATGTATAGTTGCACACCAATAGCAAAACGAGAGTAATTGTCGTTTTAAAAGTTTTGAAGTTAGTATTATTCATTTTGTTATTTGTAAATAGTTACTAATATTGTTCATGTCCATGCACTTTTTCTCGGCTGCATGAAAACGTTAGGCATTTTGTCGCTGCAAAGGTAAAGTTTTTTCTTTTGTTACGCAAACCTTTTTGTGGGAAAATTATGATTGGAGCAGTCTGGGGACTTAATTGCATGGCGTTTTGCATGTATTAACATGGTGGTGTTTTGTTGTTTCAATTAAAATGTGTATATTTGCAAAATGATAATTTGGTATTGTGTGTAAGATTAACCAATAAAAAAGACTATAATATTATGAAGAAATTGTTGATGACTGTGGTGCTGTGCATTGCAACAGCAGCGCTGGGAATGAACCTCACGGCTTGTAATCAAGTGAAGAAAGAACTGAGGAAGGCAATGAACGTGACCGAAAAGAAGAGTGCGGATGCCGCAGAGACAACACAGAAGAGTCTTGACCTGAAGGCTGCGGAGGTGATGGATCTTTTCATAGACTGGAAAGGCTCAGCATGGGAGGCACTGACAAAGCGCATAGGCTGGGAATGTGACGGCAGGGATATGCCATTTGATGCCGACCAGACGCTGGATCTTTTCACTCGTGGTATCGATTATAATACAGACACTAATAAGTTCAAGAAGACTGCAGACGATGGCATAGGTCTGGCGATGTACGCGCATGAGGTAGATGGCTCGACATGGGAACTGATGCTTGCCAACAAGGCAGATTACGATGCTTTAATTGTTGGAATGGCATCGGAACAGGACTATAAAGAGGACTCTGAGATGCAGAAGTCGATGAACGAAATACCTGACATGACTGTCGAGAAGGTGTACATGAAAGCTGTATATGACGAGGAACTGAGCAAGATGGCAGGCAAGCGGCTTGGAGTGGGATATTACATCATGTTCGAGGGTGAGCGTGATGGGCTTTACATCATATCGTTCTCACACGGGAATGGAGATGTGGAGATGGAATAGAGAGTTATAAACTATGAGACGGCGCCTTTGGTGGGCGATTATGAAATGTAAGTTATGACCAGATACGAATTAACAGGAATAGCGAAGGGTGGTGTAGAACTGGAGTATTTGCCGAGTGTAAACTATGCTATGGCAAGGGCAGGACTAAAGACCTGTGTCAGTTGTGTGGTGGAAAACTGCGATGAAATCGACTGGCAAGATATCACCTTGCAGGTAAGCGGTGAGATGATAGACTTCTCGGAGATACATCTTGAGACCATCACCGCAGGCAGCAGGGTGCAGATAGAACAGTTGCGCATAGAGGCGAAGAAGGATGTCCTGCTTAGTTCTACCGAAGCTACCGACACGGTGTTTACTTTGAAACTGAGCATCGGCGGCGAGGAACAGATGAGGCAAGAACTGCCTATCCGCATGCTTGCATACGAGGAGTGGGCAGGCATCGGAATTATGCCAGAACTGCTTGCTGCCTTTGTCACTCCCAACCATCCATTGCTTTCGCGCGTCATTACTGAGGCAGCGAAATATCTGGAGCGTTGGACTGGTTCGTCATCGATGGATGCTTACCAGACGCAAGACCGCAACCGTGTGCGCATGCAGGTGGCTTCGATATACGAAGCGTTGCGCGGCGAAGGTATCGTTTATAGCGAACCGATGGCCAGTTTCGAGCAGAGAGGACAGCGCATACGTCTTGTTGATCGTGTGCTGACAGAGAAATTGGGCACCTGCCTTGACACAACGGTGCTTATGGCGTCGTGCTTCGAGGCGATAGGATTGTTCCCTATCGTGGTTATAATGGAAGGACATGCCTTTGTGGGTGCATGGCTCAACGAGCAGTTCTACTCACAAGATGTGGGTGACGATGCCAGTTACCTGCTGAAGCAGAGTGCCGATGGAGTGAACAACCTGGTGCTTGTGGAGAGCACATGTATCACGTCCTCTTCGCCAGTGACATTCGATGATGCCGTCGCTGCTGCCGAGAAGAAACTCCGCATGGACCAACAGTTCCGTTGTTTCATCGACATACGCCGTTGTCGTCTCGACAATGTGAGACCATTGCCTGTCAGAGTTTTAGGTGAAAGTGGTTGGGTGTTGGAGAACGAAGGAGTGGAACACGACACGGCAACAGAAGGTATTCAGACCTTCGACCACTATGCTTTGCATCTGGACCACGCTCCTCAGCAGATAACGAAACAACTAATTTGGGAGCGTAAGTTGCTTGATTTCTCGCTCCGGAATAACCTTATAAACTGTCGTCTCGGCCGTCGTGTGATACCATTTGTGTCGTTTGGCATTGACAAACTTGAGGATGCTGTGTTCGACGGCAATGATTTCAGCGTAATACCTTATCCGAAGAAACAGATAGAGCCCACCGAGACGGGTATGTATGACTCGCGACTTCAGGCTGCCGACCTTGAGGAAATGGCTCGCACGGAGGCACAAGACAACTGTCGTCTCATATCCTATCACAGTCAGGCAGAGCTCGATTCAGCGTTGAAATTTGTATATCGCGCCTCACGCAACTCACTAGAGGAGAATGGTGCCAACACGTTGTTCCTCGTATTGGGAATGTTGAAATGGTATGAGAACGAGAAGAGTGTGGTGCCTCGTTTCGCACCTATACTGCTCATGCCAGTTAACATTCTGCGTAAGGCCGGCAACAACTATATAATAAGAACACGCGAGGAGGACATCATAATAAACATCACTTTGGTGGAGCTTCTCAGGCAACAGTTCAAGGTGAACCTTAACATCTTCAACCCACTTCCTAAAGATGAGCATGGCGTTGATGTGAAGATGATACTCTCGGCGGTACGACAGTCGATAAGCGAGATGTCCCGTTGGGATGTCATGGAGGAGTCGTTGCTGGGGTTGTTCTCGTTTAACAAGTTCGTGATGTGGAACGACATACACAACAATGCAGAACATCTGAAGGAGAACGAGGTGGTGCGTTCGCTGATGGAAGGTAAGGTGCAGCTGAGCGGACTCGATGAAACTGTGGACGCAAGGAATGCCGACCGCGTTGTGCAACCATCGGAATTTGCCATCCCTGTGGATGTTGACTCGTCACAACTTGAGGCAGTTATTGAGAGCGGCAATGGCAAGAGCTTCATTCTCTACGGTCCTCCGGGAACGGGAAAAAGCCAGACCATCACCAATATGATAGCCAATGCGCTCTATCACGACAAGCGTGTGCTCTTCGTGGCAGAGAAGATGGCAGCGCTCGAGGTGGTGCAACGCCGTCTGGCAAAGATCGGATTGGACCCCTTCTGCCTTGAACTGCACAGTAACAAGGTGTCGAAAACGCATTTCCTTCAGCAGATGCAGAAGGCTCTTGACGTAACAAGGATAAAGTCGCCAGAGGACTTTGAGCAGGCAAGTCAGCAACTCTTTGCCGACCGTCAGCAACTCATAAAATACATGGAGAACCTGCATCGCAAGCACTCCAACGGCTATTCGCTTTATGACACCATCTCGGAGTATCTCTCAATAGACGGCGATGAGATTGGCGAAGGACTGCCCGAAGGCAGCAATGTGACGCGGGCGGCAATGGAGCAATGGGCAGAGCAGACGGTAGCACTTGACACCGTGTTCGATATTACGGGACATCCTGCCGACCATCCGCTGCTCGACATCGCCATGAAGCAATATACATTCGACAACGCCGAGCGTCTAAAGCAACTGCTTCAGCAGTACCGTAAGGCATACTCCGACCTCATCGCGGCATACAATGTGTTACCGGTGAAGGGACTGGAGACTGACGCATGGCTGGAGTGGACTGACAGACTAGGCAAGACGGTGGCTGCAATGCCTGTTATAAACGAGACGCTCCTGCAATATAACTCAGACGAAACGACTAACCAGCGCTTGCTGGCGGCAGCGGAAAGTGGCCGTAAGCGCGATGCGGCTCGTTCGGAATTGCTGCGCACATGCAGTCCGTCGCTATTACAGGCGGACATGAAGCAATGGCAGGCACGTTGGCAACAGGTAAACGACAAGTGGTTCCTTCCGAAGTATTTCGCCAAGAAGAACTTTATGAAGGAATTCTCTACATACTGTCCGACGGCTGTGTTCGAGAGCATTCCGGCAACGTTGAAGAAGGTGGAAGACTACCAACAGCTGAATGCTGTCACCACGTCTTCATCGCCGATGATGCAGGCGATGTTCGGTGTTTTGGCCCAGCCAGACAACGAACAATGGGATACCATAGAACCTTCGCTTCGCTATGCACCTTATCTTTCAAAGCTGTTGTTGAGCATAGAGGGTGGAGCGTTGAACGGAAACAGCCCTGCTCAAAGCAATTATCGCTCGAAACTCAACGCTCAACACTCATCTTTATACACCGATTTCTCGCGCCGTTACGAGGCATTGAAGGGCATAATGGCTCAAATAGAGCAACTAGTGTCTATCGGATATGCCACGAAGGAGCGTCTCACGGCTGTGCCACGACTCTCTGAGCGATGGCTTGCCAACATGGACAAACTGAAGGACTGGAGCCAATATACCGACCGCACGGCAGCACTTTACACACAAGGGCTGCATTGCATTCCGCGTTATATCGTTCAGAAACGCGTGTCTGCACGGGATGCTTCGCTTGCTTTCCGCAAGGGAATGTTGCATAGGCTCACCATGCAGATGGTGGATAAAGACGAACAACTGCGAATGTTCAACGGACTGTTGTTCGAGAAAATCATTGAGAAATATCGTCAGGAAACTTATGCTTTCCAGGAACTCACGAAGAAAGAACTCTACTGTCGGCTTGCTGCACGCATCCCAAGTCAGACCGTTGCGGCAGCGGCAAACTCAGAAATGGGCATACTTAAACGCAACATTGCCAATGGAGGACGCGGTACGAGCATACGAAAGATTATCGACCAGATACCTACTCTGCTGCCGAAACTTTGCCCTGTGATGCTCATGAGTCCAATAAGCGTGGCGCAATATATAGACATGGAGGGCGAGAAATTCGACCTCGTGGTGTTCGACGAAGCATCACAGATGCCTACGAGCGAGGCAGTAGGAGCGATAGCACGCGGCAAGGCGCTCATCTGTGTGGGTGACCCGAAGCAGATGCCGCCTACGAGTTTCTTCGCAACTCAGCAGGTGGATGAAGACGAGGCGGATATTGACGACATGGATAGTATCCTCGACGACTGCATCACCCTTTCGATGCCGGGGCATTATCTCTCGTGGCATTACCGCTCGAAACACGAGTCTCTCATCGCGTTCAGCAACCAGCAATACTACGACGGACGTTTGTTCACGTTCCCGTCTGTTGATGACCGCGAGCGCAAAGTCAGTCTTGTGCAGATAGAAGGCACCTACGACAAGGGCCGGACACGCAGCAACCGCGCCGAGGCAGAGGCTATTGTCGCCGAGGTGCTCAAACGTCTTGCTGACCCGGAGATGTCGAAACGCAGCATTGGTATTGTCTCCTTCAGCAAGGTGCAGCAAAACCTCATCGAGGATATCCTCATCGAGGAGCTTGCAAAGCAGCCCGAGCTGGAGGCTAAGGCGTTCCAGAGCGAGGAACCGTTGTTCATCAAGAACCTTGAGAATGTTCAGGGAGACGAGCGCGATGTCATACTGTTCAGCGTGGGCTATGGTCCTGATAAGAGCGGCAATGTGTCGATGAACTTCGGCCCGTTGAACAACGATGGCGGCGAGCGTCGCCTTAATGTGGCAGTCTCTCGTTCACGATACGAGATGATAGTTTATTCTACCATGCGAGCCGATCAGATAGACCTGAAGCGCAGCAGCGCAAAGGGCGTGGAGGGACTGAAACGCTTCCTCGAGTTTGCTGCTAACGGAACGATGAACATTCCGCAGTCTGCGATATCCACGGCAGAGGAGAGTAAACTTGTGAATCTTGTGGCTAAGGAGCTTGAGGAGCATGGTTATCAGGTGCAGACGAATGTCGGCAGGAGCAATTTCAAGATTGATATAGCGGTGGTTGACCCCGATGACGAGCAGAACTACATGCTTGGCATACTCTGTGACGGCAAGAACTACTACGAGACAAAGACCACTCGAGATCGCGAGATAGTGCAACCCAACGTGCTCAACTCGCTGAAGTGGGAGGTGATGCGCGTGTGGAGCGTCGACTGGTATGAGAACAAAGAGAAGGTGGTTAGCCGTATCTTGGAGCGCATAGAGGGCATTCGCAACAAGACGTTGCCGCCCGACGTGCCGGTGGAAGAGACAAAACCGAAGGCGTTTAACGTAGAGGACGAGGAGAAAATAGACGTTGCCGGCACCGAGAGTGCTGCCTATCGCCATGCTTCGTTCGGCAATGTGCCGCAGAAGTTCTCGTTTGATAGCGCCACGCAAAACAGGATTAAGGAGATTGTGCGGCAACTAGTGACAGAAGAACAACCTGTCACTCATAGCTATGTGAAGCGTCGAATGGCCGACCTTATGCACATGGAGAACCCCTGGCGGTTGGATTCCCTCATCAATGATGTGCTGGAAACATGCTCGTGCAAGTGGTATCCTGAACTGAAACAAACCACCATCTTCGCTACCGAAGAGGACAGAACTAACTATGAAGGTCACCGTTCGCTTGAGGGAAGGGAAATCGCGGAAATCCCAATAGAGGAACTTGCGAATGCCATGCACTATCTTGTGGAGCAGCAGGTGAGTGTTCCCACAAAGGAACTGAAGCGTCTAACCGCTCATCTCGTGGGAAAAGCGCTTAGAGGGAAGGACCTTATGAATTGTCTCGACACAGCTATCGAGATGCTGAAAGCAAGCGGAAAGATTGTGGAAAGAAACGAAACGCTGTCCCTTGCATAGCACTTCGACAATCGTTTCAAATTATTAGAATTGTGAAAGGGCATGTATTGATGACCAATACATGCCCTTTCGCTTTCCAAGAGATGTCCTTTGACCATCCCAGATGTGGCTTTTGACACCCTCAAACATGGTCTTTTGGACTCTCATTCATATACCTTTCGCTCACGTAGTGTAAGAGGGGAGCGCTTTATTTGCTCATTTGAGCGTCTATCCAGCCAAGCATTGCTACGAGAGAGGCGTTCCAGTTGATTGCAATCTCGTTGCTGGCATATGAATTTTCGTGGTCGATGTACGACTCATCGGGCTGTCTTGAAGGGTAGGCGAGTGACCCGTTGCCGTTGTCCTGTTGTCCTGGGTTAGGTCCGCCGGCAAGCAATCCTGGCATTGGTGCTTCTATTCCGTCGGCTGCCGACACACGATGGTGAGGGTGCATTGTGCTCTTTTGTCCGAATCCCGTTACGTAGCAATATCCCGTTGCGTTGCGTCCTAGGATATAATCGGCGTTCTGTAATGCGCCCTCAAGATATTTCTTGTCGCCTGTAATCTTGTTTGCGTAGAGCAGGGTCACGCCGTTTGCGCAGAACGCCTCTGCCAAGCAGCCCCATCCGAAGTCTTTAGCATCGTTGCCGCAAGGTGTGTTGAACGATGAAGTAGGGGTGGTTTCCAGTTTCTTGTCACAATAACTGAGCAGTTTCTTCTGCAGGTTTTCGCCGATTTCTGCATCTTTCTCTTTGTTTGCTATCCATGAGAACATGGCGAGACCTGTGACATTTCCCCATGACGGAAGCAAGAAGTTGCGCTCGGTGATGGGCTTGGCGGCACTAAGGAACACCTTGTCTCCGGTAAGCAGGTACAGTTCGGTGGCAGCCCACAGGCGCTCGTCGCTGGCATCGAAGTCGCCGTATGTGCCGGTGCTAACGTCGGGGTCGAACTGCTTGTTCATTGCATCTTGGTTGTAAAGTGCCTTCGGGTGCAGTTCCGCCCAGTTGTATGCGGCGAGTGCTGCATCCTTTGCGCGTGCCGAGAAGCAAGGATAGTCTTTGTTACCCTCGAACAAACGCGATGCGAGAGCCATCACGGCAGCGAAGTCATAGGTGGCGGTGACACTCTTCTGGATAACATATCGCTGCTGGTGGCAGTCCTTTGGCATCACGAATCCCTCGAAGTTGGGCGTTGTAAGTTTATGATAAACGCCCCCGTCGTATGGGTCTTGCATGGTGAGCATCCATTTGATGTTGAACATCACCTCGTCGAGAAGGTCGGCAGTATTATTGTTGCTCTCGGGGATATTCACGTTGAGACGGTCGAAGTAATCCTTGTTCTGTTCGTATGACTGCAGCATTATTCCGACAGAATATGCCGAGTTAACGATATACTTGTTGTAGTCGCCGGCGTCATACCATCCTAATGGCGACGATATGATGGTGCCTTCGGGTCGTCCGGGGGAAACTGCTGAGGCGTGAACCATCACCTGTGTGTCGGGATGTCCTAACGGACGAGCATACTCCTTGGCATATTGCGGTTCAATCTCAACGCCCGAACGAATGAGATAGAATGCCTTCAGAGTGGCCTTGGTGATGTCGGTCAGCGCGTCATTCTTCACCACGAAACGCTGTTTTGCGCCGTTTGCGCTCAGTTCGTAGGTGCCTGGAGTGGTGATGTTGGTAATGTCAACGATAGTGCGTTGCTTGCCCGACCAAGGCGATGTGCTTTTCCTTACGGCGCGAGCTTTGCCCGCGGCCTTCCCTGTTGCCACGTTGGTGACGCTGATTTTCTTTGCAGCAGGAGCCTCAATTACGGCAGTTTTCTGCTGTGAAGGATAGAGCGCCACCTGATTCATGCGGATTGTCTCTGTCTGTTGTGCCATCATTGTTGTTGCTGATGTAGCGAAGACGGCAGAAAGAATGATTGCTCTTTTCATATTATAGTTATTAGTTTGAAGACTGTTCTTTCGTCAAGAAAATGTTTTGCAAAGATAACTATAATACTTAACATTCACAAATTATTTTTCAAATCAAACGACTAGAAAAAGCAAATATTACGTTTTGAAACACCCAGTGCCGTTTTTATTTGTTTCATTTTCCGTTTCTTATTGTTTCAAAAACGCCAGAAACAAAAGAAATTTAAATGTGAGAAACTAAGAAACATTTTTGAAACAGGAATGTTTTGCGTGTATTCAATTTTTAAATATCTTTGCATCGTGATTAGAACCCCATAGCGCTTAAATGCGTATAGATAATAAGACTCAATAAGAAATATAGCAGTTTGATTTAAAATATAGCATTTTGTCTTGAGTAATAATAATTGTTAGTGTTATTTGTTGAATATGTTAGCGCAAGGGTCTCGTGAGAAACCTTTGCGCTCTTTTTTCGTTTTAGTAGTTTTTTTATTACCCCACCCCTCCGTGAAGGAGGGGATTTTTGTTTTTGTATCATATCCTTTTGTGTTGCAGATAACATGTTTTAGTGTGTCATTTGTTTGGATTTGTTGCGGATTTTACTTACTTTTGCCCCATCAAACAATGGAAACGAAATGAAAGGATATTCTGTAGTAGTGCTTTTTTGCTTGCTTGTTGCGTCATTCTTCACAAGCGTTCATACTTACAAATCTACGGAGCGTAGGGTGAGCGAGGATATGGCGCAGGCGCTGGAACAGACAATTGCCGAGCAACAGAGCGATGTTATCAGTCAAGATACTGTGCGAATATTCAACAGTCATTTGCAGTTGACCGACCTACGAGGCAGGGCAACCATTGCTGTTGGCGTGAAGGCTGACGGGCAAATGGCACTTAAAGGTCAATGTTCGGCTGCTACCATTATCTCGCTTTCCGACAAACGGGCAAGTGGAGTGTTATGGATGATGACGATGATGTGGCTCCTTTTCTGCTATTACAGACATCGGCAGTTGCATGAGAAATTGCCTGTTGCGGTTGCAGAAATGCCGAACACATACGGCGGCTTGGCTTTTTGTGCGTCTGAAGGGATGTTCGTTGTCTCCTCAGGTGAGACATTGCGACTTACCCCTATGCAACAGCAACTGATGGAGATGTTCTTCAATGCTCCGTCGCATCGCCTCACGAAACAGGAGATTTGCGATGCCTTGTGGCCTAAGAAACCCGATGCCAGCGACACTCTTTACACACTTATCCGCCGTCTTCGTCCCATTTTAGAGCAGAATACGAGCCTCATGATTGAGTCGGACAGAAGAAAAACGTATGAGTTAAGAGTTCGGTCTAACCCCTAACTCTAAATGTCAGACAAATGTCAGGTTGCTTTTAAGGCCTCTTTTCTAAATGCTTCATACTTTTGCGGTTGAGAAATCAAATGCAACTGCAAAATATGAAGAAGTCAATATTTGTTTTATTGTTTGTGCTTGGCAATGTTATTGCTGAGGCACAGGTGGAAGGTGGCTCTGTCGGAGAGGTGATCGTGAGCGGAAACAGGGTGGTACAGAAGAACGACGCACAATGGATTTTTCCGTCGGAAACGGAGTTGAAACACTCCAGCAACGTCTATTCCCTGTTAGGAAAACTATCGCTTAACGGCATTCGTGTTGACCAGTCGTCGCACTCGTTGACTGCAACGGACAATCGCGGGACGGTGAATGTGCGTATAAATGATGTGCCTGCCACTATGGAAGACATGCTGTCGATAGACATGTCGTCGGTAGTGCGCATCGAATATACCGACCGTCCAGGTCTCCGTTACGGCGAGGATGTGGCATACGCGATAAATATCGTGGTGAAACGACCGCAAAGTGGTTATGCCGTTGGTACCGACCTCACTCACGACCTCACGCGCAGAGGGTTCTCTGACAGTTTCTTCGGGAGGTTCAACACGGGCAAGAGCGAGTGGGGAATCGACTATTCCATAGGATATGAAGACATGAGGGGCAGCAAGGTTAACGAGAAGGCGGATTATCATCTCACAGATGGTTCAGTCAGAACTATAATGAGAAACGATCTCAGCATTCGTCAGCGGTCGCTTAATCATAACATGCGACTCTCGTATAGCATTGCCGACTCCTTTCGTGTGTTGCAGATTAGGATGAAGTATAGCGGTGACCTGTTGCCAGAAAAGAGTCTTCGTGAAATAGAAATCATCGACCGTTCCACGAGCATTGCACATCGTGAGAACAGCGGGCGCAGGCATTCTCCTGCCTTCGATGTATATTATCATCGTGACTTTGGCCATCATCAGAAGTTGACGGCCTCTTCCACAGTCACCCATATTGCGACAAAGAGCGGCAGCGCCTACGATGAAGGGACGCCCTATGTATATAATGTAAAAGGGCGAGTGTGGTCGTTGTTGAGTGAGGTTATTTATGAAAACAGGCTTAAGCCCTTCACTCTGACGGCAGGAGCGCAATATAACCAGAAACTCACGGACAATGAATACGCGGGCGATGCACAGTCGTTGTCGCTCTTCCGGAGTAGCGAGCAATATTTGTTTGGTCAGGTTTCGGGCACTCTCTTCAAGCGTTTGCAATACGTTGCAGGACTTGGTGGCAGTCGCCGTTACTATCGTCAGGGCGTGCATCAGCATGATTTCCACGTCTTCCGACCGCGAGTGAAGGTGAGTGTCCCGCTGAGTAAGGGTATGAGACTTAGTTATGACTACCAGCGCAGCATGCGCACCTCGCAGATAGCGCTTGTTAATGATGTGGCATTTCGGTTGAATTCTATGGAAATGCAGATGGGAAACCCCGAGTTGAAACCCACCGCTGTGACGGAGCATACTTTGCAGGCGAACTATAATATGCCGCGACTTACGGTACAGTTGGAGGGTTACGCAAAGTTGAATCATCGTCCCAACATGCACCGCTACATCCGAACGAGCGACAATCTCTTTATTGACACTCAGGAGAACCAGCCGCATTGCGATGTGCTTGTTGGCAACGGCTATGTTCGTTACGACATTATTCCCGACTGTCTCGATGCCACTCTCGCGTGTACTTATGCCCATTTCGACAATCGAGGCAATTACTACCATCATTGTTTCAATAGCGTTGAGGGCACGATGATACTGAATGCATATCTTGGCAACTGGACTCTGATGGCGTATGCAGACACAGGATGGCGCTGGATGGAGGGCGAGCAACGCGGCAAGAACGGCGTTGAGATACAGATGGTTGCGAGTTACCAGCATGGTCCTTTCTCCGTTTCGCTCTACCTGCGCAATCCTTTCCGCGCCCATCCTCTTGTTCATGAGGCTCGGCTGATGAATGAGAACCTTCAAAAACGCAATATTGTTCGTGATGGAGAGCAAGGAAACTACGTGGGATTGAACTTCTCTTTCAAGCTCTCTCACGGCAGAAAATACCGCGACATCAACCGAACCATCGACCTTGAAGACAAAGATGCGGGGATACTTAAGTAGTGCACTATCGTAGCTTGTCCCCGTAACGTTGAAGAACTTAGTTCCGTATTAAAGAAACTGCATAATTCACAACAATGATATCATGTTTTCGCATGTTATGCCTTGGACGTGAGCAACGAACTCCTCTGGGCACTCGATGGCCTGGTAGAGGAGGTATAATGATGAATTATTAATTACGCAAATCTCAAATCTCAAATCTCAATTAAAAAATAAGTCACTATCCACATCCCCATCTTCTGTTATATTACTTATAACTTATTAATAATCAATAATATATATAATATATATAGTATAAAAGAAAAGTTGGGGGTACCTTAAAAAAACAACTGAGATTTGAGATTTGAGATTTCGGAAGGAAATCCAATGCCTTAATTATCAAATTAAATGCCTAATAATCAATACATTACAATGTATTGACAACATCGCATCTGCGATGCTAAAGCCTTCTAAAGGCAAAAACAGGAGCATTTTTCTTCTCTAAAAGGCCTCAAAATACATGCAAACACCGAATTTTCCGATTGAAATTCCTGCATTTGACGTCAATTTAACCAATGTTAAATTCATGTATTCTGATAAAAAAACTACGAATTGTGCAGCCAAATTGGGCACTAGATAGGAACTTCGCTATAAGAAAAGCACTTCAGATACTGCCCACATTATTATATCATTGGCGCTATATTCCATAAATAATGGTAACCAATTGAAGGAAAAATGTGATTAAGAGAGTGCCATGCAAACTTGTTTGCGGATGGCCGGGCGTGAACATTTTATTCAATTATGGTTATGGCATGAGTCACAGTGATGCGGCTCATGCCTATTTCATTTTGTCCATTTTCGCGAAGTTTTTCGGGTTTTCAGAGATTTACTTGCAGAAGCCTTGTTTTTTTTCGTAATTTCGCAGCAGAAAAACTAATTCGAAAAAAGTTGGTCTTGCTATTATAGAATTCCCCGGAAAGTGGTAATATATAAGTGTAGAACACCAAAGCGAATGGAAACAACAACAGGCAATACATCCAAAGCCAGAGAAGACGAGGCGCTGCTCATCAGCCGCATCCTCGACGGACAGACCATGCTGTTCCGTGAGCTGGCAGGCCGATATGCCGGGCAGGTGTTGCGGATGGTGGCCCGCCTGATTCCTTCGCCCGAAGAAGCCGAGGAGGCAACACAGGACACACTGGTGGAAGCCTTCCAGAGCCTTAGCCGATACGATGCCCGGCGGGCCAGTTTCCGAACATGGCTCATGCGCATAGCCTACCACACGGCCCTGAAGCACTACCGACAGCATCACAAATCGCTGCCTATGATGGAAGTGGAACAACAAAGGCTCGACGCTTTCCCCGACGATGAGACCGACGCCCTGCTTGACGACACCGACCGTGTGGAACTCATGGAAAGAGCCATCGAAATGCTGAAACCCGACGACCAGATGTTGCTCAACCTCTACTACTTTGACAACCGCCCGATGCGCGAAATAGCCTGCATCACGGAACGTGAAGAAAGCTACCTCCACTCGCGGTTGCAATGGATACGGAAAAGAATCGCTATCACTATCAAAACCCTTGAAAGCAATGAAGAAAGATGATACATATAAAGACAAAGGTCTGCGCG
>OMXS01000006.1 GCA_900315095.1 uncultured Prevotellaceae bacterium | reverse complement strand
TCCAATGCTTTTTCCTATACTTGGCGCACATGTCAGTGGTTCTGAATTTCAGTACCCTGACCTCACTTGGAAGGAGTTGTGTGGCCAAATGGCTAATCTTGTTGCAGAAAGTGGGGGTAACAAGGGCCAATTGTCACATCTTGTAGAGGCTATTTGTCACGATTTCCGTCTTCATGATGAGGTGAAATACAAGAAACGCATCGCCTATAAGCAGCATCTAAATGTTGGATTTCATCCGACCTTTTCTCGCCTCGGCATAGTTGATGCAAGCATCGCTCTGCTCTCGGCTTATCGAAAACGTTGGATTTCATCCGACCTTTTCTCGCCTCGGCATAGTTGATGCAAGCATCGCTCTGCTTTCGGCTTATCGAAAACGTTGGATTTCATCCGACCTTTTCTCGCCTCGGCATAGTTGATGCAAGCATCGCTCTGCTCTCGGCTTATCGAAAACGTTCGGTTTATTGGCCGATGAGGTCTAATAGCATATAATTGCCTTAATATATACTTTATCCCATAACGACATCCAAAACCATCATCAACACGAAACCGACAGCAAAGCCAACCGTGCTGAGATTGCTATGACTGCCCTCGGAAGCCTCAGGAATAAGTTCTTCTATAACAACGTAGAACATGGCGCCTGCAGCGAAGGCCAGAAGATAAGGCAGCACAGGCATCATAGCTGATGCCAACAATATAACAAGTATACCTCCAATAGGCTCCACCACCCCGCTAAGACTGCCTATAACGAAAGAGCGCAGGCGGCTGTTGCCGGCTGCACGCATAGGCATAGAGATGATAGCACCCTCAGGAATGTTCTGTATCGCAATACCAAGTGACATCGCAAGTGCTGCGGCTGCAGAAATACCAATTCCTCCCTGCAGGGCACCCGCAAGTACAACACCCACAGCCATTCCCTCTGGAAGGTTATGAATGGTGACGGCAAGCGACAGCATAGCGGTACGCGACAGATGGCTGCGCGGACCTTCCGGTGTGTCTGAGTCTATATGAAGGTGAGGGGTGACATAATCAACGAACAGAAGGAACGCCATACCGAGACAAAAATCTATGGCTGCGGGCAGCACAGCCCACTTGCCGTCAGCCTCACACATCTCCATTGCAGGGATGAGCAGCGACCATACCGAAGCTGCCACCATCACTCCCGACGCAAAGCCAAGCAAGGTTTTCTGCAATAACAAAGGCATGTCTTTCTTCATAAAAAAGACAAACGCCGAGCCGAGCATCGTGCCAAGCAACGGTATCAGTAATCCTATTACCGTTCCTTCCATATAAAATATGAATTATTTCTTCACAGGATCGAACGTAAGACCGCACCCCAGTTTCTTGAAGATTTTGCGGTCAACCTCGCTGAGCATTACCGTAGCATGTACCTGACAGCCATCGAGAAGCGGCAGCGTGTCGAGAGCTTTCTTGCAGTTCTCGTCAGTCTGACTGAGCACAGCAAGCGCCACAAGCACCTCATCAGTATGCAGTCGCGGGTTGTTGCCATGAAGCATCGAGGTTTTCATGCGCTGAATAGGCACTATCATCTCCTGTGGTATGAGTTTCAAATCGTGGTCAACACCGGCAAGATGTTTCGTGGCATTAAGCAGCAATGCTGCGCTAGGGCCGAGAAGAGAACTGGTCTCTGCTGTAATCAATGTTCCGTCAGCAAGTTCAATAGCAGCCGAAGGAGTGCCTGAGCGCAATTTACGCTCGTATGCAGCAACGGTACATTTACGGTCTGCTGTTGTGAGTTTCATCTGCTTCATCAGCAGCACCAGTTTGTTCACCTCATGATCGTTGTTCCTGCCATCAGTCATATTGCTAAGCGCCGTGTAATAACGACGTATAATCTCTTGCTTTGACGCCTCGCAGCACACCTCATCATCGCTGATACAGAAGCCCGCCATATTAACGCCCATGTCTGTTGGCGACTTATAAGGGCTCTCGCCGTATATTCCCTCGAAGATAGCGTTAAGAACAGGGAATATCTCGATGTCGCGATTATAGTTGACGGTGGTCTTTCCATATGCCTCCAAATGGAAGTGGTCTATCATGTTCACGTCGTTGAGGTCGGCTGTTGCTGCCTCGTACGCCACGTTAACGGGATGCTTCAGAGGAATGTTCCATATAGGGAATGTCTCGAACTTAGCATAGCCGGCCTTCACGCCACGACGGTTCTCGTTGTAGAGTTGAGATAAGCACACCGCCATCTTGCCACTACCTGGACCAGGGGCGGTAACAACCACCAGCGGACGCGTGGTTTCCACATAGTCGTTTTTGCCGAAACCCTCGTCTGAGTCAATAAGTTCAACATTCGTTGGGTAACCTTCAATAAGATAATGGTAATAAACCTTCACTCCACCAATACGCTCAAGTCTTTCACGGAAAGAGACAGCACTTGACTGACCGTTGAAATGTGTTATTACAACACTACTGACATAAAGTCCGCGCTCGGTAAACACCTCTTTAAGGCGCAGCACATCCTTGTCGTAAGTGATGCCTAAGTCGCCGCGCACCTTGTTGCGCTCGATGTCCTCGGCACTAATGACAATGACGATTTCAGCATCATCCTTGAGCTGCATCAGCATGCGCAACTTACTGTCTGGATGGAACCCCGGGAGAACACGGGAGGCGTGATAGTCGTCGTAGAGTTTCCCGCCAAACTCCATATAAAGTTTGTCACCGAATTGCGCTATGCGTTCCTTAATATGTTCCGACTGTATTCGGAGATACTTGTCATTGTCAAAACCTAACTTCATAATAATACTTATTTGGTTACCTTATGCTACCTTAAAAAATGATTTGGTTCAGATTTCGAGCGCAAAAGTAATAAATAATTGTGAAAAATAATAAAGAAAGAGGCAGAAATTAAAAATAAAAATGACAGCACTTCAAATCACATTAATAGAAATGCCGTCACTCCAGCTCTTCTACGTCACACGACTCAAATCCCATTGCCCTCGCACGCTCGCCATTCATGCAGAAATAAGTGGCACGTCCCTCGCAGCACACCTCGCCCTGAGAGTTCTTAACCACCACGTCTATGAAGACAATGTTTCGTTTCTGCTCTGCGATGTGCCCACGAATCTCCAGTTGGGGGTCTATGGTTGACACCGCCTTGCGAAAATGAACATCGAGATGGGTTGTCATACCGCTCGTCTGCAGTTTACGGAACACCACCCATCCTGCCGTCTCGTCGATAAGCGTAGATAGTATTCCCCCGTGCATGGTGTTTATCCATCCTTGATAGTGCTGACTCGGTTTCCAGTAACTCACAATATCGTCACCATCTTCAAAAAAATTCATGTGAACTCCAATGGGATTATTGGGGCAACAACCGAAGCAGTCATAGCCTTCACGACGCGTCCAAGGGTTAATAATCTTTTTCATTAATAGTATTTTATAATTATCTGTATATTAATATTTTAACAAGAAATCGCAAGTGAGGTTTCGATACCATTCAGAAGGCTCGTTTACTGCCTCTTGTATGACTCCTTCCTCATCATGAAATGGCAACGGCTTTTGTGAGAATGACAACAGCAAACGGCGTGCTGGTTTCTTTCTTGTGGCGCGCACAAGACATCGCCTGACAAGAAACAAATTATTCATCACCGCTGCTGTCTCTATCTGTGACAATGCATCTGATGGCACAACGATAGAGAGCACTCCATCTTCAGACATCAGACGACGAGCATGACGAAACAAATCATCAAACGGAAGCGCAATAGAATGGCGTGCCAGAGTGCGCTTGCTGTCAGGCGACTGCAACGACTGAGTGAAAAACGGGGGATTACATACGATAGAGTCATATTCCCTCTCTGCCACATATTCCTGTAACGAGACGCACCTCACCGCCACCCTATCAGCAAAAGGCGAACGGCGAGCATTGTCTTCTGCCTGCGATGCAGCATCGGCATCAATGTCTATGGCATCAACATGAGCTTCAGGGAAACGCTGCGCCATCATAAGGGCGATGAGTCCTGTGCCTGTACCGATGTCAAGGACACGTTTTCCGCCTTGAGCCCACGCACCAAGCAACAGTCCGTCCGTGCCCACTTTCATGGCCGTACGGTCCTGTTTAATGTCGAATTGTTTCAGAGAAAAATCGTTACTCACGAGCGCAAAGGTACGAAATTATTATAACTTTAATTGCGAATTAAGAATTAATTTTCGCAACTTTGCTCATAAAACTTGCGAAGATACCGCATATAAGCATAAAAAAGAAACCCGTTTCTTTTGTTCTGCCCTCGATTTTTCGTATCTTTGCACCCGATTTATACATAGTTAATAGGAAATGAGCGAAAGACAAAATAATCAGTTTTCCATGATTGCCGACTACGAAGGCGACGTGAAACATCTTTTTGAGGCACCGAAAGAGAGTGTGTTGCCCATTCTTGCCACGAGAAATCTCGTGCTTTTCCCAGGAGTGGTGACCCCTGTTCTTATCGGCAGGAACAAGAGCAGAATGCTCGTTGAGAAAATAAGGAAAACCCCAGATGCGCTGATGGCTGTAATCTGCCAGCGCGACCAAGACATAGAAGACCCGGCACCAGAAGACCTCTTCAAATATGGTGTGGTGGCTAAGATAATCAGGGTGCTCGACATTCCTAACCAAGAGGACAGAGTAACCGTTATAGTTCAAAGTCTTGGCAGAATAGTTCTTAAGAAAATAGTTAAGGAAACACCTTATCTTGTGGGTGAAGTAGAAGCTGCACCCGAGATTATAGCATCCAACAAAGACAAGGAATATCGCGCCGCGATGGAAGACCTGAGGCGTGCGTCAACGGAATACATCAAAAAGAACGAGGACATTCCTGACGAGGCACAGTTTGCGGTGAACAATATCGACAATGATGTCATTGCCGCCAACTTCTTGTGTTCAAGTCTTCCTCTTGACTTGCCGGAGAAAATGATGCTGCTCGAAAAGGAATCAACTAAGGAAAGAGTGTTCGAGTTGCTTAAGATTCTTTATCGTGCCACACAGTTGGAACAGCTGAAGCAGAACATCAGACTGAAGACCCGCGAGGACATCGACGAACAACAGCGTGAGTACTTCCTGCAGCAGCAGATAAAGAACATCCGCGAAGAACTGGGCAACCATGAGGGCTCGCCTGAGCGAAAGGAACTTCTTGAGCAGGCTTCACGAAAGATATGGAGCGAGGACGTTGAGAAGGTGTTCTTCAAGGAACTCGACAAACTGGACATGCTAAACCAGCAAAGTCCCGAGTACTCTATGCAGATGACCTACCTGCAGACGATGGTGGGACTGCCTTGGGGCAGTTACTCGCAAGACGACCTTGACCTGAAGCGCGCTCAAAAGATACTCGACCGCGACCACTACGGACTTGAAAAGGTGAAGGAGCGCATACTTGAATATATGGCTGTGCTGAGTCTGAGAGGCGACCTCAAGTCTCCTATCCTATGCCTCTATGGCCCTCCAGGAGTAGGAAAGACATCTTTGGGCAAGAGCATCGCAACAGCAATGAAGCGCAAGTATGTAAGGATGAGTCTTGGCGGACTCCACGACGAGTCGGAGATTCGCGGTCACCGTCGCACATACATAGGAGCGATGCCTGGAAGAATCATAAAGAGCATTCAGAAAGCAGGTTCTTCAAACCCCGTATTCATTCTTGACGAGATAGACAAGGTGACACAGAACACCATCAACGGTGACCCGTCATCGGCAATGCTCGAGGTTCTCGACCCCGAACAGAACAACGCGTTCCACGACAACTACCTCGATGTTGACTACGACCTGTCGAAAGTGCTATTCATAGCAACGGCAAACGACCTGAACACCATTCCTCGTCCGCTACTCGACCGTATGGAGGTAATCGAGGTAAGCGGCTACACCACCGAGGAGAAGATTGAGATAGCAAAGCGCCATCTCATACCTAAGGAGAAGGAGAACACCGGACTAGAGAAAGAGAAGCAACTCGCCTTCAACAAGGCTGCCATAGAGAAAATCATAGAACAGTACACCCGTGAGAGCGGAGTGCGCCAACTGGAGAAACAGATAAACAAGGCTCTACGCAAAATGGCACTCATGAAGGCACGCGAAGGCGAACTGCCGTTCCTCAAGGTGAAGGCAGAAGAGATAGAAGGACTGCTCGGCAAGCCACCATTCTATCGCGACATATACCAAGGAAACAGTTATGCTGGTGTGGTGACAGGTCTTGCATGGACAAGTGTAGGTGGCGAGATACTCTTCATTGAGACAAGTTTAAGCAAGGGCAAAGGCTCTAAACTCACGCTCACAGGTAATCTCGGAGACGTGATGAAAGAGAGTGCTGTGCTGGCATTGGAGTACGTTAAGGCTCATGCCGATGATCTGAATATCGACTACAGGATATTCGACAACTGGAATATTCACATTCATGTTCCCGAGGGAGCAACCCCGAAGGACGGTCCGAGCGCTGGTATCACTATAGCAACGAGCATCGCCTCGGCACTCACTCAACGCAAGGTGCGCAAAAACACGGCAATGACAGGTGAGATAACGCTGCGCGGTAAGGTACTTCCTGTTGGCGGAATAAAGGAGAAGATACTTGCTGCTAAACGTGCAGGCATCTCCGACATTCTCCTTTGCAAGGACAACAAAAAAGACATCGACGAGATTCCGGAGCAGTACCTCAAAGGTGTGAAATTCCATTATGTGGAGAATGTGAGAGACGTATGGGACTTTGCGCTCACCAACGAGATTGTGGAGCATCCCGTATGCTTCAAAATTGAAGAAGAGAAGAAATGACATTTGAACTGCAACATACCGACAACGCGAGCGAAGCACGCGCAGGACTCATTACCACCGACCACGGAACAATAGAGACTCCTATCTTCATGCCTGTGGGAACTGTGGGAAGTGTGAAGGGCGTTCACTTCAGCGAACTGCGCCAGCAGGTAGGAGCACAGATAATACTGGGCAACACCTATCATCTGTATCTTCGTCCCGGGCTCGACATACTGCACAAGGCGGGAGGACTGCACAAGTTCATTTCATGGGACAGGCCTATGCTTACAGACAGCGGCGGCTTTCAGGTGTTCTCGCTGGCAGGCATCAGAAAACTCACGGAAGAGGGTTGCATGTTCACCTCGCACATCGACGGCTCGCGCCATTTCTTCACTCCAGAGAATGTGATGGACACCGAACGCACCATCGGAGCGGATATCATAATGGCGCTCGACGAGTGTCCTCCAGGCAAGAGCGACTATGAGTACGCCCGCAAAAGCCTGTCTTTGACACAGCGATGGCTCGACCGTTGCATCAAAAGGTTCAACGAAACGGAGCCTCAGTACGGATATAAGCAAAGCCTCTTCCCTATCGTTCAGGGATGCACATATAAAGACCTTCGCTCCGAGGCGGCAAAGTATATTGCAGACAAGGGTGCTGACGGCAACGCCATCGGTGGCTTGGCTGTGGGCGAGCCGACTGAGGTGATGTACGAGATGATTGAGGTGGTGAATGAAATCCTTCCCAAGGAAAAGCCAAGATATCTAATGGGAGTGGGCACTCCGCAGAACCTGCTCGAGGGAATAGAGCGAGGTGTGGATATGTTCGACTGCGTTATGCCTACAAGAAACGGCCGCAACGCGATGCTCTTTACATACGAAGGCACTATGAACATGAAGAACAAGAAATGGGAAGACGACTTCTCCCCCATCGACCCCAACGGTTGTGAGATAGACAGGATACACACAAAGGCCTATCTCCACCATCTCTTCAAGGCTCAGGAGTTGCTGGCAATGCAGATAGCAAGCATACACAACCTCTCGTTCTACCTCCGTTTGGTCGGCGATGCACGCAAGCATATCATAGCAGGTGATTTCACTCCGTGGAAGAAAAGCGTCATTGAGCAACTCGGAAGAAGAATATAGTATTTGACGATTATACGATTTCAACATTTTATTATATATAATTCAGAGAGTTGAGATAATATTATTTAGAAAAATAGAAAGTGAATTACTACAACATAAAGCGTTGGCGAAAGCCTTTAAAGGCAATTAGGACGATAAAGAACGCCTTTGCTCCCGTTATAAACGCAATGAAATGGGCGGCAAAGTATCTGGGTTGGATGAAATATCTCAACCCTAAACGCTATTTGAAGATTCTCGACTGGTATATCATAAAGAAGTTCATAGGCACTTATTTCTATGCCATCGCCCTGATTATCTCCATCTCTATCGTCTTCGACGTTAACGAGAACCTCGCGAAGTTCACGCAATATCATGCGCCACTTAAGGCTGTTGTGTTTGATTACTACATGAACTTCGTGCCCTACTTTGCCAACCTTTTCTCTCCGTTGTTTGTTTTCATTGCCGTAATCTTCTTTACATCGAAACTGGCAGGCAACAGCGAGATTATCTCAATGCTAGCCGCAGGTGTGAGCAAGAGACGACTGATGAGGCCATATATGATTTCTGCGGCGCTCATCTCGGCGCTCACGTTCTATCTCGGCTCTTATGTCATCCCGAAAGGAACGGTTGTAAGGCAGAACTTCGAGACACTCTACAAGAACAAGAAGAAGAACACCGCCGCCGAGAACGTACAATTGCAGGTGGGAAAAGGTGTCATCGCATACATCCAGTTCTATGACAACAACCGCAAGAGAGGCTATGGCTTCTGCCTCGATAAGTTCGAGAACAAGAAAGTGGTGAGCCACATGACGGCTACAGAAATACAATATGACACCATCTCAGAGTCGAAGTACCATTGGAAAGCAACCAACTGGCGCATAAGAGACATGCGAGGCATGAGGGAGAAAATCACCAACGGAGCAACAATAGACACGCTTGTGATGATGGAGCCCACCGACCTTGTGTTCTCGAAAGGACAGCAGGAGACGTTCACAAGCCCGCAGTTGCGCGACTACATAAGCAAGCAGATAGACAGAGGATCGGGCAATGTGGTGCAATACGAGGTGGAGTATCACAAGCGAATAGCGTCGTCGTTCGCCTCGTTCATACTAACAACCATCGGTCTTTCGCTCTCCTCGCGAAAACGAAAGGGAGGAATGGGAATGTATCTCGGCATCGGACTTGCCCTGAGTTTCGGATATATAATGCTTCAGACGGTATCGGCAACATTCGCCATACAGGCAAACACGCCGGCGATGCTTGCCGCATGGATTCCGAACATCATCTTCTCTGTTGTTGCGTGGTTCTGCTATCGCAATGCTCCTAATTAACATTGAACTTTGAACATTGAACTTTGAACTTTGCGCTCGGCTCTGCCGCTTTCACCAAGCAAAGCGACCGAAAGAACTTTGAACTTTGCGCTCGGCTAAAAGTCACTAATCTTTGACAGTAACAAGTAAAAAGCAGCATATGGAATTCTATGACTTAGAACTCAACGACAATACACTTGACGCGCTCGACGACATGCATTTCTACACCTGCACACCCGTTCAGGAGAAGTGCATACCCGAGATTCTCGACGGGCATGATGTCCTTGGAGTGGCTCAGACGGGCACAGGCAAGACCGCGGCCTATCTTCTGCCTATCCTGAGCATGCTCGATGACGGCGGTTTTCCACACGATGCCATCAACTGTGTGGTGATGAGCCCTACACGAGAACTTGCCCAGCAGATAGACCAGGCGATGCAAGGATTCTCCTACTATATGCCTGACGTGAGCAGCGTAGCGGTATATGGCGGCAACGACGGCAACCGTTACGACCAGGAACAGAAAGGAATGAAGATGGGAGCAGACGTGATTATCGCCACACCAGGTCGTCTGAAAAGCCATATAACGATGGGAAACATCGACCTCAGTCGCGTCTCTTTCTTCGTGCTTGACGAGGCCGACCGCATGCTGGACATGGGATTCAGCGATGATATCATCTCCATTGCCAAGCTGCTTCCCGTCGATTGCCAGACAATAATGTTCTCTGCCACAATGCCTCCAAAGATAGAGGAACTTGCAAGGACTTTGCTGAAGAACCCCGTAACCGTAAAACTCGCGGTTAGCAAGCCCGCAGACAAGATTCAGCAGTCGGCTTATGTGTGCCACGAAACGCAGAAAAACGCCATATTGAAGCATCTCTTCCAAGGCAACAAACTTTCGAGAGTGATAATCTTCTCGAGTTCTAAGCTGAAAGTGAAAGACATCACCCGCGATCTGAAACGCATGGGAATAAACTGCGACGAGATGCATTCCGACCTCTCCCAACAGCAGAGAGACGACGTGATGTACCGTTTCAAGGCAAACAAGATAGATGTTCTCGTGGCTACAGACATAGTTGCGCGAGGCATAGATATAGACGATATCGCTACAGTAATCAACTATGATGTGCCCCACGATGCCGAGGACTATGTTCACCGCATAGGACGAACGGCACGCGCCGACCGCGACGGTGTTGCCATAACTCTCGTAAGAGGTTGGGAGATAGTTGACTTCATGGAGATAGAGCGTTTCCTTGGCTACGAGGTCACCAAGAACCCTCTGCCCGAGGGCATTGGCGAAGGTCCCGAATATGTGCCTATGATAAAGAAAGGAAGGCGCGGCGGCAAACCTAACCACAAGCACCAAAGAGGCGCAAAGGGCAAAGGTGGCAACCAGAGAAAAGGCAGATACAGAGGCGGCAAGAAAGGCAAAAATGACAGAAATGCGCCCAAGGGCGATTCAAAATGATAATTATTTGGATAAAATCGTGATAATTTGAAACATTTTTAGTAACTTTGCCGCTCCATTAGTAATAAGAAAAGAAAATGAAACCTACAGCAATTCTTTTATTGCATTGTTTAGACAAGCCCGGCATTATATCAGAGATGACTCGCTTCATCACCGACAATAAGGGCAACATCGTTTATCTCGACCAGTATGTGGACCGTGTAGACAGCATGTTCTTCATGCGTATTGAATGGGAACTCGACAACTTCCTCATTCCAAGAGAAAAGATAAAGGAATACATCTCTACGCTTTACGCGCAAAGATATAAGATGACTTTCAACCTCTACTTCAACGACGTGAAGCCGAGAATGGCAATCTTCGTGAGCAAGATGAGCCATTGCCTTTACGACCTGCTGGCCCGTTACAAGGCGGGAGAATGGGAAGTGGAGATTCCGTGCATCGTGAGCAACCACGAAGACCTGCGCTATGTGGCGGAGCAGTTCAACATCCCGTTCCACGTATGGAGCATAAAGAAAGACCACTCCAACAAGGCGGAGGTGGAGAAGGCTGAGATGGAACTGCTGGAGAAGGAGAATGTGACGTTCATAGTACTCGCTCGTTACATGCAGATAATAAGCGACGAGATGATAAAGGAGTATCCTCATCACATCATAAACATACACCACTCGTTCCTTCCCGCATTCATCGGGGCAAAGCCTTACCATCAGGCATACGAGCGAGGCGTGAAGATTATCGGCGCTACGAGCCACTATGTGACTGCCGACCTCGACGCAGGGCCAATCATAGAGCAGGATGTGGTGCGCATAACTCATAAGGACACTCCCGACTCTCTTGTGCTGAAAGGCCGCGACCTCGAGAAGATTGTGCTGAGCCGTGCCGTCACCAAGCACATACAAAGGAAGATTCTTACATATAAGAACAAAACTATAATATTTAGTTAGAAGTTAAGCAGTTAAGTTGTTGACACGTTATGGAAGTCGCTATAGTTAAGTATAACGCAGGCAATGTCTACTCGGTGGTGAACGCGATGAAACGTCTCGGTTGCTCACCTGTGCTGACCGACGATGCCGAAACGATAAAGAGAGCCGACAAGGTGATATTCCCCGGACAGGGAGAGGCGCGCGGAGCGATGGAGTATCTTCGCGAAAGAAACCTCGACCAGTTGATAAGGGACTTGCGCCAGCCGGTTCTTGGCATCTGCATCGGACAGCAGTTGCTATGCCGACATAGCGAGGAAGGCGACACAAATTGCATCGGAGTGTTCGACGTAGACGTGCGACGCTTCCGCCCTACAAGGCATGAGGACAAAGTGCCGGCAATGGGATGGAATTCGCTTACTGACGTTTGCAGCCCTTTGTATAAAGGAATCGGCGACGGAGAGTATGTTTATTTCGTGCATAGCTTTTACGTTCCCGTGTGCGACTGGACAATAGCGAAGGCCGACTACACCCTTCCCTACTCCGCCTCTCTGCATAAGGACAACTTCTACACATGCCAGTTCCACCCCGAAAAGAGCGGAGCCGTAGGCGAAAAGATATTGAGCAATTTCCTCAGCATATAAGAGTTAGGAGGTGAGGAATTAGAAGTTAGAAGTTAAGGAGTATCTCCTGAGACTGCCAGAAGGCACAAATGAGGTGCTCAGATGTATACAAGTGAGGAGGTCAGATGTATATAAGTGAGGTGCTCATTAAGCACAAGTGAGAATGCCAAAAGGCATCATTCGGAGTGCGAAAGCACACATTTAATAATATATAAGGACACAGATGATAGAACTTATACCCGCAATAGACATAATCAACGGCAAGTGCGTAAGACTCAAGAAGGGCGATTACGAACAGAAAACTGTTTATGGCGACTCACCCGCACAAATGGCGCAAGACTTTGAACGACTCGGTTTCAAGCGCCTGCATGTGGTTGATCTCGACGGCGCTAAGTCGAAGCATATAGTGAACATCGATGTCCTTCGCGAGATAACAAGCACAACGAGCCTCTCAGTTGACTTCGGTGGCGGCATAAAAACCGACGACGACATCGAGAAAGCATTCGAGGCAGGGGCGCAGATGGTAACGGTAGGTTCTATAGCCGTGACCTCTCCCACCCTCTTCTACCAATGGTTAGAGAAGTACGGGGCAGAAAGGATAATCCTCGGAGCCGACGTTAGGAACGGCATGATAAGCATCAACGGATGGAAAGACGACTCAAGCGAGGCGCTGCTCCCGTTCCTTAAGAAATACATCGACAAGGGAGTGAAGAACGTTCTGTGCACAGAGATATCTAAAGACGGCATGCTCGAAGGACCCGCCGTTGAACTATATAAAGAGGTAATGCGCGAGTACCCAGAGTTGCATCTCATCGCGAGCGGCGGCGTCTCATGTATTGAAGACATCCGCAGACTTGAAAGCGAGGGAATACCTGCCGTTGTTTTCGGCAAGGCAATATATGAAGGAAGAATTGACTTGAAAGAACTGGTCATAAACCCCTAAGTTAGGGGCATGGGGTCTGAACAAGACTCCTAACCACAAACGAAATATGTCAGACAACAAAATATTAAACATCAGGCGTTCAGACCCCCAACCCCCTAACTTAGGGGGCTCAGGTTTAGCAAAAAGAATTGTGCCCTGTCTCGACGTAAAGGACGGACAGACGGTGAAGGGAACCAACTTCGTGAACCTCCGCCAGGCTGGTGACCCCGTCGAACTAGGTATGGCATACAGCCAGGCAGGTGCCGACGAACTGGTGTTTCTTGACATCACGGCAAGTCACGAGGGACGAAAGACTTTCGCAGAGATGGTCACCCGCGTGGCAGAAAACATAAACATTCCGTTCACGGTGGGCGGAGGAATCAACTCCATCGAGGATGTTGAGCGACTGCTTTATGCCGGAGCAGACAAGGTGAGCGTAAACTCGGCAGCGCTGAGAAGGCCTGAACTCATCGACGAGATTGCCCGCCGCTTTGGCTCTCAAGTATGTGTTTGCGCCATAGACGCCCGTTTTGAGAATGGCGAATGGACGTGTTTCCTTAACGGAGGACGCATCCCGACAGAAAAGAAACTGTTCAGTTGGGCAAAAGAAGCGGAAGAGAGAGGCGCCGGGGAGATTCTCTTTACGAGCATGAACCACGACGGAGTGAAGACAGGATATGCCAACGAGGCTCTCGCCACACTTGCCGACACGCTCGGAATACCTGTTATTGCAAGTGGCGGAGCAGGCAAGATGGAGCATTTCCGCGATGCGTTCACCATAGGAAAAGCCGATGCTGCACTCGCAGCTAGCGTGTTCCACTTCGGCGAGATTAAAATTCCCGAGTTGAAAGAATATCTCATCGGCGAGGGAATAAACGTGAGAAGATAAAATGGTTATTGGTTATAGGTTATTGGTTATGGAAGTAGATTTCAATAAAATGGGCGGTCTCGTACCTGCAATAGTGCAAGATGCCAACACCAAGACGGTGCTGATGCTCGGCTACATGAACGAGGAGGCTCTGCAAAAGACGATAGAGACGAAGAAGGTGACGTTCTGGAGTCGCTCACGCAACACGCTTTGGACAAAGGGAGAGACCAGCGGTAACTTCCTTAATCTTGTCGACATAAAGTGCGATTGCGACAACGACACGCTGCTGGTGAAGGCTATTCCCGACGGTCCCACATGCCATAAGGGAACCGACACATGCTGGGCAGAGACGAACGAGAAGAACCCTTTGCTCTTCATCTCGTTCCTTCAAGACTTCATTGAGAAACGAAAGGAGGAGATGCCCGAGGGCTCTTACACCACAAAACTGTTCAACAGCGGAGTAAACAAGATGGCTCAGAAGGTGGGAGAAGAGGCGCTTGAAACGGTAATCGAAGCCTGCAACGGAACCAAGGAGAAACTGGTTTACGAGGGTGCAGACATGCTTTACCACCTGCTTGTGCTGCTTACGGAGAAAGGGTTGCGCATAGAGGACCTTGCAAAGGAACTGATGCAGCGCCACGATCCTAATTGGGACAAGACTCGCCGCACGCTGAAGGCAGAAGGAAAAATGGAATAATACGGCACTCGTAATTCGTAATTAATAATTCGTAATTCAATATATGCTGATAGATTATAGGAAGGTAAGCATTTACCAAGATGATGTTTGTGTACTCAACGACGTCGATTTCAATGTCGATGAAGGGGAGTTCGTGTATATTATCGGCAAGGTGGGTTCAGGAAAGAGTTCACTTCTGAAAACACTCTATTGCGAGTTGGACATCGACTGCGCCGAGAAAGCTGAGGTGCTGGGCAGAGATGTCATGAAAATAAAGCGCAGGGAGATTCCCGAGTTGCGCAAGGAGATGGGCATAATCTTCCAGGATTTCCAGCTGCTTCACGACCGTTCGGTGGAGAAGAACCTTGACTTCGTGCTGAAAGCAACGGGATGGAAAAAGTCGGAACGTGCCCAGCGCATCGTTGAGGTGCTTGAGGCGGTAGGCCTTGCGGACAAGGCTGGCAAGATGCCTCATGAACTCTCGGGTGGCGAGCAGCAGCGAATCGCGATAGCACGCTCGTTGCTCAACCGTCCAAAGATTATCGTTGCCGACGAGCCAACGGGCAATCTCGACCCCGAGACGGCAAGCAACATAATCGCACTTCTGCGTCAGATAAGTCTCACGGGAACAGCTGTGGTGATGTCAACACACAACATCCCAATGCTCGACAAGTATCCAGGCATCGTATACAGATGCTCGGAGACTTCCATAAACGACATAACAAACACATACAACAGCATCGACTTAACTGCTGAAAAAGAAGAATCATAAACAAAAAACATATAGAAGATGAAAGTAATGAAGTTCGGTGGCACCTCTGTTGGCACGCCAGAGCGTATGCAGAGCGTATCATCATTAATAACAAACGGCGGGGAGCCCGTCTTCGTGGTGCTCTCAGCAATGTCTGGCACAACCAACTCTCTCGTGGAGATTTCTAACTATCTCTACAAGAAAAACCCAGATGGCGCCAACGAGGTGATAAACAGTCTTGAAGGCACATACATGCAGCATGTGGAGAAACTCTACTCTACAGAGGAGTATCGCAACATCACTCGCGAGTTCCTTCACGAAGAGTTCAACTACCTGCGCTCATTCACAAAGGAACTGTTCACCAGTTTCGAGGAGAAGAGCATCGTGGCTCAGGGCGAGATAATGAGTACCAACATGGTGGTGAACTACATGAAGGAGCAAGGCATCGACGCCGTGCTGCTTAATGCACTCGACTTCATGAGAACCGACAAGAACTCAGAGCCCGACCCTACTTATATCCACGACAAACTGGGTGCAATAATGGAGAAGGAGGCAGGACACCAAGTGTATATCACACAGGGCTTCATCTGCCGCAACGCATACGGCGAGATAGACAACCTGCAACGTGGAGGCAGCGACTATACAGCATCGCTCATCGGTGCTGCCATCAACGCCGAGGAGATTCAGATATGGACAGATATCGACGGCATGCACAACAACGACCCGCGCATCGTTGACAAGACGGAAGCCGTAAGACAACTGCACTTTGAGGAAGCTGCAGAGCTGGCGTACTTCGGTGCTAAGATTCTGCACCCTACATGCGTTCAGCCGGCTAAGTACGCTGGCATCCCCGTTCGTCTGAAGAACACGATGTCGCCCGATGCACCAGGCACTATCATAGACAACGTTACCGTCAGGGGCAAGATAAAGGCCGTTGCAGCTAAGGACAACATCATT
Source organism: uncultured Prevotellaceae bacterium (assembly GCA_900315095.1). Classification (GTDB taxonomy): domain Bacteria; phylum Bacteroidota; class Bacteroidia; order Bacteroidales; family Bacteroidaceae; genus Prevotella. Next base: position 138,459 of record OMXS01000006.1, on the reverse strand, counting down.
GCAATCAAAATCAAGAGTTCGAGAATGCTCCTTGCAACGGGATTCCTCCGCAAGGTGTTCGAGATATTCGAGAGTTACCAGACAGCTATCGACATGGTGGCAACAAGTGAGGTAGGCGTTTCCATGAGTATCGACAACGACGCTCATCTCAATGAGATTGTTGACGAACTGAAGAAATACGGCACCGTGACAGTTGACACAGACATGTGCATCATCTGCGTCGTTGGCGACCTCGACTGGAGCAACGTGGGCTTTGAGACAATAGCAACCGACGCCATGAAGAACATTCCAGTAAGAATGATTTCTTACGGCGGTTCCAACTATAACATCTCGTTCCTCATCCGCGAGGCAGACAAGAAGAGAGCTCTCCAGAGTCTTTCTGACACATTATTTAATAAATAAAGAACATGAAAGGTATATTCCCAGTTGACAAGTTCAACTCTGTCACCACCCCATTCTACTACTACGACACCGAACTGCTGCGCAACACGCTGTCGGAGATAAGACACGAAACCAGCAAGTATGATGGTTTTTGCGTGCATTATGCTATTAAGGCTAATGCCAATCCTAAGGTGTTGGGCATCATTTGCCAAGCAGGCCTCGGCGTGGATTGCGTGAGTGGATGGGAGATACAGACTGCACTCAATGCTGGTTTTCCTGCAAAGAAGATTGTATATGCAGGAGTTGGAAAGAGCGATTGGGAAATACAACTGGGCATAGACAAAGACATCTTCTGCTTCAACGTGGAGAGTGCTGCAGAACTTGAGGTGATTAACAATATCGCCCAGAAAAGCAACAAGGTGGCGAGAGTGGCATTCCGCATCAATCCTGATGTGGGTGCTCACACTCATGCCAACATAACCACAGGTCTTGCCGAGAACAAGTTCGGCATCGCAATGGCCGATATGGAGGACGTCATACTGAAAGCAGAAGAGATGAAGAACGTCACTTTCGTGGGACTTCATTTCCATATAGGCTCGCAGATACTCGACATGGGCGATTTCCGTGCACTCTGCAATCGCATCAACGACCTGCAAGACCAACTTGAGAGACATCATATCCGCGTGGAGCATATCAACGTAGGCGGTGGCCTGGGCATCGACTATAATCACCCCAACCGCGTTCCGATGGCCGATTTTGAGAGCTACTTCAAAACATATGCACGTCATCTGAAGTTGCGCAATGGTCAGACGCTGCACTTTGAACTTGGTAGAGCAGTAGTTGCACCATGCGGTACGCTAATCACAAAATGCCTCTACGTCAAGGAAGGCACAGCGAAGAAATTCACCATCGTTGATGCTGGAATGACCGACCTCATCCGCCCTGCACTCTATCAGGCATATCACAAGATTGAGAACATATCAAGCGAGGAGCCAATAGAGACTTATGATGTCGTTGGACCTATCTGCGAGTCGAGCGATGTCTTTGGAAAGGCGGTTGACCTAAACGCTTGTCACCGCGGCGATTACATCGCTATACGCTCGGCTGGTGCCTACGGAGAGATTATGGCGTCATGCTACAACTGCCGCCCAATGCCGAAAGGCTATCTTTCTGATGAATTCTGATAACACTAAATGACTGACATTATCATCATATCCGTACTGGCATTTATTGCCATTGTTTCTCCCTTGCTCAGCATTTACATGCGAAGGCAGAGGTTCAACGCGCCCGATGAGGAGCATGCTAAGAAACCTGTGTCTGTTATTCTATGCGTTCAAGACAATGCACAAGATATAGAAAACAACATGAGTGCATTCCTTGAACAGGAGTATGAACCAGGTTACGAGGTAATTGTGGTGTGCGCCAAAAGTGACGATGGTACAGAAGATGTGCTTAAAAGGTTTGCGGGCAACCCCAGACTTTACACAACTTTCATACCGGATTCTTCAAGATATATCAGTCGCCGCAAACTTGCGATGACTCTTGGAGTGAAGGCGGCGCACAATCCTTGGATTCTTTTCACCGACATAACATGCCACCCGACATCAAGTCTATGGATAAAGACTATGACCGAACGCATGAGCGAGGGCAAGAACATGGTGATAGGACCAACTGTTTACGATGATGAGAGCCCGTTATTCTATCGATTCCAGCGACTTCACGACGACATCAACCTTGCACACGAGGCAGCATTCTCAACAGCATACCGCTCTGAATGCAACAACATCCTTATGCTTCGCGACGAGTTCCTCGAAGGACGAGGATTTGAAGGCAACCTTAAATATATGCGAGGTGAATATGACTTCATCGTAAACAAATATGCCGTGAAAGGTGGCACAGCGATAACCGATGCCGAAGAAGCGCTCCTAGTGGAGGCAGAGCCTACGAGAAAGATGTGGCGCAACCACCGTCTTTACTATATGGAAACACGGCGTCACCTAAGCCGAAAGATACGCCATCGACTGCCATTGGTCATCGACGGGGTGTTTTTCATTCTTAGTCTGCTTATGCCAATAGTTGCTCTGGCATACGGATTGCTTACCAATAGCATGCCGGTAATAATTGCTGCACCTGCTGCACTATTGCTAACGATAATAATAAGAACGGTAATTGCTGGTCGCAGGATAAAGCAGTTCATGTGCCAGATACCTGCTTGGAAAATCGTTCCGCTTGAGATAAGGCTGCTGTGGCACAAGTTCCACTACTGGATAGCATACCACAGAGCCGACAAATACGACTTCATTACACATAAGATATAAGAACGAAACAAACGACTACTATGAAACAATATGACATTATGAAAGACATGCGCTACCTGGAGTTGCTTTCTAATACATTCCCCACGGTGGCAGACGCGAGTACAGAGATAATCAACCTCCAGGCCATTCTTAACCTCCCGAAAGGAACAGAGCATTTCCTCGCCGACATTCATGGTGAATACGAGGCTTTCCAGCATGTTCTGAAGAACGCGTCTGGAAACATCAAGCGTAAGGTTAACGAACTTTTCGGAAACGAGATACGCGAAAGCATTAAGCGCGACCTATGCACTCTGATATACTATCCAGAACAGAAACTGGAACTGGTGAAGGCTAACGAGGAGGATATCAACGAATGGTATCACATCACCATACACCGCTTGGTGCGCGTATGTCGTGAGGTGTCATCAAAATACACACGTTCAAAGGTGAGGAAGTCGCTACCGCAAGCATTCTCATACATCATTCAGGAACTACTCCATGAGCAAGCCGACGACGTAAACAAGAGTGCTTATGTTTCTGCCATCATCGACACTATAATATCTACAGGCAGAGCCGACGATTTCATCATAACCATCTCTAACGTCATTCAACGACTCACAATCGACCAGTTGCACATCCTCGGAGACATATACGACCGTGGACCTGGTGCACACATCATCGTTGACACCCTGCGCAACTATAATTCGTGGGACATTCAATGGGGAAACCACGACATCCTGTGGATGGGAGCCAAGGCAGGTAACGACGCCTGTATATGCAACGTGCTGCGCATATCAATGCGATATGCCAACCTGGCAACACTCGAGGACGGCTATGGCATAAACCTTGTTCCGCTGCTTTCATTCGCACTTGACACCTATGCCAACGACCCCTGTACCGAATTCATGCCTAAATGCTCTAAGGACAACGATATAGATGAGCGCGATAAGATGCAGATAGCACGCATGCACAAAGCTATTGCAGTCATTCAGTTCAAGGTGGAAGCCGCTATGTTCGAGAAACACAAGCAATGGAACATGCAAGATCGCGAGATGCTCAAGTATATCGACTATGAACGCGGCGTATGCACCATCGACGGCAAGGAATACCAAATGACAAGTTGCAACTTCCCTACCATCGACCCAAACAATCCAAATGAACTTACAGAAGGCGAGCGTGACGTTATGAAACGTCTGCACGACTCTTTCGTGCACAGCGAGAAACTTCACAAGCACATGCGCACGCTGCTCTCTCACGGTTGCATGTATTCTGTATTCAACAACAACCTGCTATTCCATGCCTCCATTCCGCTGAACCCAGACGGAACACTAAAGGAAGTGGAACTCTACAACGGCAAGAAGTATTGCGGCAAAGACCTGATGCACCATACTGGAATGCTCATACGAGCCGCGTTCCAAAACGACTCCGACCCGATGGAAAAGGAATATGCAAAAGACTATTTCCTTTATCTTTGGTGCGGTCCCGACTCCTCTCTCTTCGACAAGTCGAAGATGGCAACATTCGAGCGTTATTTCATCAGCGACAAGGAAACACATGTTGAGGAGAAAGGCACATTCTTCAAGATGCGCGACAACGAAGAGGTAATAGACCGTATAATGGACAGTTTTGGACTTACAGGTCCCAATCGACATATCATCAACGGGCATGTGCCTGTGCATGCGTCAAAAGGTGAGAATCCCATCAAGGCAAACGGCAAACTAATGGTTATCGACGGAGGATTCTCTCGCGCATACCATAAGGAAACAGGAATTGCAGGCTACACCCTCGTATACCACAGCCGCGGTTTTGAACTCGTACAGCACGAACCGTTCACAAGTGCAAAGGACGTGGTGAGAACAGGTGCCGACATCAAGGGAACAACGCAGATTGTCGAGATGTCTGCCCATCGTATGAAGGTTGCCGACACCGACAAAGGACAAGAACTGATTAAACAGATAAGCGATCTAGAGGAACTCCTCTACGCCTTCCGTCACGGTTTTATTAAAGAACGCAGATAAATAATGAAAGAGGTGTGCTGTATTGGTACACCTCTTTAACAAAACAATGCCTCGCAAATCATATGATTTACGAGGCATTTTTGGTAGTGGATAGGGGAATCGAACCCCTATGCCAAGATTGAGAATCTTGTATCCTAACCATTAGATGAATCCACCATCTCTGTCAGTCAAATCCCCAGCGGAAGGAGGGGGATTCGAACCCCCGGTACGGGAACCCGTACGGCAGTTTAGCAAACTGCTGGTTTCAGCCACTCACCCATCCTTCCTCGGGCTTGTTTTTGATTTGCCAGCAACTGATTTCTCAATTGCGAGTGCAAAGGTAGTGTTATTTTTCCATAACTCCAAATTTTCCACGATATTTTTTTAATTATTCTTTATTTTCCACTTTCACATATCACCCTAATCAACATCAATTGGCATGATATCCAACAAGTGCATCTATTGGCTCTTTGATGACTCTTGTAACCTGATATCCATGACGCGATGCCACCTTATTAAATATATCACTATAGGCAAAGGCAATGCTGCCTACAGCTGTAACAGGCAAATCTGGACGTCCGTACTTGCGCACATTTTTCACGAAAAACTGCTCGAAGTTTTGGTCAACAATATCCACTAACTGCTTAACATCTAAGTGGTTTGCAATGAACATAGAAGTGGAAGCAAGATAACGGTTTGCATTCTGCTCACGATAGACACGACGGATTACATCATCGTATGTCTGATGTGTCTCTTCGAGATACATATTCTTCAACTCCTCTGGCAAATCTCCCTTGAATAAAGCGTTAAAGAACATCTTGCCCAATGCTGCCCCGCTACCCTCGTCACCAAGAATATATCCCAACGGAGGAACATTCGCCATAATGACGTTACCATCGTAAAGACACGAATTGCTGCCTGTCCCGAGTATGCATGCAATGCCCTCTTCGCCACCGAACAACGCACGAGCAGCACCCAGAAGGTCGCTCTCCACGCAGACAGTATCCGCATCAGGGAACGCCTGTCTAAGACATTGTTCCATAAGCAACGATGCCTTTCCACGGCACCCTGCGCCATAGAAATAAATCTCACGCGGACCATCAGTCAATAGAGAAACCATTTCGTGAAGTGTACACATTATCGTGTCTTCCGACTGTACCGCAGGGTTTATGCCTGCCGTGCTTATCATCTTTGTTTCCTTATCATCGACAACAGCCCATGATGTCTTTGTACTTCCGCTATCTGCTATTAGTTTCATGGTTGCAAAAGTAGTTAAAAGATTTGTTTTAATGGCACAACGACTGAAAAAAGTTGAATTTGAGGGAAAAGATTTGGTAAAAGCATGGATAATTGTTATCTTTGCGGTCGTGATGAAACATGCAAAACTGCTTACATTGGTGCTCGCGCTGCTGATGGCATTGCCGATGCACGCTGTGCTCAAGGAGGAAGACTTGGGCAAGACACTATCTATATTGCGTAAAGAGCTCACGAAGACATACCTTGAAATGGAGGAGGATATGAAGTCTTCGAAGGAGATGAACAAGCGCATCCTGAACAACCTGTTCTCAACAATGTCGAGAAGCAACCAGAACGCGCTGATGCTCTACTCGCAGAAGCCCGACTATGTTTTCGACCTAACATACGCATGTCACGAGGCAACCGACCAGTATCAGGACTTCAAGAAGACCACCCTGCCCTTCCGTCAGTATGTAGACAAGATGAACATCGAGATTGCTCGCTACGACAGTCTTGTGACAAGCCTGAGCAAGATGCCCACCAGACGCCTCGACGACAGCGCCAAGGTGGATCACGACGTATGTCTAACGCTTGCTGTCAACATACGAAACAACTACACCGAGACCAAGGAGCGAATGACCGAATACATAAAGTATTACGAGCGGGCCGAGGAACAGTTGAAAACGCTGAACGACTATGCTAACGTACGCTACAACGAGATACAGACAAACATCTTCAAGAACGGAGGCGAGCCCTACTGGGCAATCATAAAGAGCATGCAATTCCAGATGTCAAAGATGGCAGACTCCGTCACCGACAAATACACGCCTCTGGAAGGAGTCAGTTCGCAATGGGATATTAAGATTATAACCTTCCTTTTCCTCTTTATATTAATATACGGCACGCTTGCCATAGCGCTGAACATCATCGCCATTAGATATGTGCTTCCAAAGAGATTCCGCTCAGCTGGATTCCTGAAGAAACGCACATGCATCATTCTCGCCACAACAACCATCACATTCGCTTTGATTCTGGGAGTGCTTAGGGCAACTGTAAACCAGAACTTCCTCATCATGGCGAGCGGATTGTTGGTGGAATACTCATGGCTGCTTGGTGTGATTCTTATCTCGCTGCTCCTGCGCGTCGACGGCAATCAAATAAAGAGCGCCTTTAAGATTTACGCTCCGCTGATAGTGATTGGCTTCATCGTCATCACGTTCCGAATAGTGCTCATTCCGAACGACCTGGTGAATCTCATCTTCCCTCCTATACTGCTTGTATGCGCCCTGTGGCAATGGTTCCTCATTCGCCGCCACAGCAAGAAAGTTCCAAAGAGCGACATGACCTATACATACATCTCGCTTGGAGTGTTCATTGCTAGCGTCATATGCTCGTGGATGGGTTACACGCTGCTCAGCGTACAGATGCTCATCTGGTGGATAATGCAGTTGACATGCATTCTCACCATCACCTGCATTAGTGAGTGGATGCACAAGTACAGCGAATCTCATCATGTTTACGATCAGCCCGTTAGCAAGACATGGTTGTTCCGCTTTGTCTATCGTGTACTGCTGCCCGTTATGGGACTTGGCTCTATCATCCTCTCCATCTATTACGCCGCCGACGTGTTCAACCTCAGCGACGTGGTGATGGGCATAATAACCAAACGATTCATCGATACCGACTCCATCAGCGTAAGCATATTAAATATCATCATCGTAGCCTCGCTGTGGTTCCTCTTCGGTTACATCAACCGCATCTCGCTTGCCTTCCTGCGTCAGCACTTCGCAGAGAAAGACCCGCGTACGGCAGACAGTAGAAGCGTGATGGGCCGCAACGTGCTTCAGGTATTAGTTTGGGGAACATGGCTGCTCATTAGTCTCGCCATCATGAAGGTGAGCAACACATGGCTGATAGTAATCTCGGGAGGTCTGTCCACAGGTATCGGTTTCGCCATGAAGGACATCCTGGAGAACATCTACTACGGTATCTCGCTCATGGCGGGACGCATAAAGATTGGCGACTGGATAGAGTGCGACGGCACCAAGGGCAAGGTAAGCTCCATCAGTTACACGAGCACCATGATAGAAGCTATCGATGGCTCGGTAATCGCATTCCAGAACTCGCAGTTGTTCACAAAGAACTACAAGAACCTCACGCGCAATCATGGATATGTGCTGTCGTTGATACCTTTCAACGTGGCCTACGGCTCCAACGTAAAACAAGTGTGCCGAGTGGTAGAGGATGCTGTTGTCAACCTTAAGCATCCCAACATCGACAAGAAGAAAAAGGTGCGCGCCGTCTTCACCGAGTTTGGCGACAGCAGCGTCAATTTCCAGTTGCTCTGCTGGGTGGATGCCGTGAAGCAGATATATGTTGTAAGCGACATCATGGAGTGCATCTACGACACCCTGAACAAGAACAACATCGAGATACCGTTCCCACAACGCGATATACATGTAAAGAATACGCCACTTGATAATCAGTAAATAAGTCGCCCTCTGCATGTGAATATAGAAACCTTTGCACTTTTATAGACAATTAACGAAACAGATAAATCGGAATTTATGGAAGAGATTAGGATATATCATTCCATTTGGAAAAACATAGGCTTGATAGCAACATGTTTTGTGTTTGTGGCAATGGGAATTCTAATGCTTCTGCGTGGAGAACAATCATTCATTGCATGGACAGGCATCTTATTCTTTATCTTATTCTTTGGCGGAGGTGGACTTTTCGTCTTATTCCTCATACTGAGAGAAAGAATCAGTCACAAAGCCTATTATATCATAACAGACGAATCTGTTTCGATGGATAGCGGAATGAAGAAACAGGAGGTCCGTTTTGCAGATGTGGAAGAATTCTATCTGATCAAAGTGTCGTCATCTAAGCAGATAGGCATAAAATATAAGAAAGAAGTAGAGTTTCAGAAGATGAATGATGCAAGCAGCGCTGGTCGCACCTTTCGGAAGTTGAATGAACTTTTAGCTGGGGTTCAGGAATCTTTGCCAGCAGATGGTCTCAACATAAAGCCGCAGGAATTGTGTGATTTGCTTAACATGAGGCTGACAAGATAAATTCCAATTTATATGACAGTTACCATTTAGAAATGTCCATCTGCCATCGACTGTATCGTTGACATTATGGTTGTCAGATATCTTCTTGTCATGTCATGAATTGTCACTTGTATCTCCTGAGATGGTCAGGAATGCTTCCTGAGGTGGTCAGAAGTGTCTTCTGAGATGGTCAGAAGTGTCTCCTGAGGTAGTCAAGAACACGACCTATTAGCAAAAGAAAGGGCCCGGCGTGATAGCCGAGCCCTTTATCGTTGATTTCAGAATTTATTAGTTTCTATTTGAATTAGAAGTTGTAGTAAACTCCGAGTGAAATGTTGTTGCCGTCAAAGTCAACGCCCCATACGCTAGAAGCGTCGCCACCCTCTGGCTTGAAGTTCTCGTAACCAACGAAACCAATGTGTGCAACGAAGCTGAACTTGTCAACGTTTACTGCTACACCTGGCTTCAGACCGAGTGACCAAGAGTTGCCCAGGTCATTGTAGTGCTTGTAACCAAATGCACCATCTACGAATACGTTAACAACCTTACCCTTGATAGCTGTGTAACGAACGTAAGGATTAACCTCGAAGGTGTGAGTCATGTCGCTGTCAAATGTGAGGTCGTTCTGACGAAGAGCGCCCTTGCTCCAACCGAAAGCAACACCGGCAGCCCAATCAGAATCGAAGCTGTAACCAATCTCAGGGAGAACGCTGTAAACAGTCTCGCTCTTGCTTCCCTCATAACCCGGGTCGTAGCTTGCGATACCTACGTTACCACCAACGTAAACCTGTGCAGAAGCACTAACAGCCATAACAGCTGCAACAAATGTCATAACAATCTTTTTCATCTTTTTACCCTTTCTTTTAAGTTTGTAAAGTAATTATAATAATTGTATATGTTCCTGAAATCGGGTGCAAAGTTCTATATTTATTTTGAATTGAGCAAACATTTATCCCTTTTTTTGTTCTTTTTCGGCAATTTCGGCAAAATAATTGGGATTATTGAACAAATTCTGCTAATTTTGCATGTGATAATAAAAAGTGTTTAACATGAAGCCAATATTCATTGCTGGTCCTTGTGTCATTGAGTCTAAAGAACTGCTGGACATAGTGGCGCAGAAACTCATTTATATAAATAAGGTGTGCGGCACCGACATCATTTTCAAGTCTTCGTTCGACAAGGCTAACCGTACGAGCATCCGCTCGTTCAGAGGTCCGGGACTTGAGAAGGGATTGCAGATGCTGGCAGACATAAAGGAGAAATACGGTCTTCGCATTCTTACCGACATACACGAGAGCCATCAGGCAGAAGCTGCTGGTGAAGTGTGCGACGTGCTGCAGATTCCTGCTTTCCTCTGCCGACAGACCGACCTGCTGGTGGCGGCTGCGAAGACCGGCAAGACAATAAACATAAAGAAAGCACAGTTTCTGAGTGGTCAGGACATGCGCTACCCTGTAGAGAAAGCAAAGGACGCTGGTGCAAAGGAAGTATGGCTGACAGAACGAGGCAACACGTTCGGATATAACAATCTGGTGGTTGACTTCCGCAACATTCCTGACATGCTTGACATCGTGGATACCGTCATAATGGACTGCACTCATAGCGTCCAGCGTCCAGGAGCAGGAGGAGGAAAGACCTCCGGCGACCGCCGTTTCGTTCCCAACATGGCGCTGGCGGCAAAGGCATTTGGAGCCACAGGATATTTCTTTGAGGTGCATCCCGACCCAGACAAGGGACTATCAGACGGACCTAACATGCTCTATCTTAACGACTTGGAAGGCATAGTGAAAAAACTAATTGACTAAGAGGACATGAGTACCCAAAGCGAAAGAATGGCTATGGTGAGGCAATACGCCACACAATGCATAAAAGACGAATGTAATGCTGTGCTCAACCTGCTCAACCAGATTGACTCAGAGTTTGACCGTGCGGTAGAGTTGATACTCAACTGCAAGGGCAAAGTTATTGTTACTGGTGTAGGAAAGAGCGGTCATATAGGAGCGAAGATTGCCGCCACCCTATCAAGTACCGGTACACCGTCGTTCTTCATCAATCCTCTTGACGTGTTCCACGGCGACCTTGGAGTGATGACAAGCGAGGATGTAGTGATTGCTATCAGCTACTCCGGACAGACAGACGAACTGCTAAGATTCATCCCTATGGTGCTTCACATGCACATTCCGATAATAGGAATGAGCGGCAACGAGAAGAGTCTGCTGGCGAAATACAGCACAGTACATATTAAAGTGAAGGTGGAAAAAGAGGCGTGTCCTCTTAATCTTGCACCCACAAGCAGCACAACGGCTGCTCTCGTGATGGGCGACGCGCTGGCCGTGGCACTTATGGAGGTGCGCAACTTCAAGCCAAAGGACTTCGCACAGTTCCATCCTGGCGGCGAACTGGGCAAGCGACTGCTCACTACAGCAAAGGATGTAATGCGCACAAACGACCTTCCCGTCATCCCCAAAGAGATGCATCTTGGCGAGGCAATCATACTGGTGAGCAAGGGAAAGTTGGGACTTGGCGTGTCGCTTGACGAGAACGAGAAGATTATAGGACTGATAACCGACGGCGATATACGCCGCGCTATGGAACGTTGGCAGGCAGACTTCGTCAACCACACCGTGGAAGAGATAATGACACGCACGCCAAAGTGTGTTCTCGCAGATACCAAAATAACTGAGATACAAAAGATAATGCACAAGAATTTTGTTCATACCGTGCTTGTAACCGACCAAGAGAAGCACCTGCTGGGCGTCGTTGACCATTATTCGTGCATGATATAAATGATGTATAGACTACTCTCTTTGTTGACCGTTTGCCTGTTTTGTATCTATGGCAGCGCACAACGTGCCGACTCTCTCATAGTTAACGACTTGCGAAAGAGCGGGATTGTGTTTACGAATGACAATTCCGTTACCCTTCTTATGTCCGGACAGGAGAAGTTCGACGATATGTTTCAGGCAATAAGAAACGCAAAGGAATCAGTTCATTTGGAGTATTTCAACTTCAGAAACGACTCCATCGCTGACCTCCTGTTCGAGATACTTGCAAACAAAGTGAAGGAAGGTGTGGTTGTAAGGGCTTTATTCGACGGTTTCGGAAATGCCTCCAATAACCAGCCACTGAAGAAAAAGCATCTTGAAAAGAGGCGTTCTCAAGGCATACAGATATACGAGTTCAAGCCCATAGACTTCCCCTGGCTCGATGGTGTCTTCGGACGTGACCATCGTAAGATTGTAGTTATCGACGGAAAAATAGCCTACACGGGTGGAATGAACGTTGCCGACTATTACATAAAAGGAACAAAAGTGGTTGGCGAATGGCGCGACATGCATTGTCGCATCGAAGGAAGCGCCGTTAACTACTTGCAGGAGATATTCGTAAGGATGTGGAAAAAGGTGACAGGTGAGCAGATTAGCGGCGCCCAATATTATCGTGGCGAATTTCAGAAGACGCCAGATTATTTCCACAATCTCAAGCCCGACACCACTTATACGGCAGGAAAGAAGATGGTGGGCATCGTGAACCGTGAGCCTCAGAGGTCACCAAAGGTGATGAGACAGTTCTACAAGAGCGCCATAGACAATGCCAAAGACAGCATAAAACTCATCAACCCCTACTTCACTCTTATACCATGCATCAGCAAAGCGCTGAAGAATGCTATAAAAAGAGGTGTTAAGGTGGAACTGATGATAGCCGCCAACAGCGATATACCGTTGACACCCGACTGCAGTTTCCGCAACATGCACAAACTGATGAAGCGTGGGGCCCATGTGTGGATTTATAAGAACGGCTTCCACCACACAAAGATAATAATGGTAGACGGTCAAGTTTGTACCGTAGGAAGCGCCAACCTCGATGCCAGAAGTCTGAGAAACGACTATGAGGAGAATGCTGTTATCGTTGACCCCTGCACTACTCGCGAGCTCAACGACATGTTCGAGCGAGACAAACAGCACTCATTTAAACTTACAGAGGAGAAATGGGACGAGTGGCGAACACCCTGGCAGAAGTTCAAAGGATGGTTTGCCCATCTTCTGAGCCCGTTCCTTTAATGTTCTTCTCCACTATATCAGCCATCAGCATCATGTCAACAGACTTTATTCCGTTGGCTTCAAGCATCTGGATATCGTTCTCAAACTCCTTAGAGAGCCAGTCGGATGCCAAAGGCTTCTTGCCCAGCGAGTCTCTGTAGTCGGAGAAATACTGCACGGCATTACGCACATTACCCATAAACCATTGGCAATAGGCAGCATTGAGGAAATCCTCTGGTGCCGTAGTTTCCTGCAACAGGAGTTTCTGGTATAATGCGTCTGCCTGCTCTTTCTTGCCCTCACCCATCAACGCCCATGCAAGAGCACGCGTTGTATTGACAGATGGATGCTCGTAGTCAAGGCGATAAAGAATCTCGCAAGCATCGTGATAGCGTGCCAGTTTCATTAATGTGACACAATAGTTGAGCGCATAATTGCTGTTGTCAGGATTAATCTCCTGCAGTCGTCTATAGCAATCGCACGCCATTTCGTAGTCTTTCTTCACCAGCGAAACGCGCCCAAGCATTTTAAGTCCTGTCACATCATCGTTAAGCAGACCATCCTCCCACGGCTTTATTAAAACAGAATAAGCCTTCTCCACATCTTTTTTATATTCAAAGAAATAAAAAGAGGCGATGTGAACGTAATCCATATCGAGTTCGTCTTTTGTCGAACTGATAATCGTCTTGGCTATTGCGGCGAAGCAATTATTCATCTGTCTCTTATGCATGAACCACGCAAGTTCCGTCAGTTTGTCGCATACCTTAGTGCCACAGAATGCTTTATTGACAACGAAAAGATAGTATCTCTCGTCCAAGAAAGGATTTCTCAGTTCGTTCTTGTGGAAGTTAAGACGATAGAAACGGTAGATATCCTGCAGATACTTGCGACGGATGTAAGCGCCAGAGTTACGGTCAGCATCAGACACAACAGGCCCAATGTCATATCCACTCTGCATCATCTCGCGCATGCTGGCAGGCAACCGCTCGAAGACTGTCTTCATAGTGATGATGAAAGAGTATTTATCGCTTTCGCAGAAAGGACCGTAGGTCAGCATGTTCTTTAAGAATTCGGCATTGCCTACCTTGTCTAACACATCCTGAATGCCTGGATGCTCCATAAAGAAAGGCCAGAACCAGTTGGCCATATCGTTGAAGAACGTGAACCGCTTCATCTGTGAGAAACCGCCGAAATAGATGTCCGAGCCCTCTTTCTGCATCTTCTCCATACGGTTCATGGTGCTTTCCAGTTTCTCCATGCGCTCGTCAGCGGCGTTAGGATTCAGAATGTCCTCCATCTTGTCATCCTCCTTCTCGGTGATTCCAAACCTCGTGATGTTCAGGTCTTGGTTCTTCATCAGTTCGGGGATGATTTCTTTATGTATCGTCTGGTTGTCTTTGTCGGCACTTAGGCAGAACATCACCTGCTTCTGCATGTCCGCCACCTCACGCGCCACATCCTCGTCATCGCACAAAGACGCGATTTCGTCGAGTGTCTTATCGCCCATTGCTGAGGCGAACACCCATCCCACAAGCGCCCTCTGGCGTATATTCATGTCTGTTGCATCGCGATAGACACTTACAAGAGTCAGAGTCTTCTGCTCATCAGGATGGTTAAGAGTGGATATGGTGATTGCGCTTACAAGCACTTGTGCATCGAAAGAGTCGATGGTCGGCGACGATAGGAGTTCCGTCATCTGACTTCTCATGCTAGAGTTCCATTGTGGCGACACAATAACTCTATGGAAGAAAACAGACATCTGACCAACATGTCGGGAGTAGATTTCCCTGCTTTTAGCGGTTCTTTCCTCATCAGAAAGAAGTCCAAGCATAGCCTGCTCGCTTACGAAACCCTCGAGTTCCGCTTTCAGTTGCTCTATCTCGAGCACCACGTCGCCACCCTTTCGTGCTGCCTCTTGATAGAAAGGAGATATCTGGGTCTTGTTATGGAGCATGATGTTGCGCACACATCTCTCGAGCCTTGCACTTATTCTATGGTGTATCTTCTCACGATCAGGGTCGACGATTCCCCTTCCGAGATAATCCATCATCAGTTCATAGTCGCTTGTGAGACTCTCAAGTTCGTCGCGCCACTTGCCTATGCTATTGTGCATCGCATAATTGCGCATATTGCAGATGGCCACATACACATGACCATCAGCAATCTCCTTCAATGTGTTATTCAAGATATCTTGCTCCATCACTTCCATTCTTATAATATTATTGTGGGTTATTAGCGCTTATCTCAGCCAGCTGTTAGCCTTCGCTATGTCCTTCTCGCGAGGTCTTGCGGCATGCTCAAACTTTATCTTTGGAATAGAGCGGACAGTTTTACTGTCCACATCCATGTATTTCTTTATTATTCCCGCATAATTCGCTATGCCATAATGGTTTATGGAGTCGCATGCTTGATTGTACGCTTTAATGAAAGCGTCTATCTGAGACCTCCTTCTAGAGTCGTTCATCGCCTTGTCAGTAAAGACTATTGCGCCCATTCTAAGGTCTCTGTTCTTAGCATCCATCAGCACAGGATTGCCCGCAATACGAGCCGTTGTTGCCTGCGGCTCAGGCAGAAGAGCAGCATCCATCTCGTTGTTGATGAGCATCTTCAGTCTTATTTGCGGGTTGTTCACCTGCACACGGAACACATACTCCGACTTCAACTTTGAACTGTCCACCGCCATATCAGCCAACATGGCCGTTGCTGAGAATCTGCTCATAGCTATCATCTTGTCCGTGAGCTGTTTGAGTTCCTTGATACGCGCTTTCTTGTTGGTGATAAACTGCCACGAGAGCGGCGTTGAGGCAACGTAAGTGAGCGCCACGCCTTGGCGTTTCATGCGCTCTGCCCTTACAATATCGGTCACCGAGCCTTCTATAACGCCCTTCCTCAGCGCGTCGTCTGCCGCTATATGCGACTCGATGTCTTTAAACCGCACGTCAGCCTTGGCGGTATCTATCCACTCACGTTCCTTTATAATAAACATCGGCAGACAGTCGATAGTGGGCAGCACACCCACTTTCAGGGCCTCTGCCTCCTTCTTTTGCTGCATGGCACGTTCGCGAGCCGATTGTTCCTTCGCCTCTTCATAACTCTGTCCGCACCCCACAAGGAGCATCGCGGAAAGCATCACAAGAACTATTTTCTTCATAGTGAAAAGTCAAAAAAGGGCAGCCCCTCATGCATTAAGTCTTTGGAGTCACCCTTCGCTCATTATAATTATTAGCGATATTAGCCGCCTTAAGTGGTGCAAAAGTAACGAATTATTTTGTAACAAGAAAAAATATTAGTAATTTTGTTGCGTTTTTAATGGTCTATCACCTAATCAACAAACACCCATCACCCTAATATATGGCAAAAGACAAGATAGCATACGTTTGCTCGAATTGCGGCCAAGAGTCGGCGAAATGGATAGGCAAATGCCCTTCCTGCGGACAATGGAACACGTTCAAGGAGATAAGAGTAAGCAACGATACTGGCCAGATGGCGGCTCGCTCGGCTGCTTCGAACGTGCGAAGTGGCAGAAACGGCGAGAAGAACAAGCCTTTGCGCCTGCGCGAGATATCATCGAAGGACGTTCCAAGAATAGACATGCACGACGAAGAACTAAACCGCGTGCTTGGCGGAGGACTCGTTCAAGGAAGCATAGTGCTGCTGGGAGGTGAGCCTGGTATAGGCAAGAGCACGCTCACTTTGCAGACAATACTCAACCTGAAAGACAAGCGCGTACTGTATGTTAGCGGTGAGGAGAGTGCCCAACAACTGAAGATGAGGGCTGAGAGATTGTTGAATGTTGAGCGTGGAGTGTTGAGCGGAAACGCAGAAGACACAACCAACACCCATCAACCATCACCCGACGCCCTAAATGATAATCTCCTGATTCTTACCGAGACATCGCTCGAGAGCATATTCAACCACATCAAGGACGTGCAGCCAGAGATGGTGATTATCGACTCCATACAAACCATCTCGACAGAGGATGTCGATTCTTCGCCGGGAAGTATCACCCAAGTGCGCGAGTGCGCTGCCGCCTTGCTTCGTTTTGCCAAGTCGAGCGGAGTGCCTGTATTGCTTATAGGACATATAAACAAGGAGGGAACGCTGGCAGGACCTAAGATACTGGAGCATATCGTTGATACCGTGATACAGTTCGAAGGCGACCAGCACTACATGTACCGCATCTTGCGCTCAATAAAGAACCGCTTCGGCAGCACTTCCGAACTTGGAATCTACGAGATGCAGCAAAACGGACTTCGACAGGTGAACAACCCGTCGGAACTGCTGCTTACCCAAGACCACGAGGGACTCTCGGGAATAGCCATAAGTTCTGCTATCGAGGGCGTTCGACCGTTCCTCGTCGAGACACAGGCACTTGTATCTACGGCAGCATACGGCACTCCGCAACGCTCTGCCACAGGATTCGACCAGCGAAGACTTAACATGCTGCTCGCGGTACTTGAGAAACGGGTGGGATTCAAGCTCGTTCAGAAGGATGTGTTCCTCAACATAGCGGGCGGGTTGCGTGTTACCGACCTCGCCACCGACCTCTCTGTAATTGCCGCCGTACTCTCTTCTAACGTCGACACGCCAATAGAGAGCGGATGGTGCATGGCTGGTGAAGTGGGACTTAGCGGCGAGGTTCGCCCCATCAACCGTATTGAGCAACGCATAGCAGAAGCAGAGAAACTGGGATTCACGGACATCATATTCCCCAAATACAACATGCAGGGAATGGCACACCGCGACTTTAAGATACATTTGCATCCCGTTCGAAAGGTGGAAGAAGCCCTCCGCCTGCTCTTTGGATAAGCGGAGCCAATTTCACTTGTTTCTCCTGACATTCTCAGGTGTATCTTCTGGCTTCCTCAGAAGTGCTTCCTGACCACCTCACTTATATACATCTGACCACCTCACTTGTATACATCTGACACTCCCAAAAGGCACCTTTGAGAGTGCGAAAGGTCATCTTTCGCAACATCAAAGGATAACTCTGCGCCTATGAGGCGGTCTTTATCTTAAGCCTAACCCATAGCCAACGGGGAATAAGACGCCAGAAGAAGGTTAGCAAACGATAGCGCCAGTCGATGATACATCTGCCCTTTTCCTTGTAAACGGCACTTACTATCTGCCTCGCCACATCCTCCGTACGCAACAAGAGCGGATATTTGTGGCCGTCACCAAGCAGGGCTGTATCTACGAAACCTGGCTGAATGTCGGTAAAACGGATGTTCAGATTGCGCATATTCGCCTGCTGCTGAAGCGCCTCAATATAATGTGCCTGAAACGACTTGGTAGCACTATACGAGGGAGCGGCGCCAAGTCCCTTTGTGGAAGCAATGGAACTGATGGCCGCGATGTGCCCTCCCTGATGCTCAGACATATAATTATATATGGTGTCTATCATCTGCGTGAAACCCTTGACGTTTGTCTCAACCGTACGCATCTCTATCTCCTTATCGAGCAGCATGTTCTGCTTGCCGATGCCGGAGGAATAGAAGAACAGCCCTACTCCACCCATCTCGTCTATCAGGTCTAACAACTTACGAGGCGCATCTTCTGATGTAACGTCGATTTCGGCAACCGTTACCAACTCAGGATACTCGCTCCGCAACTCCTCAAGCAACTCTGTGCGGCGGGCGGCAACGCCAAGATGCCAGTCGTCGGCAAGCAGCAGGCGCGCCACTTCCTTGCCGATGCCCGACGAAGCCCCTATTACTATCGCTCTTTTCATAATGATGCAAAAGTACCCAAAATAAGTGACATAATCGCAATAAATGACCTTAAAATTTGCTTATTATAAAAAATATCCCTACTTTTGCAAATTAGAAATCATATAATTTATCAGTTATAATCATGAAAGACTTTCTTAAATACACCGCCGCCACTATTGTCGGCCTTCTGATTTTCACTATTATCATCGTTGCAATAGGAATGATGAGCATCGTAGGAATGATAGCTTCAGGCAGTTCCTCTGCACCTATCTCAGACAATTCTGTAATGGTTCTCTCGCTCAACGGTACACTCGAGGAGCGCTCAGAGACAGATGTAATGTCGTCACTAATGGGCGGAGGCACTTCTTCCACGGGTCTCGACGAAGTGCTGAACGCAATTAAGAAGGCAAAAGAAAACGACAATATCAAAGGTATATATATTGAGGCAAGCGCCTTTTCAGCCGACTCTTATGCTTCACTCCAGGCTATCCGCAAGGCTCTTGTTGACTTCAAGAAGAGCGGAAAGTGGATTGTGTCATACGGCGACACATACTCTCAAGGAACATATTACCTCGCTTCTACAGCCGACAAGGTGCTTATGAACCCTCAGGGAATGGTTGACTGGCACGGACTTGGTGGACAGCAGATGTTACTGAAGGACCTTCTGGCAAAGTTCGGAGTAAAAGTGCAACTGTCGAAAGTGGGCGCTTACAAGAGCGCTCCTGAGATGTTCACCGCCGACAAGATGAGTGAGGAGAACCGCGAGCAGATTACTGCTTATATGAATGGTATCTGGGATAACATTTTGAAGGATGTTTCTGAAAGCAGAAAGATAAGTGTTGACCAGCTCAACCAATATGCCGACAGTCTCATTACATTCGATGAACCGCAGAACTTCGTTAAGTATAAGTTTGTGGACAAACTCGTCTATACCGACGAGGTGAAGGATGTCGTGAAGGAAATGCTGAAGATTGGCAAGGACGACAACATCAACAAAGTGAGCCTGAGCAGTATGGTCAACGCTAAAGGAAGCAGAAATGATGGCGAGGCAATTGCCGTTTACTATGCTTACGGCGATGTTGTTGACGGCGCAGCGGGCGGCTTGAGCCAAGGCCATACTATCGATGCGCAGAAGGTTTGCAAAGACCTTGAGAAACTGATGAACGACGATGACATCAAAGCCGTTGTGCTCCGCATAAACACAGGAGGCGGTTCGGCATACGCATCTGAGCAGATTTGGCACTCCATGAAGCAACTCAAAGCAAAGAAGCCGGTAGTTGTGTCAATGGGAGGAATGGCTGCTTCGGGCGGTTATTATATCAGCTGCATCGGCAACTACATCTATGCCGAGCCTACAACTCTTACAGGTTCCATCGGCATCTTCGGCATGTTCCCTGACGCAAGCCAACTGCTGACAGAGAAATTGGGCGTGAAGTTCGAAGAAATAAAGACAAACAAGTTCGCTACATTTGGCTCTATGTCTCGTCCTATCAGCGAGGAGGAAATGGCATACCTTAATAGATATATAGAAAGAGGATACGACTTGTTCCGCTCGCGCGTGGCTGAGGGCCGCAAGATGAGTGTTGACGAGGTGGAGAAGATTGCCCAGGGACACGTTTGGCTGGGACAAGACGCGCTAAAGATTAAGCTCGTTGACGCCCTCGGAGGTCTCGACGACGCTATTAAGAAGGCAGCAGAACTGGCTAAAATTGAGGAATATCACAGCGTGGCATACCCAGAGGCGGAAGGCTGGGAGACACAACTGCTGAACAAGTTCAACGACAACAACTACATAGAAGCACAGGCTCGCCTCGTGCTGGGCGAATACTACGAGCCGTTCATGCTGCTTCGCACTATGGACAAGCAGAACGCTATTCAGGCAAGAATACCGTTCTACCTGAGAGTGGAATAACTATAGGAAAACTCAGAGATGGAAGGCGACTTTATAAAGATAAACGAGTGGCTGATGCCGTTTAGCTGGCTCTACGGCATTGGCGTAAGACTGAGGAATCAACTTTTCGATATCGGAATGTTGAAAAGCCGCAGTTTCGACGTGCCTGTCATCTCTGTAGGAAACATAACCGTGGGCGGTTCGGGCAAGACTCCGCACGTGGAGTATCTTGTGAAACTGCTGAAGGACAAGACAAAAGTGGCTGTTCTGAGTCGCGGATATAAGCGGAAGAGCAAGGGATTCGTACTGGCGAAGAAGGACACTCCGATGAGTGAAATTGGCGACGAACCGTTCCAGATAAAGAAGAAGTTCCCTGAGATATATGTCGCGGTGGACAAAGACAGGTGTCACGGCATCGACAAACTTACCGACAACAGCGTTGCCAAGGACATAGATGTCATTCTTCTAGATGATGCCTATCAGCACCGCTACGTCAAGCCGGGCATAAACATCCTGCTTGTAGACTACCATCGCCTGATAATTTACGACAAGCTGCTGCCTGCTGGCAGACTTCGTGAGCCGAAAGAAGGCAAAGGCAGAGCCGATATTGTTATCGTGACGAAATGCCCTCAGGACATGAAACCGATGGAGTTCCGCGTGCTTATCAAGGCGATGAACCTCAGACCGTACCAGAAGTTGTACTTTACCACTCTGAAATACGGCAATCTTAAACCGCTCTATTGCGGCGAAGAGATGGCGCTGGACAGCCTGACAAAGCAGCATAACGTACTTTTGCTCACGGGCATTGCATCGCCTAACCAGATGATTCTCGACCTGAAGCCATACACGGAGAACATCCTGCCCATGACATTCAGCGACCATCACCAGTTCACCCAGAAAGACATCAGAAGAATGAACGAGCAGTTCGCCGAGATGCCTGAGCCCAAACTAATCATCACAACAGAAAAGGACGCCACACGACTGTTCGGAATGGAAGGTCTAAGCGATGAAGTCAGACACAACATCTTCGCACTTCCAGTAGAGGTACAGTTCATGTTAGACCAGCAAGATATGTTCAACCAAAAAATCATAGACTATGTACGAAAAAATTCAAGAAACAGCATCCTGGCTAAAGCAAAGGATGACCACAAGCCCAAAGACAGCAATAGTGCTGGGAACGGGACTAGGACAATTAGCTTCAGAAATAACTGACACCTACGAATTTCCATACAGCGAAATTCCTAACATGCCTGTCTCTACAGTTGAGGGACATAGCGGCAAGCTCATCTTTGGTAAACTCGGAGACAAGGACATCATGGCTATGCAGGGCCGATTCCACTTCTATGAGGGATACACCATGAAGGAAGTGACATTCCCCGTGCGCGTAATGTATGAATTAGGTATAAAGACTTTGTTCGTAAGCAACGCCGCAGGAGGAATGAACCCGAAGTTCAAAATCGGCGACCTGATGATTATCGACGACCACATCAATTTCTTCCCAGAGCATCCTCTGCATGGAAAGAACTTCCCAACAGGACCTCGCTTCCCGGACATGCACGAGACATACGACCACAAGTTGATTGAATTGGCTGACAAGATTGCCGAGGAAAAAGGTATCAGAGTTGTGCATGGAGTATATATGGGAGTGCAGGGACCTACATTCGAGACACCTGCTGAGTACCGCATGTACCACCTGTTGGGCGGTGATGCTGTCGGCATGAGTACCGTTCCTGAGGTTATCGTTGCTCACCATTGTGGCATCAAGACCTTCGGAATCAGTATTATCACCGACCTTGGCGGCTTCGACGATCCTGTAGAAGTATCACATGAGGAAGTTCAGGTGGCTGCAAATGCCGCACAACCTATCATGACCGAGATTATGAGGGAAATGATTAAGCGCTCATAACAGACGCGTTTATTCTCATACCTTTTACCTCATGCTTCGTTAATTAATCAATTGTAGGGGCGTACCCCGTGTTCGCCCGCATTAAAAGTAATAGTTCTTTAAACTTGGATATTTCAAAAATTGGAGAGTTCGGACTTATCGACCGACTCACAAAAGACATCAAACCACAGCAGTCGTCCACACTTAAAGGTGTGGGCGACGATTGTGCTGTGCTCTCCTACCCAGACTCTCGTGTGCTGACAACAACCGACATGCTGATGGAAGGAGTGCATTTCGACCTCACATATACCGACCTCCGCAACCTCGGATATAAGTCGGCGATGGTCAACATCAGCGACATCTTCGCCATGAATGGCACACCACGCCAGATTCTCGTTAGCTTGGCAGTAAGCAAGCGATTCTCGGTAGAAGACATAGAGACATTTTATGAAGGCATGCGCGCCGCATGCAACAAATGGAACGTCGATATCGTGGGAGGCGACACCACATCATCTCTTACCGGACTTGCCATTAGCATCACTTGCATCGGCGATGCCAGAGAGGAAGAGATAGTGTATCGTAACGGAGCAAAAGACACCGACCTCATCTGCGTTAGTGGTGACTTGGGGGCCGCTTATATGGGATTGCAACTTCTGGAGAGGGAGAAGAGCGTCTATTACCAACAGGTAAAAGAACTAAACAAAAAGATTAAGGAAGCGAAAGCCGACGGCACATACGAGGCAAAACGCTCAACTCTCAACGCTCAACTCTCAACGCTCAACGACTTCCAGCCCGACTTTGCAGGCAAGGAGTATCTGCTGCAGCGCCAACTCAAGGCAGAAGCACGCGGAGACATCATTGCAAGACTCCGTGATGCAGGCATCAAGCCGACCTCCATGATGGACATCAGCGACGGCCTTTCATCTGAGCTTCACCACATTTGCAAGCAATCGAGCGTAGGTTGTCGCATCTTCGAGAAGAACATACCTATAGACTATCAAACAGCTGTGATGGCTGAAGAGCTCAACATGAATGTCACGACATGCGCCTTAAATGGTGGAGAAGACTATGAACTGCTCTTTACCGTGCCTATAGGCGACCATGAGAAAATAAAAGACATGGAAGATGTTCACCTGATAGGTCACATCACGCGCCCAGAACTCGGTTTGATGTTGGTCAGCAGAGACAACCAAGAGTTTGAGTTGAAAGCCCAAGGGTGGAATCACATGAACAACGAATAACTAAAAAACGCATGCCGAATCAACAACCGACATGCGTTTTTACTTTTAACAAATTCTTTATAACATACTATTATCTACCTCTTCCCATCCTGTTTTTGAACATCTGGCGATGGAAATGGTTTTGTGCCTTTATCACATCAAACACCTTGCTTGCAGGCAGAATCTTCAAGAAACGGTTATGATACTGCTGTTGCAACTCCTTTATTTGTATTTCAAGTTCGTCGCGCTTCTTAACGGCTTCGGCACAACCCTTCTCTGTGGCAGGTTTTACCCTGCTTATGGTTGACATCTGGTCGAACAATGCCCTCTCCTTGCGAAGCATTTCATCGAATAAAGGGAAGAACTCAGAAGCCTCTTTTGGCGTCAGGCAAGCCTCCCTCGCAATATACTGCTCCATATCTGCCTTGAATCTGGCAGGGTCAAAGTGTATTCTTCCCCGTGGATGCTGCGCGCTAACCGTCAGAGAAGTCACGAATAAGATGTAAAATATAATAAGGTATCGCTTCATATTCGGCTTAAGTTAATTACTCTCCTGCAAGATATGCATAGAAATCCTCGTTGTCCATCATAACATAATCTACCGCCTTGTCGATGTTGTAGTCATCGCTATGGGCAATAGCAGACACGTTGTTAACGGGCAGAGGTGCTTCCACGTTGTTCTTCTGATATAAAAGGTAACCGCCAGCCATAACTCCAAAGAAAGCGGCAGCGGCAACATAGGGTCGCAGTCGTTTCCACAGAGGAATCTCCTTGGCTACAGTCTTAGATGAAGTGTCTATTTCTGGCAGTTTATCCATCACACGTTTTTCAATGTTCTCGAAGTATCCTTCGGGAACTTTGAATGGATTCTCCTTGCCAAAAGTAGTCTTCAAGAAATCTACTTCGTTCATATCTTATTGTTTTTTAGTCCTTTGACGAAATATTAGAACGATGGTTTAATACATATTGAGATATTTTTTTTACAGCGATATGATATGATGCTTTCAGCGCTCCTTCTGATGTTCCGAGCACACTACTCATGTCGCTATATTTCATCTCATCATAATACCTCAAAGAGAATACCGTGCGTTGCACTTCAGGCAGCGTGGATATGGCTTCCTGAAGCAAAGCGGCGGCAGAGTCGCCATCGAAATAATCGTCGGCAGTTAGTTTGTTTGCAACCGATATATCGGCATCGGCGCTTATTTTGTTTTTGTTGCGTCGTAGATGATCGAGCGACTCATTCACGGCAATACGGTACAACCAAGTGGATATTTGAGAAGTGCCATGAAAGTCGTCAAGGGCCGCCCATGCCTTCATGAATGTATTCTGAAGCACGTCATCAGCATCGTCGTGAGTGATGACGATACGCCTGATGTGCCAATATAAGCGTTCGCTATATTGTCTCACCACAGCAGCAAAAGCATCCCTTCTGGTGTTTGGATCGGCGAGTTGCGATATTAGAATGTTATCTTCTGTGCTCATGGTTAAGGGTTATCTGCGTTTAGCATAGGGTTTAAGTTGTTCTATGATACGCTTATCGTAACCATAAACATCAGGATAAGATACCAAATTACCGCTATTGTCTGGATATAGAGTATAATAAGACAAGAAGACAGGAACATGAGGCACAACACTAACTTCTTTCACCAGGCTGTCCTTAGCAACTGATGACGGAATGGGATTGCCCTCGCTGTCCTTCTTCATCGAATAAGTCATAGAATACTTTATCTTCTTAGCAAGATTCTCGTCTTTATCCTTTAACAGGAAAACCGCCAGCTCGTAAGGTTTCTCCACCCTGACGCAGCCATGTGAGACAGCACGATTAGTGCTCTGGAAGTGCCAAGGCGATGAAGTGTGATGCAGATAGACCGAGAAGTTGTTCTGAAACCTGAACACTATTCTACCTAGCGAATTGCCCGGGCCTCCGTTCTGCACGATGCGTTGCTTTCCGCTCAATATGCGCTCTCGCGAAGCGCCGCTTGCAGGCAGCCTTCCTTTATTGACATCATAGATGAACATGTTATTGCGAGTCATGTAGCCAACGCTTCCTGCAATTCCCTTAGCTATCGATGAAGGGACATTCCAGTTAGGATTGAGCTCCATACGCACAATCTCGCTAGAGAGCAAAGGTGTCTTAGTCTTCACCGCACCACAGCAGATGCGCATCGGAAGCACCTCGTTGCCGTCAACCGCCCAAAGCATGAAGGCCGGGATGTTAACGAAGACATATTTCTTGTAGTTGTCTTCTATCATCTTCTCGTTCCAACGGCAGCGCTCCATATTGCATAATGTGGTGTACCATTCCGACTCAGAGAGTTTACCGCTGTTAAGACGTGCCAGCAACTTGTCGTACAACTTGCGCTTCGGCTGTATGTCATGAAGGAACTTACCCAGATCTCCTTTGCTTGCCAATTGCAACGCTTTGTTATAGAAAGAGTCGGTTGCATGCTCCATCTTAATGTCGAACTGGTGTTTATACAACATCTTTGCGGTGTCGCTATTGTTCTCCGGCTCGCGGTTAATAATCAGCGCAGGATTGACAAAACCGAAGTTCTGGCCTGAAGAGTAACGCATAAATGCACGCGAGAGGTTATACTCTAAGCGCGCAAGCACCTTGTTTGCACTATTTGAGGCACCGTCGAAACTAAGACTTTTAACCTTTTCGAGGTCCTCTTCAATCTGGTCAACTCGGAAAAGTTCCTTCTTGAAGCCCATCTCCTCAACCTTGGAAATGAACGCGAGCAAGGTGTCGGCACGCGAGTCTATGCCGTGACGGTCTATCCAAACAAGCGGTTTGTCGGCTTTGTAATAGTCACATACATATTTAATAGCAGCCGATGAAGACGTCTCGCTCTTTACCAGCTGCTTTATCTGCCCGCGTATGGCCTCCGAACTCAGCTCATACTTCGACGATTTCAACCCTGAAAGCGCCTCGAGCGTAATGTCCTGATATGACTCTTTGCCTCCATCGGTACATGAATACATAGTAATCAGCACGGTGAAGAGAACAAATAACTGTTTATACAAAGCCTTAGTTTAGTTTAATTGAGTGTATTAGGATTACTTGATAGACACCTTTCTTACGGTCTTTCCCACCTTAACGATGTAGCATCCCTTGCCGAGGTTAAGCTCATAGTGGCGGTCGTTGCCTTCCACCTTTATGCTTTTAACCATCACTCCGGCCACATTATAGATTTGGATTGTCTGTCCATTCGCACCGGTAACGTGCAGAACAGACTCTTGCACAGAGATTGTAACAGCCTGATAATCATTATCGATTATCTCTATTGCCGTCTCTGCACGACTAACTGATGGCATTCCGAAGAACATCATCATAGCCATTGAAACAAGTAATATTTTCTTTATCATACGCGCGTCATCTTGATTAATCGATGCAAATATAGTATTTTTTTCAATAACTTGCAAACTTTTTGCGAAATTATATGTCAAAAACATCATTTTCATCGGTAAGATAGGTGTTCTTGAACACCGCCCGCGCCTCTTCAAGCAGTACATTCTCGTCTTGGTATCGTGAACTGTAGTGCCCCAAGAGCAGGCGTTTCGCACCAGCATCGCGGGCAACAAGAGCCGCCTGGCGTGCCGTACTGTGCCAATAGGTCTCTGCCCTATTTAAATTGTCCTCGCCGTATGTGCTTTCATGATACAGCAAGTCAACGTTCTTCAAGCGCTCGTGCAGGGTGGGAATGTAACGCGTATCGGAGCAATAGGCATAAGAGCGAGGCGGGTCAGCAGGCGTGACGAGTTCGCTATTGGGCACCACCGTGCCATCCTCTTTTATCCAGTCGGCACCCATCTTGATGTTATTTATCTGACTTACAGGTATTTCCAGATAGTCAATCATGTCGCGGCGGATGTGCGGCAAGGTGTTCTTTTCGCGGAACAAATAACCGCAACAAGGCATGCGATGCTCAAGGGGGATGGTCTCAACAGTAAGGCTATTGTCCTCGAAAACTACCTTCTGCACATTTGGGTCGACCGAATGGAACACCACCTCGAAACTGAGATGCGGACAGAAAAGCGACACCTGAGCCGTCAGCATCTGCTCAAGTTCCTTAGGAGAATAGACATGCAGAGGTGCCGTACGCCCTTGCAAGCCGAACGTGCTTATCATTCCGATAAGTCCAAAGCAATGGTCTCCGTGAATGTGAGATATGAAAACGGCTTGTATCTTGTTGAAGTTTATCTTCGAACGACGCAATTGCAACTGGGTACCTTCGCCACAATCAATCATAAACTGCTTGCCACGCAGCTCTATTACTTGCGACGTGGCATAGTGACGAAGGGTAGGCAGAGCGCTGCCACACCCAAGAATATACAATCTGAAAGGCGTCATTTATTTCACTCTCTTATAAGCGAAAATGCCCACGTTGTTCTCCAGATAGAGCGAGTCGGCACCCAGTTCGTAGATGCTGAACGTGTCGGCGCTAAGCACCAGCTTGCCGTTGACGATTTTCCACGATGTGTATGGCTTCTGCTCGTTGACAACCGTCTCGACCACTCCACCCTCTTTAATCTCGAACTTGCGGTCGAGACTCTGCCACTTGCCAAGAAGTGTGGTGAGGTTTATCACGCTTGACGCAATAGTTGTGCCGTAAGCATCCTTGCCCAGCTGAACAGCAACGCGGTCGCCGACGGCAATACCGCCCTGAACGGGTGACTTCTCGGCATCTGGGTCGTAGTTCAACTCCAGCGTGTCGCCCTTGTCTGTTATCAGTTGAAGGGTGTTCATGGCGCACCCGTCGCCGCATCTGCCATACAAAGAGCTGTCTTGCTCGGCTGCGCTGTCTAGCAAGAGAGAGTCGCCGCCGCCCAGAACGTTCTTCGTTTTTGTCTCGTCACAACTGGCTACAAACATCACCAGCAGAGCCGAAAGGCATACAAATATAAGCTTTCTCATAGTTATTGATTTTCTTTTTGTTTTGCTTCATTCCATAGTTTATCCATCTCTCCCAAAGTCATCTCTGTCAAGGGTTTACCTGCTTTGATTGAATGCTCCTCTATATAGTTGAACCTTCGGATGAATTTCTGGTTGGTATGCTCCAGCGCGTTGTCAGGATTGAGATGATAAAGACGTGCCGCGTTGATAACGGAGAACAAGAAGTCGCCTAGTTCGCGGGTAGATTTTTCCTTGTCTTCACGCTTCAGTTCGGCCTCCAGTTCATCGAGTTCCTCACGCACTTTTGTCCACACGTCCTGCTTGTCTTCCCAGTCGAAGCCCACATTACGCGCCTTGTCCTGTATGCGGTATGCCTTGATAAGCGACGGCAGGGCGTCGGGCACACCCGAGAGAACGCTCTTGTTGCCGTCTTTCTCGCGCAGTTTTATCTGCTCCCAGTTCTCAAGCACCTGCCCTGAACTAAGTTCTTTGCCCTTCTCGGCATGTTGCAGGGGCGAGTGTTTCAGCGATTCCGCCTCGCCATAGACGTGCGGATGGCGGAAGATGAGCTTGTCCGACTCCTTGTTGCACACATCGGCGATATCGAATTTCCCTTGTTCCTCACCTATCCGAGCATAGAAGATGACGTGCATTATCACGTCGCCGAGTTCCTTGCAGATGTTCTTCGTGTCGTCTTTCATCAAGGCGTCGCAAAGTTCGAAGGTCTCTTCTATGGTGTTAGGCCGCAGACTTTCGTTTGTCTGCTTGCGGTCCCACGGGCATTCCTTCCTAAGTCTGTCGAGCACATCGAGCAGTCTTCCGAACGCCTCAAGTTTTTCCTCTCTTGTATGCATGATTGGTTTAATTTGATGCAAAAGTAACAAATAATTCTGAGATTGCACAACATCGGGCGCTTTTTTTCATCATCTATAACGCCGAAACATGCTTCTTGTGCGGTCAGGAGGCACAAGTGAGCCTGCAAGAAGGCACTTTTGAGGGTGTCAAATGTATATAAATGAGGGTGTCAGATGTATACAAGTGAGCATGCAATAAAGCACAAGTGAGAGTGCCAAAGCATATCGATGAGAGAATGAAAGCACATCATTATTTATTAGAAAGTTATGCTTTTCTTTTGTGTTGCGCTTGTTTTTTCGTACCTTTGCACCGTTTTTTATAATTTGGAAGAAAAGAAGTAAAAACGATATAACAATGGAATTAGCAACAAAGTATGATCCACGCGAGGTGGAGTCGAAATGGTATCAGTACTGGCTTGACAACAAGCTGTTCAGTTCAAAACCCGATGGACGCGAGCCATACACGATAGTCATTCCGCCACCAAACGTCACAGGTGTGCTCCACATGGGTCACATGCTGAACAACACCATACAGGACATCCTGATAAGGCGTGCCCGCATGGAGGGAAAGAACGCCTGCTGGGCGCCAGGAACCGACCATGCGTCTATCGCAACCGAGGCAAAGGTGGTGAAAAGACTTGCCGAGCAGGGCATCAAGAAGCACGACCTGACTCGCGAAGAGTTCCTTAAGCACGCATGGGACTGGACTCATGAGCACGGCGGAATTATCCTCAAGCAGCTCCGCCGACTTGGTGCTTCATGCGATTGGGACCGTACGGCGTTCACTATGGACGAGAAGCGCTCGGAGAGCGTGATAAAGGTGTTTGTCGACCTTTATAACAAAGGACTCATCTATCGCGGTTTGCGAATGGTGAACTGGGACCCCAAGGCACTTACAGCACTCAGCAACGAGGAGGTGCTTTATAAGGAGGAGCAGTCGAAACTCTATCACCTGAAGTATTATGTTGCCGAGATTAGCGAAGAAGACGCTAAAAAGGCGGAGAGCACAGAGGGCAACGTGGTTCATAAAGACGAGCGTGGATATTATGCCGTTGTTGCCACCACACGTCCTGAGACCATCATGGGCGATACCGCGATGTGCATCAACCCCAAGGACCCCAAGAACCAGTGGCTCAAGGGAAAGAAGGTTATCGTGCCGCTCGTGGGCAGGGTTATTCCCGTTATCGAGGACCGTTATGTGGACATCGAGTTCGGTACTGGTTGCTTGAAGGTTACTCCGGCTCACGACACCAATGACTATATGCTGGGCAAGACTCACAACCTGGAGACAATAGACATATTTAATGCCGACGGCACAATTTCCGAGCAGTCGCCTCTGTACGTGGGAATGGACCGCTTCGAGTGCCGCGAGCAGATTGCAAAAGACCTGCAGGAGGCTGGTCTGATGGAGCGAGTGGAAGACTACACCAACAAGGTGGGCTATTCTGAGCGCAATCCTGACACGGCCATTGAGCCGCGCCTTTCGCTCCAATGGTTCCTCCGCATGCAGCACTTTGCCGACATCGCTCTGCCTCCTGTGCTGAACGGAGAGATGCACTTCTACCCCACTAAGTATGTGAACACCTACAAGAACTGGCTCGAGAACATACAAGACTGGTGCATATCGCGCCAACTCTGGTGGGGACACCGCATTCCTGCATACTACTACAGCACGGAGAACGCAGAGAAGACTGAGGGCACAGAGGCCAATGAAGAGCACTTCGTAGTGGCTGAGACACCTGAAAAGGCTCTCGAACTGGCACGTAAAGAGAGTGGCAACGACAACCTCCAGCTGTCTGACCTGCGTCAGGACGAGGATGCACTCGACACTTGGTTCAGCTCATGGCTGTGGCCTATCTCGCTCTTCGACGGCATCAACAACCCCGACAACGAAGAGATAAAGTACTACTATCCCACAAGCGATCTCGTAACAGGTCCCGATATCATCTTCTTCTGGGTTGCCCGCATGATTATGGCAGGCGAGGAATACATGGGCAAGTTCCCGTTCAAGAACGTTTACTTCACAGGTATCGTGCGCGACAAGCTTGGCCGCAAGATGTCGAAGAGTCTCGGCAACTCGCCCGACCCGATAGAACTGATAGACAAATACGGCGCCGACGGCGTTCGCATGGGTATGATGTTGTCTGCTCCGGCAGGTAATGACATCCTCTTCGACGAGAGTCTTTGCGAGCAGGGACGTAACTTCAACAACAAGATTTGGAACGCTTTCCGACTCGTGAAGGGATGGGAGACGGCCGATATCGAGCAGCCCGAGGCAAACAAGATTGCTGTGGATTGGTTCGAGGCGATGCTCCGCGTCACCAATGAAGAGCTGAACGACCAGTTCTCTAAGTATCGTATCTCTGAGGCCTTGATGACTGTTTACCGCCTCTTCTGGGACGAGTTCTCCAGCTGGTACCTTGAGATGGTCAAGCCGGCATACCAGCAGCCGATAGACAAGAAGACATACGAGGCAACACTCGGGTTCTTCGATGCCCTGCTGAAAATGCTTCATCCGTTCATGCCATTCATAACAGAGGAACTTTGGCAGCATATCTACGACCATAAGGATGGCGACAGCATCATGCGCGAAATGCTAAATATCGGCGATGCAAGCGAGGCTGACAAGGCTCTCGTTGCCGACATCGAGAAGGTTAAGATGATTGTTTCGGGCGTGCGTACTGTTCGCAACCAAAAGAACATTCCTAACAAGGAGCAGATGCAACTGCAGGCTGTTGGCGAAGATGCCTTTGCCGCCTACGCTCCCGTTGTTGTGAAGATGGCTAACCTGAAAGGCATAGAGACCGTAGCTGAGAAGCAGGCCGATGCCTCACAGTTCATGGTTGGCACTCACGAGTATGCCGTTCCTCTGGGCGATATGATTGATGTAGCAGCTGAGATTGAGAAGCAAGAGGCTCAGTTGAAGCATCTTGAAGGCTTCCTTGCCGGCGTTATGAAGAAACTCTCTAACGAGAAGTTCGTAGCCCATGCGCCTGAAGCCGTAGTTGCACTTGAGCGCAAGAAGCAAAGCGACTCTGAGGAGAAGATTGCCTCGCTCAAGCTTTCAATAGCAGAACTTAAGAAGAAGCTCTAAAGAAAAAGACACTTGATAAGTTGAGGAGTTTAAGAACCTTAAAGACGTTAAGGACCTTAAGCTCCTCAATTCTTTATTATTACTCGTGATGTTCGCCTACTACGGCAAAGAACGTAAGGTCTTCCGTGCCTCTGTTTTGTAAGGAATGGCTCGCGCCTTTGGCACAATAATGAACCTCACCAGGAAGCACCACCTCCTCCACTCCTTCTTCAAGAACATAAGTGGCGACGCCAGAGAGGATATACATCGTCTCCGAATTCTGCGTGTGTGTATGGTATCCGATGGAGCATCCCGGCTCAAGCTTGCCAAACATCAGTTTGTTGTCGCTATCGTCAAATGCCCTCATGATGTATCTTCCTTCGCCTCCCTTGAAGTTAGGCATGATTTTCTCTTCGAGTTGTTCTTTCGTTAGTTTCATAATATGTAAGTATTTAAGTTAAACATAATGTTCTTTTGCACGCTCATTCTTTGCGGTTCCATATTCTCTGTATCTTCCTGCGAATGACAAAGATGTTTATTAGCGTTACCACTAACAACAGCACGCAGCCCACAATCAACGCGGGAACCACGCTGGAGTCAGGCAGTTGCGGGAAAAGTGAATATATGGTGTCGATATAATAGCCTCTCACGACTATAAGCAGAACGATAGCGATAACGAGAACAGCCACGTTAAGGATGATAGTAAGCAGCTGATAAGGCTTGGCAACCTTAGCAGGGCTGTAGCCTATAAGCAGCAGGTTCTCCAGTTTAGATGCATTCTTCTGCACGAGAAGATATATACTCAGCATAAGGATATAGAAACTGAGAATGCTTATCAGTAGTCCTACCGCCATCACTATCGTTACAAGCAATCGCAGGAAAGATGCCGTCTTCTCGGAGTTGAGATCGCCTTTCTCAAGTTCATAACCATGACTTTCAAGATATGAAGACATCCCCTCGTCGGCCGGATTGGCAACATTAAGAATCAAGCGTGTCGGCGCTTGCTCCTTAGACGACGAGAATTGGACGTTGCCCCAGTCGATAAACGCTTGCGGAACAAGTATCGTGTTTAGTTTGTTCGTGAATCCTATTACCTTGCCCTTGAACTCATCCGACTTGTTATTGCCGCGAACAAAGAGTCTCACGTCAATCATGCTTGCCAGTCCCTCGCTAATCTTAGGCAACTTACGGCTTTGTGCGAAGCCGAAGTTATACATATTTATATATGAGCGCGGAAGAATTATAGGCACCTCTTTTGCTCCCTCCTTATAACTCCAGTCGCCAACTTGGATGTCTATGAAATCGTCGGGCACGCTCTCAAGAAAAATCTCTGAAGAGAGAAGCGGTTGCTCCTGAACGGCCATAGAGGCATTAACGCGGAAATCAGCAGGCGTGAACGCTCCGACACTTTTCACGAACGACTGCGCCGAGATGTCGTCTATCTCCGCCCCGTTGAATGTGTTCGACTGTCCTGATATTGTTGTTGCTGTTCCTATCTTCTTGCTTATCACCATGAAGTCGGCCTTCATGAATGTGTCCTTTGCGGTAAATACGGGCACCACATCACGATAGAACTGATATCCCATCAGCACTATGAACATGCCGAAAAGATTAGCAAAGAAGAAGCCTGCCAGCTGTGGCACGCTTATATGTTGTCGAAGTAGTTTCCAAACTAAATTCATGATTCCTGAACTACAGTTATTTCTTGTCTTTATTTATCGTTGTTATAACTTCAGCACCTTGTCGTAATGCATCTCGATATGCTTTCCGATACTGGTCACTATCACGCCTGCACCCTGCCGTTTCACCTCTTCCATCATCATCTCGCCCATCGTTTGGGAGTTGCGGCTGTCGAGATGGCTGATTGGCTCGTCGGCAAGGATGAAGTCGAAGGGCTGCACCAGCGCCCGTATCATAGCCACACGTTGCTGCTGACCGAATGACATTAGTCCCACCTTAACGTGCAGTTTGTCCATGATGCCGAGCCTCTCGAACATCTGCTCTATCTCTTCTCCGGTCTTGAAACCCGTGAGACGGTTCTTTATCTCGACGTTCTCGAATGCTGTCAGCTCGGGGAAGAGTCGCAGTTCCTGGAACAGATAACTGATGTTCTGCTTCCTGACATTTGTCCAGTCGGCCACTCTCATAGCCTTAATGTCCTTGTCGTCGAAGAGTATCTGCCCGCTGTAGTCGTGGCGATAGCCTATGACATAACTGCAGAATGTGCTTTTGCCCTTGCCGCTGTCCGCCTCCACAAGGTAGGTGTTGCCTTTCTCGAACTCCACATCTTTCCGCCACACCTCGCTCGTGATGTCCTCGTTATTCTCGAAGACATGAGGCAGAACATTATTAAATAATATCTTGTCCACTATTTTATTATTCCTTTATATACAGAATCTTATTCTTACCGCCCAGTATCGGCTTTATTATTTCCGCTACTGCCTTGTTATCTATCTTGTCTAAATCCACCAGCATCGTGAGACGCGAGCCTTTAACCTTCGACAACACGCCGACAGTCAGTTTCAACGCCGTGTCCACCTCTGCCTGAACTTCTCGGTGCCGCAGCGAAGAGATGAAAAGATTGTCGGGCGTAACGGCAAACGAGAATCTCATGTCTCCGTTCTTGTAAAGATAGGCATCCTTGCCTACGTCCGTGATGGTTGAGCCGGCAGGACAAGAAGTCTTCCAATATCCCACGTCCTTAAGGAAGTCTTTCTTCGCAAGACGTGCCATGAGGTCGAAATCCCCGTTCAGATTTGAAAGAGAGAACACGATATCGCCGTCCACGCTACGCAATGTATTGTCCATGTCTATGGCGGTATTGGCGCCGGCAAGCAAGGCCTGGAATCCCCGGTTCTGCTGCAACACCTTTAAGAAGTCCTCTCCGTTCACATTCATGAAAAGGAAGCCCATGCTGCGGGGCGACAGTCTGCCCAGCATATCATCGGTAACAGGACGGAACACTTTGTCGTTTTCCTTCAGTTTCTTGTCTATGCCCTCATTATAAGAGAACGTCTTGCCTCTTATCACCAGCAACTCTTCTTCCTTGTTTATCTTTGCCGAAAGCATTATCTGCGAGGCATCAGCCTCTTTGGGCGCTCCTATGGTGAACGGGAGGACAGCCTGTTCAGGCAAGGCAGAGGCTTGCGCCACAAGGGCCACAGGAGCATCAAGGGTGTCAAGAGTCTGGAAGATGCGCGAGTTCTTTGCCCCATGATTCTCGTCTTGCGTAAACATCTTCAGCATCTTCTGTTCCGTGGAAGTGCGCTCCATCAACGATATAGGACCTATCACGGCTATTGCGTCATCATTATAACCCGCAAGCCAAGAGTCCTTAACCATAACGAAACGTGCACCTCTGCGCTCTTCGGGCTTCGAGCACTTGCCCTCTCCAGACAACTTCACGAACATGTCAGTAACGGCATCGCTATCATCAACCTTTGCCACAAGTCCTAACGTGCCGTCGGGAGTCTCAAAGGCGTACATCTTAGAAGACAAGTCAACGCCAGAGTTCTCTAATGACCACTCGCCATCGCCCATCAACCATTCGCCATCGCCCATGTCAATGGCCGCCATCGCCACACTCTCGCGAGGCACGACATTCAAATAATCGCTGTTGGAACACGACATCAACAGCAGCAAACAACAAACAGGAATTAAACGAAAAATGTATTTCATAAACGCAATACTCTAAACACTATATCAACCTACGCGAGAGATGGGCCATCATCGTGGCAGAAAGGGCGGCTGTCTCCGTGCGCAGACGGCAAGGACCGAGCGACACAGGCACGAAGCCATGCTCCATAGCCAGGCGCACCTCATCAATAGAGAAGTCGCCTTCAGGACCTATCATAACCGTCACATCGGCATCGTCGCCGTCAGCACAGGGCTGTTGCAACTCCATGAACAAGTCCTTGCGCTCTATCTCCTCATAACAATGGGCAATGTACTTCTTGCCTGCCAACGGGCGCGACACGAAGTCCTTGAACGACTCCATCGGGTTGATAACGGGTTTCCATGCCTTTCTGCTCTGCTTAACGGCAGACACGATAATCTTGTCGAGACGGACAGTACGCAGCACCTTGCGCTCGGAGAACTGGCAATTGAGGAAACTGAACTCGTCTATGCCCACCTCTGTAGCCTTCTCTACGAACCACTCCATCCTCTCCATCATCTTCGTGGGAGCGACGGCAAGATGTATATGCCCCTTCCACACAGGCTGCTGCGGTATGGTTTCCAGTATCTCGTAAAGGCATCGCTTGGTGGCTGCAAGAGTTACCTGCGCGCGATAGAACGTTCCCGCTCCATCCATGAGGAACATCTCGTCGCCACTCTTCAGCCGCAGTACCCTGAGGGCGTGCATTGCCTCCTCGTCGGGCATTTCGTTAACAACACCCGCATCGGGAACAAAAAAATATCTTGCCTCTTTCATCTGCCTTGCTATCAATTATCAATAATCAATTATCCATTTTCCCCTTCCTGCGCTTTTTCTCCTCTGTCAGCATCGACGCCTGCTCATAGTTCTCGTCCTTTATAGCGCGCTCTATGGCCTTGTCGATCATCTCCATGCTCATTGTGTTTATGGGCAGAGGCACGCTCATCATCTCTGATGTCATGCGATAAGGCACCGACTGCTGCATCATCAGTCGCTCGTCTATATATATCGGGATATTGCCCGAAACCGCGAGCAGCACGCCATCAGACACGCGTATAGGCGTCATCTCGAAGGTGTCAGCATTAACCACCATCGTGTCATACTGACCGTCGGTAACATTATTTATAAGAAGATAATACCTCAAGTCCGTCTGCTCAGTAATAATCTTCGTCAACACCTCGGGCAGCATGCGTTCCGTTATAGGCATCTTACGCACACGCAT
Organism: uncultured Prevotellaceae bacterium; assembly: GCA_900315095.1. Lineage (GTDB taxonomy): Bacteria > Bacteroidota > Bacteroidia > Bacteroidales > Bacteroidaceae > Prevotella. The sequence goes on along the minus strand of OMXS01000006.1, from coordinate 101,044 downwards.
GTCAAGCTCCACAGCCACAGCACGGCTGCACACGATGGATATCTGACGCTCGTGCATATCATCGCAGAGTATCATCAAAGCAAGGTCGTCGGTGCCCATAATCTCAGACACGCTAACGAAATGAAGCCTTATCTTATTCAATTATCAGTTTTATATATTAAATTACCAACTGTCGTGCGGCTATAGAACAGCTAACACCTAACACCCATCACCTAACACCTATTTCCCTTTCTTCTTATTCGGCTGGAAAATGATGGCGAACGCTACTGCCACAATCAAGGCATAAGCAGAGAAGATGAACCAGCACGTCTGCCAGTCACCCACGAGGAAACCGTTCTCCCATGTGCAGAAATGATTCACTATCTCGCCTGCTGCCAACGTACCTATTGTAGCGCCAAGACCATTGGTCATCAGCATGAAAAGTCCCTGGGCAGAAGCCTTAACAGAGGCGTCGCATTCCTGGTCGACGAAGATACCGCCCGACACATTAAAGAAGTCGAAGGCCACGCCATAGACGATGCATGAGAGGATGAAGAATATCACACCAGGCATTGCTGGGTTGCCGATGCCGAAGAAGCCGAAGCGTAGCACCCAAGCGAACATCGCTATGAGCATAACCACCTTGATGCCGTAACGTTTCAGGAAGAACGGAATCATCAGGATACAGAGAGCCTCGCTGACCTGGGATATAGAGGTGAGCAGCGTGGCGTTATTGGCAGCAAACGACTGTGATATGAGCGCGTCAGCACTACCCTTGAAACTCGTGATGAACGGACCGGCATAGCCGTTGGTCACCTGAAGCGACATGCCGAGCAACGCAGAGAAGATGAAGAACAGCGCCATCTTCTTCGTCTTGAACAGTTTGAACGCGTTAAGTCCGAGCGACTCAGCAAGCGACTGGGCGGGTTTCTTCTCCAGTTTGCACTCCGGCAACGTCAAGGTGTACAAGAACAAAACAAGGCTCAGCACGCCCGATACGAAGAACTGCATGTAAGTGTACTGGAACTTATGGGCATTCTCGCCAAGAGTGAAGCCGAAGCTGCCATCGTCCCATACGGCGCAGTTGACAAACCACATCGTCACGATAAAGCCGACCGTGCCCAGCACTCTTATTGGTGGGAAGTCCTTAACGGTATCAAGTCCGTTGTTCTTCAATATCGTGAAAGCTGTGGTGTTCGACAGAGCCAGCGTAGGCATATAGAAAGCAACGCTCAACGTGTACATGCCTATGAACAAGCCCTTGTTAGGCAACTCGTTGCCGAAGCCGGCAGAAAGGCCCATATACCAGCAGCACAGCATGGCAGCGCCCGCTATCAGATGGCAGATGCCCAAGAGGCGTTGCGGCTGAATATACTTGTCGGCCACGATACCCATCAGCGTGGGCATAAAGATTGACACTATGCCCTGCAGAGCATAAAACCACGAGATTTGCTCACCAAGTCCTGCGGTGCCTAAATAATTGCCCATACAAGTGAGATACGCTCCCCAGACAGCAAACTCGAGGAAATTCATCAAAGACAAACGGAACTTCAAGTTCATACTATTAAGATTTTAAGTTTTTAATTTGGGGCAAAGTTACGATTAAGTGAGCGAAAAACCAAATTTATTTGTATTTTTCCGAACGTGAGTAATATCGGCAATGCCAAAGTTACTAAAAATCGAGGGCAGAACAAAAGAAACTCGTTTCTTTTTTATGCCGAGATGAAGAATTCGAACTTTTATCGCTTGCTCGAGCAAGAAGTTCGCCATTTTAATGGCAAAGTTACTAAAATAAACGAGAGAAATACCAAAGAAAACCCATTTTCTTTTTATTTCCGAGTTAAAGGACTCGAACTCGTTCGTCTTGCATCTTTAGGTCAAAGAATTTCGGCAATGCCAAAGTTACTAAAAAGGTTGTATCCAAGAAAAGGTTTGATAAAATCATTTCAGAAATAAGATAAACCACAAAGGAGCAACTATGATAATCCAATTATGTAAAGATTTATATTATTACATAGAATACAGAATTACTTTTTTATTAAAATCCATCATCTTATCAATCAATTTGATTATATTTGCACTCGAAATATCCGATGTTTGGCAAAATAACTAAAAACGATATATGATATGGTATTTACATGGATTCCATTTTATAAAGAGTTGGCGCAGAAACTCTTGCAGTTTAGAAACGACAGGAAGCCGTTGGTAAATTGGATATATGATAACCTTCAAGGGTATATCAATCATCTGAAAGATGCACCTGACGGCAGACGTGTTCCAGATATTGACCCCTTTACAGTCTATGCAATATTCAATCGTGGCATCACTCCAGATAAACGTATTGACATCTGTGAGAAATTCAAACACTTCCTTGCTGTTTCTGCCCCTGTACCTCAGGATTTTGAGGGTATTCCCATCATGAATGCCAAGCAGTCAAATTTCATGGCATTTGTTGATAAAAGAGAAGAGGGAGATTTAGAAAGACTGTGGAATGTTTTTGAATTAGCAGTATTGGATAAGAATATTGAGAATGCATACAACGCACTTAGATACCAGTATCTTATCAAGTTTAATCTTACGTTTGGTTTGTTTTGGATTCGTCCTGATAAGTATATGCCTTTGGATGGCAATAGTAAAGACCTGCTAGAATCATTAGACATCACATTTGACAGGACAAAGTTCATGCCCTACAATGAATATGAAAGAGTGATGCAAGAACTGAATAATAAGATGGCATCTGAATCTTTAGGCTTTTCTAATTATGCAGAGTTCTCGTATGTTGCCTATCAGCAGAAGCCTACTGCCTCTAATGTAGATGAAAAACAAATGGATGATACAATTAATTATTGGATCTATTCACCAGGCGAACAGGCAGCTTTCTGGGATGAATACTATGATAATGGCATCATGGGCTTAGGATGGAATAAGATAGGTGACCTTAGAAATTTTAGTAAGCAGGAGGATCTGGTAGCTCCTTTGAAGCAGAACTATGGCTCAGACACTAGCCAAAAAAATAGTGCAGATATGCTTTATGCTTTTGCCAATGAGATGAAGCCTGGAGATATAGTATTCGCAAAAAAAGGCAGATCAAAAATTGTCGGCAGAGGCATAGTTACCTCAAATTATTATTATGATGAGAATCATATGATACAGCCCCATTTACGAAAGGTTAATTGGACTGATAAAGGAGTGTGGGAAGCAGATATTATGTTAGCAATGAAGACCCTGACAAACATTACCAATTATGCGGGCAATGTGAAATATCTGGACAATTTGATTGATGGCATTACAAAAGTGGAAGAGCCTATAGAATCTCCAAGCAACCAAAATTATTGGTGGTTAACTGGTAGCCCGAAATATTGGAGTCCATCAATCGATTGGGAATTGGGTGATGATATAGATTATACCCTATATAATGATAAAGGAAATAAAAGACGCGTCTTCAAGCATTTTTATGAAGCAAAGCCAGGCGATGTCGTAATTGCATATGAAGCTACTCCTGTGCTTCAAATAGTTGCCATTGGTCGTGTGGTATCTGAAACCGATGGAGAGGTTCTTTATATTAGAAAAGTTGAAGAGCTATTATCACCTGTACCATATTCCGAGATTCTAACCAATCCTATACTTAAAAACTCTGAACCAGTTATGAATCGTTGCCAAGGTAGCCTTTTTAGACTTACCGATGAAGAATATGAAGAAGTAATGCGACTTATTCGCAAAGAAAACCCAGAGCCTATAATAGAAAAGGATGAGCAAACTGAAGATTACGCGCCATACACGGAGAAAGACTTCTTGAGCGAAGTATATATAGATGAGCATCAACTGCAAACTTTGAAGTCATTGCTAATACGTAAGAAAAACCTTATACTGCAAGGTGCTCCTGGTGTTGGTAAAACTTATACGGCCAAACGACTTGCCTATGCTATTATGGGGGTAAAAGATGAATCTCGTGCTAGAATTATCCAATTCCACCAAAATTACAGCTATGAAGATTTTGTAATGGGATATAAACCAAATGGAGAAGGAGGTTTTTCACTCACTAATGGAATCTTCTATGACTTTTGCCAACAAGCAAAATCCCATCGTGACATGCCATATTTCCTGATTATCGACGAAATAAATCGTGGCAACCTGAGTAAAATCTTTGGAGAGTTATTGCAACTGATAGAAGCAGACTATCGTGACCAACCTATCCAATTAGCATATAATAAGCTACGCTTCTCTGTACCAAGTAATTTGTATATTATAGGAATGATGAATACCGCAGATAGAAGTCTTGCTATGATTGACTATGCTCTACGTCGTAGATTCAGTTTCTATGAAATGAAACCAGGATTTGAAACCGAGACATATAAAGCATATGTTTCAAGATGGGAAACGCCTCAACTAAAAAAACTGATTAAGGCCATTATTGACTTAAACAAAGTTATTGCAGATGATGACTCACTTGGTTCAGGTTTCTGTATCGGACATAGTTATCTATGCAATTTTGAAAACGGCTTTGACTTGAAGAGCATAGTAGAATACGATATAATTCCCATGCTTCGAGAATATTGGTTCGATAATGACAATAAATTCAACCAAGAAGCCCAGAAATTAAGAAACACTTTGAATGACTGAAGACAAAGGTATACTGATTCGTAATATATATTACATGCTTGCCTATGCTTTTCAAGAGCTTAGGCAAAATAACTACGCAGAAATAGAAGGCGAGACCTTTGAAGATATCTATGACTTGTTTGCCGAGATATTGGCCAAAGGAATATCGTATCAGTTAAAGCAAGGGCTTTATCGTGAGTATGTGGCTAAGAACGATTCAATACTTACAATAAAGGGAAAGATAGACATCAATGGTACTATCGCCAATAGAGTGCGTAACCATCACCATATATCTTGTAATTATGATGAGTTATCTGAAAACAACGTGTACAACCAGATTCTCATGACCACAGCGGCAATACTCATCAGACATTCTGACGTGAAGAAAGACAAAAAGGCAAAACTCAAACAAATGATGTTATTCTTTCAGAATGTTCAACCAATAGATATCCATACCATACGATGGAATGCGCTACGTTTTGGTCGTAATAATAGAAACTATCGCATGTTGACATACCTCTGCTATTTTATTGTGAGCGAATGGCTCATGACGACGGAAGAGGGTAAATACAAAATGCGTGAGTTTTCTGATAACCACATGTGTAGACTCTTTGAGAAATTCGTATTAGAATACTACAAGAAACACCACCCTGAGTTAAAGCCAAGCGCTGCACAGATTGGATGGAATGTAGTTGAAGAAGCAACGGATACTGCTGTGCTGCCAATAATGCAGTCAGATATACTTTTATCAATAGGAGAACGGACACTTATAGTTGATACTAAGTATTACACAAAAATCATGCAAGAGCAATTCGGAAAAGAAACCTTAAGAAACAATCATCTATACCAGATTCGAACATACGTAGATGAATATGATAAAGGGCATCGCCATAATGTAGATGGAATGTTACTTTATGCAAAAACAAAGGAACTCAGTATTGATGATGCTCAAATAAAGCATCGTGATGGTTATATGCTTTATATTCGAACTTTGGATTTGAATAAAAGTTTTGAAGAGATAAAAGAACGCCTGAACAGTTTTATTAGTCTATCCAATACCTAACTCCCCTCTCCTACTCACTCCAAAAGGTGCAAATAACATGAGAAACGAGCATGAATGGGAGGGGCCTCATAGAGAAGAATTAGTTTAACATGCGACTGAAGCGTTCCAGTTCCAGTTGTTCCAGTTAAAAATGAGACATGTGTTCTTCCTTATATTATATATAATTAATTGATATATAAGTAGTTATATATAATAAGAGAATATTGGGACATCAAAAAAACAACTGGAACAACTGGAACAACTGGAACGCATGTATTAACAATTCCCCTAAAAGGCAATATATCAATAAGATACGACACTTACATGACTATAGCAACTATAATGAAAGTGCTATGAAAGGACAAAAAGAGCATAAATTTATGCTCTCGCAAGCGTAAAAAGGCGTTTGGAAACCTACGATTTCGATGATTTTCCTCTATTTGGCGCTCATATCCGCGTTGCAAAAAATCATCATTACTAACGTATTTGCAGGGTATTTGGTGGGAATATGGCACTCAAAGTATCGAAAATGGAACGCTGCATCCTAACTTCAAGCCTATAAAGACAAGTCATAGTTTCGGCGTGGAACGCTATACCATAGCCGTGAGCAACAAACTCCGCTGGGCACTTGATGGCCTGGTAGAGGAAAGTGAGTGAATAAGATCTATCTCAGTTATCTCAAATCTCAATTAAAAAATAAGGCACTTTCAACATCCCAACCCCCCTCTCTTATACTTATAACTTATTGATAATCAATAATATATAATATATATAGTAAGAAAGAAGAGTTGGGGGTACCTTAAAAAATAACTGAGATTTGAGATTTGAGATAGCGAAGAGTTTTTTACAGCATCTATAAATCATTTAAATATTTATAAATCAATGAGATACGACATTTTTAACCGCAAAGCACCAGCTATGCCTAAGCCTTCTAAAGTCACAAATAGTTGTTTTTTCCTTCTCTAAAAGGCCTCAAAAGACATGCAAGAACCGCTTGTTCTGATATAAATTCCTGCACTTTCCGTCAATTTAACCAATGTTAAATTCGTGTATTCAGATAAAAAACACTTTGAATTGTGAATCAAATGGGGCGTCACATAGGTCTTTTCTGGTATCAAAAAGACACAGTTGTCACATGAAAAAACATGGCAGAGATGTTCTGTGACAAGAAGATACCGACCCCGCCCCTATCCCCGCCCCTGCATGGGTGGGGAACTGGCAGTAGACGGACGAAGGGAAAAGCAATTGGGCGTGAGAGGCGACTGTGTTGTCCTCTATCTCCTTATATCTCCCTCTATCTCCCTCTATCTCCCTCTATCTCCTTCCTCTAATCAGAACTGCCAACGACTGGGGATTTGTCGTTCGGGCCAGAGATGCTTGGCGTAAGTATAATGATAGAGTTCGAGGAGCGAGGTGAAGCGTGTGAGACGCTCGCGGAAGGCGTTGAAGTCCTTACGTTGAGGTTGTGTCCATTGTACTTCAGACAGGGCCGACATACGCGGGAGAGCCTGATACTCCACTATCGCTTCGTTGGTCATATACTCAGCCCAGAGATTGGCTTGTACGCCGAGGATATGCTGGCGCGCAGCCGTAGAAAGACTGTCGGGAGCAGGGTCTAGGGAATAGACTTTCTCTACAGGGATAAATCCACCGCAACGGCTAGGTTCAAACTGCGTGTCCTCCACCTGCTGATAGTCGAAATAACAATAGGTGGTGGGCGCCATCACCACATCGTGACCTGTCTCTGCAGCCTTTGCTCCTGGCTCGGTACCACGCCACGACATAATCATAGCATCCTGAGGCGAACCGTCGAGAATCTCATCCCACCCCAAGGCGCGACGGCCTTTGGAGGTGAGGAAGTCGAAGACACGCTTCGTGAAGTGGGCCTGCAGGGGCGACAGTTTCGAGGTAAGTGATTCAAACTCCTCGTCGTTTTGCTGGGATGAGACGAATGTCTTGGCGAGCGCCTGACACCTGGGACATGCCTGCCATTTCTCCGTGGGTGTCTCGTCGCCTCCAATATGAATCACTTCTGAGGGAAAGATGTCCATTATCTCCGTCAGCACATCCTCCACAAACTCATAGACCTTTGGATTACCCACGCAAAGCACATCTTTATAGACGCCCCAGTAGTGGCCTACCTGATAAGGCCCGCCCGTACATCCCAGTTCGGGATAACTGGCAAGGGCGGCGAGCATGTGGCCAGGCATGTCAATCTCTGGCACTACGGTAATATGACGGGCGGCGGCGTATGCCACTATCTCGCGAGCCTCTTCTTGCGTGTAATAACCACCATAGGGAATGCCGTCGTCGATGTCAGAGTTGGTGCCTACGATGGTGCCTGAGCGCTGAGAACCCACAGAAATTAGTTTCGGCCACTTCTTTATCTCGATGCGCCACCCCTGGTCGTCTGTGATATGCCAATGGAACACATTCATGTTGTGGAGTGCCAGCAGGTCGATGAACTTCTTTACGAATGTGACTGGGAAGAAATGACGCGAGCAGTCGAGATGCATGCCTCGCCACGAGAAACGCGGAGAATCGGAAATGGTGACAGGATTCATTATCAGCCCTTCGCTTACGGCTTTGCGTAACGTCTGGATACCATAGAACACACCCGCAGCAGAACCGCCCGTGATGGTGACGCCCTTCGAGTTGACGGTCATCACATAACCTTCTCTCTCTGCTGCATCGGGCATGACAGACAGTTCGATGTATCGCACCTTCTTGGCGCGTCGTGTGACGATGGGCAGGTCATTGCCCGTGACTTCCTTCATATACTGCCTGAGAAACTCTGCCTCGTTCTGTAAATCGGCTGGTGCAAGAATCTGAACACCCTCCTCGAGAACAAAGGGTTCGCCCTTCTGCTCTACGATGCTTTGCGGCAGGGGCACCACGTTATAGTTGGCCGCGTCGCCTGCTCTTGTACCGACACCTATCATCAGCACGAATAGTGCTATCATCATTCGCTTCATATCATATCAGAATTTATATTCAACAAAAGCCTCCATAGCCTCGTAACAGGCCAGTCCGAGTTCGTCATAACGTTTCGCCGTGTCGCGGTTGCGGTCCTCGGCACGCTGCCAGAACAGCCGCTCGTCGTTGCCCATGAAGGGCGCACTCTCCATCTGACTCTGGTGGCGCAGGATAGCATTACGCTTCTCGCGCAGTTCCTCAGGCGACATAGGCACGCACATCTCAATATCGGCCACCTCAAACTCAGCCCACGCCCCGCGATACATCCACACGCGGCAGTCCTTCAGCCACTCGGCACCGGCCTTTTTCTCCTCGTCGATGGCAGCCAGCACGGCATCGGTACACTTGCGATGAGTGCCGTGAGGGTCGGCAAGGTCGGCAGCGACATAAATCTGGTGGGGCTGGATTTCTCTCAGCAGTTCCTGAATAGGAATAACATCACGCTCCGTCATCGGCAGTTTCTCTATCCTGCCACTCTCGTAGAACGGCAAGTCAAGGAAGTGGATATGCTTGCTGTCGATGCCGTTGTGCTCACATGCCAGCCGTGCCTCGCCACGACGGATAAGTCCCTTCAGGCGCAGTATCTGCTCAGGCTGGACATCTCCCTCTTTCTTGTTCTTGATGAAGTTCTTCACCCATTGATAACTTTGCTTTATCACCTCGTCGGAGCCGTTGGCGAAGATTGTGTTAAAGCCGTTGATGAAGTGCATGAAACGACTCACCTCCTCGTCGCCCACGGCGATGTCGCCTGATGTCTCGTAGGCCACATGCACGTCGTGCTTCTGCTGCATCAGACGGCGGATAGTGCCGCCCATAGAAATCACGTCGTCATCGGGATGGGGAGAGAACACTATGACACGCTTCGGATAGGGCTTGGCGCGCTCAGGGCGTGTGGAGTCGTCCACATCAGGCTTGCCTCCTGGCCAACCCGTGATGGTGTGCTGCAACTCATTGAACACCTCTATGTTCACCAGTCCTGCCTGTCCGTCGAACTGCTCCACGAGGTTTCCGAGGCCATTATCCACATAGTCCTTAGTGGAGAGTTTCAACAGGGGCTTGCCCACCTTCTTGCATAGGCCGATGACCTGACGACGTAATGTGTGGTCAGGCATCTTTATTGTAGATGTTAAGTTCAAGTTCATATCGTTGCAGACTTAAAGTTTGATGTGTTATTTTACGGGGAATGTGAAGTAGGTGTCTGGATAAGGCTCGTCTTTCAGGGTGAAGTGCCACCACTCGGTGTCGAGCGCCTTGAATCCGTGACGCAGCATAGCCTGTCGCAGTATCATACGGTTCTTGAACTGCCTTTCCGTGATGCTGCGCCCTGCGGGACTCTTATGGTTGTCGCCGTTATATTCGCCTGTATCGGGATTGCCGCAGAAGTCGGGATGACTCTCAGGACCGAACCAGTCGAATGTGCCTCCCATGTCTACTTCTTTCTCAGTATTCATGTCGAAGAGAGTGAGGTCAACCGTAGAGCCTCTTGTGTGTCCGCTCTTCTCCATGATATACTCTTGCTCGAAGAGCACGCTCTTGTCAAGGTCGGGATAGAAGTATGTCTTCATCTTCGTTTCGCCAAGGTCTGCCGCCCAACGCACGAAGTGGTCAACAGCTTTCTGCGGGCGGTAGGCGTCATAAATTTTAAGTCTGTAGCCGTGACTCATCACGTCGTCGCTGACGGCTCTGAGAGCCTCTGCAGCCTCCTTTGTGAGCATCGCTGTGGGTTGCTCGTAGCCGTCCACACGAGACCCTACAAAGTTGTATGTAGAGTAATAGCGTATCTCGAGAATAGCGTCGGGCACAGCCTCGGCAAGCATGACGAAACGGGTGTCGGGTGTTAGGTGTTTGCTGGAGGCACATCCAGAGAGAAGTGTTGCGCCACAGACGGACAAGATGACAGCAAGTATCCCAAGTCTTACATTTTTCATATTTGTATAAGTTTGTGTTAACTTGGGGACAAAGATACGAATAATAGAGTGCAGAACAAAAGAAAATCGTTTCTTTTTTATGCCGTGATGCAGTATGATAGGCAAAGAATACTATTCCGTGCCTGATGTAGGGACTTATAAAAAATGGCGTTCCGTGCAAATTGTTTCCTTTATATTTAATGATGAAGCAGGTAAAAAGGAGTGTTGCTGCGGAACGTCATCTGTTTAGAGTCGGTCTTTCTCGGCATTTCCAGCACCGGTACCGCGATACTTCGACGGGGTGACGTTGAAGCGGTAGCGCAGGGAGAGAGATACGTAACGCGAGTCGTTGTCCTCCATCTTGCGAAGCATCATGTGGTCGAAGTAGAACGTGGTGCGCCCGATACCGTTATTGAAGAGGTCGTTGCCTGTGAGTTTGACGTTAAGGCGTTGTTTGAACAAGTCCTTGCTGACGCTAAGGGAGAGCACGGCGTTGGTGGATTCTATCTTGCTGTTAGAACCTGTATAGCCATGAGTGTGCATGCCGAAGTCGGCTTGCAGCATCCAGTCGTGAGGCAGGGTTATTATGTTGCCCAGTTGCAGGGATAGCATGGGCTGGTTAAGTTTCTTCTCCGTACCGTTGAATGGCGTCTTGAGCCATTGCTTCATGAAAGTGACGTTATATTGCGGTATCCACATCGCGCCGCCGCCTAGATTAACGTTCTTCTGCGCGCCCAAAGTGACAATGAGCCAGTCGGCGTGGTCGTAGTTCTCTATAGTGACCAGATTCACCTTGCTATCCTCCTCCAGGCTCTTAACCGTGTACATAAAAGGATTGACACAATGAACGAAGTTGGTGGTAAGATACAGCCACTTGCGCATTATCGTAAGATTGAAGTTATGGTAACGTACAGGCTTCAGATACGGGTTGCCGGTCTCGAGATTGAGTCGGTTCTCGTATGACACATCATTACGCAGGAGCCAGTAGGCAGGACGATTGGTGCGCTTGGTGTAACTGAGCGAGAGCGCGTCGCCAGCACCTCCCCAGGGAAGTGGCGCGGATATTGAAACCGAGGGGAACAGGCCGTTGTAGGTACGGCTCTGGTCGTCACGCCGCTGTCCGCTTACAAAATAGTCGGACTCTACATGCTCGTAGCGCAGGCCTGCCTGCAACTGGAAGCGCCCGAACTGCTGCCTCGTCTCCACATAAGTCGCGATATTGCTCTCGTGCTGCTCGTTGTTGCTGTTAGCGATATATCCCTCTGCATTCTCGAAACTGCTGCGCCAACGGGTGTTGGAGTATTCCTCGCCCACCTCTATCTGACCTTTCCACAAGGGGTGACTCACGATGAGTTTCTCCGCCAGCATGCTGCTACGCGTCTTGCTCTCTGAGTTCACGTCGCGGTTTTCAAAATTGTCGCTCAGTTCCAGTTGTGTGCTACGGCCCAGTTTCTTATGGAAGGCGTAGTCGGCGTTAAAATCGATAGCGAACTTCCCCACTTTGCCCGTATAGTAAAGGTTGGCCTGATGCCCCGGGAGATTCTTGTCACGATAGATGCCGCTGTTCTGCAGATGGTCGTATGGCGTGCCGTTGGCCAGCAGGTCGTCAGCATAGTCGTCGCAGGTCTTAACGTAGTCGTAGACGTTCTGATAGAAGCCGCCGAAGGAGTTGTTGTCGTCTATCTGGTAATTGAAGCCTGCGCGTCCCTCGAAGTAAGGGTTTTGCTCTACTGACCTGTGGCGGTTGGTGATGCTCCACAACGTGTCTGAGAAGACTGTCTGCTCGAAGTCGCCCTTGCTATAGCGCTTGTTGTAAGCCCCGAAGATGCCTGCAAAGAGTTCCAACTTGCCTGTGCGGTAAGTGAGGTTGACGCGCTCGTTGTTGACAAATCCGTGTCCTTTGCTGCTCCATGATGTCAGTTCCACGCCGAGACCTTCGCCCTGTGCCCGCTTGGTGTGGATGATTATTACAGCATTTACGGTTGCATCATAGCGTGCTCCAGGGTTCTGTATCACCTCCACGTTACGGATGACGTCCGACTGGATGTTCTTCAGTTCGTTAAGGTTGGTCAACTTTCGGCTGTTCAGATAGATGAGGGGCGCTCCCTTGCCGAGAATCTCATAACTGTCACCTTTCTTCGAGATGGTGGGAACGCGCGAGAGCACATCCTCGGCGGTGCCTATGCGTTCCATTACTGTTCCCTCAACGTTCATTACGAGCGAGTTGCCGTGCAGTTGCACCTTAGGGCGCTCGCCCTGCACCACCACGCCGTTGATGGTGTAGTTGTCTGGACGCAGGCTGATGGTTCCGATGTTCTCTTTGTCGCACAACCTGAAGACGGTCTTGTAGCCGACGTACGAGATGCGGGCAAGAACTGTTGGCTGCTCTACAGGTATTGCGAAGTAGCCGCTCGCGTTGGACACGCCGCCGCTGAGTAATGTTGAGTCAGAAGGATTGAGGACGGCGATGTTGGCAAAGGCAACGGGCTGTCCATGCTCGTCTGTCACGTTTCCTATAAGGTGGCGGTCGGTCTTATGGGTACACTCCACGAATATCTTATGCGCCTCGGGATCGTTCGTGTCAACGGTCATGCGGATGGGATAGAAGCCAATCATCTGTTTTATGGCCTCTGGCAGAGTCTTATTCTTAACTGTTGTCGTTACGCGGAAATCCTCGAGTTCGTTATAGAGGAACATGATGGTGTATTCCGACTGCTGCTTGTTCAACTGGCGGAGTGCCTCAGAAATGGAGATGTCATCAAAGGTGCGCGTGATGTGCTGGGCCATCGCCACGCAAAGTGACAGATGACAAATGACAAATAATAAAGTAAGTCGTCTCATAGCCTGTTACTCCACGATGATTTGGTTATCCTTAAGTGTCAGGTGAAGACTCTCGAAATGGTTGAGGTCTTCAACGACTTGCTCTAAGCCCTGCCTGCGTTGCCATACGAAATAGAAACGCAACTTACGGGCATTCTCGTTCTGGAAAGACACTTCTGCCTTATAGTAAGACGCTATCTCTGACAGCATCTGCTCCAGGGGAAGATTGTCGAACTCTACGGCAGCCTCCGTCACGCTATCGGCAGGAAGAACATCTGTTGCCTTTATGGCCGTATCTTTCACAGAAATGTATTCACTCTTCTCTACTTTTGGAGTATTGTTTTGGCTACGGTTCAACATGTGAATGGCAGCAAAGGCGATGCCAGAAACGATGAGGAGACCGATGAAAGAGGCTGCAATCTTCAGGAACGAACGCTTGTGACCTGTTTCATAATCCTCGCTATGCATTTGCGAGTTCTCAAGTCTCTGCCATTCGGCATCAATCTGCTCGTCGGTCAGTTGCTTGTCAGCACGTTCTGCCTCGACAGCGCCACGGGTTTTTGACATGAGCGTGTACAACTCGCGGCACTCCTCGTCTTGCAGAATCTCATGCCATTCGTCGGCAGTATAGTCATGCGGATGCTCCAGCATGCGGAGCAAAAGTTCAGTCTTGTTCATACGCTTTTCGTTGTTTTAAGTTGATCACGTAATGACTCCAGCGCACGGCGCAGATGCTTGTAAATAGTGGTTTCGCTAACACCCAACTGACCAGCCACTTCGCTGAAAGTGAACCCGTCTCTGAAATGCCGCATAATAACCTCGCGACGCACAGGCGGTTCTAAAAGGCGGATGGCTTCGTTAAGACTGTCGGCCTCTTCGCAGAGATGCCTCTCTGAAATCAGGGTGGTCTCAAGGTCGAGCATGTAAAGCCGCTGGATGCGCTCCTGTGTCTGACGGTTGCGCATCAGGTTAAGACATCTGTTACGTACACATGTGAGAAGAAAAGCCTCAGCGGTCTCTTCCCTAAGCGAACGTGTGTCGCCGAGAAGTTGGGCAAAAACATCGTGCACTACATCCTTACTCTCAGCATCATCGTGAAGAAGTATGGTGGCCAACCGATACATCTTACGATAATGTTGTTTGAACAACTGCTGTATAGTTTCTTTTCTTTCTGTCATACACTCTTAATACACATAACAAGACTGTTTACTAAACCCTTTCTTGTTTTTTTCTAATAATTTTATGTACCTGGGTATGTAAGAAGACACAAGTGACTTAACTATGTTATTAACTTTGTTAGGTCACTTGATATGTTTTACATGGTCAAAAGTATGCTTTTGGGAGACGGGTGGTATACAACCGGCACTTAAACAGACATGCTTTCGGCAAGCATATCGGCACATCGCTCGCCGTCGATGGCTGCAGAAACGATACCGCCAGCATAACCTGCGCCCTCGCCACAAGGATAAAGGCCGCGAAGACGGACGTGCATGAGCGTCTCTCTGTCGCGCAAGATACGGACGGGCGATGACGTTCGAGTCTCAACGGCAATAAGACATGCCTCATTGGTGAGGAAGCCTCGACTCTGCTGACCGAACTTGCGGAATCCTTCGCGAAGGCGGTTGCTGACAAACTCGGGCAGCCAGAAATGCAGAGGCGAGGACAAGAGACCTGGCGCATAACTGCTCTCGGGAAGGTCGAAAGACACTTTCTTGTTGACGAAGTCCATCATGCGCTGGGCTGGTGCTGTCTGCTTCATATTGCCCTGTTGCCAGCAGAGTTCTTCAAGGCGTTCCTGATAGCGCATCATGCAGAGAGCGTCATCACCCTCGACATCCTCGGGATGGATTTCAACAACCATACCGCTATTGCTCCAGCGCGTGCCACGATTGGCTGGCGACATTCCGTTGACTACTATCTGACGGGGACCTGTGGCAGCAGGAATAACGAAACCGCCAGGACACATGCAGAAGCTGTACACGCCACGACCATCTACCTGAGTAACAAAACTGTACTCGGCTGCAGGGAGGTATTCGCCCCTACCCTTCGGATTGTGATACTGTATCTGGTCGATAAGATGCGAGGGGTGTTCAAGACGCACGCCAATAGCAATTCCTTTCGCCTCTATATCGATATTGGACGATTGCAGGTAACGATAGACATCACGGGCGGAATGGCCTGTTGCAAGTATTACAGGGCCGAGGAAAGCGACCCCCTCCTGTCCTCCACGAGGGGAGGAAGGTTGAGTGTCGGGTGATGGGTGATGAGTTGTTTGGGCTATTACGCCCTTCACTTCATCGCCCTCGATTATCAGGGATTCCATCTTCGTCTGGAAATGCACCTCTCCGCCACAGTTGATAATGGTGTTGCGCATCGCCTCGATGACACGCGGAAGGCGGTCGGTACCTATATGGGGATGGGCATCGATAAGAATATCCGTTGACGCCCCGTGCTGACAGAAGACGTTAAGAATCTTATCAACTGAGCCACGCTTCTTTGAACGTGTGAAGAGCTTGCCGTCAGAATAGGCTCCTGCTCCACCTTCGCCGAAACAATAATTGCTTTCAGGGTCAACCTCGTGTGTCTTCGTGATGCGGGCAAGGTCTTGCTTGCGGTCGCGCACGTTCTTCCCTCGCTCTATCACAATAGGCCGAATGCCACGCTCTATAAGGCGCAAGGCAGCAAAGAGTCCGCCAGGACCTGCACCCACGACAATCGCCTGCGGACATCCTGATACATCTTTATATTCGGTAGGCGTGTATTGCAAATCGGCTGGCTCCTCGTTAATATACGCGCATACCCTAAGATTGACGAAAATATTCCGCTGACGTGCATCTATGCTACGTTTTAGGATGCGCACGCTTGTTATTTCATCAAGACGAACAGCAGCCTCTTTAGTCAGCACTTGCTTGATGCTCGACAAAGATGAGGCATCACGGGGAGAGAGACGAAGTTGAAACTCTTTTATCATAAATATAAATATGTAACGGTTTAAAGGTTTTTATCAAAGAATTCCAGAACTGTTGCCTGCACTTTCTTTCCACAATGATGTGGCATGTCAAACAACTCTGTTCTGATGTTCTGCTGAGCGCCTTGGCTCTGCCAAACATTATTCAGTATATTAAAAGCCTTCTCCACTCCCTGCAAAGGGAATAACTTATCCTGCTTACCACTAATTACAAGCATAGGCATAGGACATGCAAGTGATGCAATATGCGGATAGTCGAGATACTGACGAAGGGCTGGGATGCAATTAGCAAAGCCGCCATTCTCCTTGCGCCCGTAATTCCACGTCATCTGCACGTCAGTAGTAACCATCCAGCAGACGACAGCAGAGGCCTTGATATGGGGCGAAAGTGCGGCAAGCATCCATGAGCGGTAACCACCCATAGAGAAACCGAAACAGCCTATGCGTTCTTTATCAACGAATGGGAGTGTCGCAAGGAAATCGGTAAGCGCTATATCGTCATAGGTCATAAAGGCGGAAAGGTCGTGCCCATACATCATCATATTGCCTGCTATAAGGTCGTATTTCTTGCGGTCAACACCTTCCTGGCGTCCACGTTCGCCCCACATGGGAGCATCGGCACAAATGACAACATAACCGGCACGGGCAAGCATGTCGCCTACAAAGACGCCATCATATAGTTCGTCTACCCACTTTTTAGCATCTGCCTTAACTATAGAATCCTCGAAAACGGGCTCTATCATCTTCTCCTTACCTATGAAAAGATGGGCGCCGTGGTCATGAAGGAGGTTAATGGCGGGCAGATTGTTTTTCTTATGGTCAGGAACGAGGAGATAAGCCGGAACACGATACCATCTGCTCAAAGACAGTTCTATCTTTTGTGCAGTATATCCATCACGTTTCTCCTCGGCTATTACCTTGTAATCGAATGACGATGGTCGAGGCGGCGGCGCCATCATGCACTCAAGCACCTTGTCGCGAGCCTGTTCCTTCCATGCGTTGAAATCCTTAACGGGAGAATTACCCCAAGCCAACGGATAGTCGAGAGATGCTATAAGACTGTCGGCATAGACGGGAAAGTCTTTATAGAACTCATACTTCTCGCGCTTCTCCTGAGCGAACAAAAGGACGGGGAATAAGGATAGTAATAGAATTGTTCTGCGCATGGAATGACAAAATATGAAAAAGACCTTAAGGAGATTAAAGACACCAATGCCCTTAACGCCCTTAAGGCCTTTTGAAAACAATTTATCCGAAGTTGTCGAACATTATCGACTCTGGGTCAACGCCGAGAGAGTCGAGCATTCCCTGAACAGCCTTTGACATTGGACCAGGACCGCACATGTAGTACTCGATGTCCTCAGGTGCCTCGTGGTCTTTCAGGTATGTCTCGTACATCACCTGATGAACGAATCCCGCAGTATACTTCACTCCTGCCTTGTCTGCCTCTGGGTCGGGGCGGTCAAGAGCGAGGTGGAAGTGGAAGTTAGGGAATTCCTTCTCCAACTCAAGGAAGTCTTCAACAAAGAATGCCTCAACAAGAGCACGCGCGCCATAGAAGAAGTGCATCTCACGGTCGCGAGTGTTGAGTGTCTTCGTCATGTGCATAATCTGAGCGCGGAGAGGAGCCATACCAGCACCACCACCTACCCAAATCATCTCTTTCTTAGAGTCGAATATCGGGTGGAAGTCACCATAAGGACCACTCATGATTACCTTATCGCCCGGTTTGCGCGAAAAGATGTAACTTGAAGCGATTCCCGTAGGAACATCCTGGAAGCCTACCTCAGGCTTTGGCTTGAACGGAGTGGTAGCGATACGAACGGTAAGTGTGATGCGGTCGCCCTCTGCAGGATAGTTAGCCATAGAGTATGCACGGATAGTGTCTTCTGGATTATGAGCCTTGAGAGAGAAGATGTTGAACCTCTCCCATGAAGGAAGATAATCAGGACCGATATCGTTCTTATCGAAATCCTTGTCATAATCGATGCAGTCGTATGCAGGAATCTTAATCTGTGCATAAGAACCAGGGATGAAGTCCATGTGCTCGCCTGGAGGCAAGGCCACGATGAATTCCTTGATGAAACTTGAAACGTTCTTGTTGGAGATAACTGTGCACTCCCACTCCTTAACACCAAGAACGCTCTCGGGCACCTTAATCTTAAGGTCGCCCTTCACCTTGCATTGGCAACCGAGTCGCCAATGGTCCTTAATCTGCTTACGGGTGAAGTGTGGCTTCTCTGAGTCGAGAATCTCGCCGCCGCCCTCAAGCACCTGAACCTTGCATTGACCGCAAGAAGCCTTGCCACCGCAGGCAGAAGGCAGGAAGATGCCGTTCTCGTTGAGGGTGGTCATAAGGCTCGAGCCCTGTGCCACGTTGATTGTCTTGTCGCCGTTAATAGTGATATTGACGTTACCGCTTGGAGAAAGATATTTCTTTGCAACGAGCAGGATAACGACCAAAAGGAGTATCATTATGAGGAAAACTCCTATGCTTGCGCCTATAAACTGTCCCATATTGAATCCTCCTTATTATAATTTAAGTCCACTAAAACACATCATCGCCATCGCCATGAGACCAACGGTAATGAAAGTAATGCCAAGTCCCTGAAGCGGCTTTGGAACGTCTGTATAAGCCATCTTCTCGCGTATAGCGCCAAGAGAAACGATAGCCAGAGTCCAGCCAATACCGCTACCTATAGCGTATGCTATGGCATCCCACACGTTACCGATGAACTGCGAGTTGCTGGGGTCGAGCGAAATGCGTTGCTGCATGAAGAGCGAAGCTCCCATGATGGCACAGTTAACGGCAATAAGCGGGAGGAATATACCAAGAGACGCATAGAGCGAGGGAGAATACTTCTCAACTATCATCTCCACGAGTTGCACCATAGCGGCGATAACTGCGATGAAGAGAATGAAACTGAGGTAAGACAAGTCAACCCCCTCTATGATACAGTCGGGACCGAGAACCTTAGTCTGCAACAGATAGTCAACAGGAACGGTTACGAAAAGCACGAAGGTAACGGCCATTCCAAGTCCCAATGATGTCTTCACATTCTTAGAAACGGCAAGATAAGAGCACATTCCAAGGAAGAACGCGAAAATCATATTGTCGACAAATATCGACCTGAAAAATAAATTAATTATGTGATCCATATCTTATTTCTCCTCCTTATAAAAATATGCTCTATGTACCCAAATAACACAACCAACGAGGATGAGCGCCATTGCCGGCATCGTCATCATACCGTTGTTCATATAGCCAGCATCGTAAGCACATTGGGGAATAATGGTGAATCCGAGCAAAGTGCCGCGACCGAGAAGTTCGCGCAAAGCACCCACGATGACGAGAATCATGGCATAGCCGAGACCGTTGGCAACGCCGTCGAGGAACGAAGGCCAAGGCTTGTTCATCATGGCGAATGCCTCAAGACGTCCCATCAGGATACAGTTGGTGATGATAAGACCTACATAAACCGAGAGTTCAACACTCACGTCATAGGCAACTGCCTTCAGCACCTGACTTACTATGGTCACGAGGGCTGCCACTACAACCAGCTGCACGATGATACGGATGCGCTGAGGAATGGTCTTGCGAATGAGAGAGATAATTACATTTGAGAATGCCGTGATGATTGTTACAGCAAGTCCCATCACTATTGCCGGCTTCAACTGGGCTGTAACAGCCAGCGCCGAGCATATACCAAGTACCTGAACAAGTATCGGGTTGTCCAAGTTAAATGGATTGGTGAAAACTTCTTTGTTCTCCTTACTAAATAACTTGCTCATAATTACTTGTTTGTTAAGAATTTGACATAAGGTTTCAAACCTCCCTGAATCATAAGCGATACGCCGTCGCTGGTAAGCGTAGCTCCCGTAACGGCATCAACCTGAGTCGCGGGGTCTTCCACTTTCTTCTTCACGCTAAGGGCGATGTCCTCAGAACCTTCCTTGAAAATTTTCTTGCCCTGGAACTTGTTCTGCCAAGCGCGAGAGTCCTTTATCTCGGCACCAAGACCTGCCGTCTCGCTGTCGTGATTGAAGTATGCGCCGAAGACTGTGTTCTTGTCGTCGTTGATTGCAAGATAACCATAGATAGGTCCCCAAAGTCCCATGCCCTTCATAGGGATGACATACTTTTTCTGACCGTCAACCTCGCAAGAGAAAACCTTCTGGCCATCAACATTATCTTCGCTTTTCACCACCTCTTTATATTTAGCCTCTGCAGCATCATCATTAAGATCGCGAAGGTTAAGCGAGTTGAGAATCTGCTTCTTGGTGTCGAGCTTTACATTTGCCTCTTGCTTTTCTCTGAGCGAAGTGCTCACAAAAGCCAACAGGAAGGCAACAATAATCACTATTATTGCTGAATAGATAATAGTATATGTATTCGAATTTGTATTCATAACTCTTGTCCTCCTTTATTTAGCACGTTTCAAGCGTTTTGAAATGTTCCTCTGAACGATACAATAGTCGATCAGAGGTGCAAACATATTACCGAAGAAGATGGCGAGCATCATACCCTCTGGATAACCAGGATTCATAACGCGGACGATGATAGCCATAGCACCAATGAGGAAACCGTAGATGTACTGACCTGTATTCGTGCGACAAGAGGTAACAGGGTCGGTTGCCATAAATACAGCACCGAAAGCGAAACCACCCATCACGAAGTGGTGCCACCAAGGTACGGTTTGGCAACCAATAGTATAGCTACCTGTCTGCTCGAAGATGATAGCCAGTACAGCACCACCCACGAATACGCTCAGCATGGTGCGCCAAGAAGCGATGCCCGTCCACAACAGTATAACGGCACCAATAGCAATAGCAACAACACTTGTCTCACCAATACTTCCGGGGATGAATCCAAGAATCATGTCCATAACACTTGCATCGGGAGTAATGCCCTGCCCTATCTCACCTAAAGGTGTGGCGCCAGAAACGCCGTCGGCAAGTTTGTTTCCGAGTCCAAAGATGGTGTCGTTGGCAATCCAAGCCTTGTCGCCTGTCATCTGTGACGGGTAAGAGAAGAAGAGGAACATACGAGCTGCAACAGCCACATTAAATATGTTCATACCTGTACCGCCGAATATTTCCTTAGCGAAAATCACAGCAAAGCCAACGGCAAGTGCAAGCATCCATAGTGGACAGTTAACAGGGATAATCAACGGAATGATGATACCGCTGACAAGATATCCCTCTTGTATCTCCTCGCCTTTCCATTGAGCCCAGATGAACTCGATACCAAGTCCAACGATATAGCTCACAAGCAGTTTAGGGAGTACGGCAAGGAATCCGTAGCAGAACATCGAGCAGAACGTTGCCTCTGCAAGTTTTCCTGCCGCCGCATAATTCTGATAGCCGATGTTATACATACCGAAGAGCAAAGCAGGCATGAGGGCTATCACGACAAAACTCATGATGCGCTTAGAGTCGATTGCATCATGAATGTTAGAACCGCTCTTCGACGTGCTGTTAGGCACATAGAGGAAGGTCTCGAAGCCGTCGAACACGCTTCTGAAAGCGTGCAACTTACCCTCTTTCTCGAAGTTCGGTTTTATTTTGTTCAGATAATTTCTTAAACTCATAATATTTAATTCTTAATAAGAATGATTGTCAAACTTCACTATGCGTTCTCCTTGCGAAGCATGTCGAGTCCTTCGCGAACGATTTTCTGTAATTCAAGTTTTGAACTGTCAACGAATTCTGCCACAGCGAAATCTTCTGGAGAAACCTCATAGATGCCAAGTTGCTCCATGCGGTCGATATCTCCTGCGAGAATTGCCTTAATGAGATACTCGCCATAGATGTCCATAGGAAGCACAGAGTCGTATTCGCCGCTCATTATCATGTGGCGCTCGCCACCTTTCACGCGGCAGTCAACATCAAATTCTTTCTTGCCCATGAGCCAAGAGAAGTAACTCCTGTTCTTAGAGAACTGCTTCATGCGAGGCATTATCCATCCGAGCATCTCGTCGGTATCGTCGCCCTCTGGTATGGCAGTAAGTTCACTTGTATGTCCGTCGAGATAATCGTCTTTGCTAACGGGTTTGCCAGTAAGCACGTTTCCACGTATCAGACGTGGCTTTCTGTCATCTAAAAGACCATCTTTGATGATGTCAGAGATACGTGTTCCAACTATCGTTTCTACATACTGCGGTTCTTTTACCATTGAACCGGCTACTGCAACAATACGTCTCAAATCAACATGACCAGTATTGAAAAGCCTGCCGAAGAAAATAACAGAGGTGGGGTCTACTGTCCAAACAACCTCACCCTTGTTTACAGGGTCGATATTATTTACCTGAACTCCCACATTACCTGCCGGACAAGGACCGTCGAAAACGTTTATCTCAACGTCTTTAGCCTGTGTCAACGCATTTGCCGACTGGTTGATGCCAATTCCGAGATAAGTCTTTGCAATACGCGACAGAGCAGTAAGACCTGTCTGGAAATCGCTCTCGTTGCCTTTGAGCTCAAACTCGAAGTCGGATGCCAGAGGCATGTCTCTCAAAGCACTCACGAAGATTGCCTTCGGCTTTTGTGAAGGATTGGCAGAAATGGCGTAAGGCAGCTGGTTGATATAACCAAACAAACCTGCCTCAAGAAGACTGGCAACGACTGCATCGCCATCGATGCCCGAAACGTCTTTCTTACCGAAATCCACGTACTGCTGCTCTTTATCGGCCTTGATTTTCACGGCAAGCACCTTGCGGCGGTCGCCTCTAACAATAGCCTCAATCGAGCCACTTACAGGCGAAGCAAACTTCACCTCAGGGAAGTGCTTGTTGACAAACAAAGCATCTCCGGCTTTTACGACATCTCCCTCTTTGACAACCACCTTAGGAGTCATACCCACGAAGCCGTCTGGAACCAAAGCGATGTCTTCGCTCAGCCCTGCATTCACAAGTTTCTCCTGTGCTTTGCCCTTAAGGTTAATGTCTAAGCCCTTTCGTAACTTAATTACATTTGCCATAAGATTTCTACTTATTGTTATGATTAGATGTTGTATGCTAAATATAAAACTGACTGCAAAAATAACACTTTTTTTTGTTTTTGATAATAAAAAACACAACAAAATGCCATATTGCCGACTTTTTCTTGTAATTTTGCAGCCAAATACAGCCAAATGCTTCGTGTTTTGTAACATGGGGTTGGCAAGTGTGGCAATGAAGAAACTTCGAAAAACAATAAATATCATCCTATGGTCGTTGGTGGCGCTTTATGCTGCCATTATCCTGATGCTCAACCTTCCGCCTGTACAGAAAGCAATAGGAGGATGGACAAGTGACGCCATTGGGAAAAAGATTAACTCAAGGGTCGAGATAGGAAAAGTGGATGTCGGGTTCTTTAATAGGATAATCATCGACGACGTCAGCATCTTCGACCAAAAAGACAGTCTTTTACTTGCTTCCTCACGCGTGTCTGCCAAATTTGATGTTTTTGATGCAATAAAGGGAAATGTATCCATTACCTCTGCTCAGTTGTTTGGTTTAAAAGCGTACTTAAGCAAGGACAGCGCCAACGCTCCTTTCAACTTCCAGTTCATTCTCGACTCTCTCGCTTCTAAAGAAAAGAAAGAACCATCGCAACTGAACCTTCACATCGGTTCGTTAATTATAAGGAACGGGCTCATCTGTTACGACCAAAAGGACGCTCCAGTAGTGCCGGGAAAGTTCTCCCCAAAGCATTTGCAAGTATCCGATATCAGTTCTCATATCGTACTTCATAAACTTACGCAAGACTCTCTAAACCTGTATCTTAAGAAACTTTCATTAAAGGAAAAGTCAGGACTTGAAATATCTTCTCTAACGTTTAAGGCTAAGGCCACCAAGAGCAATGCCACTCTAAGCGATTTCCTGCTGAAAATGCCAAGCTCACAAATCGCGCTTGGAGAGACGAAATTAAAATATGACACCGAGAGCGACAAGCCTTTGTTGAAAACATTAGACTTCAGCACCTCAATGGCCGACTCTCACATAGGACTCTCTGACCTTGCCGCCTTCTCGCCCAACCTTCGAGACATCAGCCGCCCTATAGATATTGCTTTCAACGCCAACTGCCACGGAGAGAACCTCGTGGTCAACGACCTATCCATAAAGGACCAAGGAGGCGAGATGAGCCTCTTTGCCAACGGCAGCATATATGACTTCCCGACGTTCAAAGACTGGATGGCAGACGTGAAATACTTACGTATCAACGAGAACTATATCGAGAGCATTGGCGAAGTGATGAAGGGCGAGGATATCACGATGCCTTCTATAGTAGAACGAATAGGCGACTTCGGATACATTGGCACCATATCGAACCATAACTCAGAATATTCCGTTGCGGGAAAACTCACCTCTAATGTGGGTAATGTGGCAGTCAACGGTTCATACGGCAATAATGCCTTTGGAGCAAAAATTAATACCGACGGTATTGACCTCGGGCGACTGCTCAACAACGAACAACTTGGCGATGTCGCCACCACCATAGATATTGACGGTCACCTGCATCAAGGGCGTAACCCAGACATAAATGCTGTGGGAAAAATCAACCGTTTGTTCTACAACGGATATACCTACCGCGACATAGACGTTAACGGTTCGATGATTGCAGATGTTCTAAAAGGAAAGCTCTCAATAGACGACCCCAATGTCTCTTTCGATGCTGAAGGAGAGGTTGCACAAAATCATGTCAACAACCTGACACTCAACATAAAACGCTTGAACCCTAATGCTCTTGGACTTACAAACAAATGGCAGGGAACATCATTCAGCGGAAACATAAAAGGAAACTTCAGCGGCAATTCGATTGACACCGCTATAGGCAATCTGACTCTCGACGAATTCAGAATGGAATCGTCTGCCGACAGCGTGTATAGAATTAAAAATGTGACAATCAATTGCGACGGCAACATAAGCGACCGGCACGTGCAGTTGTACGGAGACTTCGGGCAGGTGAACATCGACGGACAGTATCGTGTCTCTTCTCTGCCTTCAACAATCACTCGCCTTATCGCCACAAGGTTGCCCTCTCTGCCAGGACTACCTAAGACTGCATCTGCAAAAAGCAACGACATGTTCACCATTGATGCAAGACTGCGTGATGCCTCAATTCTACAGGAGTTTGCAGATATTCCGCTCTTCACGCAAGAGCCGATAAGCCTGAAAGGCACAGTTGACCAAAGCCGTGAACTGGTAGATCTCACACTCGATGCACCTCAGTTCTTATACGACGATGCTCCATACAGAAACCTGTCCATGAAACTTTTTACAGATGAGAACGGAGCTCTGAAAGCTGATGCATCAGCAGACAAGATAATGGGCAACGGTCACACCACATCTCTAATAATTAATGCATCAGCGATAAACGACCGCCTGCTCTCTAACATCGGGTGGGATAACCACATGCCTAACCGATTCTCGGGAAGTCTGAACTCCGATGCCACCTTCGCCGCAGATGAAGGAGGCAAGACATCGGCTGATATCACCATTCTGCCTTCAACAGTCGTTGTGGGCGACACCATATGGAATGTCGACCCTGCGAACGTGAAGTATTCAAGCAACCGCCTCGAAATATCCAATTTCTCCGTGAATCATGGCAACCAGCATGTCAATATCAACGGTCTGGCAACACGCTCAAGTGCTGACTCGCTAGTGGTCAACCTTCATGATGTAAACGCCAAATATGTGCTTGATATGTTGAATTTCCATTCTGTCGACTTT
Organism: uncultured Prevotellaceae bacterium; assembly: GCA_900315095.1. Lineage (GTDB taxonomy): Bacteria > Bacteroidota > Bacteroidia > Bacteroidales > Bacteroidaceae > Prevotella. Next base: position 75,040 of record OMXS01000006.1, on the reverse strand, counting down.
GATGGATTCGTGTCTGGAAAGGCTATTGTGTCTTCTATATTCGGCGAGCCGGAACTTCGAGGAGATGTCACGGTTCGCGACTTCACTTTCGAGCAGGGACGCATGGGAACGCTAAAGGCACTTGTTGATTACGACAACCAGTCGAAACAGATAAACATTAATGCAAGAGCAGATGACGGACCTTTGTGCCAGACGCTCATTAACGGTTATGTGTCGCCAGCAAAGAAGCATCTTGACCTTAGGATAAAGGCCTTGGGCACAAGTGCAGAATTTATGGAGGGACTTTGTGGCTCGTTCCTTGACAACGTACAAGCATCTGCAAACGGCAATGTGCACATCTTCGGGCCCCTAAAAGCCATCAATATGGAGGGCGACATCAATGTGGACGGCGACGTAAAGATACCTGCCTTGAATACCGTCTACACCATGCGCAACTGTCCTGTCGTTATGCGTCCTGACATAATAATTCTTAATACCGACTCGCTTACCGACCGTGACGGCAACATCGGCATTCTGAACGGCGCCGTTAGACACCATAACTTGTCCCAATGGATTTACGACATAAACGTGGCGGCAAACAACCTGTTAGCCTTCGATTTCCATGACTTCGGGGAAAGTACTTTCTTCGGCACCGTCTATGCCACAGGCACCTGCGACATAACTGGAAGAAGTGGCGAAACAATCTTCGACATCGACATAACGCCACAAAAAGGTTCTTTCTTTGAGTATAATGCTGCAGCGCCCGATGCCATTTCTAACACAGACTTCATAGAATGGGTAAAACACGACAAGGACTCTACCGTTATAGACGGAGAAGACGAGGAAAAGAACAAGTTCCGTTCGGATATAAGGATGAACTTCCACATCAATGCCACTACAGATGCCGCTCTGAAACTACTCATGGACAACACCACGGGCGACATGATTACGCTTTACGGCAACGGCAACCTTCGTGCGATGTTCCACAACAAGGGAGGATTCCAGATGTTCGGTAACTACCAGATAGACCACGGAACTTACGGACTCACCATACAAAATGTAATAAAGAAAGACTTCTTCTTCAAGAGTGGAGGAACGATAGTCTTCGGAGGCGACCCATACAACGCCGCGCTTAACTTGAAGGCACAATACACAGTAAACGGAGTGCCCCTCTCAGACCTGCAGTTGGGCAAAAGTTTCTCTAACAACGTGAGGGTGGATTGCATCATGAACATATCAGGAACGCCTAACGACCCGCATCTTGACTTCGACTTCGACATGCCAACGGTAAACGAAGATGCGAAGCAGATGGTGCGTTCGCTTATCAACAGCGAGGAGGAACTTAACCAACAAGTAATCTACCTACTCTCTATTGGACGTTTCTATTCTCAGTCGGGATCCAACTCCGCCGATGCACAACAGAGCCAGACATCTCTGGCCATGCAGAGCATTCTGAGTGGAACCATAACACAGCAGATAAACACCGTGCTGAGCAATGTGGTGAACAACTCCAACTGGAACTTCGGAGCAAACATAAGTACAGGTGACGAAGGATTCAACAACGCAGAGTACGAAGGAATACTTTCAGGCAGACTACTAAACAACCGTCTGCTTATCAACGGTCAATTCGGATATCGCGACAATGCAAATGCTACAACATCATTCATCGGCGACTTCGACATCCGCTACCTGCTCTTCCCTAACGGCAACTTTGCCGTGAGGGTGTATAACCAAACCAACGACCGCTACTTCACTCGCAACAGCCTTACCACCCAGGGCGTGGGATTTATCATTCAAAAAGACTTCACTACCCTGCCCGACCTCTTCGGAATAAAGAAAAAGAAGAAGGCACAAACAAAAGTGGAGCCTGTCGACTCTATTGTTCAAGACAGATAGCGACTTCGGTCTATGCAGATAAGTTCTAGACTTTCAAGTTTTTCTAGACAATCTAGATTTTATAAACCCTATATTTTTCTTCTCTTTTGCAATAATATCGTACGAACGACGTTATAATTAAGATGAAAAGAATATTTGCAACCCTCATATTTGCAGTCATCTCTATGACGCTGTTCGCCCAGTCGTTCACTCTTCAAGGACGTGTTACCGACCGGGAGAACAATCCTGTGGAACTGGCTTCGGTGGTGAGCCAGGGCAAACTCACGATGACCAACCTCAACGGAGAATTCTCCATGCAACTGCAGTCAGCCGACTCAGTCGAGGTACGCTTCTCCATGATAGGATACAAGACCAAGACGCGCGTGCTGCGCCGCCCTAAGGGCAAGATGACTCTTCAGGTGCAACTCTTCGATGCCGGTCTTCTCGACGAGGTGGTTATCACCGAGCAGCGACGACAGACTGGCACCACTCAGGAGATAGACACCAAGCAGATGAGCAATACGCCATCGGCCTCAGGCAACAAGGTGGAAGAACTGATTCAGCAGCAGGCAGGCGTGAGCACTCATAGCGAGCTGTCATCTCAATATAATGTGCGAGGCGGTAGTTTCGACGAGAACTCCGTATACATTAACAATGTTGAGGTGTACCGACCTTTCCTCGTGCGCAGCGGACAGCAGGAGGGACTCTCAATCATCAATGGCGATATGGTTGAAAAGATTGGGTTCTCAACTGGCGGCTACGAGGCGAAATACGGCGACAAGATGTCGTCAGCACTCGACATCACATACAAACGTCCTAAGAAATTTGAGGCATCGGTAGCAGCAAGTCTGCTTGGAGCAAGCGCATACGTAGGTTTCAGCACAAAGAAATTCTCATGGAGCAACGGCGTGAGATACAAGACCAACAAGTATCTACTTGGCTCGCTCGAGACGAAGGGAGAATACAACCCTACATTCATAGACTACCAGACATATCTGAGTTACCAGCCAAATAAGCGATGGGCCATCGACTTCATCGGGAACATCTCTGACAACCACTACAACTTCGAGCCAGAAGACCGCGAGACAAACTTCGGAACGATGGAGAATGTCAAGTCTTTCAAGGTGTATTTCGACGGCAAGGAGAAGGACCTCTTCCGCACATTCTTCGGCTCGCTGAGCATCACTCGCAACTTCGGAGAGAAAACAAAACTCTCGCTCATAGGTTCGGCATTCAAGACTCGCGAACAGGAAACCTACGACATTCAGGGACAATACTGGCTCACACAAACGGAGACCAGCGAGAACCTCGGCGTGGGAACCTATATGGAACATGCCCGAAACTATCTTAACGCAACCGTGGGAAGCGTGAAGCTCATGCTCAACCACAAGACAAAGAAGCATGACATACAAGCGGGAGTGACATTCAAGTTCGAGAAGATTGAAGAGAAGTCGCGCGAATATGAGATGAGAGACTCCAGCGGCTACAGCGTGCCTCACACAGGCGAGGACCTTTACATGATTTACTCTCTGAACGCCCGCAACGAACTGAAGGCACAGCGCGTAGAGGCATACCTTCAAGACACATATAAGTTCGCATCAGGAGAAACATTCTTCACCTTGAACTACGGAGTGCGCTTCTCACATTGGAACTTCAACCGCGAGAGCATCGTAAGCCCGAGAGTCTCGCTCGGCATAGTGCCAGCATTCAACCAAGACGTCACATTCCGACTCGCCACAGGACTCTACTACCAGGCACCATTCTTCAAGGAGCTCCGCGACACTACCACTATCAACGGCATCACCTACGCCACACTGAACGAGAAAATAAAGAGCCAGCGCTCAATTCATTTCATAGCGGGAATGGACTATCGCTTCAAGATGATGAACCGACCGTTCAAGTTCTCGGCAGAAGCATACTTCAAACTGCTTGGCAACCTCGTGCCCTATACCGTGAACAACGTGAAGATAGTCTACGACGCCAGCGAGCAATGCAGCGGACATGCTATGGGACTTGACCTCAAGCTCTACGGAGAGTTCGTGGAGGGAAGCGACTCGTGGGTGACACTCTCCGTGATGAACACCCGTATGAAACTCAACGGGAAAAGCATACCGCTGCCTACCGACCAGAGATTCGCTCTGAACCTTTTCTTCACCGACTATTTCCCAGGCACCGACCGCTGGAAGATGTCGCTAAAACTGGCTTATGCCGACGGACTGCCCTTTGGAGCTCCACACAGACGCCTCGACATCATGCCATTCCGCGCGCCGGCATACAAACGTGCCGACATAGGTATGAGCTTCCGCGCTCTGGACAACGAAAAACGCAACAAGAAAATCATCTTCAAGAACATCTGGATAGGCATCGACTGTCTCAACCTGCTAGGCATCAATAATGTAAACTCCTACTACTGGATTACCGATGTAACCAACCAGCAGTACGCCGTCCCGAACTATCTCACAGGAAGGCAGATAAACGGCCGTGTCCTATTCGAGTTCTAACACCCATAATGCCTTTTGAGGTTGTGATTAGTGCCTAATTACTCTCTCACTTGTGCCTTCTGACAACCTCACTTATATACTCCTGACCTACTCAGAAGTACTTCCTAACATGCTCAGGTGTATCTCCTGACAGAGGCTTCACGTATAAATACAAGCCCTACCCTTGACTCTCCCATTCTAGAGCATAGAGATGTTACGGATAGGGCTAATGTTATATAATTGCCTTATTAATAGACCTTCTCTTTCACTCCGTAACCATAACAAATGTTTAATAATTATGAATATTTCGCCTTAAAGTTGGACTATTGAAAATAAATGCGTACCTTTGCAGAAAATATTTATAACCCTTTATTTAAACATATTATGAAAATATCTCACATTGAGCATTTAGGCATCGCAGTTCCCAGCATTGAGGAGGCTCTGCCTTACTTCGAGAATGTTCTCGGATTGAAGTGTTACGCAGTAGAAGTGGTTGAAGACCAAAAAGTGAAGACCGCCTTCCTGAAGTGTGGCGAGACAAAGCTTGAGCTTCTCGAGCCTACATCTCCTGAAAGCACCATCCAGAAGTGGCTCGACAAAGGCAACAAGGGAGTGCATCATGTGGCATTCTGCATCGAGGACGGTGTTGCCAATGCACTTGCAGAGTGTGACGAGAAGGGCATTCGCCTCATCGACCAGGCTCCACGTAAGGGCGCCGAGGGACTGAACATCGCATTCCTTCACCCGAAGTCTACATGCGGCATTCTGACCGAACTTTGCGAGCATCCTGAATAATCAGAAATCATTAATTAGATAAACAGATATTAAAAGATGACTAAACAATTAGAAAAGATCAAAGAGCTTATCGCAAAGCGCGAGCAGGCTCGTCTTGGAGGTGGCGAGAAAGCCATCGAAAAACAGCATGCCCGCGGTAAGTACACCGCACGCGAGCGCATCGACATGCTTCTTGACAAAGGCAGTTTCGAGGAGTTTGACATGTTCAAGCTCCACCGTTGCACCAACTTTGGAATGGAGAAGAAGCAGTATCTCGGCGACGGTGTCGTTGCTGGTTCTGGTACTATAGACGGCCGACTGGTGTACGTCTTCGCTCAAGACTTCACCGTAAACGGAGGTTCTCTTTCTGAGACTATGGCTCAGAAGATTTGCAAGGTAATGGATATGGGTATGAAGATGGGCGCACCTGTCATCGGAATCAACGACTCTGGTGGCGCACGTATTCAGGAAGGTATCAACGCGCTGGGCGGATATGCAGAGATTTTCGAGCGCAACATCCTCGCCAGCGGCGTAGTTCCTCAGATATCTGGTATCTTCGGTCCTTGTGCCGGTGGTGCTGTTTACTCACCAGCCCTCACCGACTTCACTTTGATGATGGAGAACACCTCTTACATGTTCCTTACCGGACCTAAGGTGGTTAAGACCGTCACAGGTGAGGATATCGACCAGGAGCACCTCGGAGGAGCATCGGTTCACGCATCAAAGAGTGGTGTAACACACTTCACAGCCAAGACCGAGGAAGAGGCAATCGAGATGATCAAGACTCTCATTAGCTACATCCCTCAGAACAACATGGAGGAGGCTCCACGCGTAGAGTGCACAGACCCAATAGACCGCAAGGCAGACATCCTGAATGAGATACTCCCAGACGACCCGAACAAGGCATACGACATGTATCAGGTCATCACAGCCGTTACTGACAATGGCGAGTTCTTCGAGGTACAGCCAAAGTTTGCCAAGAACATCATCGTAGGTTTCGCGCGCTTCAACGGACAGAGCGTAGGTATCGTTGCAAACCAGCCATCAGCATACGCTGGAGTATTGGATGTAAACGCAAGCCGCAAGGGAGCACGCTTCGTGCGCTTCTGCGACGCATTCAACATTCCTATCGTTTCTCTAGTTGACGTGCCAGGATTCCTCCCAGGAACAGGTCAGGAGTACAACGCTGTCATCCTGCACGGAGCACAGCTTCTCTACGCATACGGCGAGGCAACCGTTCCAAAGGTTACCATCACCCTGCGCAAGAGTTACGGCGGCTCACACATCGTGATGGGTTGCAAGCAGCTTCGCACCGACCTCAACTACGCATGGCCAAACGCAGAAATCGCCGTTATGGGTGCATCAGGCGCCGTTGCCGTTCTCTATGCAAAGGCAGCTAAAGAAGCTGAGAACCCAGCAGAGTTCCTCGCAGAGAAAGAGCAGGAATACAGCGACCTCTTTGCTAATCCTTATCAGGCAGCCAAGTATGGCTACATTGACGACGTGATTGAGCCACGCAATACTCGTTTCCGCATTTGCCGAGCATTGGCACAGCTTGCTACAAAACGTGAATCGCTCCCGGCAAAGAAACACGGCAATATTCCAATGTAAGGAAACTAAAAACATTAGTGTAAATGAAACAAAACGAAGTATTTGCCGCTATCGCTCTTGCCATGCATGAGTTTCAAGGCAATAACGTACACGACAAGGAGGCTGACGTCATAACAATCAAGGAGCACCACACCGACTGGTCTTCAAGAATTCTTACGATGACGGCACATCCCTAATATAATAATGTCAATAAAAGTATGAAAGAATACAAATATACAATCAACGGTACTAAGTACGAAGTGCAGATTGGTGACATCGAAGAGAACATCGCTACCGTCATCGTTAACGGAGAAGAGTACAAGGTGGAGATGGAAAAAGAGGCAGAGCCTGAGAAGAAAAAGGTGGTTGTTAATCCTGCTGCCGCTCAGCAAGCATCCTCTGACAATGCCGCTCCTGCAAAGGGAAATGTAAACACCGCGAATGCTCTCAAGGCTCCGCTCCCAGGTGTTGTAACCGAGATAAAGGTAGCCGTTGGCGACGAAGTGAAGGAAGGTGACACAATTGTCGTTCTGGAGGCAATGAAGATGGCAAACAACCTTGACGCTGAAAAGAGCGGAAAGGTTACTGCCGTTCTCGTAAATGTAGGCGACAGCGTGATGGAAGACACTCCACTCGTGGTAATTGAATAAGCGGATCTAACTATCAAATAAAAAGACACGGAATATTCACTCCGTGTCTTTTTTCATGTAACTTAGTTACAAAACTCTCTCCTTTACTATAATATACAGATTATAGTTTGTTTCCTTCCTTGGGGAACACAACCTTAGGCTTGAATGTCTTGGCCTCCTCAAAATCCATCATAGCATAACTGATGATGATGAGAATGTCGCCCACAACACACTTTCGAGCAGCCGCACCATTAAGACAGATGCAGCCTGAGCCACGCTCTCCCTTGATGACATAAGTCTCAAGTCGCTCGCCGTTGTTGTTGTTCACGACCTCAACCTTCTCGCCTGCAATGAGCCCAGCAGCATCCATCAGGTCTTCATCGATAGTGATGCTGCCCATATAGTTAAGATTCGCTTCCGTAACCTTAACACAATGCAACTTGCTCTTCAAGACTTCTATATACATTCGCTACCTTAATTTATTATCCTTTATACTTGATATGGTCAATAAGTCGAATAGGAGTCTTCCCGCAATAAACGGTGATGCATCCAACGATGTAAGGGCTATCTTCCCAAGAACTGACATCCTGCAAAGTGTTACCGTCAACGATAGCATAATACTCGACGTCAAGCCCTTCCTGAGAGTTTATGTCACTTATAACCTTCTCCTTCGTCTCCTCAAGAGTGTGTTTCTTGGCATAGTCTAGACTTGCCTTCAAAGCCTCGTATATTTTTGGAGCAATAGCACGCTCGTCTGGCGAGAGAAGAGTGTTGCGCGAGCTCTTAGCGAGTCCGTCTGCATCTCTGACGATAGGACACTCCACAATGTTCACGCCAAGCCCTAACGCCTTTACCATAGCCTTGATGACAGCTATTTGCTGCCAGTCTTTCTCTCCGAAATAAGCCTTGTCAGGACGAACGATATAGAACAGGCGACTAACCACTTGGCATACGCCATTGAAGTGACCTGGGCGATGAGCACCCTCCATTACTGTAGAAACAGGCGGATATTCAAAATGGCGAGTGTCGGGCACAGGATACATGTCCTCAACCGTTGGTGCGAAAACATAATCGGCACCTACGCTTTCAAGTAATTTGCAATCTGCCTCAAGAGTACGTGGATAGTTTTTTAAGTCGTTTTTGTCATTAAATTGAGTAGGATTAACGAAGACGCTAACCACAGTTATGTCGTTATCCTTAACGCTTCGTTCAACGAGAGACGCATGACCTTCATGCAGAGCACCCATAGTAGGCACAAGCCCAATCACCTTACCCTCTTTGCGAACACGGAACAATTCGTTCTGTAATTCAACAATTTTCTGAAATACTTTCATCTAAATCATTTAGTGTTTAAAAGCGGTTGCAAAGTAACTACTTTTTTATGAATTATGCAAAGAATACTTTTAAAATTTGCCAATTATTACATGCATTTGACTAAATTAAACAAAAAGGTTTAAGAAATCCAATTATTTTTTGTACCTTTGCATATAATTTTTTAATCGATGACGAGATGAAAGCAAAAAAGGTGTTGTTCATAAATCAGGAGATTACTCCTTATGTACCCGAAAGTGAACTTTCCATTCTTGGAAGGCAAGTACCCCAATTAGTACAGGAGAAAGGCTACGAGATAAGAACCTTCATGCCTAAATGGGGAACTATAAATGAGCGCAGAGGTCAGTTGCATGAGGTGATTCGCCTGTCAAGAATGATGCTTATTATCGACGACACCGACCATCCTCTAATTATCAAGGTGGCCTCGATTCCGCAAACAAGAATACAAGTTTATTTCATCGACAATGATGACTACTTCACCAAACGACAGATGGAGGTTGACGAACAGGGAGAAGAGTATCCCGACAACGGAGAAAGAGCCGTGTTCTTCGCTCGTGGCGTGCTTGAGACGGTGAAGAAGCTGAGGTGGGCGCCAGACATCATCCATTGCCAAGGGTGGATGAGCGGAGTGATTCCACTTTACATAAAGACTGCATATCACGACGAACCTTCATTTGCTAACACCAAGGTCATCACATCGCTTTTCAGCAAAGAACTCCACAACGACTTCGGAGAGAACTTCAAGAAATGTGTGGAATACAGAGAGGCCACACTAGACCTGCTGGAAAAGTACAACGAAAAATTCGGCTTTATCGAACTTGGCAAACTTGCCATCGACTACAGCGACGGAATAATAAATGCAGGAAACGAAGTTAATCCCGAACTTCTGAAATATGCCTCAGACAAGAATCTTCCCATCATGCCGTTTAAAGATGGCCTGACAGGAGACGACTATAGCGATTTCTATGATATCATATACGGTAACGAATAAATCTCATTAAGACACGACACTTCAATGAAGAATAAATTCATCTACGCATTGGCACTTGCTGCCTTTGTATTATCATCATGCGATGAAACAACCGATACCATCGGGTCATCGCTCACAGACATAAAAGATCACCTCAAGATAACAACAGATACCTTTCTGGTTTCATCACGCTCTATTGTGGTAGACTCTGTGCTATCAAGAAGCAACAATGGTTATCTTGGCAGAATAAAAGACCCAGAAACAGGTGCAATTATTACTGGCAACTTTATGGCACAATTCTATGTGCAGGAGAACTTTAAACTGCCTGAATATGACAAAATCCGTTCTAAAGACGAGAACGGAGTGTTTGCCGACTCATGTGAAATACGCCTATATTTCAACCCCTCCTTCTATGGCGATTCGCTTGCTACAATGAAAGTGACGGCATACGAGATGTCAAAACCTATGGAGGAAGGCAAACTTTATTATTCTAACTACGACCCCATAGAAGAGGGTTATGTTGACGGCAATGCCTATAAAGAGAGCAAGGTGTACACCCTAGCCGACCTCAATAAGAGTCTTGCGAACAGAAGTTCAAGCAAATACCAGCCTTACATATCCATTCCTCTTAACAAAGAATATACAGACAAGAACGGAAAGACATACAAGAGTTACGGAACCTATCTCATGCAGAGGTTTTATGAGAACTCTAATGATTTCAAGAATGCTTATAGCTTTGTACACAACGTGTGCCCGGGATTCTATATAAAAGTGGACAACGGTATTGGCTCGATGGCAAGTATATATTCGTCGCAAATCTCTTTGTTCTTCAAAATGGAGACCGACTCTATTTTTGAAGGTGCAACTTTATTCCCTGGCACAGAAGAGGTTCTTCAGAAGACAGTAATTTCCAACGACAAAGCCACAATGCAGAGCCTTGCAGAAGACAACTCGTGCACATATCTTAGAACTCCTGCTGGAATATTCACCGAATTAACATTGCCCGTAGAGGAAATTTTCAACGGTCATGAGAACGACACTCTCAACACCGCCAAGATAGTGCTTAATCAACTAAACAGCAAGGTTGACTCCGAATACGCTCTTGACAACGCCGAAAGGCTTCTACTCGTTCAGAAAGACAGTCTCTTCAGTTTCTTTGAGGAAGGAAAACTCTACGACAACAAGAGGACTTTCGTTTCATCAAGCATTCTGTCGTCAGGTAATAGTGGCACGACAGCCAACATTTATGTCTTCAACAACATTTCGTCCCTCGTTACATTTATGCACAAGCTGAAAACAGAGGGAATGAAGAGCGATGCCAACTGGGTGAGCAATCATCCTGATTGGAACAAGGCAGTTGTTGTGCCTGTAACTATCACTACTTCTTCATCAAGCCAGTATTCCGCTTCTACGGTGATGGCTGTTAACAACGAGATGGGACTAACAAGTACAAGACTCATAGGTGGCAGCGCCAACCCGTATACACCTTTAAAGATAAGCGTGATTTACAGCAAGTTCTCAGACAAATAAACCTACCATATTATGGCTGACAATTTCCTGGAATACCATAGGGAAGACTATGAGAAGAAAAAGGCGGAATGGCTGAGAAAGAAACGCCATCTACCCAAAGTCGCAAGAACTATAGAACGTCCAGAAGACGAATCACTTTAATTGATAACATAAAAATAGGGAAAGATCAGATGCTTCTGTCTTTCCCTATTATTTGTTTTGCTAGTTCGTAGGAAATTAGTTGTTAACCGTACCTCCAACGATATCAAGCAACTCGCTCGTAATAGCTTGCTGGCGACTCTTGTTGTATTGCAGGTTCAACTCTCGTAACAGTTCGTCTGCATTGTCGGTAGCCGTCTGCATTGCAACCATACGTGCAGCATGCTCTGAAGCAATTGAGTCGAGTAAAGCCGTGTAAAGCATCAGATGAGCAAGCTTCGGAATGAGTTTGTTCATTACAGAGTCAAGGTCTGGCTCAACAATGAAATTATCATTCAAGGGCTTTCCATCCAGCTCGCGTCTGTTCTCAGCTTGTTCCTTATCTCTTTGTCGGAGATACTCAACTGCCTCGCGAGTAGCCACATTCGACTTCAGGTCGCGCTCCTTGTCAGCAGTAAGCTCGCTTTCAATATCAATAGGAAGGAATGTCTTGCGGGTGAGAATTTGTGAACCAGCACTCTTGAAATGATGATAAATCATCTCCACACGGTCAATCTCGCCCTTAATATACATCATTCCCAATTCTCGGGCAATCTCAGTACACCCTTGAACATTAGGCTTGTCGGCAAGCGCATTGTAATTGCCTGCTGGCTTGAAACCGAGTTTGTTAACCTTCTCGGCCACTTTTCTACCTATAGGATAGATAACGATGTTCTCCTTGCCTAAATGTTGATACTGCTCTATGGCCTTCTGCATCTCCTTGATTACGTTGGCGTTGAAGCCTCCGCAAAGAGAAGAATTGCTTGAAAAGACCAATAAAGCCACTCGCTTTACAGGACGCTCCGCCACATAGGTGCTACGCACATCAGCATCGGAAGCAAGAAATGTCTTAAGTATATGCTCAAGCATAGACTCATATGGAAGCATGTTCTCAATCGCAACCTGTGCATGATGCAATTTCGAAGATGCCACCATTTTCATTGCACTCGTTATCTTACGGGTGCTGTTGACACTTGCTATTCGACCTTTTATCTCTTTTAGTGACGGCATAAGCTATTACTTTTTGTAGGTTCCAGCAATATCTGCCATAGTCGTCTCTATGATGCTTGTCACGTTGTCGTCGATTTTACCACTTCCCAACGTGTCAATAACATCAGAATGAGCAGAGCGCATCTTATCGAGGAATGTATCCTGGCATTCGCGCACCTTATCAACCGGCACATCTGCCATAAGTCCATGAGTACCGCAATAGAGGATTGCTATCTGCTCTCCTACCGGCATAGGACTGTATTGTGGCTGAATGAGCAACTGATTGTTCTTACGACCACGGTCAAGAGTCATTGCTGTAACCGCATCCATATCACTTGAGAACTTAGAGAAAGCCTCAAGCTCACGATACTGAGCCTGGTCAATCTTCAATGTTCCCGCAACTTTCTTCATTGACTTAATCTGGGCAGAACCACCCACACGACTTACCGAGATACCGACGTTAATAGCGGGACGGAAACCCTGATTAAACAAGTCGGTCTCAAGATAAATCTGACCATCGGTGATAGAAATCACATTGGTTGGAATGTAGGCAGAAACGTCACCCGCCTGAGTCTCGATGATAGGCAAAGCAGTAAGCGAGCCACCACCCTTCACATGACCTTTCATACACTCTGGCAGGTCATTCATCTGCTCTGCAACCTCCTGCTGGTCGTTGATACGGGCGGCACGCTCGAGCAAACGGCTATGCAGATAGAACACATCGCCAGGATATGCCTCACGACCAGAAGGACGACGAAGAATAAGTGAAACCTCACGATATGCAACGGCCTGTTTTGAAAGGTCATCGTAAACCACAAGTGCACTTTCTCCTCGGTCACGGAAATACTCACCTATAGCGGCACCAGCAAATGGAGCGTAATACTGCATTGCGGCAGGATCAGCAGCCGTAGCTGATACAATTATAGTATATGGCAGAGCGCCGTGCTCTTTGAGGTTAGCAACGAGGGCGGCAACCGTTGACGATTTCTGTCCGATAGCAACATAAATACAATATACAGGCTTGCCTGCATCATAGAAACTCTTCTGGTTGATGATGGTGTCCACCGCGATAGCAGTCTTACCTGTCTGGCGGTCACCGATGATAAGTTCTCGCTGACCACGTCCGATAGGAATCATCGAGTCAACGGCCTTAAGACCTGTCTGCAAAGGTTCTTTCACTGGCTGACGGTAAATCACACCTGGTGCCTTGCGGTCAAGAGGCATTTCGAATGCTCCTGTGAGGTCAATGTCTCCATTGCCGTCGATTGCCTGACCGAGCGGGTTGATTACACGTCCGAGCATATTGTCGTTGACACGGATAGAAGCGATGCGCTTGGTACGCTTCACCACCTGTCCTTCCTTAATGCCAGCCGTAGGACCTAACAACACGCAACCAACGTTATCTTCCTCCAAGTTCATCACGATGGCCATAGTGCCATTCTCGAACTCAAGCAATTCGTTGGCCTCCGCGTTGCGCAAACCATAGATACGTGCCACACCGTCGCTGACGGTAAGCACCGTTCCCACTTCTTCGAAGTCTTGTCCAGAACCAATGCTGTTTAGTTGCTGAAGCAATACCTCTGATACTTCGCTTGGTTTTATCTTGTCCATTATTCTTTATTTATTTCAGCGTTTTCAGGATGTTGCGCAATTGCGATTGCACAGAAGCATCCATTCTGTAAGTGTCATACTCAAGAATGAATCCCCCGATGATGTCGGGATTCACCTCGGCGAGAAATTCCACTGTGCCCTTAGTCTTACTCTGAATGATTTCCTTCATTCTTTGCTCTGTTGCAGGACTAACAGTAGTAGCAGTGATGAGTTTGCCATGGATTATGTTCTTCTGCTTTCGATATAGCGTGATGTAGGACGAAGCAATGAACATCATGACCGTCTCCCGTCCTTCTTTGAGAACCAACTCCACGAACCGTTTGGTGAGGGGCGTGATGTCCTTGCCGCAAGCGGTGACGAGCAGTTGTTTCTTGATATCTTGGCTCAATGTAGGGTTGTTGACAGTATGCTTCAACTGTGGAACATCGACAAAAGCCTTTGCCAGCGTCGCCATGTCGAGGTACACTTTGTCTTCACATCCCTCCTGCAAGGCACTCTTGAGGAGCGCCCGTGCATAGCGAACCGAAATGACGCCTATATCCATATCCTACATTTATTTACTATTAGAAGACAACTCATCCAGCAACTTATCAACATACTTCATCTGGTCAGCATCGCCAGAAAGACGCTCACGCAATATCTTCTCGGCCACCGTAACGCTAAGTTCGGCCACTTGCTTGCGAATGTCACTTATGGCACTCTGCTTCTCGGCCTCTATCTGCGCCTTGGCTTCAGAAATGATGCGTGCACCTTCCTCACGAGCCTTCACTTGGGCTTGCTCCACGATGGCATCGCGGGTGGAAGCAGCCTCAGAGAGTATCTGAGCCTGACGCTCGCGCGCCTCTTTCAGCAAGGTTTCTCCCTCCTGCTGAATGTTGGCAAGTTTCTCATTGGCCTCATGAGCCTTGCGAAGGCTGTCGTCGATATAAGCCTTGCGCTCTTCTACCATCTTGGTGATTGCGGGGAAGCCGTATTTGGCCAAGAAGAAGAAGATTACGAGAAATGCCAATAACATCCAGAAGAGAAGTCCCCAATCTGGTGTGAGTATTGATGGCAAATTCTGTAAATCCATTTGCAATTAGTTGTTGTTGAGATTAATAATTAAAAGGTATCATTTGGCAGGTGAATTGTATACATCTAGCATGCTCACCGAGCACATCTGACCTATGCAACAAGCACCTTTCGCACGTTCATTAGATATCAATCAAAATGAGCGTTATGACACTTTATTTGATAAGGAATGCACAAGCAACAACGGCAAACAGAGCAACACCCTCAACAAATGCCGATGTCAGAATCATGTTTGTCTGGATCTTACTTGTTGCCTCTGGCTGGCGAGCGATAGCATCCATAGCGCTACCACCAATCTTACCAATACCCATACCTGCACCAATTGTTGCAATACCTGCGCCAAGGCCACAACCTAATGCGCCGAGACCTTCTGCTAATAATAATGAAATCATAATCTTTAAGTTTAAATTGTTATTAATAAAATTATATTCTTTTCTTTATATATTCCCTATATCATGCATTATGATGTTCGGGATGTGCCAATCCAATGAACACAGCCGAGAGCAACGTGAAGACGTACGCCTGAACGAAGGCGACAAGCAACTCCACAGCATTCATGAAGAGCAGCATGAGAGCGCTGAACAAGTTCAATCCGATTCCCATGCCTGTTCCCAACGACCATCCAAGGAATATCACACAAGTGAAACTCAGGATTATCGCGTGTCCAGCCATCATGTTGGCAAAGAGACGGACCATGAGGGCAAACGGCTTAGTGATAATGCCGACCAACTCTATCACCGGTATCAACGGCGCTGGATAAGCCTTAAGGAACAAAGGCACATCCGGCCAGAATATTTCTTTCCAGTACTCCTTATTTCCAAAGATGTTGACAAGCAGCATCGTGCAAAGAGCGAGGAAGAAGGTTATGTTTATGTTACCGGTCACATTGGCACCAGCTGGGAATATTGGAATCAATCCCAGAAGGTTGGTTACGAGGATGAAAAAGAATACTGTCAGCAAGTAAGGAGCATACTTTTTGTAATGCTTCTCGCCAACACATGCCTTTATAACATCATCGTGGATTGTCATTACAAGCATCTCCATAGCGCCGACGAATCCTCGCGGAGCCTCACTCGTACAATCGCGCTTCTTATACCATCTGGCAATACTGAGGAACATAACTATCAAAATGATAGCCACAATCCATATCTGACACACAGACTTTGTCATGCTCAAGTCGAGTGGACGACGTGTTGTGCCGTCAGACATCTTCTCATAAATCTTGCCATGATGACTTTCATCAAAGAACAAAGTTGGATGCTCTTCTATGCCTTTCGCCGTGCCGAAGAACCAACCTTGCTCCGCCTTGACGATAATGGGCAGAGGGATACTTATGTCTCCTCCAATATGCCATTCGTATGCGTCAGACAAGTGGTGAAGCACAATCTCTGGAATGTCGATTGCCTCCTCCTTGTCCTGGGCATAAATGTTCATCGGCAACAATATGATTGTCAGAATGAGCAATATTGACTTGATGCGATTCATTTATTATTATTTAATGAGTTACAAAATATTTGAGAACCTGTTACTGTCTGTTCGTTATTCTAGAGAAGTAAATGGTATGGAATCCCACCATTATAAGATAGAAAGCCATGAAAACCAGTACATAAGGCACCATTGCATCTCTACCTACAACGAGAAAGCAGATGAACAACGTGAAGAGAGCCAATACCATACGGAATCCCGATACAACGGAATAGAGCGTTGTTAACGACTCTTTCTTCTCCTTCGACACCCATCTCCACAAGAGAGAGAATGTAATCAGGAAAAACATCGAGAATCCCGTGCTTACCCATACAGGAGCAGTCATTCCCCACTCTGGGCGGATGGTGTCAATCAATATGCCTATCATCCAAAGGAATATGACAATGAGCGACCCGATTCCAAAATAGCGTTTGGCTACCTTATCAACATCCATCATACCTCCACACAGACATTAACTTCATTCTTTTTTACGGAAACGAAACCTCCTTGTACCTCGAGGCTCTGAAGCCCCTCATTACTAAGATATGTAACCGTACCGTGTTCAAGAGAAGATATTATCGGTGCATGGTTAACGAGAATCTCAAATTCTCCTGCTGTACCAGGAACCGTCACTCTTTCCACTTCTCCAGAAAAGACTACTCTTTCGGGTGAAACTATTTTAAGTTTAAGCATAACTTCATTTTACTATTTAACAATTATACTAATTGTTGCATATAGACAATGTCCAATGGTCAAATCGTAAAATTGTCCAATGCTCAAATGATTATCCCTTAGCAGCTTCCATAAGTTTCTTACCCTTCTCGATAGCGTCCTCTATGGTTCCAACGTTAAGGAAGGCCTGCTCTGGCAAGTAGTCAACCTCACCGTCGAGAATCATGTTGAAGCCCTTGATAGTGTCTTCGATGCTTACCATAACACCCTTTACGCCTGTGAACTGCTCGGCAACGGTGAACGGTTGAGAGAGGAAACGTTGAACACGACGTGCTCTGTTCACCGTCAGTTTATCCTCGTCAGAAAGTTCATCCATACCAAGAATGGCGATGATGTCCTGAAGCTCGTTGTACTTCTGAAGAATCTGCTTCACTCTCTGAGCGCAATCATAGTGAGCCTTGCCCACAATCAGCGGGTCGAGGATACGGCTGGTAGAACCAAGAGGATCAACAGCCGGATAGATTCCCAACTCCGTGATTTTACGCGAAAGTTCTGTTGTAGCGTCAAGATGGGTGAATGTCGTTGCTGGAGCAGGGTCGGTCAAGTCGTCTGCAGGCACATAAACGGCCTGTACTGATGTGATAGAGCCCTTCTTCGTAGATGTGATTCGCTCCTGCATTGTACCCATCTCACTTGCCAATGTTGGTTGATAACCAACGGCTGAAGGCATACGTCCGAGAAGTGCTGACACCTCTGAACCTGCCTGAGTGAAGCGGAAAATGTTGTCGATAAAGAAGAGGATATCTGCTGCCTCGCCGTCTTTACCTCCATTGTCGCGGAACTCCTCTGCAACCGTAAGTCCTGAAAGCGCCACCGAAGCACGTGCTCCTGGCGGTTCGTTCATCTGTCCATAAACAAGCGTTGCCTGCGACTTCTTGAGTTCTTCAGGGTCAACGAGAGACAAATCCCATTTTCCCTCAGCCATCGCCTGTTTGAACTTCTCACCATAACGAACAACTCCCGACTCAATCATCTCGCGGATGAGGTCGTTACCCTCACGGGTACGCTCTCCTACTCCTGCGAAGACAGAGTAGCCGTTGTGTCCTTTTGCGATATTGTTGATGAGCTCCATGATAAGCACCGTTTTGCCCACACCAGCACCGCCGAAAAGTCCAATCTTACCACCCTTCATATATGGCTCAAGAAGGTCTATCACCTTGATACCTGTGGCAAGCATCTCTTTTGTTGTGGAAAGGTCCTCAAACTTTGGAGCCTCGCGATGGATAGGATATGCTCCATCCATATCCAACTGCTTCATACCATCGATAGGCTGACCAATAACGTTAAGCATACGGCCTTTAATCTGATCACCAGCAGGCATAAGGATTGGCGAGCCTAGAGGCTCAACTTCCAAACCTCTCTGGAGTCCGTCGGTATTGTCCATAGCCACACATCTAACTGTGTCTTCACCAATGTGTTGCTGCACCTCGATGATGAGCGGAGAACCGTCGGGTCGGGTAATCGTTAAGGCTTCGTGAATTTTAGGCAGTACCTTCTCTGCTTCAAGTCCCTCTGTATCGAAATAAACATCGATAACAGGACCGATAATCTGAGATATACGCCCCTTAATTTTTGTCATAAGATATTTAAATTTAGTGTTAAGCTTAGTAATATTGCCGCAAATATAACCAAATTTTTTATGTTTAGCAAATTTTTGCGGTAAAAACGTATGTACAAACCACAATTAGAACATAGATAACAGACTATATGCTCAACTCGTCGAGCACTTTAATTAGTTTCTTGTCCATAGGTTTGTCGCTTCGTATAGCCTCGTTGAATGGCACATATACAACCTCGTTGTATCTCACGCCAATCATTACGTTTCTTTGTCCTTGAATGATGGCCTCAATAGCACCCACACCTGTTCGTGCAGCGAGCACACGGTCGTGAGCAGTCGGTCTTCCTCCACGTTGCAAGTGGCCGAGGATAGACACGCGCACATCATAGTCGGGGAACTCCTTCTTAACGCGGTCAGCATAATAAAGCGCGCCGCATTTAGGGCTCTCTGAGACAATCACGATGCAACTCTTCTTCGACTTTCTAATGCCTCTCTCCATGAATCGTGCCAACTGGTCGACGTCTGTAGAGTCTTCCGGTATGATAGCAGCCTCTGCTCCACATGCGATAGCGCTGTTTTGAGCGAGAAAACCCGCATCACGCCCCATCACTTCAACGAAGAAGATACGCTCATGACTCTGGGCCGTGTCTCTGATTCTATCGACACACTCCATGATGGTGTTCATCGTAGTATCATATCCTATTGTGGAGTCGGTTCCATAAAGGTCGTTATCGATGGTTCCAGGCAGACCTATACAACACACATCATACTCATCAGCGAAAATACGGGCACCTGTTAGCGAACCATTACCTCCAATAATCACAAGAGCATCGATGCCGGCATTAACCATATTGTCGTAGGCTTTCTTGCGGCCTTCTGCCGTCATGAACTCCTTAGAGCGAGCAGTCTTCAGAATGGTTCCGCCCATCATTATTATACCAGACACATTCTCGGTGGTGAAGTCTTGAATCTCGTTGTTTATCAATCCATCCCAACCGCGATAGATTCCCTTTATCTTGAATCCGTTATAAATGCCTGCACGAGTCACCGCACGAATAGCGGCATTCATGCCTGGCGCATCGCCTCCAGACGTCATTACGCCTATTGTTTTTATCTTCCCCATAGTATTGTTGCTTTTATAGTTTTAGAAAGTCATTAGCCAAATGAACAAAAGTCCTATCATCCATGAAATTATGGATAGCCACCCCACGTTTCTGAAGTACCACCCTATGTGCAGACGCTCCATCTTCATTAGCACCAAACCACTAAGTGAACCCAACAGAAGGAAGTTGCCGCCCATTGCTGTGCTGTATGCAACTACTTTCCAATAGTCACCGTTTTGCACAAACGACGTCATATAACCAACATCTGCCCAACTTGAGATAGTTTCAACATCTAATATAGGATAGAGAGAAATGAAACTGAGAGATGTCGCGAAAGTGTCAACGATGCTGCTCATCATTGCCGATAGCACACCGAGAATCCAGATGTTATGTATCTGGAAATCGATGTTGCGCGCAAGCCAACTTGCGGCGCCTGTCTCGCAAACCACTCCAACGGCGAGCATCATGCCCATCACAAAAAGCATCATCTGAATGACTCCATACTGGAGCACTCGGGGCATGCGGCGCTGAATCATCTTATCAACATCCATAAGTTTGCGGTTTACAATCTCGTTTACTATCCACAGCAAAGAGAGAACGCAAAGAGCGCCGAGGAACGGGCTCAGTTTTGTGATGTTATGGAATGTAGGGATGAACCACAATCCGCCAATGCCCACAATAAGCATCAGCAAGCGTTGCCAACGAGAAAGGTTGGTGTCGTCACCTCTGTAGGGCATCGACCACTCTATATCGATGCGTTCAGGCAGCATTCTCCCCAACCACAACACAGGCACAACCGTAGAGATGACACAAGGTATTGCAAGCGAAGCAGAGAAGCGCGATGCCGTTACCGCCCCGTTGTTCCACAACAGCAAGCCTGTGGGGTCGCCGATAACGGTGAGAGCACCGCCACAATTAGCAGCCAACACTATTGCACAACCATATATAATACGATATCTACGGTTAGGTATCAGCCCGTGCATCACCACGAGCATCATCGTTGTTGTAGTGATGTTATCAAGGTTTGCCGACACAAGGAATGTTATTCCTGTCATCATCCACAAGAGTTTCTTGCTCTTGCGGGTGCGCATAAGTTCGGTAAGGAAATCGAAACAACCATTATTGTTCAGAATCTCGACAATAGTCATCGTGGCAAGCAGAAAGAGCACAATCTCAGCTCCCTTGCCCACATACTTGAGGAAAATGTTCTGAGCGATGTAGTGTTTCACGGCCGAGCTTGTAGGCACAGCGCCTCCGAGGAAATCGGTGTATTCATCGGGATGCTGGCTCATCACGAAGTCGGTTCCGAAGCATATATAAAGCACCCACCCCACAGCTGCGGCAAAGATAGCAATGGCTGTCTTGTTTACCTTAGTGAGATTAGAAGTCGCTATCAACAAATAGCTCAGAATCAGTATGATTACGATTATTAATGTCATTTCAACCGCAAAATTAACATTTTCTTAGTGAAATGCAAAGAATTATCATAGTTTTTTCACTTTGAAAACCGATTTTATTCTATTCCAAAGTGATGACTTGTCTCTTATAAGTAACAACGAGACGC
Source organism: uncultured Prevotellaceae bacterium (assembly GCA_900315095.1). Lineage (GTDB taxonomy): Bacteria > Bacteroidota > Bacteroidia > Bacteroidales > Bacteroidaceae > Prevotella. Next base: position 53,611 of record OMXS01000006.1, on the reverse strand, counting down.
CGACGCTGACTATCGAGAGCGTTATTCCAACTATCCAATATACCCATCCGCATGAAATGAATGAAACGGCCATAGCGCACAATCCTAAAGGCACTTGCGCGAGAATATACTTCACGGCACGAGAACTGAGCACATAGGTGTACTTCATCCTAAGGAACAGGAAAGTAACTATGACGTCAATGACACTCACAACTGTGAAAGCCAAGCCTGCGCCGAACAATCCATAATGGTCGTAGAACAATATGGTTGCAAAGAATAACAGCAGATTGTTAACGGCTTCAATAAACAAAAAAGAATAGGAATCGCCTCGCGACAACGGGAGATATTGCATCGGAATGGCCATAGAACGACCATATAGAGAAAGCGCCATTATCTGCATCATTGTGATTGCGGGCACAAACTTACCGCTAAGCAACAACGGCACGATAACAGGCATAAACACAATGAGCCCCACTATCATCGGCGAAATGAGCAGAAGAAGCACTTCCATCTGATTGTTTATTGTGATGTTGCGGGCTGCGGTGTCTGAAGTGATTGCAGAGAGACGCGGGAAATAATCGGACTCCAACGCCGAGAACACCATACCGCCATAAGTGATGATGATCATATAACCGGCATTATAAAGGCCTACGGTATCGAGAGTGCCGTAATTGTTGAGCCACGAGCGGATTGCGAACTCCACTCCGCTGCCCATCACGCCAGCCAGGACGAAAGCGATGCCAAGCCTTATCATACCAGCACCCTGCCCAAGGGTGGCTCGAGAGAAATCGAACTTAGCAGGGTAATACCTCAACGAGTACCGAATGGTGAGCAGCATCTGAATCAAGGCGATAAGCACAAGCGACGGCACAATGCCCTTCTCTCCCCAAATATAATAAATAGGTACTGTCGTGATGAGCGAGAGCAACACATTTAGGGATGAGATGGAGGCAAGTCCTTTCAGGCGTTGAGTACCTTTGAGAATTGCCGTCTCGCCACCTGTTACTATCGACAGGCCTACAATCGGAGAAAGCAGTATGAAGTGAAGCGTATGGTTACCCCAGTTGAACGCTACAGCATCTACAAGAGGGCCGGCAAACATACACACCACCATACCTAACACGGCAAGCAGCAGACTCCACGATCTGACCACCCTGATGTTTTTCTTCACCTCCGTCTCGTCGTTCTTGCTGAATGCCTCAGAGATGTTCTTCACCGCACTCATCGGTATTCCGAAACTCGTGGAGTCGGTAATCAGCTTTGCTGTGGAGTTGAACAGAGATATAAGACCCATTCCGTCGGGCCCAAGCAAAATGGCAACAAACTTGCTCCTTATGAGAGCCATAAGGATATTAAGGCCTTGAATACTACCAAAGATACCTGTATACTTCAGTATGTGCCTGTAACTGCTGCTGTTGTTTTCCATTTAATTTTAAAACGTAGAAAACATCCATTTATTACACGTCAACTGTTATTTTCCATGCGAACACAGGTTTTGAGATAAATATGTATCATTTTTGAGACGAAAAGAGAAAATGTTTGCAATAAAAAGTGTATCTTTGCAGGCGATTTAAAAACAGAGCAATGCTTAACAATAATTCAGCAAACGAGCAAGCACCGCTGGTCAGTTTCATCGTGACGACCTACAATCTGCCCGAGACGCTTCTGCAGGAATGCCTTCAGAGCATCACGGCACTCACGCTCAAGGAGAACGAGGCAGAGATTATCGTCATCGATGACGGCTCTGACGAGAGCGCCCTGCTCAGCATCACCAATTTCAGAGACCGCATTATATATATGTGGCAACCCAACAGGGGTGTCAGCGTAGCGAGAAACCTGGGATTGAGAATAGCAAGCGGAAAATATATTCAGTTTATCGACGGCGACGACAAACTGATACAGACAGGCTATGAGCATTGCCTTGACATCGTGAGGTTCAACTCGCCCGACCTTGTGCTGTTCAACTTCACCGACAAAGATTCAGACATAGACACTCCATATCTCTTCAACGGTCCTGTAAGCGGTGAGGAATACATGAGACACAACAACCTGAAAGCTGCCGTGTGGAGTTATATTTTCAACCGCAACATTGTGTCCAACCTGAGATTCTCGCCGGGCGTAGAGTTTGGCGAGGATGAGGAGTTCACGCCGCAACTGGTGCTGAGCGCCGAAAAAGTGTATTCTACCGACACCTGCGCTTATTTCTATCGCCGCAACCACTTGTCGGTGACTCACAACAACACCAAGAGGCGACTTGTAAAGCGACTGGCCGACTCAGAGAGAGTGATTGCAAACCTCTTTGAGATGTCAGCAAAGTTGCCTGCACAGGAATCGTCGGCACTAAGAAGAAGAGTGGCACAACTGACTATGGACTATATCTACAACATCATAATATTCACACGTTCAAAACACCAACTCGACAAGCGTCTCGCAAACCTTGAGAAGAAGGGGCTCTACCCGTTGCCTCAGAAGAACTACACTTGGAAATACAAGTATTTCAACAAGATGATAGAATCTAACGCAGGCAGGCGTTTCATGCTCTTCATCTTGCCTTTACTGAAGAGAGAACAATGAGAATACTACTCCTTGGCGAATACAGCAACGTGCATGCAACACTCGCAGAAGGTCTGAGAGCGCTTGGCAATGAGGTGGTCGTAGCGAGCAACGGCGACTTCTGGAAAGACTATCCACGCGACATCGACTTCAAGCGCACACCCGGCAAGGTGGGCGGTGCAAGACTCTTCATGAAGATTAAGAACAAGATGCACGAGATGAGGGATTTCGATGTGGTGCAGCTCATAAACCCTATGTTCCTGGAACTGAAGGCAGAGCGCATAGAACCGTTCTACCGCCAACTGAGAGAACAGAACGGCAAGATGTTTCTGGGGGCCTTCGGAATGGACTACTACTGGGCAATGGTGAACTCCACCACTATGCCTTTGAGATACAGCGACTTCAACATCGGCAAAGAGTTGCGCACCAACGCAGATGCCGTGAAAGAAAGGGAAGACTGGATAGGAACACATAAGGAGACTCTGAACAAGTTGATTGCCGAAGATTGCGACGGCATCATAGCGGGCCTCTATGAGTATTATGCCACCTATCAGCCTCTGTTCCCTGATAAGACAACGTTCATACCCTTCCCCATCAAACCCGAGAAGAACACTCCTGAAACATTCTCCATACACGACCCGCTTAGGTTTTTTATCGGCATAAGCCGCGGGCGAAGCGAATATAAAGGCACCGACATCATGCTCCGTGCGGCACTCGAGATAAAGCGTCGCCACCCTAAAGAAGTTGTGATAAACAAGGTTGAGGGAGTGCCGTTCTCTGAATACAGCAAGATAATGGAGGGCAGCGACGTAATCCTTGACCAACTCTACTCATACACACCGAGCATGAACTCTCTGCTGGCAATGAACAAGGGCATAGTTTGCGTGGGAGGCGCCGAACCTGAGAATTATGATATCCTCGGAGAAAAAGTGTTACGCCCCATTGTTAACGTAGAGCCGAACTATGAGAGCGTGGTGGAGCAACTGGAATGGCTCATCGTCATAAAGCGCAACATCCCACGAATGAAGAAAGAGAGCGTGGAATATGTCCGCCAGCATCACGACTATATAAAAGTGGCCGAAAAGTATCTTGAATTTTATAATAAATGTTGAACGTTGAATGTTCAATATTGAGCGTAGTTTGTTTTATCGTATACTCCGTTCAACCCTTACAGGTCTTCGCTCAATCTTTTAATTTCATTATAAATCCTCTGAACAGGCAGTCCCATAACATTGAAATAACTGCCTCGTATTGACTCCACGCCGATATACCCTATCCATTCTTGTATTCCATAGGCACCAGCCTTATCGAACGGACGATATTGTTTAATGTAATAGTCTATCTCGCTGTCTTTCAACGTCTTGAATGTCACATCTGTCTCAACCGAAAAACTGCGGTTTTTCTCTCGGGTGGCAAGACATACGCCAGTAATCACCTGATGTGTCCTGCCACTAATCATGCGTAGCATACGTCGGGCATCTTCCTCGTCGGCAGGTTTGCCAAGCACCTCATCGTCAACCACCACTATGGTGTCTGCGGTCAGCAGCAGTTCGTCGGCACCTATCTCGCCATTATATGCCGCCGCTTTCTCACGCGCAATATACTCTGCTATCTTCGCTGTGGGCAAGTCGTCAGGATAACTCTCTTCAATACCTGGCAACAAGCGAACCTCAAAATCCATATCAAGCCCGGCCAGAAGTTCCTTGCGGCGAGGACTTGCTGATGCTAATATTATTTTCATTTTTGTTATATCGTTATTCCGTAACTTCGTTATGTCGTTATAACGTTATTCTGCTATAACGTCATCATGAAATCACCAGCCGAACGCCCTGTCGTCGCTGAGCCATTTGCCCTGCACCTTGAGCACTTGCTCTATAACATCACGGGCACAGCCGTGACCACCATCACGCCCGCTGACATAGACACTTGCCTGCTTCACCTCAGCACACGCATCGGCAGGACAACAGGGGCATCCGCAACGGCGCATCACCTGGAGGTCAGGAATGTCATCGCCCATGAATATCAGTTCGTCGTCAGCATAGCCATAACGCTCCTTAAAAGCCTCGTATGTCTTCACCTTCACAGCACATTTCATGAAGATGTCCTCCACTCCAAGACGTTCATAGCGCAGTCTTATAGCATCGGTATTTCCGCCTGTCATGATGGCTATGCGCAAGCCCATCTTCTGAGCCAGTTGTATGCTGTAACCGTCCTTGATATTCACTGTGCGCATAGGCTCGCCGTCGGGGTGCAAGGGTATTGTCTCGCTACTCAGCACTCCGTCTACGTCGAATATCACCGCCTTTATTTTCGATAAGTCGTAATTAATCATCTTTTGAACTGTGATTTGTATATGAATTGTAGTGCAATATGCCGTCAGTTATCGTGTCATATACCCTCAATGACAACTCGTTTGATATCAACTGGCGCTGCGCCTCTATAACATTGAGGTCGCCACGAGCCGCAGGCCCCGTCTGTGCATCGCGTGGAGCGAGCACCTCAAGTTTGCCTACGGTCTCCCTTATCAGCGGCATCATCACGCTGAAGGGCAATCCCTGTGAACGCAGCACATCGTCGGCAAGAGTGAAGCAATGGTTGGCGAAGTTGCAAGCGAACACCGCCGCCAAGTGGAGATAGCGCCGTTGCTCGGAATTCAGCCGATAGACATTGTCTGTCAGAACGTGTGCGAAATTCTCTATAGAAACAAGTGTGTCTTCATCTGATGCTTCAACAAAAATGGATAGTTCGTTGAAATCCACTATTTTCTGCTTGCTAAATGTTTGCATCGGATAGAACACTCCGTGTCTTGTCTGCGTCTCTCCGAATACACTCATGGGTATGCTGCCCGCGGTGTGCACCACGATGCCTTTACCTGCGCGCTCAGTCACCTTGCGAACCACCTCGCCCACGGCTCCGTCCTTGACTGACACCACATAGAGGTCGGCGTCCCGGACAATATCTTCAAGTGATGTGGTGTATTCACAACCCAGTCTCTCGGCAAGAGCGGCAGCCGACTCAGATGTGCGGCTGAACACCTGCTCCACCCTTCTGCCCTTGCGCCTCAGCGCCTCGCCAAGATTAGTGGCAAGGTTGCCCGCACCCACAATCACAATGCGCTCAATACTTCCCTGCATGCACGTTCTCCCATTTCAAGCGGTCTTCGTTTTGCGGTTTGCGCTCGTCAGCCTTATGACCGAAAGCCAGCACACAGAGGCACGACATGTTCTCAGGAATGTCCAGGATGCCGCGAATCAGGGTGTCGGCACTTGTGCCGTCGGAGAGTCCTCTGCCCCTCATCTGTGCCCAGCACGACCCCAGCCCGAGGTCTTCTGCCTGCAACTGCATCGCAAAGGCTGCTATCGAGCCATCCTCTACCCAGCAGTCGTTCTGCAGCGGGTCGCCAAGCACCACCACAGCGAGCGGCGCGCCCTTGATGAACTGCGAGCCCATATCCTTGGCATCGGCTATCTTCTCGATGTCAGTCTTGTCGTCAACCACCACAAAGTGCCACGCCCTCTGGCTCTTGCTGGTGGGCGACATCAGCCCTGCCCTGAGTATCAGCCTGACGTCTTCTGCCGAAATCTCCTCCTCCGTAAACTTGCGGTGACTGCGTCTCACCTGCACCAAATCTTTGAAATTTTCCATATTATTAAATGTCAGCCCTTGTAATTCGTTGTTGATGCAAAGATACAAAAAATAATTGAAATATCATAATAAAAGGCCGAAAAAAAATCGACAAAATACGCCGAAACGCTTTATGGTTCGGGTGGGTTCACCATATTTTACATACAAAAGTCTCGTTCGGCACGAAAAGCACATAAACAGGTGAGTTGCGACTGTTGACGGACCGCAGAGCAACAGAGCAACAGAGCAACATTTCAAAAAGTTGCACTTGCCGGGAGAAGATTAGAACATGTGATTTTTACATGATATATATTAAATTATATATATTATTATAATAATATATATAATTTAAAACAATTTCCACTTTTTCATTGCCCTGCTCCACCATTCTGCAAATGTTGCTCTGTTGCTCTGTTGCACTACGGGCGAAACAAGGCACTGCTTTGCGTACACTTTCACGCCTCAACCAATACACATATTAGCCTGATTATCAATATATTACAAGCATGTCGCAATCAGCACTTTTTTTCGATTTTTTTTGGCGTTTTATTTGGAGGAAATAAAAAAATTTTGTAACTTTGTAGTGTCAGTCAAAAACCACCCATCGCCGCCCTACTCCAGTTAACAAAGAATCGCATCACCTTCTGCTTGTCGTAACCGCTACCCTCCTCAAGATAACTGGAATCCTGAATGTGAAGAACGGTGCCGTCAGCCCCGAGCACCACAAGCACAGGAAACCCGAAGCGCACAGGGTTGCCCAACCTGCGGAGCATACGCTGAGTATCCTCGCCGGCAGCAGGATTAGAAGGGTTATAATTAATGTGCGCGTATACGTAATTGGCAGACACAAAAGTGCTGATATCCTTGTCGGAGGTGATGAAATCGGCAAAGCGAAGGCACCATATACACCAGTTGCCGCCCACCTGGCACACCACGTTCTTCCCTTCGGCAGCAGCCCTTGCCAGTGCCTCGTCGATAAGCACGTTAGGATTGGCCTCCTCGTCATACACTCTCGGCAGTGCCTTACCCGTCTGAACTGCCTCTTGCGCAAAGGCAGCATGACTCATCATAAGCATGGCGGCAGCAAAAACAATCATCATTCTTCTCATAGAAATAGCGGTTTAAATGGTGGGTACTAAAAGAGGCGCAACCCGTTGTGACAACATGTTACGCCCCTGTTCTTGCGGAAGGTGAGGGATTCAAACCCCCGATACCCGAAAGGGGTATACCGGATTTCGAGTCCAGCGCGATCGATCACTCTGCCAACCTTCCTGAAATGCGTTTGCAAAGGTAATGCTTAAAATCGACAACTCAAAACATTTTCCTCGATTTTTTACTCAAAAGAGAGTTTCTCGAGTCGCGAGCGCAACTGCTCCGCCTGCGACTGGCGAATGGAGAGCGATATAGAGCATGTGTTGTCGAAGTTCTGGGATACGATGCGCGCCTGCGTCTCTTTAACAACGCGCATCACCTGGTTCATCATCACGTAAGGGAACTCAAAGTCGACGCGTTCCTCCACGAGTTTGTCGATTATCTCCGAGTGGGCAATAGCGTCTGCGGCAGCCTCGCGATAGGCCACGATAAGTCCGCCGGTGCCAAGGTTCACACCTCCGTAGTATCTCACCACCACAATGAGCGTCTCGGCAAGGTCGTTGCTGTTTATCTGACCCAGAATAGGCTTGCCTGCGGTGCTGCTAGGTTCTCCGTCGTCATTAGCACGGAAGTCCTTGCGGTCGGCTCCAAGCATATAGGCATAGCACACATGACGGGCGTCGAAGTATTTCTTGCGGTATCCAGCCACAATCTCCTTCACCTCGTCGGCGCTTTCCACATGGTGGGTGAAGGCGAGAAACTTGCTCCGCTTCTCGGAGTAGTATCCCTCGCCCCCACTACCAATAGTCTTGAAACTGTCTTCCATCGTGACGAACAGGCTATGTTTAGCGTTATGACAGTTTGTGTATCACAAGTCCTGAGCGCAACTTCGGCTCGAACCATGTAGCCTTTGGCGGCATTATCTTTCCGCTGTCGGCAATATCCATTATCTGCTTCATGCTGACGGGATAAAGGGCAAGCGCCATACGCATCTCACCGCTATCCACACGGCGTTTCAGTTCACCGAGTCCACGAAGTCCGCCCACGAAGTCTATCCTGTCACTAGAGCGCAGGTCCTTGATGTCAAGTATCTCGTCAAGGATGAGTCGGCTTGAGATATCCACATCGAGCACGCCTATCGGGTCGTTGTTGTCGTAGGTTCCTTCTTTAGCAACAAGCGACCACCACTTGCCGTCAAGATAGAGCGAGAACTCATGCAGACGGGCTGGCTTATAGATGTCTTCGCCCTTCATTTCTACGTCAAAGTTTTTCTTCAAAGCGTCAATGAACTGTTCTGATGTCAAGCCATTTAGGTCTTTAACCACACGGTTGTAGTCGAGTATCGTGAGTTGCGATGCCTGGAAGCAAACAGCCATGAAGTAGTTGTACTCCTCGGTGCCTTTATGATTAGGGTTTTGCTTCTGCTTCTCCGCTCCTACAAGAGCTGCTGCTGCCGAACGATGGTGACCGTCGGCGATGTAAAGTGAAGGCATCTTTCTGAACTCCTCAGTAATCAAGGCGATATCGTTATCGTCTGCTACTATCCAGAACTGATGGCGGAAGCCGTCGATAGGTGCGATGAAGTCATATACAGGCTCTGTGGCGGCATATTTCTTCAGCAGCGTGTCGAGAACCTCGTTGTCTGGATATGCAAAGAACACCGGCTCGATGTTTGCATTGTTCACGCGAACATGCTTCATGCGGTCTTCCTCCTTGTCGCGACGGGTGAGTTCATGCTTCTTTATCACTCCCTTAGCATAGTCGTCGCAATGGGCGCACACCACAAGACCATACTGAGTCTTGCCGTTCATCGTCTGTGCATAGATGTAGTACTGCTCTTTCTCGTCCTGCACCAGCCACCCTTTGTCCTGGAACATCTTGAAGTTCTCTGCCGCCTTCTCATATACACGCGGGTCGTACTCGCTGGTGCCCTCAGGGAAGTCTATTTCGGGTTTTATGATGTGATAGAGGCTCTTCTCGTTGTCGCCAGCCTCTGCCCTTGCCTCTTCAGAGTTGAGCACATCGTATGGACGGCTCTCCACTTGCTCCACCAACTCTTTAGGCGGACGCACTCCCTTGAATGGTTTTATAACTGCCATGATTAATTATATGATTTTATAGATTTGACTTTATTATCTCAATCATCTCGTTGTATTCCGCATCGGTGAGATAAACCTTACCAGGATTCATCTGGAACGTGCCGCCATAGTCGGGGCCATCAACGTACTTTGGCGCGAGATGGAAGTGAAGATGCGACAGTTTGTCACTATATGCTCCGTAGTTTATCTTCTCGGGTCTGAATGCCTTCTGCATTGCACGAGTAACACGAGTCACATCAGCCATAAAGGCATTACGCTCCTCGTCGGAGAGCTCGTTGAGGTCGTTCACATGTCCGTTGTAAGCCACGAGGCAACGGCCGCGATAGGTTTGCTCCTTGAAAAGGAAAGCACGAGAAACCGACAACGGACATATCTCTATCATCAGGTCGTGCAGCGTTTGGTTGTTAGTGCAGTAAAGGCACTCTTTAGGGTCACTATGCATAATATAAATAGGTTATAATATCATGCAAAATTACACATTTCTTTCTAATATTCAAAAACTTTACTAAATAATTTGCCCATAACTTGCATTACATCGTAATAATCGTTACATTTGTACTCGAATAAGAAAACCGCAAACGATATGAGATTATTTTCTACACTATTATTTGTGTTAGTTGTTGTGTTCTGCAACAAGGTGCAGGCACAAGATTTCGAGACGGCAACTCAAGCTGTACAGAACATGGGGTTGGGATGGAATCTGGGCAACACACTAGATGCCAACAACCAAAGCGTTACAAACATCACTTCGGCCTCTTATTGGGGACAACAAGGACTGGAGTCGGAAAACTGCTGGGGACAGCCCACAACAAAGTCCGAACTGATTACGATGATGAAGAATGCCGGTTTCGGGGCAATCAGAGTGCCTGTAACATGGTATAACCACATGGACGCGAACGGAAACGTCGATGCCGCATGGATGGCGAGAGTGAAGGAAGTCGTGAATTACGTCATAGATGCCGGACTCTACTGCATCATCAACGTACACCATGATACCGGTGCCGATTCCAATAGTTCTAAACATTGGATTCATGCCAGCACAACCTCTTATAATAGCAACAAAACACGATTCGAGGGACTGTGGAGGCAGATAGCTAACGAATTCAAAGACTATGGCGAGAAACTGCTGTTCGAGGGCTACAATGAGATGCTCGACGAGTACAACTCATGGTGCTGGGCTTCCAGAAGCTACAACAGCAACATAGAGAACGGTTACTCTGAATCAATTGCTACAGCCGCATACAATGCGGTAAACAACTATGCACAGAGTTTCGTCAACGCGGTAAGAGGCACAGGCGGGAACAACACGAAACGCAACCTCATCGTGAACACTTATGCGGCAGCAAGTGGAGAAGGAACATGGAACGCTCACCTAAAGGATCCGCTGACACAGATGAAGAAACCGTCAGGAGAGACCAACCATATCATTTTCGAGGTGCACTCATACCCCAACATCTCTAATCTTTCAAGTGCGAAATCTGCTGTCAACGATATGCTCACCACACTGAATAACAACTTCGCGTCTAAAGGTCCTGTAATAATCGGAGAATGGGGAACCAGCAACGTCGACAACGGAAGCGACTATAACAACAACAGGGCTAACATGATAAGTTTTCTCGACCACTTCGTAAAGAAAGCAAAAGAGAAAAATATCGCAACGTTCTATTGGATGGGACTCTCTGACGGCGCTAACAGGTCACTACCTGCATTTAACCAGGCTGATCTTGCAGAGACGTTGGCTAAAGCATATCATGGAAGCAGTTCTGGCTTTGCTTTCCCGACACCTGACGACTTCCAAATAGTATATACGGTCAACTACAATAGTGAATGGGGAGAGTTGTTCCTATATGGTGACTGGAATAATTCCACATCGTTCAAATTAACTGATTATAAAGGTATTCGCGTTGAGTTAGACGATGACTATTCTGGAATATTACAGGTAAAGGTGTATGGTGACAAAGTTAGCGGCGACACTTACAAGGAGCAATACATGCCTTTGACCTCTGGTTCGAACACATCAATGCTTTACTTTGACGCCTCTACGCTTGGCTCTAGAGTCTATCGTATTACTCTCCAGAACATTACGAAGTCATCACCGACTGCAAAAGTAAAGGAAGCCACGCTGATTAAAACAGACGGAACTGAAGTTCCTGGTAAGATTACTGTTGGCTGGGGATGTACGGTCACCGCTGAGTCTACGCCTATAAATACCGGCATTCAACTCGTCACGCCAACAATTACCGATGGCGATGATGCAATCTACAACCTCGCAGGTCAACGCGTCAGCACGCCAAGCAAGGGAAGCATATATATCAAGAACGGAAAGAAGTTCATCGCAAGATAACAACTTTTATAATATACAACAAAACAAATCCCCCAGACGCCTTGCGCATCTGGGGGATTGTTATATTTATATGAAGGATACGAATTACTTGTTCACCTGGAACTTAGTGTCGCCATCCTTGAAGAATGCGTTAATCTGCTTTGCTGCTGCTATGCCGGCATTGATGTTTGCCTCTGCTGTCTGAGCGCCCATCTTCTTAGGAGTGCTGAAATAGCGACCCTCGAACTTCACGAACTCCTCGTCAGCATCTGGCTTGATGTCGGTAACGAACTTCAGGTCTTCACGCTCAGCCATCAACTTGATAAGTTCTGGCTCGTTGATAACCTCCTTGCGGGCAGTATTAACGAGAATTCCACCCTTGTTCAGTTTGTTTACCAAAGCATAGTTGATGCTCTCCTTTGTCTCAGGAGTAGCAGGGATATGGAGCGAAACGATGTCGCAATTCTCAAAGAGAGCATCCTGAGAATCAACAGCCTTAACGCCAGACTTCTCGATAACTTCCTTCGGGCAGTATGCATCGTATGCGTAAACCTCCATTCCGAAGCCCTCTGCTATGCGAGCAACATTGCGGCCAACGTTACCAAAGGCAAGGATGCCAAGTTTCTTTCCCTTCAACTCAGAACCGCTCTTGCCGTTGTAGAAGTTGCGAACGGCGAACACAAGAAGACCGAAAACAAGTTCAGCAACTGCGTTTGAGTTCTGTCCTGGTGTGTTCTCTGCAACCACATTGTGAGCAGTAGCAGCAGCGAGGTCGATATTGTCGTAACCAGCACCCGCACGAACAACAATCTTCAACTGCTTAGCAGCGTCAAGAACCTCTGCGTCAACCTTATCCGAACGGATAATCATTGCGTCAGCATCCTTAACAGCGTCGAGCAACTGAGCCTTCTCTGTGTATTTCTCGAGCAGGACAAGCTCGTTGCCTGCTGCCTCTATCTCTTCCTTGATGCCTTTAACAGCAGCAGCTGCAAACGGCTTTTCTGTAGCAACTAATACTTTCATATCGCACAAGTATTAATGATTTGCCTCGAATTCCTTCATTGCATCGATAAGTGCCTGAACACCCTCTACAGTCTGAGCGTTGTAGCAGCTTGCGCGGAAACCACCTACTGAGCGGTGACCCTTGATGCCTACCATTCCCTTAGATGTAGCGAACTCGAAGAACGGCTTCTCAAGTTCAGCATACTCCTCGTTCATCACGAAGCAGATGTTCATAACAGAGCGGTCTTCCTCTGCAACTGTACCCTTGAAGAGCTTGTTGCGGTCAATCTCGCTGTAGAGCATGTCGGCACGCTGGAGAGCGCGACGGTCCATCTCCTTAACACCACCCTGAGCCTTAATCCAACGGAGGTTCTCGAGTGCTGTATAGATAGGAACTACAGGAGGAGTGTTGAACATTGAGCCCTTCTCTGTATGTGTACGGTAGTCGAGCATTGTAGGAATTGGGCGCTCTGCCTTGCCAAGTGCATCCTCGCGTACGATAACGATGGTCACACCTGCCATAGAAAGGTTCTTCTGAGCACCTGCATATATGATGTCGTATTTTGAAACGTCAACAGGACGGCTGAAGATATCTGAAGACATGTCGGCAACCTGACGAACGTTTACGTCAAGGTCTTTGCGCATCTCTGTACCGTAGATAGTATTGTTTGTGGTGATGTGCAAGTAGTCAACATCCTCAGGAACTGTCCAGCCCTTTGGAATATAAGTGAAGTTGTCGGCAGCAGACGAAGCGACCTCAACCACCTCACCAAAGAGTTTTGCCTCCTTGAGTGCTTTCTTTGCCCAAGTACCCGTGTTCAGATAAGCAGCCTTCTTAATCAAGAGGTTGTAAGGAACCATACAGAACTGGAGTGAAGCACCACCGCCGAGGAAGATTGTCTTGTAGCCCTCAGGCAAGTCAAGGAGTTCTTTTACCAAAGCTTCTGCTTCATCAACCACTGGCTGGAAATCTTTAGCACGATGGCTAATTTCGGCAAGTGACAGACCACTGCCGTTGAAGTCTAAAATCTGCTTAGCAGTATTTTCAATCACCTCGCGTGGAAGCATTGAAGGACCTGCATTAAAATTGTACTTCTTCATTTGTATTTATTGTTTATTGTTAAGTTTATAATTAACGGCGCAAAGTTACATAAATTCAGTAAGATGACCAAATATTTTATCACAATTTACAAATAATATAGGGTTAAGGTGTCTATTTGACAACTTCAATTAACGTTTTCACTCCTTTTACTTTTTCACCTTGCACGTTTCTGAGCACTTCGCGCACTCTCTTGCGGGCAACTGCAACGTAGCAATAACGCTCCTTGATGTCTATCTTTCCTATTTCCTGCTTCTCCAGTCCTCCTTTCTTGCAAAGGAAGCCCACGATGTCCACCTTTGAAATCTTGTCTTTCTTGCCCTTTCCTATATACAGAGTAACCATCTTGGGAGGCGCGGGCGAAGGAAGTCGCTCTGGGATAACGAACTCTTGCGGCTCACCTTCTATATATTCAGGGAGATACTCGTCTGGCCCTAATATAAAATAGGTAGTGCCGAGAGCATCCCAACGTGCTGTTCGCCCTACCCTATGTATGTAGGCATCTTCGCCAAGCGGCAAGTGATAATGCACGATGTTCTCAACGTCGGGTATGTCAAGACCTCTCGAAGCAAGGTCGGTGGCTATCAGCACATTGGCCGAGCCGTTGCTGAACTTGTAAAGCGCCGCCTCGCGTTGCGCCTGCTCAAGTCCACCGTGAAAGGCGCTTGTAGAGAAGCCGAGAGAGTTAAGGTATTCCTCTGTGCGCTCTACGCTCTCGCGGAAATTGAGGAACACGATGGTGCTCTGGTCACCGAAACTTCTCAGGAGCCTTTGCAACGTGTCGAGTTTGTCTTTCACAGGACTCTTCACGATATTGATGCCAACACGCTCAGACACCTGCTCGTCTTCAATGAGGAAATCGACACGCGAAATCTTGCCCATGTTGACAAACGAGGGAATCTCGTCTGCTTCGGTGGCCGATAGAAGCACACGTCTCTTGGCGTTATAGAACTTCTCCATAGCACGGCTCATCTCGTCGCGGAAGCCCATTTCGAGGCATTTATCGAACTCGTCTATAACCACCCAAGCAACGCTTTCAACGCTGAAGTTGCCCTTATCGATATGGTCGTTGAGCCTACCTGGCGTCGCAAAGACTATCTGCGGTCGTGTCTTCATCATCTGACGATGCTCATCCATCGTCGGGCGACCGCCATAAAGAGCCAAAGAGCGGAGTCCGCTGCCCATACTTGCAAGCACCTGTTGCGACTGAAGCGCCAACTCGCGGCCAGGAACAATCACTACCGCCTGCACCTCATCGACACTCGCGTCTATACGCTCGGTCAAAGGGAGCAGATAAGCAAGCGTCTTTCCACTTCCCGTCGGCGACAGCACCAACACGTCATTCGAAGAATGAAGAATAGCGTCAGATGTCTCTTGTTGCATCAAGTTTAGTTCCTCGATGCCCAGTTTATATAATACCTTATTTATATCCATAGTTGCAAAATTACAAAAATTAGTTTAATTATTTGCTCTTATGGGCAATCTTTCGTTTATTTTTCATATTTTTGCATGTCATTATCAATATTTTGACTAAAATAGAAATGATGAAAAAGAAAAAGATATTGTTCGCAATAGGCACTAACTCGCCTTTGGCAAAAGACAGGGTGATATGGATGAAGGCGCGCATCTTCGGACTTTTCGGTGACGACATCCGCTTCACGTTCCTCGTTGAGACCGACCCTATAGGCATAGTGTCGCCCAAATTCACCAATTGTGTTGGCATCGCATTCACCACTTTGCCTCTTGAAAGAATCAAGAAGACGTTCAAGGAGATTGAAAAAGAATGTGGCGACACCGCCGATAAGCGCAAGAACAATCTCATAGAGATGGACATAGACATCCTCGAATACGACGGGAAGCGCTATCATGAGAAAGACTGGAGCAGACAATATATCATCGATATGGTTGAAGAAGCAGAAATACTAAAGGAGGAAATAATATGAGAACACTCGCCATAATACTGATGTGCATCGTGGCCAAAGCTGCTACGGCACAGGTGTTTGATGACTATTTCGAGGACAAGACGTTGAGGATAGATTATATTTTCTCCGGAAACTCTTCTTCGCAAGCCATCTCGCTCGACCAACTTAACCAGTCGCCGCGATGGTATGGGAAAAGAAGCAACCTCTCAGAAGTGCCTGTCGAGGGCAACGGGGCAATCATCGTGAGGGAACACTCAAAGGAAAACATTATCTACAAGAACTCTTTCTCCACTCTCTTTCAAGAGTGGCAGACTACCGACGAGGCAAAAACAACCATCAAGGCATTCGAGAACGTGTTCCTTGTGCCTATGCCGAAGGATACCGTAGACATAACTGTGGAACTGAGGAACAACCGCCGAGAAGTGGTTGCAAGCATGACTCACGTCGTGAACCCTAAAGACATCCTTATAAGGCATATCGGAGAGCATAAGACTCCTTACGAGACGATGCTCCAGGCAGCAGACACGACTCGTTGCATAAACATCGCATTCGTGGCTGAAGGCTACACCCGCGAAGAAATGCCTATATATATAGAAGATGTGAAGAAGTCTATCGACGCTCTGTTCAGCCACGAGCCATTCAAGAGCCGCAAAGAGGTGTTCAACATAATAGCGGTAGAACCCGCATCGGAAGAGAGCGGAACGAGTGTCCCGCGCAAAGGTATATGGAAACGAACAGCACTCGGTTCCCACTTCGACACATTCTATACGGAACGCTATCTCACAACTCTGCACCTGAAGAGACTACACGATGTGCTGGCGGGATTGCCCTACGAACACATCATCGTGCTTGTAAACACCGAGGTGTATGGCGGTGGCGGCATACTGAACTCATACAATCTCTCGGCCGCTCATCATGCTAAGACGTTGCCGGTTGTGGTGCATGAGTTCGGACATAGTTTCGCAGGCCTTGCCGACGAGTATGCCTACGATAACGAGCCGATACCGATGTATCCCGCCGACATTGAGCCTTGGGAGCCAAACATCACCACTCTTAAAGACTTTCACGGCAAATGGGAGCAGATGATAAGCAAGAAAACGCCTGTGCCGACGCCTGCGGACAAGAAGTATGCAGATGCTGTTGGAGTGTACGAGGGCGCAGGATACAGCCTCAACGGGGTGTATCGCCCGATGCAAGACTGCCGTATGCGCACCAACGAGAATCCCACGTTCTGCCCTGTATGCCAGAAAGCAATCAACAATCTAATTGATTTCTACGTCAAATGAAACGCCACCTGCTCATAATATTGCTTCTGATGGTGTTCGCATTCTGCGCGAATGCCCAGCCTCGTCAGCGCCAGAAGAGCGAGGCATCGGAACAGCTGGGAATGGCTCTTGATTATTTCTCATCAGGGAAATATCATGAGGCGCTGCTCATCTTCAACCGTCTCGACAAGCAATACAACCTGAACCCTCGCTTCCATGCTTACATGGGAGTGTGCCAATATTATGAGTGGAACTACGAGGAAGCATGCAAGCTGCTCAGCGAGGCGTTACCTAAACTCGAGGGACTTGCCCCACACGAGCGCAGCATCTATTATTTCACTTGCGCGGAGAGTTATTTCATCAGGGAGAAATATGCCGAAGCAATACCATATTACGAGCAGCACCTGAACGTTTGCTATGAGAACGAGAAAGCGGACGCGCTCTATCGCATCGCCTTCTGCAACATGTTCACAAACAACAAACCTCTGGCGTTGGAGTATTTCACCTCTGCCCTATCCTACTACGAGAAGCATCCGAACAACGCTACAGCTCGAATAGCGCAACTGAAAAACATGATTAAGGGGCTGGAAGAAGAACTCAAAGAAACTCAGGAATAACATTCCGCATTCCAATTGATGCCTTATTGAATCCTCAATGATATACCTTTCACACTCTAATTGATGCCCTTTAGCATCCTCGTTCATATACCTTTCGCACCCCGAAAGATATACTTTCGACTCCTCAAAGATATGCTTTGAGGTTGATAGATGTATGCTTTGAGGTAAATATTGGTTAACTGTTAAGCAAAGGATACTTAACAAACGGGCAAAAAAAAAGCGACAGGCTTCACAGCTGATCGCTCCATATCTCCAATAGGTATTAGTTTTTTTAAGGTAAAAAGATTGTTTTCAGGATAACGGTTGCAAAGTTACTCCATTTTTATTAACAATCCAAATAATTTTCTTTTTATTTTTTTGCATTTTGTTCCGTGTGCCCACACAACCGTAAAAATTATCATATTTTAACTTAAAAAGTTGTGCAAACGATTGACAAAAGCAATTTTAAAGGAAATAAAATGATGCTTTCTTGCGTCCAGTTTTTTATATGCTTCTATGTCAGGAGACACTCCTGAGGTGGTCAGGAGATACAAGTGAGGATGCCAGAAGATACAAGTGAGTTACTCGGCAGACATATCTGCCACCATCTGACGATACTGGTTGTAGAGATGGGCACGTGCCACATAACCCTTAAGATGCCCTACGGAATCGATAACGGGAAGCATCGAGGCGTCGGTAGAATCGAACTTCTCCATCACTTCGTCCATCGGGTCGTTGTCACCAAGCACAGCATGCGGTTGAGTCATCAGTTGTGACACTCGGAAATGTGTGTAGAGCTCGGTACGGAACACGATGTGACGAAGTTTAGTAACGTCAATCTCTCCCAGCAACTGCCCTGCATCATCTACAACCGGGATAATGTTGATGCGGCTGCGGCTAATGAAATGGATAAGTTTTCCAAGCTCCATATCGGGCGAAACGGGCGTTACGTCTCGCTCAATAACGCTGTCAAGACTCATCAGAGTGAGCACGGCGCGGTCGGTGTGATGGGTAATGAGTTGTCCCTGACGGGCAAGTCGCATTCCGTAGATACTGTGCGGCTCGAAGATAATGATTGTAAGATAAGAGCAGATGCACACAATTATCAACGGCACAAACAACTGATAGCCGCCCGTAAGTTCGGCTATGAGGAAGATGCCTGTGAGAGGTGCATGCATCACGCCAGCCATTACGCCAGCCATTCCGAGAAGAGAGAAGTTCTTTTCGGGCACATATACGCCTATCTGATACATGTTCCAAAGGCGGGAGAAGAAGAATCCGCCAAAGGCACCAACAAACAACGAGGGTGCGAATGTACCTCCGCAACCTCCTCCGCCGTTTGTGGCTGTTGTGGCAAACACCTTAGAGAACACCACAAGTCCTACATATAATATAAGGAGGTCGCTGTGTCCATAGAACAAAGAGTTGTTCATTATTGTCTGCCAGTCGGCTTCTGTCTTTCCGTTAAGGAGAATGCTGATGCTTTCGTAACCTTCACCAAAGAGCGAAGGGAAGAGGAATATGAGCAACGAAAGCACCGAACCGCCAAGCGCGAGCTTTGCCCAATGGTTCTTACCCATACGCTCGAACACCCACTCAAAGGTGCTTGACGCGCGGATAAACCAAAGACTGAAAAGTCCGCAACATACGCCAAGAAGTATCGTTGCTGGCACTCGCTCAAGCATCCAGTCGTTGTCGAGCTGGAAAGAGAAAAGCGATGACGAGCCGACAAAGATGTATGTGAAGCATGTAGCGGTAACACTCGAGATGAGTATAGGCAGCAACGAGGCCATCGTAAGGTCAATCATTAGCACCTCAAGAGTGAACACAAGACCCGCTATAGGTGCTTTGAACACACCAGCAATAGCAGCAGATGCGCCACAACCGACAAGAAGCATCATCGTCTTGTTGTCCATGTGGAACAACTTGCCCAGGTTGCTTCCTATGGCGGAACCCGTAAGCACGATTGGCGCCTCGGCTCCCACACTACCTCCGAAACCGATAGTGATAGCCGACGCAACAACCGAACTCCAGCAGTTATGGCCTTTTATTCGGCTTCGCTTGCGACTGATGGCATAGAGTATTCGCGTTATTCCGTGACCGATATCGTCTCGAACAATATACCTCACGAAAAGAGACGTGAGATAAATACCCACAACGGGCAACACCAGATATAACCAGTTGAAAGATGTGATATCGAAACCGGCGGTGAGCAAAAGTTGTATCTTGGAGATAATCCAATGAAGAACATAACCCGCTACGGCAGCAAGCACTCCCACCACAAAACTGAGCAGGAGTGTAAGGTGGCGGTCACCGATGTGCCGCTCGCGCCATTCTATGATGTTCTTCATTGCAGACATGTCACTTTCTTATAAAAGTAATCTCTCCGTCTTCCTTTATCTTAATAATGCACGATGGCGTGTGGGGCTTGTGTTCCTGACGACGTGAGAAGCAAACATAGTCGGCTGCCTCGAGAAGTTCAGGTGCAATGTCGGCATAGTTCTGAGCAGGAGGCATTCCGCTGATGTTGACACTCGTAGATACTATGGGTTTCTGGAAGCGGTAGCACAACTCTTTTGAGAACGGCTCACGAGTGATGCGCATAGCGATACTTCCGTCCTCTGCAATAAGATTGGGCGCAAGATTCACCGCATTATCAAGAATTACGGTTGTAGGTTTTGTGGCATACTCCATTACTTGCCAAGCGACCTCAGGCACATTCCTCACATATCGCTCGAGGCGAACATCAGAATCTACCAGACAAATCAATGCTTTAGAATCGTCACGCTGCTTTATCTTGAACACCTTTGCTACAGCTTCCTCGTTAGTGGCATCGCAACCGATGCCCCACACGGTATCTGTGGGGTAAAGAATCACACCACCTTGCCGCATCACATTTACAGCATTCTGAATATCTTCTTTCTGTGTCACGTTATCTTAAATATTTATTTTACCGGAAACAACCGGCAAAGTTATACGAAAAAAACGGGAACACAAAATAAAAATCGACTTTTTTATGTTGAACGTTGAAGGTTGAACGTTGAGCAACATTAGATTAACTAATATGCATTACTAACTTCGCTCAACCATCAACCTTCAACCTTCAACCATCAACCAATCTCCCTTTCGATAATCTCAAGGCACATGCGACTGTTATGATAAGGACACTTCCAGAAGCCAGCCTTATCATCCTTACGGTTGATGTTGCGCTCTGGGTCACGGCTCCAGAACCATTCACCACCCTCACGGTCGATGAGATTGTCCTTGATGTATTGCCATCCGTTAAGTGCTTTATGAAGTGCTGACTCGTCACCAAAATACTGATAGATGTTTGTCCACCCAACGACATTCTCTGCCTGAACCCACCAATGGCGGTCGGTATCAACATAACCAGTATCGAGATTTGCCTCATGCACCATTGAACCGTCGGCATTGAGTCCTTTCTCTGACGCCTTAGCAACAAGTTGAACTATAGGTTCCACCTTCTTTAACACCGTTTCATCACCAAGTACAAGAGCAGCCTCGTGCAACAACCACGAACACTCAATGTCGTGACCATAACTCTCAAGTGCTCCTGCCTCACGCGTCCAATCCATATCAAAGAAAAGGTCAAGATGATGGGTCTCCGGGTTAAGCATCTTATCCGTGAAGATATCGATAAGATTGCGCAAGGCCGACTCCACTCGAAGCATGATTTCCTGGTCAACAACCGTACCTATTGGAAGCACCGAACCAATTGTCGGCACATAGTTGCAAAACTCTGATTCCTGCATCTCCTTGAGGCATCTATAAAGATTGGTGTATGGCTCTATAATGTGGAGATGTGTGTTCTGCGACTTGGGGAAATTGGCATCAAGTTCTGAGAGTCGCATGTCTGCTATCTCTCCCCACTCGCGAGTGCAAGCCTCTATGTAACCATTATATTCTGTGTCAAGAGAATGTTCCTCTATGCACTCGAAAAGGTTCAAAGCATATTCCAATGCCTCACGATCACCAGTTGCTCGAGCATACTCAGACAATCCATAAATCATGAAACCAATGGCATAGAACTGTTTCTTGGTATCCTTGGGATTACCCTTGTAGTCGAGACTCCAATATGTGCCGCCGTACTCCTTATCAATGAAGTTCTCAATGATATAATCCTTTGCACGAGTGGCTGCCTCGAGATACTGTTGAGCCTTTTCTGATGCATGTGGTTTCTTTGACAAAACACGATAGGCAGCAGAGAACGACCAAAGTATGCGCGCATTAAGGATGCCACCTTTGTCCGCCATAGGTTTGAGCACTCCTTCGCCTGTCATCTGACCATAGAAACCTCCATTGTCATTATCGACCATGTTGTTAAGCCAGAAGTTAAGGATATTGTTCTCAAGAACGTCGCATACCTCTGCCTTTAGAGTTCTTATTGCCTCGTTCATCTCTTACTTTTTAATAGGATAAAGTTTTGTAAGGAAGACGATAAGCAGAGCAAAGATGGCAGGGAAGATAGAGAACAGCATCCATACCATACTTCTCACCGACTCCATTTTGTCTATCGTTATTACCGTGTTGTTGCCACTCTTGTCCATCTCCACAGTAGTAAGTTGTGTTTCGCCAGACAACGAAGCGATACGGTTCCTGAGTTTGTTTAATCCATCAGAGTTTACCTCGACCTTGCCGCCTGCATTGGAAATGATATCGCTATTGGCAAGAGTCGACCATTCAATAAACTTCTTTGCCTCCTCACCCTTAATGGAGATTAGCGACTGCTTTTGCTCCTTCTGGTCTACATAAGTTACATTTACAGCACCTTCTTCTGGCACAATCTTGTCATCTACCGACATTGTACCAGAACTGAAGCCTGCGATACCCATCAGCAAGACAACTAGCGAGCCCGAGATTGCGGTGCCGAACTTCTGAGCCATAGTACCCGATGAGAAGATAAGACCTGTTGAAGAAGTTCCGTTCTTCTCTGTAGCATAATCAGCAACATCGGCATACATCGACCAGAGCAGCGGAGAATAAAGACCAATACCCACAGAGGTGAGCACCACGATAGCGATGAGCACCCAGATGTAAGACGCATCTCTTGGAATGAAGAAGAACAGTACGGAGAAGAACACACATATCAGGGCTGCCCAAATGAACGCTTTGCGCTTTGAACCCACCCATTGAGTGAACTTTGGAGACAATCCGCCAAATATCATACAAGTCACCTCACCGAAAGTCATAAACACGGTGTAGTTGATTATGAGACTACTGATTGTGATTTCCTTACCCAACACATAATCGAACATGTATCCGGCTGCCGCATAGCGGAATCCGTTGAAGAAATTGGTACATATACCTATGAGTGTAAGATAAATCCATGGCTTGTTCTTAAACAGGTCTTTAAACGGTTTGAAAGAGAATTTCTCTGCTCTGACTGGTTTCAGACGCTCCTTGGTGAGCAAGCCACAGGCAAGCGTGCCAAGAGCGGCAATGGCACCAAACACAATACCAATAACCGCGTACTGGTGCTGTTCGCTGCCACCCACAATTTTCTGAACGTATGGGAAGGCGAAAAGCGTGATGAATCCCATAGCATAGGCGCCCACCATACGGAATGAGGAGAACTGATTTTTCTCGTTGTCATCGTCGGTCATCACGCCAAGCAATGAGCCGTAAGGTACATTTACAGCCGTGTACATAGCCATCATCACCAAATAGAAGGTGTATGCCCAGATGCGCTTACCCACAGGACCGAAGTCTGGAGTATAGAGCAAGAGAGCAAATATAAGTCCGAAAGGTATGGCTCCGAAAATAAGCCAAGGCCTATATGTACCAAATTTCGACCGGGTTCTGTCAGCCAAAGCACCCATGAGAGGGTCGGTAACAACGTCAAACATACGGGCGATAAGCATCAATGCCGCTGTATCAGCAACAGTAAGTCCAAACACACTAGTAAAGAACAACGGGAAGGCGATGGACATGATTTTCCAAGTAATACCACCTGCGGCCGCATCACCAAGCGCGTATCCGATTTTTTCTTTTAAACTTGCCATTTTAGTAATTATTGTATTGTGTTAATATGATATTAATTATTTGTTACTTGATGTTCTTGTTTTTCCTAACAAGTGCCTTTATTGTTTCTACTGAAGCACCTGTAGTAAATCCGTCTTGAGGAGTGTTCATGCAATAATCAATCAACTTATCGATTGTTGACGTAGCTACATGCATGCGGGTGTCTGATGAGGCATAATAAATGAACACCTTGCCATCCTCATCTGCAATCCATCCATTTGCAAACACAACATTCATCACATCGCCAATATACTCCCATCCCTCAGGAACAAGGAAATAACCTCCTGGCTGAGCAATCACATGTGTAGGATCGTCAAGTGCTGTCATATACATATATAATACGTATCGCAGACCGCTGGCGCATCCACGCACTCCATGAGCAAGATGCAGCCATCCCTTAGGAGTCTTTATCGGATGAGGACCTTCGCCGTTCTTCACTTCCATAATGGTATGATAGTGACGGGCGTTGATTATCTTCTCCTCTTTCACCTCAGCGTTTGTGATGTCATCAACAAGTGCCCAGCCTATGCCGCCGCCGCTACCTGTATCGATGAAACCGTCCTGAGGACGGGTATAGAGTGCATACTTACCATCAACGAACTCTGGATGAAGAACAACGTTGCGTTGCTGGCTCTTTGTCTTCAGGTCAGGCAGACGCTCCCATGTCTTCAAGTCTTTGGTACGTGCTATTGCAGCCGTTGCCGTTGCTGCACTCAGGTCGCCAGGCATCGCATCATCGTGGCGCTCTGCGCAGAAGATGCCATAAATCCATCCGTCCTCATGCGCCGTGATGCGCATGTCATAGATATTCGTTGCAGGAATTATATCCTCAGGCATTGTTATCGGTTCTTCCCAGAAGCGGAAGTTGTCTATTCCGTTAGGACTCTCTGCAACAGCAAAGAAGCTCTTGCGGTCAGCACCCTCCACACGTACAACTAGAAGATACTTGCCGTTCCATTTTATTGCACCCGAGTTAAGCGTTGCATTCATCATTATTCGCTGCATCAGGTACGGGTTGTCCTTCTCGCAGAAATCATAACGCCATTCCAGCGGCGTGTGTTCTGCTGTTATGATAGGGTTCTTGTATTTTGTGTAAATACCGTTACCCCACTCTATTGGTTCATTCTTCAGCGTGAGCAGTTCCTCGTGGCGGGCACGCAATGCTTCTGCTCTCTTTGCAAAATCTGTCATGATTATAATAGATGTGTTTATTTAATGTCGTTGAGGAATAATGTCACGTCATCTGCGTAGAAGTCCTTGAAGTAAGGAGCAGTTGGATGAGATGGAGCAGGTCCGAAGAACTCATCTTTATAGTTGCGCCATACGAGCATATAGCAGATTGGGAATCCCTTTACCGTCGGCAGCAAAGTTGATGTCCACCATGTAGGCTCAGTAAGATTCTTCATACCACACTCGGTAAGAGCAGGAATAAGGTTGTGCTCTTTTGCCACCTGACAAAGAACTGTAAGGTTCTGCTTGCCACGCTCGATGAACTTGTCTTTCTCTTCCGGTTTCCATTGGTATCCGTCAAGGCCTATCATATCCACACGGTCATCACCAGGATAGCGCACCAACAGACGCTCTGCGGTCAGATTATCTTCCATACCTGGAGAATATGCCCACAAGATATTATCAAAGCCATCAGCCTTCAACTTGTCTTGCAACATGTTCCATAAAGCCTTGTACTCGTCAACAGTACAGAGCTTCTCGCCCCACCAGAACCAAGAACCAGAGTTCTCATGCCAAGGACGGAAAATAACAGGAATCTTCTTTCCGTCTGCGGTCTTTAAGGTAGCCATGAAATCTGAGAGTCGCTGCATCCATGTCTGGAACTTCTCATGACAAGCGCCACCAGGAAGTATCTGCTTAACAATAGTGGAGTCGGTAACATCCCATGCTGTACCCTCTGGGAACTTCTGTCCTGCAGGACCGCCGCCATCAATAGTTGTAACGGGATTGCGCGGATGCCAGCTGATTGTAATTATACCGCCGCGGTTGTGGTGGTTGATTATCTCTTGTGTAATTCGTGTGAAAGGCACGCTGTCAAGACTCTTTGCATCGCCCATTTCAATGCCTCCAAGTTCAAAGCCCATCACGGCAGGATAATCACCGCAGACATTCTTCACGTCACTACTGTCGTTTTGATATTCCCATGTAAGACCATAAAACGGGTCGTCTTGATGACCGAACATGATGCCCTTCTTCTGAAGTGAGTCGAGTCGTTCAGCCAGCTGCTGAGCACCTGTCTGCTCTGACACGTTTTGCTTAGTTGTACAAGCAACAACCGTTGCTGCTACCATTGCAGTCATTAATAATTTTTTCATGTTATAATCGTTATTTTATATTCATTTGTTTAAGCATCCAGTCTTCCCATTCGTCCCATTGCTCCTGATGCCAGAAGTGCCATGTGGCCTGATATGGAGATATCTCCTTCGGGCCTTTCACGGTATTGTATGTTGCCCAAGCCGTTGTGGGGGGCACCACGTCATCATTATATCCAAACGAGAACCATCCCTTCTGCCCGCTAGTGATAAGGCGGGCGAAGTTCACGCCGTCATAATAACGTGACACTTCTATTTGCTTTTCTTGCCCCTTGCCTTTGTTCCAATAGAAATAATGCGGCCATCCGCAGGCAATACCGCGTAGTGAATTAGTATGGTCGCAAAGTGCAGCATGCACGGGGGCATAGTATGTTATACGCTTGTCCAGTCCTGCTGTAGCAAGTGTCAGGAATCCTCCTTGACTTGAACCCGACACTCCCATTTCCTTACCGTTCCACGGAGTGTATTGCTCGATATAGTCGAGCGCTCGGATACAACCTATAACGACCCGTTTATAATAGTGCTTGTCGCGATTGTCCATGTTGAATTCCCAATATCCCGACAAAGCGCCGCTATATACATCGTCATACACCTTTTGCTCCATAGTCACAGGTATGCCATGAATGCCTATCTCCAGAGTTACCGCACCTTGTGATGCTGTATACACATCACCTCCATACGGACGAACGCCAGCACCTGGCACTCTAAGCAGAGCGGGATACTTGCCTTCCTTCACGGGAACACAAAGTATGCCGTATGTACGATAGTTAGGCAGAATGTTCTGGAACGATACCTCATATACATTTACGTCCTTAGTGCAACGCTCAGGAAGCAACCGTTTGGTGGGATTAAGCTCTGTCTTGCGCGCCTCGCTTATCGCATTCTGCCAGAACTCTTCAAAGTCCTTGGGCATTACTGTTGATGGCTGCAACTGCTCGGGGGAGAATGCCGCTCCGCATGCTCCCTTGTAGTCCTTGCCGCCGACATGAGCAGTCACCTGCAAGCGATAGAAACCTGGTTGCTTCATAGTGCCTGTCCACGTCATAGTACCATCCTTCAGCGTAACATTTGTTTTCTTGACATCAGGATACATCTCCGGACCTGCCTCATAGTCAACAACAGCATTGTCTATCTGCGTGCCCGAACGCAGCACACATACCTTGAATGTTGCTTTCTCGCCCACTTTGTATGTCCAATCCTTATGGTCGGGTGTAACAGTAACGGTTATGCTGTTGCCCCTGATTTGTGCACTTACAGGAAGAGCAGCTATAAGGGTTAATAAGAATAATAAAACGTTCTTCATTAATAGCTTGATTGTAGTATGATTTATTGCATGCAAAGGTAATTAAAATTGCGCAAAATGCATAATACTTTATTGCCTTTAACTAACACTTTCGCAAATTAGTTTGTTAATTATTTATAATTAAGCGGATTATCAACCATTACAAGCCTTTATTAATGAATTTACGAAGAAATAAATAGGGGCATACTTGATGTATGTCCCCTATCTATAATAATAATGTATAGTTCTCTGTTTACTTCTGGATGAACTTCTTACCGTTCTGGATAACTACACCCTTGTAAGACTTGTCAACTCTCTGTCCTGCGAGGTTGTATATAGGAGCGTTCTCGTTCTCCACCTCAGAGCGAACTGCATTGATTCCTGTAGAAACAACATCAAACACCTCGACCTTTACACGAGAACCGACACAAACGCCATCACCAAAACCCCATACATTAAACAAGAGACCTTCTGGTGTAGCATCAAAAGCTGGTTGCAGGTCTTTTTTGAAACAGCCAACAGTAATATCGCCGAGGCTTGAAGCGGGCAGGTTAACGACATTCGTATTTCCATCAGAACTTTGAACAGCGCCGATACCCCAATTCTGGTAAGACGACAGCGATCCTGCTACGTTATAAGTAAACTGAACTTTAGCATAATCGTTATACCCTTCAAAAGCAGAAGCAGGAATAAACCCATTTTCATTAAACTCAATATTTACTGGCTCTGAATTCCAATCAAGAGCAGTCTTCAAAGTTACCTTTGTAACTTCAACATTACCGTCACCATTGAGTATGAATACGCCACCCCAATATTTTTGTGTGTATGCTGCCTCTAAGATCTCCTCGGTAAGTTCAATTTCGATATATCCAACAGTATTAAGGTCAACAACAACATTGTTTACAGGGGAACCATCTTCATTCGTCAATTCTGTAGCAGCATAAACTGCATACACAGGTCCCCAGTGGCCTTCAACTACTTGTATTTGCCAATTAGGGTTTTCTGCTGTGGCATAGAAACGAACAAAATCGCCAGGAAGGGCACCAGCATTTTTAAGTTCGGTGCCAGTATCACTAAGGAAAATTGGAGCATTCTCCCATGCATTTACTGTCGCAGAACCAGACCAAAGCTCTACTTCACCTGCATTAGCACAAACTGCCATCATAATGGTGGCGAAAAGAGTAAAGATTTTCTTCATAATTGTTAAGTTTTAATTGTTATATAAATGGTTACTATTATTAGCACAAAAATGTAGCAGTAATTTTCGGGTGCAAAGATAATAAAAAGGTCAACAAAAGAACTATCTTTTATTGACCTTTATTGATACTATCTTGACATTCGTGTTAAAATGTCAGCATTTTTAATCAGTTAATACGTATTTACTTCCCTGCACTACCTATGCGTGCCACCTGCTCACGGATTACTTCTATCGTGCTGAGGTCGGTAGAAAAAACGGAGTTCAGGCCTTGTGCCTCCTGTGCTGGGTCGCCTGTATAGTCGTCACCCACTTGCCATTGCTGGTGAGTGGGATTGGCATCGCCGCCCCATCCCCAGAAGTTGCAACCTGCAAAGTGGCCTCCTGAGAGGGCGTTGTCTGCCACAAGTCCGAAGACAAAGCGATAGTAGGCATCACGAACAATTGTGGTGCTCTCTTGTGAGAACGAGAAACCATCGCGCGGGAAGCCAAACTCCTCCATCACAACGGGTTTGTTGAGTTTACCTGCAAGTACAAGATGCTCGTCGATATAAGCCTTTGTGTTGTCACAACTCTTCTGGAGGTCTTTCTTCAGCGTGCGCTCATGAGCCCATCCCCAGTTGTATGGCCACAAGTGTATGTTCATGTAGTCGATATTCTTGTCGGAGCATATCTGCTCATAGAGCGACATGTCGTTCTCGCATCCCCAACTGCCCTCAGAGCCAATGGATATAAGGTGGTTCTTGTCAAGAGAGCGAATCAGCGCCGACGCCTCTGCCAGCCACTTGGCAAAGGGCTGTTTTGCCTCCTCGCTAAAGGCGCGCGGCTCGTTGCCTATTTGCCACGACATGATGGCTGGGTCTTCTGTGTATTTCTTGCCCGTGTATCTATTAGTGCGGCCGATGATGTCGCGCACATACTGATAGAACAACTGATGAGCCTTCTCACAAGAGGCGTATTTGCTGACGAAATTCATAAACTTTGAGTATCCCACCTCGTTGGGGCGTGGCGCCTTGCCCTCGCCTGCATGCTCCAGATAAAAGCCGTAGCCGCCACTCCATTCCCACGAATTGTTCAGATAGAGCACAGCCACCATCTTTCGCTTGCCCATCTCCATGAGCAGATAGTCGAGTCCTGCAAGTATAGTGTCATTATATACTCCAGGTGCCACCTGCAGAGTGGGCTCTACCTTTGTAGTCACTCCGCGCTCGCCATCGCTTCCAACGAGAATGCGCAGGTTGTCGATGCCCATTGCCTTCAACTGGTCTAGTTCATGAAGAAGTCGTTGGCGGTCTCCACCCTGCCCTTCGCTACCGAGAATGGCACCATACCAGAAGTTTGTTCCTACATAATAATATGGTTTGCCGTCACGCTCGAAGTGACCGTTCTTAACCGTTACAAATTGCGATTTAGCCATTGCCGTGCATGCGATAAGTGTAGTAATTATCAGCGTTAGAGTTTTTTTCATAAGGTTTTGTTTGTTGTTTAATTCAGTAAAAAATATGCTCTAGCCTGAAGAAACATGTTCTTCGGCTGCAAAAGTAAGCATTTTCTGCGAGTCCGACAAATACTTTATTGACAATATTTTATACTATTCTTGCATATAAAACAAACATGTAGATGTTTAAGATGTGCTTGCCGATTTTGCCACTTGTATCTCCTGACATCCTCACTTGTGCCTCCTGACCACCTCAGATGTATATATCTGACCATCTCAGAAGTGCTTCCTGACACCTCAATATAATGATTCTCGATAATGCAGGTGTTGACAAAGAAATCGTCCGCAGACTTTCCTAATATACGGAAGAGCCTGCGGACGACTAGAAAGTATTGCAGATTACTTCAGTTTGCTGAACATCTTGTTTTTCTCTATGGTCCATCCATCTCGCTTTGAGAGTCCGCACTTGTCGCCTTTGAACATCTTGGCGGCTTTCTTGTCACCCTTAAATTGCCAGTCGAGCCAAGCAAGTGCCACAACAGAAAACTCTCCTCCATGAGGCTGACGATAGGTTCCGCCGTGACCAACAGGGAAGTTCGTAGCGCATGCCGGTACATGACTGATGAGATGGAAATCATCCATTCCGTTCTCATAAGCGATATCTTCCTTGCCGCCAAGGATGTATATTATCGGAGCGTGTATTTCGTTGAGTTTCGACTTCTTTGGCATAGGCATTCCACCAACGGCAGTCATCTCGTTCTCCACCTTGAAGAGTCCGCTGTTGCAAATCATGAGCAGGGAGATGCGCGGGTCGGCGCAGTTGTAAAGAGTCTGTAATCCTCCGCATGACATTCCTGCCGCGCAGATTTTCTTCACGTCTATTTTCTGGTAATAAGGTGATGCTGGGTCGGCGTTCTGCGCAATCACCCAATCGATTGACTCTATCTGTTGCTGAGTAGTTGACATAGGTCCGTGGTACGGTTCCTCCTTCATGGGGATATAACCAGTAGCCACAACGATATAGCCATGTGATGCTATCTCGTTCAGGAACTTGAAATGTTCCCAAGGAGAGTCGGTACATGCTCCGTTGCCCCATACGAGCACAGGCAGCAGGTTCTTCTTGCCGAAAGGTGCTAGGTCTTGCGGAACGAAAACGGTATGCGCCTTCAGCGAGGCCTCTTCTTTCATTATGGCCTTGTATGCGCCTGTTCCTCCCTCTTCAACTATTAACGACTTTGTTTGCGCCATTGCCAACGTGGCAAAGCATAAGAGAATTGTTGTAAAGATTGTTTTCATTGTATAAGTTATTAAATATTTAGTCGCAAAGGTAATGAATTATCTTCAAATCAAAGAACTACTTATGTATCACTTTTTTTCAACAAGGTATCATATAATATATAATAATGTGTATTTCATCAAAAAAATCGCTATGTCGTGTTGGAAATCGAATAAAAAGTTGTATCTTTGCAGGGCATTGATGTAGTTAAAGCTAACATCTTGATAAAAACTAACAAGGTCCAAGAGAGACTTACTTCAAATCATGTGGGGTTTCGGCCTCGTCCTTTTTAGTTTCTCAATTACCTTATTATATAATAATATATGACCACCAAAAACCTTATAAAGGTTGCATTACGCTACAAGGCAGTCTTCCTCGACATAGACAGCGAGGAAGTGCCTCTAGCGGCGCATGGCGGTAATGACAGCTTGATAACATCAATGCCCGTGCTGGCGTTCATAGCTCGACTAAAGGAGAATGGCTTCACCGTTAGCGAGGCACTTCTGCACGCCTTAAATAAAGTTAGCGCCGACCGCCTTGTAGAAATTACAGAATGTATCAACGACGTGATGGGCGTGAACCTCAATTGGGCTCCGCTCGTGAAGCAATGGAACATTCCAACCGGAGAGACCCTTGCCGACCATATCATCACATTCATAGCAAACATCTTCGGGGAAGAAGCGGGATTCAAAGGAACCACCCTACCCTGCGGACATCTCATACCCGAAGGCACGTTTCCGCTTGAACGTTATAACGGTTGCCCCTTCTGCGGCAAACAGTTCAGAACAGCCAACTTTGTTTACAAAGGTCAGGGAAGCAACTTAAAGGAACTACGTCTCTTCACTCTCGACGACATGAAGAAACTGTTCTGTTCGTTGCTATCATCCGCCACACCTCTCGACGCGACACAAAGGGATTCGCTCAAGACACTTGTTGGAGAGTTTCCTTTGCCTGACGATGCTCAGATATCGATGAAGGAGACTGCCATGATTGTGGTAAAGACTCTTGTTGAAAACGACAGAAGCGACGAGGCAGCCTCATTCATGAAGTCGCCTACCGACATTTTGCGTTTCCTCTGGTATGAGAAGACAGGACATGCGCAGATAATAGAGCCAAAGACTCTTGTGGCTCATGCACGCAAGATGTACTCGCATATATGGGGCCCGCTCGACAGAAGTGCCGATGCCGCAACAGAAATGAAGGCGAAACTGAAACTGAAATATGACCGCAAGGCATGTCTTCGTACGGCAGCATGGATTAATGCGCTCCCGATGTCGGCGCGTCAGGCAGCAGAAGAGATGAACCCCAAACGCGGAATGTGGGTGCGCATGATTCGTGCCCTGCGACTGGGAGAGTATTCACGCAAGAGCGGTTTCGAGCATCTTGCAGAGATTCTAGATGTGTTCTACAAGCACAACTACCAAACGTGGCAAGGTCAACTGGATAAGGCACGAAAGGAGAACAACGGCGAGAAAGCCCTTGCTATGCTGAAAGAGCGTCCAGGACTATTTGCCCGCTGCCTTTTCGCCACGATGCTGCGCTTCGGAAGCGACAAGGTGATTGCATCATTTGATGAGATTACCGACAAGATACCCAGCCGCCTACTCATATCCTTAGGTAATGCGGCTATCAATTATTTCGACCCTAACGAAGACCGCATAGCGCACCCCTTGACAGGTGTGACTCATATTGTCAAGCCCAACAAACTTTTGTCGCTTTATGACGAAGCGACTCTTGCGGACATGCAGAAAGCCGTGAGTGACACGATAAATAAGGCTATGGCAAGGCGCTACGCATCACAAAAGACAGAGGCAAAGACTATATACATCGATCCCTCACTTTACGATATACCCGTGAGCGTGGGCAACCGTTCAACAACAATACAAGACACGTCATGTGCTCTGATGGGAACTCGATTCCACGTAGAAGGCGATGCCGTAAGACTATTCCTGCAATGGGGAAAGGGATTGCACGCCCAGCCTCTTGACATGGACCTTAGTTGCCGAATATCTATGCCTGACGGAAGTATAGCAGAATGCGCTTACTACTCGCTGACATGCGTGGGTGCAAAACACTCTGGCGACATACGTTCGATACCAGAAATGACGGGCACAGCCGAATATATCGAACTTTCGTTGCCAGAACTTGAAGCCGCAGGCGCAAAATATGCAACGTTTACATGCAACGCCTACTCAACAGGAGGATTGTCCCCAAATCTCGTGGTGGGATGGATGAACTCTGCCTATCCAATGGAAATATCAGAGTCAACAGGCGTTGCCTACGACCCTTCATGCGTGCAACACATGGTGCGCATCAGCGAGAGCAACCTCTCTAAAGGACTTGTGTTCGGAGTGCTCGACGTGAGCAAGCGCGAGATAATATGGCTTGAGATGCCATTCACCGCCCAAACCCTGAGGGGTGCCGACAGCAAATCGGTGGAGACGTTGTTACACAAGCTGCAGGCGCGTCTGTCTGTTGGAGCTCTTCTCGACATCAAAGCACAGGCACAAGGGCTGAAAACGGTAGAGAACGCCGACGAGGCCGACGAGAAATACACCTACGAATGGGCAATGTTGGGGAATAACGAATTATTGTAGAACAGAGAAATCATTAACGCTATAATTAATATGGACAATTCACAGAGTTACTTCTTATTGTTTTTAAGACTTTTAGGATCGCTTGCGCTGCTGATGTATGGTATGAAGACCATGAGTGACGCATTACAGAAAATGGCAGGTCCGCAGTTGCGCCACGTGCTCGGCGCTATGACCACAAACCGTTTCACGGGAATGCTCACAGGCGTGGGAGTGACGGCAGCAGTACAGTCGTCAACAGCCACAACGGTAATGACAGTATCGTTTGTTTCGGCAGGACTTCTCACGCTGGCGCAGGCCATTTCGGTCATCATGGGAGCCAACATCGGTACCACACTAACGGCGTGGATAATGTCTGCTGGATTCTCGTTTAACATCACCAATTTCGTTTATCCAGCATTCTTCATCGCTATAATACTCATATACCGCAAGAAAAACCGCGTGATTGGCGACTTCCTCTTTGGTATCGCCTTCATGTTCCTTGGCCTGGGCACTTTGCGACAAACGGGTATTGACCTTAATCTTGGAGAGAACGAGTCGGTACTGGCGTTCTTCTCTTCATTCGATCCTCAGAGTTTCCTCACCACTCTCCTGTTTCTGGTAATTGGAGGCGTGCTAACGATGTGCGTCCAGTCGTCGGCAGCAGTAATGGCAATCACCATGATTCTCTGCTCAAGCGGCGTGCTGCCCATCTATCAGGGCATCGCACTCGTTATGGGAGAGAACATCGGTACCACCGTTACATCTAATATTGTTGCACTCTCTGCTGGAACCCAGGCACGAAGGGCAGCCTTTGCGCACATGTTCTTCAACCTCTTCGGAGTGTTCTGGATACTAATCGTGTTCCGCCCGTTTGTCGACTTCGTGTGCAATTTGGTTGGCTATGACGTCACAATGACAAAAGAGGCAGCCGGCGATGCCGCTTTCTTCGCCAACTCTGCCAAGCTAAGTTTTGTACTTGCAGCATTCCACACATGCTTCAATCTTGTAAACACAGGCATTCTCATCTGGTTCATACCGCAAATTGAGAAACTGGTTTGCCGCGTCATCAAGTCCAAACAAAATGATGAAGAAGAGGAAGAGCGCCTCATGTACATCCAGAGCGGTATCATCAAGACTCCGGAAATCGCGGTTTATCAGGCACAGAAAGAGATTGCACTCTTCGGCACGCGCATTCAGCGCATGTTCGGAATGGTGCGCGAACTGCTTGGAGAGAAAGATAACGAGAAGTTTGCAAAACTCTATGCGCGCATAGAGAAATACGAGGGAATATCTGACAACATGGAAATAGAAATTGCGCGCTACCTCGAGCAGGTGAGCGACGCCCATCTGTCTGACGACACTAAGCAGAAGATTCGCCAGATGATGCGACAGATAAGCGAGATAGAGTCTATTGGCGACTCATGCTATAACCTCGCAAGAACCATGAACCGCCGCAAGCAGTCGAACAAAGACTTCACGGAAAAGCAATATGCCGATTTGCACAATATTATTCAACTCACAGACGACTCGCTGACGCAGATGAACCGCGTAATGCAGGGCAGACGTGAGGAACAAGACATCAATGAAACATTCCGCATAGAGAATGAAATCAATGGCATGCGCGACCGACTGAAGGAAGATAACATTCGCGCCATCAACGAACATGAGTACGACTACTCTGTTGGCACCATGTACACCGACCTCGTAAGCGAGTGCGAGAAGTTAGGCGACTATGTTGTCAACGTTGTTGAGGCAAGGCTCGGAAGATAGCGAAACTGCTTACCTGAACTGAAAGAGACTGTTGAAACCAGTCATCTCCAATACGCTCCGTATATCATCATTTATACCTTTGATGAATACGGAGCTTCCTTTTGTGTGAGCGTTTTTCAACACGTTAAGGAAGAGTCGCAAGCCACTAGAAGAGATGTATTCGAGATCGGTACAGTCGAGTACTATGTCGTGGCCCTCACAATCGTAAAGCGCACGCAGGTCTTTTTCTGCCTGCGAACTTGCGGCTGTGTCAAGCCTTCCCTCTAAGTACATCACAAATTCGTTGTCTTCTACTTTAAAAGTCGTTTTCATATTTATTTGTTATTAGTTATAAGTTTCACACGTTAAGCTTCCCAACACCCATCACCTCACAACACCTTTACCAGCGTGAGCACATTCTTATCATTCGTTCGCTCATAACTGACAGAGTCCATTATCTGCCTTACGAGATGTATTCCTAATCCACCGATAGGCCTTTCATCGGCAGAGAGCGTGGTGTCTGCCTCCTTGCTCTCGGTTGGGTCGAATGCAACTCCGCAGTCTGTCAGTATTATTTGCAGCTGCTTGTCGTCTGCCATCGCATCAATAGCGACTTCGCCGTAAGTGCCTTCAGGGTAAGCGTAGTTCATAACATTGACTACCGCCTCCTCAACAGCGAGGTTCAGCTTCATCGTCAGCGAGGGACTCAGTTCAAGCTTCTCCCCTATCTCTTCTATGAATGGGTGAAGCTTGGTGATGGTTTCAACATCGTTTGGCAAAACAATATTACGCCTCAACTCTTTCGTGTCTTGCTGCTTGGTGTATTTAACCGCAAGCATCGTTAAGTCGTCACTTTGTTCGTTTCCACTAACAAACTCATGCATAGCATCCGACATCTGTTTGATGAGTTCGCTAGGATTGATGTTGCCGTTAGCAATGATCCTCTCCGCCTCATTAACCACTCTCTTTACACCGAACTGGGCATGAGATGAGTTCTCTGCCTCTGTTAGTCCGTCGGTATATAGGAATATCGTGGTTTCCGGCTCTATCATTATCTCCTGAGAGACAAACTTTTTCCCTGCCATAAAGCCCACAGGAATATTTGGAATGACATTAAGTTTTGACACTCCGTTGCCAATCAATAACGGCGGGCAATGTCCTGCATTACAATACTGCAACTTA
This sequence comes from uncultured Prevotellaceae bacterium, assembly GCA_900315095.1. Classification (GTDB taxonomy): domain Bacteria; phylum Bacteroidota; class Bacteroidia; order Bacteroidales; family Bacteroidaceae; genus Prevotella. The sequence continues at coordinate 16,996 of OMXS01000006.1, read as the reverse complement.
CCTGTAGGAATATGGAGCACACCAACAAAAATAGTGGCGAACATGTTGGTCTCATTCATCTCTGCCATAGTGTCGTTAAGACGATCAACAATACGATCAGGCAACGTCTCGTGGTTAGAGAGTGTTCTGAACAAGGTTCGCGTAACCGACATCACAAGTGATGCTGGCACACCCTTTCCGCTAACGTCACCTATGCAGAAGAACAGTTTCTCATCTCGTATGAAGAAGTCGTACAGGTCACCTCCCACCACCTTTGCAGGCACAAGAGAGCCATAGACCTCAATATCGTCGCTATCGGGATAATGCGAATGAACCTTAGGCAACATGCCCATCTGAATGGCGTTTGCAATATGCAATTCTTTGTCTATACTCTCCTTGTCGGCATTCGCCCGCTGGAGTTTTTTGAAGCCATGAATTGTGCGCACCACTATCAAGGTGAGAAGAGCAAGACCTGCAAGCATCAACAGAGTAAGATATAATCCCACCTTACGCAATGATGAATAAATCTCCTTGTCAGGACAAACCACCGCCATTGACCATCCTGTATTGCCTTTTATCGGAGCAAAGAAGACATAATTCTTCACGCCGTTCTCATCTGTAAGTATTGTTTGACCGTGTTTTCCCGACTTCATCTGTTCATTAAACCTGCTCAGAGAAGTGTCTTTCTTTCCAAGTTCTATGTCGTGAATATTCCGTTGCATCACCAGACTCTCTACGGGACTTGCCATCAGCAATCCATTGCGTGAGATAATCATTTCGTAAGACGACTCGTATGCGTTGTTTGCATCTACAACATCCGAGAGCCAGTCGAGCGCAACATCGGCTCCCACCACGGCCACAACGCGCCCTGTCTTGTCATGAACAGGCATAGAAAATGTAGTAACCATCCCTCGCGCGCCATCGGGATCCAGGTAAGGCTCACTCCAGAAAGCGGAGTCTCCCTCCAAACTATGTTTATAGAACTCCAGTTTAGTATAGTCGTGGTTGGGTCCTCCTATCTGCGTCTTAACGATTTTTTCTCCTAAGTTAAGCGACGTGTATGGTTCAAACCACTTTCCCTTGCTTGGATAATAGTCGGGAATAAAAGCGATACCACATCCCCATATCTGCTCGTTTTCGTGTACAATACGATACTCTATGGTGTACATCGAGTCGGGATATTCGAGCATGCTCTCTATAACCCATACATGGTTCTTCACGCCCACCTCCACAGAAGTCATCACGTTCTGTATCTCGAGACTTTCCACAGTCAGTTCGCTCTTGGCACGGCGCACCACCTCCTCCTCAATTCCTCGCTTGGCATACCAATACTGTATTGCGACGGTTAGTTCTATGAGAATAGCCGCCGTAACGATAATGGCAAGACTCGACCTTGTCTGCAAAGACTTCTGCCATCTGTTGAGTGTCTCGATATTCATCTATTTCAGAGGTGTTGCCTTACTTTTGGGTGCAAAACTAATTAAATAAATCGTCATTTGGAAATCTATGCTGCAAAAATAACACTTTTTTCACAATTAGGAACAAGAAAGAGAATATATTTCCAGTCTAACAATAGGAGTTGTCTAAAACGAAACTTTTTCTGATTATATATGGACATCCTTATGTTAAAAAACACAAAACTATAATTAAACCTTGAATAACATTACATATTATTTCATATCTTTGTGACTAAATCAAGAAAAACATACACACAATGAAATACTTAAGAACGCTAACCATAATAACAGAGGCAGATATTAACCAACAAGAGATTCCCCTTTTCAGAGGTGCTGTAATCAAAAGTCTTGGAGAAGATGCTAACCTTCTTTTCCATAATCATATCACCGACAATCAGTTCCGTTATTCTTATCCGCTCATTCAGTACAAACGCTTGGGAGGAAAAGCCGCCATCGTATGCATTGAGGAAGGGGCAGACCTGATTGGAAAATTCCTGTTAGCATCAGGGGGCAAACTGCGTATTGGAGAACGCGAGATAATATGCAGTACTAAATCCGTCAGACCTACAAGACTTCTAATTCAGGCGTGGGAACAGTCGTTCAACTACCATATTACAAGATGGCTCCCTCTCAATTCTAAAAACTATAAAGCCTATCAGAACATCGAGGGTGTAGTAGAAAGAGTGACCTTTCTTGAAAACATCCTGAAAGCCAACCTGCTTTCCATGCTGAAAGGCTTAGAAATTTATCTGGAGAAAGAATTATTGGTGAAAATAACGGATATCGGCAACCCTTACCTTATTATAAATAAAGGCGTTAAGATGATGGCATTCAATGCTGATTTCTCATGCAATCTCACCATACCAAACAATTTAGGTATTGGAAAGAATGCCAGCATTGGATATGGTGTTGTTCATCCCGTAAAGAAAGAGAAGGAAAAGGAAAAGGAAAAGGAAAAAGAAGAAAAAGACAATCAATAAACAACAGTTAATGGAAAAAGTGTATAAACAATTATTTGTGGGTGGAGACCTTTCTGGCATTCAGAAATTTCTCTATAACATCACATCAAAGAAAGCCGCAGTCAGTCTGAAAGGGCGCTCCTATTACCTAAGACGGTATATGGAAAATGTCTGTTCAGACATAAAGAAGGCTGTCATTGATGCTGGTGCTAACGAAAACACAACTAAGACCATCTACTGTTCTGGAGGAAAGTTCTACCTATTGACAGACAATTCTCCAGAAATAATCAAAGCCATTGACTCTACTGCAGACAAAGCAAAGCAGAGTTTATGGAAGAAACAGATGGGACAGTTGGGATTGAACATCGGTTATGTGCCATTTACCGAAAATAACGACGGCAGCGTTGAATGTAACGGTATGAGCGCACAAAAGCCAGGTGTCTTATGGAAACTGGTAAATGCAGACTTTACCAAGCAAAAGAATCAGAAGTTTAAGAATCTTCTGATTGAGGGCTATGAGAACTTTTTTGAGACCATCAATGTTGGCGGAAAGCCTAAGGTATGTGCTGTCACAGGCATTGAGTCTCCCGACTGCGTGCTTGTTAAAGATCTTGATGACGAAAAAGAGGTTTATGTGTTGCCTTCCGTGAAGGAAGAGATGGTTTTAGGCGAGGAACTTAGAAAGCAAGAACACTTCAAGAGTTTTGAAGACTATGCAAATAAAACCTATCTTGGAATTCTCCGCATGGATGTTGACGGGTTGGGCAAACGTTTTATCGACGGTTTCGATTCAATCAGTAAGTACGAAAAGTTCTCTAAGCGGCTGGTAGATTTCTTTGAAAACGGAGTTGCCGAACTACAAAAGGAAGATGAATTTAGGGAGTACCTAAACATCATCTACGCTGGTGGCGACGATCTCTTTGTTGTGGGACGATGGGACAAGGTGATTGATTTCGCCGAGCGTATCCATAAAGAAACCGCTAAAAACTTTGCGAGTGACGGCATCACCATATCTGGAGGTGTCGCTATAGTGCATCCAAAGTACCCCATTGCAAAGGCTGCCGAACTTGCTGGCGAGGCAGAGGATGCTGCCAAGCAGTTCGACAACGAAAAGGGGAAGAAAAATGCATTCCACATGCTTGGCAAGACCATCTCATGGAACGAGGAATTCGATTATATCAAGAGTTTCAAGCAGCAGTTTATAAGCCTTATCGACAACTACAGTCTTAGCAAAGGCATTCTGCACAAACTTATGCTCTACTCCTCAATTGCTGACCAGAATAAGATTCGTAAGGAAGAAGGCAAAGCGGAGGACTTTAGTTACATCTGGCATATCAGTTATTATCTGACACGCTACATGGATCGATATAAATCGAATATAGCAGTCCATGATTTCTGTCGTTCTTTAAGAGACAAAGACCTCGACTACCAAAAACCACGAAATCTTGAACTGGTTGCACTTGCTGCTAGATGGGCAGAACTGGAACTGAGAATTAAAGACAATAATAACTAAAAACATAATAATTATGAGTTGGGACAAAAACAAACTGATTTCTAAAATAGAAATCCAAGAAAAAATCACAGAAACTACTGTAAATTTCGCAGAAGAATTTGGTGGTTATCTTGCTCAAAAAGAAGATACCGCAGAACCATTGACAACAAGTCAGTTAAGGAAATTCTTCGGTGAGGTAAAACGCCAACAGATGATTGGATACGATGAAACTGAATTTGTAATGCTTAAACCGAAATTGGCATATGCAGTAGGACGGGCGAAGCAAAACGGCAGAAGAGGAAAAGTTCAGAAGATTGAAGATTTCTACTACGTTATGGCAGATGCCATAGATAAGGTAGAAAGCAGTACTGACAAGCCTAAAGCATTCAAAAACTTCATTACAGCCTTTGAAGCGATTGTGGCATACCATAAAGCAGAAGAAAAGAAATAACAACTAAAAATTTGAACACAATGAAACAGTTAATAAAAAAGATAAAGATAGAGACTTCCATAGAACTTATAACAGGATTACATATCGGAGGTAGCAGTGAGAATGTTGAAATCGGAGGTATTGACAATCCTGTAATCAAACTTGCATCTAAGGACAACACACCATACATTCCCGGTAGTTCACTTAAAGGAAAGATGCGTTGTCTGCTTGAGCAAGTAGCAGGCGCAACACAAGTAGGATTGGACAAAGAAGTAAACAATCTCTTCGGTAGCACAGAAAACAGAAATAACAATACAAAAAACCAGCCATCGAAGATTATCGTAAGAGACGCCATGCTGACGGATGAGTCAAAGAGTGCTCTCCTTGGATGTGACAGTTTAGACATGCCTTATACTGAGAGTAAATTCGAAAATGTCATCGACCGCGTTAAGGGAGTAGCTGAGCATCCTCGCCAGACTGAGCGCGTGCCTGCTGGCGCTATATTCGACGCAGAGTTTATTCTCAACATCTGGGATGACGATAACGAGGAAGAACTAAAGGAACTCTTCAAGAAAGGCATACGACTATTAGAAAATGACTATCTGGGAGGAAGTGGTTCTCGCGGCTACGGACAGATAAAGTTCGGAGAGTTTAAAGAGACTGTTCTCTCTGAGGAAAACAACTGGAATGCATAAAAGACGTGTATATGGCAACATTCAAGATATATAAGTTGCACTTCACCGCCCCACTCCACATCGGAAGCCAACGCGAGGACGAGGGATACAGCATGAACACCATACAGTCTGACTCTATCCATGCCGCCCTTACCTCCTGCCTTGCAAAGACAGGACACGCCATTCCCGATGACGGAAACTTGGGATTCACGCTGAGCAGCCTCTTTCCTTACTACCAGAGAGAAGAGAGTGCAAGACCTGTCTATTTCCTGCCGATGCCCATGATGGCAAGGCAGCCAGAACTGACAGATGTTTCGGCAGCCAAGAAAGTGAAGAAGGTGAAGTGGATTGATGCAGCTCTCTATGACAAGGTTCTTGCGGGCGATGCTCTTTTCGACAATACAGACCACTACCTGCAATTCATTCACGAGTCATATCTCACGGAATATAAACTGCCTGAAAATGCCGACGGCACAAGAGAGTTCATGAAATCGGAAGTGTCTCAACGAGTGACACTTCAAAGCAGGACTGGCAAGGAAGATGCAAAACCGTATTATGTCGACAAAATAATCTTCCGACATAATGCCGGACTTTATTTCATTGCCGAGGGAGACACGACATTACTCGACAAGGCTCTCGCCGTCCTTGCCAATGAAGGATTGGGAACGGACAGAAACGTTGGTTTCGGATTCTTCGAGTACTCCACCGACAGCATCACCATCGACCTGCCCCAAGAGGCAAATCATCAGGTGGCGTTGTCGCTCTTGATTCCTGAGTCAAAGGAACAACTTGAGCAACTGCTCAGTTCCGAACATGTGGCATACGACTTCACAAGGCGTGGCGGTTGGATAACCACTCCTCCGTTTACCACTCTGCGTAAGAATGTCATCTATGGATTCCTGCCTGGTTCGGTGTTCCAAAAAGACACAGCATGTGAGTGCCAAGCCATTGGCAAGATTGTCAACCTCAAACCTGAGGTGGGAGAACTAACTCCCGACCACCCCGTATGGCGCAACGGCAAGTCTATCATGCTGCCCATAACAATTAAATAGACGCACTATGGAAGACAAGAAATATCACATTGAACTGGAAGTCCTCACGCCATTGTCGGCAGGTGCCGGCAACGACAACGAGTGGACAAAAGGAATCGACTTCGTGCAGAAAGACCAGAAAGTGTATGTCATCGACATCAAGAAGGCAGCCGAAGAGGGTGTGGACATAGACAAGCTTACCGCCTTGTTCCTGAAATCCGATGACAAAGGAATATGTCTTTTGTTGGGCGACAAGATAGAAAAGGTGTCAAGACTGGTGTTCGACTCTCCTGTAAACACCAACAACAGCATAAAGTCGTTCATCAGAACACAACTGTACGACAAACCACTCATCCCTGGCAGCTCAATAAAAGGGTCGCTACGTTCCGCTCTCTTCAACTATCTGCGTGATAGCGAGGAAGAGAACGCTGCGGTCTTCGGAAACATGAAAGACGGTACTGATTTCATGCGTTTCATTCGTGTCAGCGATGTAGAGATGCCGTCGACAGTACTTGTCAACACCAAAATCTTCAATCTGCAAGGCAAAGGAAACGATTGGCAAGGCGGATGGAAGCATAAAGGAACCGACAAAGAGGGGAACTCTCATACTGACAGCAAGTATTCGCCCAATGGTTTCAACACGCTCTATGAGTGTGTGGCTCCAGGACAGAAAGGCTACGGCAACATCTCGATGGCATCAGGTGCATACCACTTGTTGGAGAAAGGAAATGCTGCTATTTCACATAAGGAAAAGAAGAGCCAACTCATATACGGCAGTCTGCAAGACATGTTCTCTGTAGTTAACAGAGTTACAAAGGGTTATCTTGAGAAAGAGAGGGAGTTCTTTGAGAAATATGCAGCAGAAAGGTCTGAAGAAATCCTTGAGAACATCAATTATCTTTTGAGTCAGATTCCTGCCGACGGCTCGTGTTGTCTGCTAAAGATGTCAGCAGGAGTGGGATTCCACTCCATAACGGGCGACTGGCAGTATGAAGACTATGACGACACAGGTTTCTATGACTCTCCCAAAGACAGGAACTATGGGAAAAAGAAGTATAAATCGCGCAAGACTGCTGAATACGACGGCAGCATACAACTCATGGGTTTCGTGAAGATTCGCATAACCGACGAGGAAGAAAGCAAAGCATGGGAAGAGAAGATGCAGAAAGAGCATCACGACCGTGTTGAGCAAATCCTTTTGCCGCTTAAAAAGAAAGAGGAAGAAAAAGAAAAGAGGATTGCCGAGGAGAAACAAAAGCAAGAGGCGAGACAGGAAGAGGCGCGTAAGCAAGAAACCTGTCGCCAACTGATAGAGGCAGCGCGACAGCACTTTGCCGACGAGAACTGGGACGAGGCACTGGCGAAAGCCCAGCAGGCAACGGACATCTATCCAAACAACAAGGAGATAGCAGAATTTATCGAGAGAATAAAAAGAGACAAAGCCTCAGCTGAGTATAGCCTGAAGGAACAGGCTGCCGCTACCCAGCGTTTCAGCCAGCCTTTGGCTGAAGTCATCAAGGGCAAGACATCTGCCGGCAATCTAATCGGCACTACCGCCAAGTGGCTGAAAAGTGAAGGACACTCCTTCGGCGAAGAGGAATATGCCGCACTCCTGCAAGGGTTTAAGAGTCTGCCGCCAAAGGAACTCAAGAAAGCAAAGCGCAAAGACCTTGTCAAGTCCATTGGTGAAGTCCATGCTTCACGAATACTTAAAGAACTGGGGATGGAGTAACACACTCCTCCCCATAGTTAATTGCGTTCTTTGACATGTTAAAAAATGATAGAAACAAAACATATACTTATGGTTTTAATCGATTTTAAAGAACCAAAACACTCTATAAAATGCTGAATTTCTGTAAGATACACATCATACGGTGTATCACCTTTCCATTATAACAAGGATTACAACATCTTCGTCCCCCAGATACCGACGAAGTCGGGTGTATCACCTTTCCATTATAACAAGGATTACGACAAGAGACCGTGAATATTAATGCCGTACATAGGTGTATCACCTTTCCATTATAACAAGGATTACAACATCGGCAGAATGGTTGCCAACAACGGATGCGGTGTATCACCTTTCCATTATAACAAGGATTACAACGTTATTCTTTTCATATTTTAGTAACAATAGGTGTATCACCTTTCCATTATAACAAGGATTACAACCGAGATCCGAAGAATCCCATACGAATCATGGGTGTATCACCTTTCCATTATAACAAGGATTACAACCTATTTGCATAAGAATATTCCGTTAAGTTTGGTGTATCACCTTTCCATTATAACAAGGATTACAACATTGTCGTAACCCAACAATCTTGACTATAGGTGTATCACCTTTCCATTATAACAAGGATTACAACTCTTAAAGATACGGTCTCGCTCGATGTTGGGTGTATCACCTTTCCATTATAACAAGGATTACAACCATGTTAAGGAATATAGACTTTCCACTTGGGTGTATCACCTTTCCATTATAACAAGGATTACAACGCATTCACCATGCCATCCTTTGGGAAGTTAGGTGTATCACCTTTCCATTATAACAAGGATTACAACGCATGATCGTCGAGCCACTTACCGTACTTGGGTGTATCACCTTTCCATTATAACAAGGATTAAGACTTGTAAGAGATGATGTGAGATACGTTGTTGGCGTATCACTTTTCCATTATAACAAGGATTACAACTTATATTCGATACCAAGTTCTTTACATATGGGTGTATCACCTTTCCATTATAACAAGGATTACAACACTTTAGTGATGGTTGTAACCCAACAATTTGGTGTTTCACCTTTCCATTATAACAAGGATTACAACACACCAAGTACACGGAAACTTCCTACACCGGTGTATCACCTTTCCATTATAACAAGGATTAAGACTGATGTCCATCATCAAACATTACGACGTTGTGCGGGTGTCTCATAGAGCAGATTCCATTATAACAAGGATTAAGGCTCCCAACCTCCACCCTGCTCACACAGGATGTATTTGCTCATAGAGCATATTCCATTATAACAAGGATTTCAACTCTGGTGCGAGCAAATCCATATAACGCATTGGTATATCACCTTTCCATTATAACAAGGATTACAACTTCATGAGAATGTTACCCGCCGCCATGAAGGGTGTTTTACCTTTCCATTATAACAAGGGTCTATGGTAATTAGTTCTATTTGTCGCTACGTGTAAGAAAAGCGCCCCTTTATGGTCGAGCGATGGAATCTAGAGTTTTCCGCAACTCAAAAGGATTTCATTTGCTTTTGTTGGATTATTATAGAAAAAGAGTTATATTTGCAAACAATATCAAACTAAAAGAACTAACTATGGCAAGAAAAGTTTTCATATCATTTTTAGGATTTACCAACTATAAAGAATGCAGATATTACAAAGATGATTTCTGCTCTGAAAGCGTGCGCTACATTCAAGAAGCAACACTGGATTTTCTGTTAGAAAAGGAAGAATGGAACAATAACGATGTAGCCTATATTTTGCTTACAGATGGCGCTAAAACAAATAACTGGTTTGACAATGGGCATAAGGTATATGGTACAAACGAGCCTATTATTCAAGAAGGACTTCAAACAAGCCTTGCAAAGAAACACTATCCATTCCAAATCAAAACAGTTGAGCAACTGCCCGTCGGTAAGAACGAGTCCGAATTATTTGAGATTTTCAAACGAGTATATGAAGTATTAGAGCCTGGAGACAAACTATACTTCGACATTACGCATGGTTTCAGGTCTCTACCAATGCTGGCACTAGTACTGATTAACTACTCAAAGTTTCTGAAAGGAATTGAAGTAAAAAGCATTACCTATGGAAACTTTGAAGTCAAGGAAGAAATTATAGACGAAGAAGGGAAAAAACACCTCAAAGCTCCTATTATCGATTTGCTTCCTCTGTCAGGAATACAAGACTGGACTTTTGCGGCAGCAGATTATATTCGGAATGGAAATTCTAAACAGATAAAGAAATTGATTACTGACCATCAGGCTGCTGTGCACAAGGGATTGAAGAGCGGCAGCAAGGATGATGCAAATAAATTAAATTACCTGGCAAATAGTTTAGAAAGAATAGTTAATGATTTTCAAACATGCAGAGGGTTAGAAATCTTGTCTGGCGAAAATGTCACAAAACTAAGGGATAATTTGTCAGATTATGTTGATGCTGTGATAGAGCCACTTAACCCCATCATCCTTAAAGTAAAAGAATCATTAAGCCCGTTTGAAGGAAACAGTGGGAAACCCAATCTTAAGAATGGCTTTGAAGCAGCGAGGTGGTGCATAGAGCACAATCTTTATCAACAGGCTGCAACAATTCTTCAAGAAAGTATCGTGTCATATTTTTGTATTCGCTACAATCTGAATTATAAAGACAAGGACGAAAGAAGTTATGTTAACACGGTTTTCGCATTTCACAAAAAAACAAATGACAAGGAAACGAAGGAAAGTGAAAAAGTTGAAATAATAAACAAAATAGAAAAAGATAGTATTCTCAGAAAACTTTATTTTGACCCAATCATGTCCTCTGAAAAAATCTATTCTGCTTTTGGAAATCTTACAGACGAGCGAAATGACATCAATCATAGTGGAATGCGGGACGAGAAAGAGGCACATACAGCAAAAGTAATACGCGAAAACATCCAGAAAGCATTCAACACTTTTTACAAAGAACTCATATAATTGTATCTGTTAATGAAAAAAGTTCATATCACATTGGTTGGCGGGCAGCCAATACCTGAGTACATCGGTATCAAAGATGACGGTCAGGCAAATACTGTTGTGCTTGTCTGTTCCCCTCAAAGCAGGGCAGAAGCAGGCAGAATCAGTCACCAGTTCCAAAAACGCAGTGTTATCATCAAGGAATGCTCACCAATTGACCTTGATGAAATTGAAAGACTTGCACTACTGTTAAATGAGGAATATGCTGACTATGAGAAAACCATAAACCTGACAAGCGGGACAAAACTATGGTCGTTGACATTCTTCCTCGTTTTCAACAACCAAGAACACGTTCACTTTATATATGTCGATCAAACTAACAACATCATAGACATCCTTCTCAAAAAAACGCACCAAGGATGCATAGACACTTTCAAAAGATTTGAGTTGTATGGGTCTTCCCTCACTTCCTACCGCGCGCTGAGTGAATACACTGATGAGGATATTATAGTGCTGCGAGCAGTCGAAAAAGTACGGAAAATAAACCGGAAAGACTTTCATGAATTGACAGACAAGAACAACCTAAAAGAATGCTCGGATAGTGGCTTTATCGAAACAGCAAATGGCTCAACATTAGAGTTCTCTCTTGAAGAAAAATGGGCAAAGATAAGGCTTAAAACAGGAAGAAATGTTTTCATTAAAGAGTTTCAAAGCAAACACGTCTTTGACATTCTTTTCAATTCAGGGTGGTTCGAACTGAAAACAGCGAGAGAACTAAGCCAGAATGAGAACATCAAAAACATATGGCTGAATTGTGAGTTTACAGATTCTGACGGTAATGCAAAGAATGAAATTGACATTATAGCAGAATTCGGGAACAGATTGCTCTTCGTTGAATGCAAAACGATGATTCATGATACCACCGATATTGACAAATTCCGCAGTGCCCTAAAAAACTTTAGTGGTACAAGTTCTACAGGTCTATTCGTAACCAACGATAAACCTAACGAAAAAAACAGATACAGATATGAACACGCTATTGAGAAATGCAAAGACAATGACATACTTCATTTCAATTTCTCATTATGGCGGGACAATCCTGTTAACAATCCCCCACTTAAAGTTCTCATTAATGAGCAAATACAAACCCAGAACAAAAGGTAAACAACTATGTTCATCAACCTTACCAACCACCCATCCAGCCAATGGGACGAGAGGCAAACGAAGGCGGCAAGGCAATTTGGCAAAATAGAGGATATGGCTTTTCCACAGGTCAACCCTGAGGACAGTCGTGAGAACATCGAGGCTATAGCAGAAGAGACGGCCAAGAGTATCGTGGAGAAAAGCCATGATTGCGATGTCACAGTGCACATCATGGGAGAAATGACTTTCGTATATAACCTCGTTTCCCGCCTTAAATCCATGGGCATCCGGTGCGTGGCATCCACCACGGAGCGCATTGTTACAGAAAACGCCGATGGATCGAAAACCTCAGAGTTCTCTTTCGTCGGTTTCAGGGAATACTGATTATAAGACACTTTACCCCCATCGTTCTTTGACTTATTGAATATTATTAGTACCTTTGCAGCCCGTTAAAAGCAGTGCTTTTTTCGCGTATTTTGAAAGAGATATTTAATACGAATAGTCTTATTTGCTCTATTTAAAAGGATTTATGTCTGCTTGCTCTCATAGAGCATTTTCCACTAAAACAAGGATTAAGACAACTGTGAGAGACTCGGATCGAACTTAGTACGCTCTCATAGAGCATTTTCCACTAAAACAAGGATTAAGACTCATCTAACGAAGTAGTGAAGACGATGCTCTGGGACTCATAGAGCATTTTCCACTAAAACAAGGATTAAGACTGAATAATCATCCATTATAGATTTGAAAACATTTTCTCTCATAGAGCATTTTCCACTAAAACAAGGATTAAGACACGACGGGAATTTCCATATCACGACCTTTATAAGTCTCATAGAGCATTTTCCACTAAAACAAGGATTAAGACTCAGTAGTCTTCGACTGCTTCAGCATAATGCTGAAACCCTCTTAGAGCATCTTCCATTAAAACAAGGATTAAGACTAGCCTTCGGAAAAAGATACGATTTTGCCCTTTACAATAACTCTTAGAGCATCTTCCATTAAAACAAGGATTAAGACTGCATAATGCTCTTCAGTGTGATATGCCCGTTCGCGAATGCTCATAGAGCATATTCCATTATAACAAGGATTAAGACAAAACACCGTGTTGTGCTAACCATGTTTCTACAGTGACTCATAGAGCATATTCCATCATAACAAGGATTTAGACCTAACGTTTGCTGAACGAACAACAACATCGTTAATACCTCATAGAGCATATTCCATTATAACAAGGATTATAGAAAGGAAAAATAGAATTGTATTTCCTAAATTTTGTATTTGCCTCTACAAGACAAAAAAAGTATTACCTTCAAAACATTTTGTTTTAAAGGGGTTTTGCATGATTTCCTCTCATCACTTTACCTCTACCTTACCTCTACTAAAGTTCTACCAGAACTCTACTGTTATTAGAACAGTCTTGTCGTTGATGCTCCCTATGTTCCCCATTAATGCCTTTTCGGATAGTCAAAGATATACTTTCCGCTTGTCAAAGGTATACAACATGAACAACGTTTAACCCCATTCTGCTGGTCACTTAACACAACATTCTATGTAGATTTTAGTAGAAGATAGGTAGAGGTAAAGTAGAGGCAAAGTAGAGGTAAGCATTACTGCAATAATGCTTATTTTCAGACAACTATGATAATTGTTGTAGAGTTAAAATGAAGAAGAATATATTACAAGTCGTTTATAACTGCCACCTGCGCTCTACTTTATGTAGAACTCATCGACAAGGTGTAGGGTGTTCTTCGCACGCGTCATCGCGGTATAGAGCCATTGGTAAGTCTCTTTAGTAGGATTAAGGGTGATGTTGCGCGGCACATGCACATACACGTCCTCCCATTCGCCTCCTTGCGACTTATGGCATGTTATGGCATATCCGAAGACACAGCGCAGGGCGTTAAGGTATGGGTCTTGCATCATCAACTCGTAAAATCTTTTACGATTGTTCTTCTGGGTTATTCCTTTCTTGCGCATACGCTGGATGAAATCCACGAACAAAGCCTGCTGCTGATAACTGTCAAGGTTAAGGCGCGACTGATGAAGCAAGTCCTCGATTATAAGAGATGAGCTATGGTGTTCTGTAAACAGTTCTTTTACCTTTACATAACGGAAAGTAAGGCGCCCCCTTACCTCTGTTTGCTGACTAATTTCCTCTACGGTCACCATATCGCCGTTAACGAGACCTGCCGGTATATTGTTCTGCACCACCATCAGCATATCGCCCACTTCAAGTTTTCCTGCTGTATGTCCCAATCGTGCCCTGATGTTGGCAGAGAGATCTCCACATGCCTTGTTGCTGCGACAGATACACACGGCACTATTAAGTCCTGAGGTCTTTATCTTCTCTACATAACAGCCGGTCATCTCGTCAAGATTGGGATGCAGTTGTATGTCCTGATAGCGGCGGAACGGCAAGAACCCCCATAGGCGCTGCGCTCCGTATCCGCTCTTGTCGGCAGGTGCATTGTTGTATAGGTTTCTCACCTGTTTCGATGCATCAACGATGCCGCTACGCCCTTTCTGCCTCATTATCTCTGTGAGTTGGGCCTCCTGTGCGCCCATCTCGAACTCACGCTCGAAATAGTCTTTCATCAAAGCGGGCGAGTAATACTCTTCGATGGGAGGCAACTGACAGGGGTCGCCCACGAATATGAACTTGCTGCCGTTGCGTTTGTCGTAGTCGAGCAGTTCTTTCAGCAGTCGCCCACTTCCGAACTTCGCCTGCGTGATGTCTGTGGAAGTCATATCGGAGACCATCGATGCCTCATCGATGATGTAAATCATCTCTGGCACCAACTCCTCGTCAAGTTGTGCCGGCTCGAATACCAGAAACAGCTGCCCGTCCTTTCCCACCTGCGGTTCTTCCTTCTCGTCGTATTCCTTGTTTAGTCCGTTGAACGAATAGACCATAGAGTGAATGGTCGAGGTGTTGCCATTCATGTCCGAAAGGTTGGCGAGCACCTTTGCAGCCCTTCCTGTAGATGCCAGAAGCTGGTAGTTGCGTTTCTTCTCTTGCAATTTGGCTATCAGAAACTTCATGAGCGTTGTCTTACCTGTTCCAGCATATCCCTTGAGTATAAATACGCGACAGTCGGTATTGTCGACGAAGTCGATTATTTGCTTCAACACTATCTTCTGACTGTCGGTAAGTTCTATCTTGTTTTCTGCGTTATTCTGCATATCGTTTTCTTGTTAGTAGATTCTGACTGCGAAGGTATTAATTATTTTTCGATTTGCCAACAAAACCGAGATAAAATGGTTTACATTTATTGTAAATGTTTTGGTTACTCAATTATAATGTGTATCTTTGCAAATACTTACCTAAGAAACAAAGAAATTGCAAAATAGTGAAATTGTTAAATCGTAAAATATACATATGATGAAACTCATTTCATGGAACGTTAACGGATTAAGGGCATGTGCCGGCAAGGGATTTGAGGAGTCGTTCAAGGCTCTTGATGCTGACTTTTTCTGCCTTCAGGAAACCAAGATGCAGGAGGGACAACTCGATTTGGCATTCGACGGTTATGAATCATACTGGAACTACGCCGACAAAAAAGGTTATTCGGGTACTGCAATATACACAAGGCAGAAGCCGCTGAACGTCAGTTACGGCATAGGAATAGACGAGCACGACCATGAGGGCAGAGTTATCACGCTCGAAATGGATAACTTCTTCCTTGTTACAGTTTACACGCCGAACTCACAAGACGGTCTAAAGCGTCTTGACTACAGGATGAAGTGGGAAGATGACTTCCAGGCTTATCTGAAAAGCCTCGATGAGAAGAAGCCTGTGATAGTATGCGGAGACATGAACGTGGCGCATAAGGAGATAGACCTCAAGAATCCGAAGACCAACCGAAAGAACGCGGGCTTTACTGACGAGGAGCGCGAGAAGTTCACCCAACTGCTTCAGAAAGGATTCATAGACACATTCCGCTTTTTCTATCCCGACAAGACCGACATATATTCGTGGTGGAGTTACCGTTTCCATGCACGTGAGAAGAACGCGGGGTGGCGCATCGACTATTTCGTGGTGTCAGAAAGACTTGCCGAAAAACTGGAAGGAGCAAGCATCCACAACGAGGTGTATGGCTCAGACCATTGCCCTGTGGAACTGACAATCAATATTTAATCCTTTCTTTAACAAGTGGAACATAAAACAATGATAATATGAAACTTAAGGAATTACTTTTAAGTTATGAATTCGATGAGATTTACCCATCTATCATAAACATGTATCCTAATGCCAAGCGGCATAGAAAAGAATTCAAGAATGCCTATGACATACTGGCTGAACTGCGCCCCACTCCAAGCAAGGGGAGCATCAAATATAAAATAATAGAAGACCAGGAGTACAACGCAAGTTATTTCGGCGCTGAGGACAAAGACTTCAAAACCTCATGGGACATGCTCTTGGGGATGGACGTAAAGAAGGAGGGAAAGGTCGACTTGTCTCAAGAAGAGATTCTTGCCAACTGTCTGCTCAACGCCATATTCATAGGAACACATCCAAGAGAATTCGACTCCAACTATAACGTTTTGGTTAGGAGTTAGAGGCTTTTCCCAAAAATTAAGGGATCTATATACTATTTGGCCTTTGACATATTGGAGGGCTGCGCTTGACATCGCTCTAACTTCAAGCCTATAAAGACAGGAAAGGGTTTCGACGTGGTGCGCTATGCGATGGCCGTGAGCAACGAACTCCTCTGGGCACTCGATGGCCTGGTAGAGGAAAGTGAGTGAACAAGACCTTGCGTTACAGTTACAGCGTTACAGTTATAAAAACGTAACGCACCCCCCCTTCTAAAGATTGTATAACTAATTGATATATAAGTATTTATATATATATTGAGGGGTAGTGAAATATCAAAAAAAACGACTGTAACGCTGTAACTGTAACGCTTGGAACATTAAATTTTCATCTAAAAAGCAGTATATCAATGAAATACGATATTACAAAACAGACAGCACCTAAGATGCCAAGGCTCGGAAAAGGCACAGAGTGCATTAAAATTCTGCTCTCGCAGGTTTCAAAAAGCATGCACGAGCCCCTCGTTCCGATGCTTTTCCCTATACTTGGCGCACATGTGAGTGGTTCTGAATTTCAATACCCTGACCTCACTTGGAAGGAACTTTGTGGCCAAATG